>CAVOXY010000012.1:0-100452 GCA_963700515.1 uncultured Planctomycetota bacterium | reverse complement strand
GGGAAGGGATCAGCGTAGAATGGTCCGTAGACGTCTTCGCGCCGCACGCCGTTACGAAGCTGATAGAGGCCTCGCAAACTCTCAGTTCTCACATCGGGTGTCAGACTCGTAATCGGCTCGAGCGTGCGTTTATTCCTATTCAAATCCAGCAGCGACACAGGTCCCACGCCCAATGGCTCGTGTCCACAGCCGATACAGACGGCCAAATTCGGCTGGCCGGGAACCTGCCGGGCCTGCCACAGCACACCGGGATTCGTGACGTTGTCGCCGTAGAACTCTTCATTGGCCGACCCATCCGGCCGCATGGTCCAGAGAGGCTGCACGGCGGCGATCCCTTTGTAGACATACTCCCAGCGGTTATAGAGAATCCGCCCGTCTTCCATCAAGGTCGGCGTGAACTCACTCAAAGCCCCGTGTGAAAGCGGACGCAACCCGCTGCCATCGGCCTCAACCCGGAACAGGTTCGTGCAAGCCAGGTAATGGCTGGCTGTGCATAGCACTCCATGTTCACAACGTGTGGAGGCGAAGCAGATGCCACCATCGGGCAAATAGCAGGGGTGCACATCGTCCGTCCAGAAGTGATATCCCTGCAAGCCGTAGAAACTGTCGCCAGTGCTGGTGCGCCCGTACTCCGCAATCCGCTCTTCTTCGTCGTCCGGAACGGAAATCACCTGTCGCAGGTTGCCGCCGTCCGTATTCACCTCATAGATGCGGAATCCTTCGGGCCGCGGACGACGATAGCCAAAGACGATCCGGCTGGCGTCGAACGACAGGTCGTAGCGATCAAATACGCCGCCTGCCAACTGAGGAGCCAACTCGCGGACGCGGCCATCGGCCAGCGACAGTCGACACAGGTTGCCACCCCAGCGATGGATGTGCTGAAAGTCGTCGTAGTAGTGTTTGCTGTTGTACGTATACCGCTTGACAAATAGTATCTCCGCGTCACGCAATAACGGATTTCGCTCGACCAACATTTCATGCTGCATCTGCGGTATCGCCCCCATTAACCGACGCGTGGCGTCGCTGTCCGGATCGAGCCGTTGGGCAGCCTGCGCCTTCAATTCCTGCTCGTACACATCCAGCCGCTTGGCGAATTCGACGCCCGGGTAAGTGTTTCCGTACGATCGGCTCAATTCAGTGACTCCCGAACGCAACCGAGTCACATCGCCGCAGAGCGTGGCCAGTACAGACGCTTTGACGCACAAATCGAGCCGCCGTGAATCGTCTCGATCCGAGCCCGCTTGATTCAATTGATCCCATCCTGCTCGCAACGAGGGACCTTCATCACCACACACGGAAGCGAGTTGCTCAATAAGTTGCCGCTCTGATTCCAGATCTTGAGCCGCAAACCGACCGTCCTTCTCGAACCAACTGGCGGGGACCCAATCTAAAAGCGGGTTCTGGTGCGGCGGGAAGTCATGGCGCAGTTGTTTCCAGAGCCAGGCAGTGGGATCCGGCGCCGCGGAGAAGTAGAACGATGGTTCACTGCCGAGCGTCAGTCGCACCACCAACTCGTTCACGCCCTCGCGCAAGTCAAGGTCCGCCAGTACTTGATCGATGCGCGTACCGTCGACACATTCGCCGCAGCCATAACGTCCCGACACCAGGTGCGTGTTGATCGACGTGATCTGGCGACCGTTGAGCCAGAGATCAAGCTGGTCCCCGCCTCCCGTGCCGATCGTCAGTCGCACCGGTCTAGCGGCCCGAATGGTCCGCGTCAGGTAGGCGACGGTGTCGGGCGGGCCTGCGAGGAAATTCGCTGATTGGCCGTCGACCAGGCCTTGCGGTTGCGTCCAGCGGGCCTGCCCATCAGCACCCACAGCAGCCAAATCGACACTCTCACCCCGCCACACGAAATTCTCGGCGTCAGTGCCGGACAGCGGCCCTGTCGCCAACCACGGACCACACTCGACTACCGCGCGCGACACAGGCTGGTCGCTCAGCCATTGGGTGTAGCAGCGACGTGCTGCCAACATCGATTGCTGTAGATTGCCCTGGCGGACGTATAACGACGTGGCCACGGGCGTTTCTGCGGCATCTGCCCAGTGCGATGAAAGCCAACAGACTAACAAGAGTATCCATCGCATGTGCGTTAGCATGACGGTGTTTCTTTCGTTTGACAGGACGTAGCTGGACCCGCCAGGGTTCAGCCGTAGCTGGACCCGCCAGGGTTCAGCCGTAGCTGGGCCCGCCAGGGTTCAGCCGTAGCTGGACCCGCCAGGGTTCAGCCGTAGCTGGACCCGCCAGGGTTCAGCCGTAGCTGGACCCGCCAGGGTTCAGCCGTAGCTGGACCCGCCAGGGTTCAGCCGTAGCTGGGCCCGCCAGGGTTCAGCCGTAGCTGGACCCGCCAGGGTTCAGCCGTAGCTGGACCCGCCAGGGTTCAGCCGTAGCTGGGCCCGCCAGGGTTCAGCCGTAGCTGGACCCGCCAGGGTTCAGCCGTAGCTGGACCCGCCAGGGTTCAGCCGTAGCTGGACCCGCCAGGGTTCAGCCGTAGCTGGACCCGCCAGGGTTCAGCCGTAGCTGGACCCGCCAGGGTTCAGCCGTAGCTGGGCCCGCCAGGGTTCAGCCGTAGCTGGACCCGCCAGGGTTCAGCCGTAGCTGGACCCGCCAGGGTTCAGCCGTAGCTGGGCCCGCCAGGGTTCAGCAGCAGTGGGAACACATATGGCGATTCCGCTGAAGCCTACGCGGCTTCAGCTACCGTATTCGCGATTCCGCTGAAGCCTACGCGGCTTCAGATCCGTGGAATGGCGACATCGCCGTTCTGCTGAGCCCTTGGCGGGCTCAGCTACCGTTGCGTTCGGCTGAGCCCTTGGCGGGCTCAGCTACCGTTGCGTTCGGCTGAGCCCTTGGCGGGCTCAGCTACCGGCGCGTTTCTGCTGAGCCCTTGGCGGGCTCAGCTACCGGCGGGCTCAGCTACCGTACCGCGGACTCTCCTCGAGCTCGTCGAATCACTCGGTACACCACCCCCCCCGCCCGAGTCGGAGCACCAAAATCCTCGCCCGTCACTGCGGCCGGCAGCGACCAGAGCATCATGTCCTGATAATAATCATTGCCGAACGTGCGCTCCCCGGTGTCCACATCGCCTCGCATGATGTTCGGCATATCCCAAGTATAACCCTGAGTACAAACGATGTTATGCCACACGCGACGGGCCAGTTCCAAGCCGAATTCCTGCTGGCCATTGTACATGTAGGTCATCGCCAGCATCAACGCTTCAGGCGGGAAGTACGAATAGGTGCCGTAGCCACCCACTGTGGCTGGTGTGCCGTCGGGACTTACATAATTGACCGCCCCGCATCGCGTGACGGCGACATTCCCTTTACGGATTGTATCGAGTACCGTTTTGACGCGGTCCTCGGGCAGCGCGCTCGGTAGACCATGATGGTCGGTGATCCATTGGCCGTCGAGTTGATAGCCAAATATCAGGTCGCTTTGGCGATTGCTCTCCGGTTCCACGAAATTGCGATAATAGCTGCCGGTCCATAGTCGCTCGTCCATGCTTCGCGCACCGGCATCAATCCACTCGGCACATTGTTGAGCGAAAGCCTCATCTCCGGCCAGTTTGGCCATCCGCCCTGTGATGCGAAGCTGAGCTAAATGCAATCCGCCGATATGGGCCGTCATTCCCAGCCAGCCGGGATCCGGAGCTTCAAACCATTCCGTGGGCGGTTGCGCGTTTTCGTCGGTATCTCCCGTCCGCGGCATGGAAATCACTCGCTCGCCAATCGTATAGTCCGGCGATTTGCGGAGTTGGACAGTCCAGATCGCTGCCTGCCGCACCGTTGGATAGAACTCGCGAACAAACTCCGGATCCCTCTCGCCGTAACAGAGCAGATATCGATCGATCATGGCGGCCAGCGAAATACCGTTGCTGGCGTACTGATAGCCGCGTGCCGGATTGGCGAAGTCGATCGGTGGCGTGCGGCACGTGCAGCCGCCAAAAATCCAGGGCGGCGCACCATCCGGGAATTGGTACGATTTGTAGCCGCGCAACGTCGAGAGCGCTAGTTGGGGGAAGAAATACACAATTGGCTGATTGCCGTAGAAAGAACAGGGAATGCACTCGATTTGTGGGCAACCACGCGGGCATTCGTTCATGCCGAACAGACCGTCATCCGGTCGTACCCAGTCCGGCAGCGGTGGTTTGGCCTGCGCCCACAGCCCTGTCTCGGTAATCAAATGTAGGATGTTGACCAGCGATTCACGCAGCCAGACGGGATACGTCGCGTCCGAATAGATCTCCTCTTGCCAGGCGAGTACTCGCCGGAGCAGCGTTGCATGGTTGCTGGCCAATACTTCGGCCGTCTGGCGCGCGGAAGTGTAATGACGGGCATACATGTGAGTGAATTGGTGCGGGGCACCAGCCCAGTTGTAACCGCCGGCATTCCAGGTCGGCGCGTGCCAGGCAAGCACAAAGCGAACGATGCGGTTCTGCTCGGGCTGCAATTCAAAATCGACGGCCGCCGAAGCACCGGCGTGCGAGGCATCGGCCGCCGGGAGTTGCTGTGCGATGTGCCCCCAGGCCTCGCCGCTCAGGCCAAGTTCCCCTCCCAATCGAACCTCTGCCTCGCCGGCCACACCAACCGCATAAGACGCCAGCGACGCAGACACTTCCACGCCGCGAAACGCTCCGTCGAGCGTCGCGCGTTCGAATTGTGAGCCACCCGCTTCTTGAGGCAACGGACCAGGAAAGGAGAAGGCAATCGTGCCCGCCTGCGACTCGTGGGACATATTGCGGAGATGCACTTCGAAGACCACGCCAGGCAACATCGAAGTTGCCACATCACCCGGCAAAAACGGCGCCCACGCGCGCAATCCCACCTGGACTGGGGCGTCGGTATCGAACTGCAGGTCGGCCACTGGATAGTGCCCCCAATAGTGGATCTCGTCAGCCGTGCGTACGCCGTCGAGCTGCATATCCGTGGGAATCGGCGTCAGCTGGGTCGTAACCTGTTCGTATCCGCCATTGCGCCAAAGAGTCGAGGGGCGACCGGTCACCGACGGTTGATACTGACCGCCACCGTCTTTCGGCTGCGGATCGCAGAGGACCCAAGTCTGGCCCCCAACGCTCAATCCCAAACAGGGCACGTTCAACGGCCCACGCCGAGGAACGTGTGTGTTGAATATCGTCATGTAGCCCAGCATGCCACTCGTTTCCAGGTCGAGGCAACCGGTATCGATCCCGCCCAGCGGCATCCCGTTCGTAACCATATCGTTTTTGCGGTAAATGACACCGCAGGCCGGACCGTGTGCAAAACCGGCAGCAGGAAATCGCAAAAACCGCCTGCCAGGAACCTGCCGCGGGAACAGCCTCTCCAGCAGCGGTTCCATGGCGACTATGTCGCTCACGCGGGCAACCGTCATAGTGCGTCCACCCTTGCGATCACTCGATGTCGATTCCGTTCCGGTGATGCGAACGATCGGACCGAGTTGCCAGACAGCGTCATCCAAAACAACTTGTCCTGGAATCACTACCTCCACTGCATCGTCAGGAATGCGTCGCTGCAATCGTTCGGCCACAAAGTTGTCGAAGCTTTGTGGACTGGAAGAACTGCGATCGTAGTAGAGGCCTATCCCTCCCGCCTCAGGCAACTTCGTCAAGTGGCAGCGTGTGCGCACGGTGTGCCCTTGCGCATCCTCCACACGGGTCGTCACACGCGTGTCACGGACCTCGACCGTCATGCGCACAATGGGACCAACGAGAGATCCAGTGGACACCGGCTCGATCCACGGTCCGAAGTTGCCTTCGACGACCTCGTGATACCCCGTGATCTTGAAGGCCGGGGTGACAAACGCCAGCACGTAATTCTCGGGATCGCGGTAATGAAACACAACGCCGATCACCGCGTCCAAGGCACCGTCGACACTGACTCGCACGTCGCGCTGAATGCAGTCGCTGAGGATCACCAGATTCCGACCGGCTGTGGCGAACAGCTTGCCGTTCTCGACTTGCGTGTTCTCCAACACGTCTTGCCAACGACTACTGCGCAAGCCATCAAATGCGTCCTCCCATAGCAGACTGGTCGTCTCGTCCACGACACCGGTTGACCCAACGGCCGTGTCTGTTGCACCGGGAGCTACATAGAAGTGAATCGAATTGTCCGGCGCCGACTCTGGGAGACTGAGCACTCGAGCGACGATCGTTGTCGGCTCTTCAGCACGCGAGTCAGACGCGGCAGCCATCACGAACGTGATTACTACGATCCCGCACCACAACGCTCTGCGCTATGCCGACTTTCGTGTTCAGTCGCATGTTCGTCGCCTCCGCACTTGAAAGTGACTCGCTCGGTGTGTTCCAGTACACGCGCAGACACATTTTTATAGGTTGTACAGCCAAGATCCTGCCTTTATCGTCTGTTTGCTGGCACTCCGAGTCAAGAAGACACCGGCTCACCCGACATTGACATCCAAGACGCGGCCACAACACGGTGGTGGCCCTAGTTGTGATTCTCGTGCCTGGTTCGAAGAGCTGCGAACGGTTTGCGCAACGAGAGATTGCGGATAAACTGGTACCTATCGAACGAGAAGCCAGCAAGCGATCCAAGGTGTCCGGTCCTGAAGCTGCGCCGACAGTAGTTCGCCGTGGTGTCCCAATGGAACAACCCGTTCCCGAAAGACCACCCAGACCGCGCTGCTTGCCGCAAGAACGGGGAGGCTCCTGGCGCGATAAAGACTCGCCCTTGTGTGTATGGAGGAATCACTCCATTTCTGTTCCGCTCGGTTCTGCAGCCCCGCCGGGTTCATCCCGGCGGACTGAGGACTGACCAGCTACTGTTATTGAGACACGAAGTGTGTCGGCCGAGCCAATCGCGGGGAGGCAAAACGGCGGCTCGCCGAGACCGAAACAAACCGCGGCTTGATTCAGTCGCGAAGGCGAGCCGGCGTGATGGCACGTTGGGGACGCGACCGACAGTGTGTCACCGTGTGAAGGTAGCTGGCCAGTTGTGGTCCCGCCGGGATCAACCCGGCGGAAGCCTGCCAGGCAGATCGCATCACCATAGCTGACCAATCGATCCGCCGCCGGCGCAAGGCCCGCGGAGGGAATCAAAATGATCGCCACTTTGCACGGCTCAACAGCGTCCAAGAACCGACTTTTTGACAGCCCAGGAGCCTCCCCGTTTTCGGATTTGTTTGGGCATCCTTATTGTCCTTCATCCTTCTTTTCATCCCACACCATTTCCATCCACGTGCGATCCATGACTGTCCCTCTGATTAGGAAATACTATCGAACCATGCAGACAATAAGTCACTTTCACCGACGACTTGGAAAAACGTTTCTGCTGGTCTTCGCCTGCTGGGGCATGGGATCGCCTTGCATCGCGGCGGAATTGGAGTGTCGCTTCGAGCGTGGTTGGCCGATTGTGTCTTGGCAGGGCCAAAACTTGACCCGCCCCCTTGATACTCCGGCGCTGACGGTAATCGTGGACGACCACGAATTGCCGACACAGGCTGCTCCGGCCGCCAGCGAGCCGCAGTCTGCCACCTATCGGTTGCCCGCCGGATCGATTGTGGACGACATTCACGGCTTCAGTGGTTTTCCCAATTGTCTGGTCCGCACGATCGGGTTTGAAAACGCCGCGGATGTGCGCCGCGACGTGACGGGCGCGACCTTTCGTGTCGCGCCAATGTCGTTCCCCGAAGCTCCCACCTGGCAGGCGCAGTCTTTCGCCATGATTCAATGTGGCGAGCGTGGCCCCACATTGTGCGTCGCCTTCACCAGCGATGAAGACACGTTTCGTGTTCAGTGGAAACCGGGTGAAGCTATCGAACACCACAGCGATGCTGCGTGGCGGCTGGCAGGAAGCGAGTCAGCGGCCATCGGCAAGCAGTACATCTGGGTCGTTGACGGTGGCCTGGAGGAAGCTCGACGTACCGCGCAGTCGTGGTACGATGCGGTAGGAGTGACTGTTGCCGATGCCGGGCCCGACTGGTTTCGCGACTGTATTATGTACCAGGCCAGCGCCGGAGGCAGCGTGGACTCGCGATTCGGCGATGTCGGTGGTTTCGAGAATTTTGCCAAGCAGCTCGATTACATCGCCGATCTCGGCTGCAACACGTTCTGGCTGATGAGCGTCCACACCCACAAAGATCCGGCGCGCCCGATGGTCGGCTGGAACCTCTACGGCCCCCGGCGTTACGACGAGGTGGATCCGGCCTATGGTGGCGCAGGCGGATTGAAAACGTTGGTGGGGCAAATGCACGAGCGGGGTTTTCACGTCCTGGGTGAAATCGTTCCCCACGGCGGCACAGCGGCACTCCCCGCGGCACACCCCCAATGGTGGACCTATGGACGAGACGGAAAGCGTGTGAATGTGTTCGGGCAATCGCCCGATTACTCCCACCCCGGCTGGCAAAACGAGATGGAGCGGAGCATCGAACAGCTCACGGCACAATTCGGCTTCGAAGGATACCGCGTGGACGTGGCGCCAGGACTGGGCGTCAACTGGAACTCGTCGCTCAACGCACCGCACGTCTCGCGTTCGACCATGGGTGGAGCGATGGGAATGTTGCGCGCGATTCGCCAGGGCGCGATCGCGGGCGGGGCCCAGCAGCCGGCGATCATTCCCGAATCGATGGAAACACCCGAGTACGCACGTTCCGGCCCAATCGGCTACGGATTCCCCTTGATCCGACTGCTGGAACAGAATCCTCCGACGGCTCTCGCGCCGGCGGAACTCAATCGCCGACTCCGCGATTTCTTCGAACGAGAACAGGGCTCGCTGCCACGCGGGATGATTGTCCTGCGCACGCTCAACAATCACGACACGGTGGTGGACCATGGCCGAGCAGACCGGCGTTTCGGGTCGGCCTTCAACGCGCGTTGACTGCCGTCTGCACTCTGGTGGAGGGAGTACCGATGATCTACCAGGAGCAGGAGGTGGGATCTTACGCCTATTTCCGCAACCTGTTCTGGGCGCGCCGCCGTGTGCCGGAACTCCGTCGCGGGAGTGCGGATTATCTGAGTGTCGAGACGGCACCGGAGATCTTTTCCGTACTTCGATCGCTTGACCAAATCGACGCCGTGGGACTCGTCAATCTGTCGCCACAACAAATCTCTACTAGAGTCCGATTACCCGCCCAACTCAGCCTGCCCGTCTCCCAGACACTGATCGAGGTGATTACAGGACAATCGGTCACTGCAACGCAAGGCCAGTTTCACTGGACTTTTGCCCCCTACGCGACAGCAGTCTTCCGTCAGAGTCAGCAACCATTAGAGGACATCCCACCAGAAAGTCACAAGGCCGTCACGGCAGATTGTCAAAGCCACTCGCAGTTCACTTGGCAGGGCACCGGCGGGGACATCCGTTTCGCATACGGCACGGTTACCGGCCGGATCACGTCGCCCGACTCGTGTAACTGCAGTCCGCTCCCCGACGGCTGCGTGCGTGTGACGCTGTCCTCCGACCAGTCGGCTCCGCAGAGTCCCTCCATTCAGTTCACGGGTGTGGAACATTGGAGGGTACAAAGCGTCACAGGTGACTATGCGGACCACCTGCTACGCCGCCATTATCCGTGGCCAGAAAACCGTTTTCCCTGGGAGCCAAACCAGGTCTGGGGTCATGAACCCCACAGCCTGTACCGTGGCGTGCTGCCGTTGGGTCGCGTCTGGCAGTCTGCGGTCGCTCCGCTGGCCGACGCGGGTGTGATTTGTCTCGCCGGTTCGTCCGGCAACGGGCTCGTCCTGCGCGATATCGTCAGCACGGGAGAGAACATCGTCTTGGCGGACAGCGCGGCCGATCCCGCCCTGCCTGCCTCGGGCATGAGCCTCTTGTTCATGGGTTCAGACCCGGCACTCAATCCGTTGTGGCTGCCCCCCTGGCAGAGTGCTGGCTGGCTGATCGTAGTTCCCACCAAGAGCCAAACACTTACATCGGAATTCACATTCACGCTCGGCCCCCTGGAGAATGACGAACGGAAGTATCCCGCCAGCAGTCTTGCCATCGGCAACCGGCGGCCCAGAACCTACGATTGGGCCCGGCAAACATCACCTCTTCGTGGATCGCCTCTGGCTGGAGGATGCCAATACCGTGGTGTTTCCTCCTGTCTCAGTTGACAAAGCGGGAGCGTATTGGCTGTGGATCCAATTGCGGCACAGTGAACGATCGGCGAGCGAGACCGAACTCACTCCGCATTACCTATTTTCCTGGGATGGAAATCCCGTCCCTTTCACCTGGCAGAAATTGGATGCATTCCACACGGGCAACGGCTACTTTGGCTGGGCGAAGTTCAATTTGGGTTCGCTGCAGCCCGGACAGCACATCCTCAAGCTGCAGACCACGCACTCGTGGTGTGCGGTGCGCCGTCTCCTGCTGATTACGTCAGATGAAACGTACGTGCCGCAGTAGCAGTGGCCGTTGCAGCATATGCGCTCGCCATGGCGTTTCGGGATGTCGCCAGAACGTGTTGGGCGAGTTTGGCGCACCCTACTGCTGGAAGAATTTCAGTAGGATCTTGGACAGAATCTGTTCGCCATATTCGTTGGCATGCACAACATCACGGTAGAACAGATGCGGATGCAGCTTGGAAGCGCGGATGTACTGGGCCCACGGCGTGGTCATATCCAGATAAGCACACTTCTCATCGCCAGCCACACTGTCGAAGCGAACGGCCGTACTCACCCGTCCCCGAGTGTTGCGCCCCGTCGAGTTCTGCCGGCACTCGCGGGTCGGCGGTTCCGAACGAACCGGTGGCCAATAGGATCTCGACATCCGGCAGAGCGGTTCGCAACTGATGAATCACTTCGCGAATGCTTTCGATATCCTGCTGGCTAATGCCGCCGATAAAAACGAGATCAGGCTTCAGCGGAATGACGTTTTTGCCGATGCGATCATGCTCCTTGTAGTGCTGACATCCGCCGCCACCGCGCACATAGACCGTGGCATGGATTTTCGCCTTCGGGAAGGCTTGGCTCAGCTTGGCCACCCAACCCGACCGCATGGTATCATTCACGATGCTGTCGCCAATAGCCACCAGGTGGAGGTCACCTCCTTCGTTCAGGATGCGCCGCGTGCGCTGCAGGAATTTCCAGTCGGCCGGTGGTGGAGTGAACTCGCCTGTGGGCATTTCCTGCTGAATCTTGTCTATCTGCGTCAGCGATCGCTCGGGAGTACTGAAGAGGTAATAGCCCTCTTCGGGTTGCCGGAAATCTTTCGCCGATTGATCCGGCGGGAATTTTGCGGGGATCGCTCCTTGCGTGGGGAATTTTACCGGCGAATCGGCCATCATGTCGGCGACGCCCGTCGATACCAGGAAGGCGACGCAGAGAGTTACGAGGGCGGAGATACCAGATCGAATGGTCATGACAGCACCTTTGCTGAAATCGTGCAACGAGGTGGAGTAGCTGGACCCGCCAGGGTTCAGCCGCAGCGGGAAAACGTATGGCGATGCCGCTGAAGCCTCGGCGGCTTCAGCTACGACGAAAAAAAACACGTATGGCGATGCGGCTGAAGCCTCGGCGGCTTCAGCTACGATGAAAAAAAACGTATGGCGATGCCGCTGAAGCCTCCGCGGCTTCAGCTACGACGAAAAAAAACATATGGCGATGCCGCTGAAGCCTCCGCGGCTTCAGCTACGACGACAGCGGGAAAACGTATGGCGATGCAGCTGAAGCCTCGGCGGCTTCAGCTACGACGAAAAAAAACGTATGGCGATGCCGCTGAAGCCTCGGCGGCTTCAGCTACGATATTGTTCTAGCCGGCCCACGCGCTGGTTTGCGCGGTGTATGTGTTAGGCTGCAGGATTTCCCTTTCCTGCCGAAAGCGAATGCCGAAATTCGTCGATTTCTGCAGGTCCTCATCGCTCGATCTCGAATTTCGCGGGGTCCCCCTTCACATCCAAGAGAAAAACGCCACTGATGGTGCCAAACTGCGTGAAGTCAAAGATCTCGCCGACGACTCGCTTGTCGCGAGTGACTTCAAAGATCTGCGGCTGTTCGCCCACATGACCATGTCCACCCCAATTACAGACCAGCGTATTGCCACTGGGAAGTCGCTGCATGCCGGCCACGAAGCGAATTGGATTGTCGGGCAAATCATTTTCGTTGATCTCCCACACGACCTTGCCGTCCCCATCCACTTCAACGACGCGATGCGCGTCGCCTGTGGCGATCAAAGTATTGCCGTCCGCCAGACGAATCCCGCTAAACGCCATTTGCTGGGGAATTTCGCGGACGATGCGGCCAGTCGCATCGTACTCGCGCACTACACCGTCCTGGTACTGTCCGACGAGATAGTTTCCACTGGCCAACTTGCGGGCACATCGCATTTGCAGATGTGTATTCGTGCACTCGGTCTTCAATGGAACGCGTTTCACAATCTGGCCCTGACGATCCACTTCGATAATCTGCATTGGCCCCGATTCGGCGACCATCACCAGAGCGTCCGGTAGCGGCTGACAGGCATGCACCTCGTTGGACTCCGCCGTCTTGTATTCCCAGACAACTTCCTTCTGGCGAGTGACTTCTTTCACCCCCTTCACGTGCGAGAACAAAATATTGCCGTTGGGAAGGATCCACACATCCATCGGCCCGGCGGCCGGATACTGCCAGGTGATCTGGCCATCCTTGTCGACCAGGCAGATCTTGTTGCCGCCATAGTCGGCACATGCGAACGGTTTGCCGAGTGTCAGTCGTCGAGTGACACCCAGGGCAGAATCTTCCGCGCCGGCATTACCAAGCGGCAGCGTAAACAGAGTGAGCAGAATCATGACCGCCAGGAAGGACGGTCGCCGAGAATCCAAAGAACGCGACGCATCGCACACGCTGTGCGACAACATCTTCAAGCGAGGTTTCATCGTAGTTCTCCGGCACGACTGTGGATGGTAGAACCGTACACGGGCTCGTGCCCTTGCCCGTCGTACGGGTGGAGTGCAAAGCAGGGGCCGCCAAGCCTGCCAGCTGCTCGGTTGCGACCCTGTTGGAGGATTCATCGTAGTATGCCGCGGGAGTGAAAACAACACGTGCCGCTCTCTGATAGCCCACGGAACGATACCCACCGCGTGTGGCATGGCTCTCGTCGTCCATGCAGGCCACAACTGGCCGCCAAGAGAGCTGCTGGAATTGGCCCGAAGGGGATGTTACAACTCAAACTGTCAGAGGAGCGTTCCATGTAGCTGGTAAAACCGCAACACGCTGCCCGTTTTCTTGCCGCATGGGATGTTCGCTCCGCGCAGGAGGAGTTCGGGCGAAAAGGAAGGCGTTCCCAGCGTTGGAGCGGTTAGTCCCATAGGCGGGCCTGCACTTTGAGTTAAAACGTTTACTGTGGGCCGATGCTTCCCAACAACCTCGGCCCGTGTGACTCTTCCTTGGATCTGGCAGTAAGGTGTGAACCATGACGCACAAACAGACTCACGGCACTGCTGGCAGGACAACACCAGCGAATCCACAACTGTGGCCGACGAAGCGGAACTCGTTCCATGGTTTGCCTTCATATCACCGCCGAGTCGGACGACTTGTTCATACCCCGTCACCTTACTCGGGTATGTGCTGCCTGAAGCATCAGCGATTCGGCGCAGCCATCCTGTGCGTATTGTTGTGCTGCGTGTGCGGCTTGGCGAGCGAACCGTTGGCAAACATCCAGTCAGATCCGGTGGCTGCGCAGTCGGCGCCAACAATCGAAAAGGCATTCATCTCGTTTCGGATCGGCGTACCTCAGTGGATGCCGGACAAACGATTCGATAGTCTGCTGAAGTTGTTTGAACAGTACAAAGGCGTCACCGACGAGATCACGTTCTTCACTTCGGCCACGCATCCACCGCTGCCATTGGATGAAATGAAGCGACGGTGCGTCATTCTGGCCCAGCGGGTCGTACAGGCCAAGAAGCTCGGCTATCGAGCAGGCATCAATGTACTGTCGACGATGGGTCATCACAATGAGAACCTTCCGAATTCACTGTCGGGAGACTACACGCGTGTGACGGATATCGACGGCAATGTGTCGCTTGGTTCCTTCTGTCCGAACGACCCGCGTCATCAAGATTATGTCCGCGAAATCTACCGACTTGTGGCGCAGGCCAACCCCGACTATATCTGGGTTGACGACGACGTGCGACTGGCAGGGCACATGCCGGTGGGACTCACCTGCTTTTGTGATCAGTGTCTGGAGATCTTCGAGCAGGAAACCGGCGCCAAGCAGACCCGAACGAGTTTGAAAGCTGGTCTCTTTGAAGGCCCGGCAGAGCCACGCATGGCTCTTCGCAAGGCGTGGCTAGCGCATAATCGAGCCACGATCGGGCGGCTGTTAGCGCTCGTCGAACGTACCGTGCACCAGCAGCGGCCAGGTCTCCCGCTAGGGTTCATGACGGGCGAACGGTTTTACGAAGGATACGATTTCGATCATTGGGCAAACGTACTGGCAGGTCCGGAGGACGCACCGGTCTACTGGCGTCCCGGCGGGGGATTCTACGAAGACTCGTCGACCAGCGGTCTGGCCGGCAAGTCGCATGAAGTAGGCCGGCAGGTATCACTCTTGCCGCCCAAGGTCATTTCGATCCAATCGGAGATCGAGAACTTCCCTTATCACCGCTTAAAGAAGGCAGCGCACATTACGGTTCTGGAAGCTGCTTCGCACATGGCAGCCGGTTGCACTGGCGCCGCCTTCAACGTTCTGTCCATGAATGATGAGCCGCTCGATGAATTTGTACCCTTGGTGGCAGCAATTCGCACTGCCCGGCCACTGCTGGATCTGGCTGCCAGGCATCTCGGACGCGCTCGGCCCGTCGGCCTCTTCGCCGCCTGGGACAAAGACTCCTGGGCCGCCGACGTCGGGATGCTTGGCCAAGCGCCGCCGCTGTGGGAAATCGGCTTGCCGGCCGCGTACAGTCCCGATGGTGCCGCCGTGACGTTGCTGTTCCAGCAGAGCATCGCCACGATGTCAGACGATCAGATTCGCCAGGTGCTGTCCCAGGGCGTCTACATGGATGCAGAAACGCTGGAGACCCTCAATCGCAGGGGGTTCGGCGAATTCACAGGCATCACGGTCGAGAAAGCGATCCATGAGGATTGCATAGAAGAACTGACTGACCACCCGCTTAACAGCCCTTTCGCCGCGCGGCAACGCGATTGCCGACAGTCGTTCTATCACGTTCCGGGCCACGTCTTGCAGCTGGCAGATCCCAAAGCACAATCGCTGGCTCGACTAGTGGACTACGTGGGGCAGGAGAAAGCGGCCACGAGTATGGCGGTGTTCGAGAACCGCCTGGGAGGGCGGATCGCCGTGTGCGGCTACTATCCTTGGACCTTTCTCCATAACTTGAGCAAGTCAAGCCAGATGAAATCGGTGATGCGCTGGCTATCGCGCGATCGGCTGCCCGCCTACGTGGCTTCGTTCCACAAGGTGAACCTCTGGGCTCGGCAAAAGGACAATGGACAGCTGGCTGTGGCCATGGTCAACTCCAGTTTCGATCCGGCGGTAGAGCCTGTCGTTGTCCTGAGAACCGAGAGTCAGCAGCTCACCCTGTTCGATATGCAAGGTCGAGAAACCGTGGTCCCCGCCGCCGGGAGTGACGGCCCCTATCGGAGTTTTACGCTGCCGACCATCGAACCCTGGACCATGCGGCTGCTGGTCACCAGTCGTTAGAGTGTCACTCGATAACATGCGGGCACGGTACGCGCACTTTCAGAAAGCCGACCATTCTCTAAATGAAATAGCGCCGTCCAACTAGTCTGCGGACCGGAAATATGCTGGTACAATATCGGGGGTAAAGGGCGTGCCAACGCACCTGTGCAACCAGAGGAATCGCCCATGTTCTGTACAATTCTCGCCACCGCCATTGTTGTAGCCGCACAGACACCGGAGCTGGCCATTGATTTGCAGACTCCAACCGCCGCACAGCAGTGGCGATTTCCAGAACAGACCGCAGCCATTGGCGATGGCGAGCTGATATGTGATGGTCGCAAACAAATGTCACGAGCGTTCTTTCTGCCACAGGAATGGAACGACGTGAGTGTCAGCGCTCGTTTCTCTCGTCGAACCCGAGTCCGAAGGCGTACTGGCCTGCGGGTTCATCGTGCGTGCAACCGATACCGCCACCTACTACTACGTTCATTTTGATCGTACTCAAGCGATTCTGGTCCGCAGCGACGCGGATAACTCCTGGAATGAACTTCAACGGGTCGGCAGTCTGACCAAGCCAGCCGGTCAGTGGCATGAAGGTCGGCTGGAGTGCCTTGACGACACGCTGAAAGTCTACTTGAATGGCACGCTGCTCTACGAGCACCACGACAAGCAGCTCACACGCGGGCGCATTGGGTTCTATGCCAATCAAGGCCGTGCGCATGTAAAAGATATCGTCGTGCGAGGAGTCTCGCACAAGCCGCTCGAAGACCTCCGCGTCCCGCCGCGATCGTTTACCTACGTCTGTGAGGATGGCGGGGCCGGCGGCTACGAAGCCTTTCCCGACGTCTGCCGCCTGCAGGACGGGCGTCTGATGGCAGTCTTCTACGCCGGTTACACACACGTATCGATGCCTGCTGAACAACTCCCCCGCGGTGGACGCATCGACTGTTGCACGTCCGATGACGAGGGCCGCACGTGGAGCAAACCCGAGGTGTTATACGACGGCCCTCACGATGACCGCGACCCTTCCATCGTCCAATTGGACAGTGGCCGATTGATCTGCAACTTCTTCTCGTTGGGAAAGAGCGATGATCCCAAAGTGAACTGGATTGGCCACGGATCATGGCTCGTCACCTCCGAAGATCTTGGGCGCACCTGGTCGGCACCACGCCAGGTAGCTGCCGATGCGTATTGCAGCGCTCCCATTCGCGAACTCTCTGACGGGCGTTTAATCCTGGGGCTTTATCGGGAAACGAACGGCACTTCCCACGGAGCCGTCGTGTACAGCGATGACGGAGGCGATAACTGGAGTCACGTGATCGACATTGACAACGGAGGCTACAAGCTCGACGCGGAAACAGACATCATCGAACTCAAGGACGGCACACTCTATGCCGCTCAGCGGCCAACCATGTGTGTTTCAGTTTCCACTGATCGAGGACGTAGCTGGAGTGTTTCGAAACCCATCGGTTTTGAAGGACACTGCCCGTACTTCCTGCGCACTCCCGATGACATCATTCTGTTAGCCCATCGGCTCCCCTCGACCAGCTTGCACTTCAGCCTGGACGAAGGCAAAACCTGGAGCCAGAATGTGCCGGTCGATAACGTGATTGGTGCCTATCCTTCGATGGTCAACCTGAAAGATGGATCCGTACTGATCGTCTATTATGAAGAAGGCGCCGGATCAAGCATTCGAGCCAAACGGTTTCGCGTCAGTTCCCAAGGCGTCCAATGGCTGCCATGCTCTGACGAGGTAGGTTTGTAGTCTGTAGGGTGTGACAAGCTCGCCAAACAAAACCTCCATCCCGTCCTCAAACACGACGGCGAGCGCCGGCACACCAGCTTGTGGTCGGCACGAGAGGCAGTGTGACCAACTCGCCGAATGTAACCTCCGTCCTGTCCACAAAAGTGACAGAACAGAAAATGGTCTTGCGAGTTCACGACCTCCTTAATCTGCATACTTGCGAACCATGCCGGATTCGCTCACACTGATCTACTGTCCAAACAACTGCACAACTCACACTCCCACGCGTCCGCACTGGTGGACCGGCCCTTCCTGAACGGAAAGCAACCATGAAGTACATCCCCTTCTTCTTGCTGGCGACGATCTTCACCTTGCGCCACTCCCCGGTCCATGCACAACCGCTCGTCTATGAACGATTCGAAAACTCGGCAGTCGGTACCGTGAGCGGTGGCGTCCGTTTTGTCGAGGACGTAGTTGGCTGTGGCGGCTTGTCCGTGGACAATCGTTACTCGGCTTCGTTTGACGGCCAGGCAGAAACGTGCATCTCATTCGGTCTCGACAAGCAGGTCACGTCCCCGGACTTCACGGTCGAAGCGTTTGTGAAACTCGCCGAACGAGGCACCTATGAGTCGATTGCCGCCGATTGGGACGAGGAGGACAACAACCGCTGTTGGGCGTTTGTCGTCACGCCGCG
Organism: uncultured Planctomycetota bacterium; assembly: GCA_963700515.1. GTDB lineage: Bacteria > Planctomycetota > Planctomycetia > Pirellulales > Pirellulaceae > JAJRVM01. The sequence continues at coordinate 82,460 of CAVOXY010000012.1, read as the reverse complement.
CGGCGGATTGCGTTTCGATGTTTCGCCGGATGGTAGTTTTCACGGAAACCACAAACTGGAAACTCCATCACGCTTGATTGAGCCGAACCGCTGGTATCACGTCGCGGCAGTCAGCCAGGGGAGCACGAGTCGTATTTATGTGAACGGTCATCAAGTTGCCGAAGCAGTGCGAGCCAACCCCGGCATTTTCACACAAGATCAGGCCAACTTGAAGATCGGCAATGTCGACCACTTCGCGACAGCAGGCCCGCGTCCTTGGCACGGTTGCCTGGATGAGGTTCGCATCTCGACTGAAGCTCTTGGGCCCGACGACTTTATCCAGACCCGCGATCGGCTGCCGGAGGCTCATGGCCCCGTACCAGAACGATTCGCCCTGCCCTTCACGGCCACCAGCCAGGAGGAAGCCGTGGCCTGGCAGAAACAGGCACGCGCCCGACTGTTTGAACTCGTGGAGCGTCAGCAGCCACGCCACTCGCTCGCTGATGTGCCGCTGGACTTCCAACTGGGTGAAGCGGTAAAGAACGAAGGCTACACGTTGTCCTCAGCGACATTTCAGGGCAACGATGGGAAGACTCGCTTTCGCTGCCAATTCGCCGTGCCCGACGGCAAAGGACCTTTCCCCGCCATGCTCGCTCTGCACGGTCACGGAGGGAAAAGCGAATTGGTGTTTGACAAGACTTCGCTCTACCACGGATTTGCGGACCGGTTTGCACGTGGCGGATATGTCGTGATTGCACCATCGTTTCCACACCGTGAGTACTGTGCCACGATGTTATGGGACTTGCTGCGTCTGGTCGACATCCTTCAGTCACGCAGCGAAGTGGATCCCGAACGGCTCGGTGTCGGTGGACTCTCCATGGGCGGCGAATGGACCATGTGGAGTGCCGCCTGCGATCCGCGGTTAAAGGCGGCGGTGGTCAGCGGCTGGATGTGTACGACTGAAGGGGTCTTCGCAGTGCCCAACTGCGAATGTTGGGAGTTGCCCGGCTTCGTCGACCTGATGGACGTGTGCGAAGTTCACCTAATGATCGCCCCGCGCCCGGTACTCTTCGAGAGCGCGGCGCAGGACCCCTGCTTTCCACTCCAATACACCAAGCAGGGTTTTGCACGGATCCAAACTGGCTACCAACTCTTTGACGCAGCAGACAAGGTTCAACAAGACATCTGGACCTCCGGCCACCAATGGCACGGCACCGTCGCCTATCCGTTCATCGACAAAGTACTCGGAGGCCACGCGGCCGAAGCGCCGTAGAATGCGGCCGGCACGAGGCGACAAGCTCGCCAAGAACAGGTTTCCGCTGGGTTCACCCCAGCGGGACCACGACTGGTCAGCTACCAACGGCAACCACTTCCACAGGTCTCCGCTGGGTTCATCCCAGCGGGACCACGACTGGTCAGCTACCATGGCAACCACTTCCACACGTCTCCGCTGGGTTCACCCCAGCGGGACCACGACTGGGCAGCTACCGACGGCCACCACTTCCACACGTCTCCGCTGGGTTCACCCCAGCGGGACGACGACTGAGCAGCTACCGACGGCCACCACTTCCACACGTCTCCGCTGGGTTCACCCCAGCGGGACGACGACTGGGCAGCTAGTCGACGGCCCCAGCAGTTTCCTACAGTCTCCGCTGGGTTCATCCCAGCGGGACCACGACTGATCAGCTAGTCGACGGCCCCAGCAGTTCCCTCACGTCTCCGCTGGGTTCACCCCAGCGGGACGACGACTGATCAGCTACCGACGGCAACGCAGTTCCACAGGTCTCCGCTGGGTTCACCCCAGCGGGACGACGACTGGTCAGCTACGAAGGCAACCACTTCCACAGGTCTCCGCTGGGTTCACCCCAGCGGGACCCACAACCGGTCAGCTACCACGGCAACGTGTAGCGGACCAGTTGTCGTCACACCGGGACAAGCCCGGTGCAAACGGGAAGGAAGCGTCATCGGCACCCCATCATGGCCGAATAATAACCGGCGCGGTGGCGACGCGGGGACGGATGGGCAAGCGTTCGATGCCCGGGAAATCGGGATCTCCCAGCGCTCGCACCTCCTCTTCGCCCATGAAAGGACAACAGGCATCGACCCAGGCAGTCAAACGGTGCAGGTCTGGCGGCGGCACTTTGACATCATAATGCTCGCCGCTGCTGGCCAACTTGATCAGGCGGCTGTTGTACGAGAGAAACTGCATCGGCGGCAACGTGGTCAAAGCGATTGGATCGTTCTGCCCGTAGACGCTCTCCACCGGAATTGCCCGCGCGATGCCAAAGCCCGGCTGTCCACCAGCGACCGGATTTCCCCACCCCGCATCCCCCACGAGCGTCAAGTATGGTTCTTTGAACACACTGACTCCAGGCCTCAGCGCCAGGTTCGGCTCGGCGGAATCACTTTCGCCGCGATGGCATTGCACGCAGTAGCGATCCAACACGGGCTGGGCAAATCGCTCGTAGCTGATGCTTGTGGCTCCCCAGGGTGGGGGAGATATCTCAGTTGCTGGACGGCCCAATGCCAAACCGGTGCGCATGGGTGGCGTTGTACTGTGCATTTCGTGACAGCCGACACAGCCACGCTGCTCCCCGGGCATCAGTCCGGTAAAACTCCGCATCGTGTGCAGGCAGCGCCGCTGGTCATCCAACAGCTGAAAATACAATGTGACACCCGCCGGCGCCTTGAAGTACACTGAGCCGTCCTCTTCGACGGGGACTTCGGAGAGGATCCGCTTCACCGCCTCCTCCTGGACAATGGACACAGGCGGCCCCGAATGGCGATATGTCTTGTTCCAGGTCGAGTAGGTCTTGTAGTCCTGTTGAAGGACTCGCAAATACTTGACCAGGCCACGCGGCAGGCCAGGAACACCTTGATACACGTCGGCGCTGAAGAAGACGCCGGGCTCATTTGGCTGGCGATCCTTCCCAGTTCCCGGCCAGATCACACGGTCCGGCTGTTGCGGAGGAACGGTCCGCGGCCGCACGGGCATCGCGTGCCAGATGTTGTAGATTCCCTCATAAATCAAATCCCGGTTGCCATGCACATCCATCAGGTAGAGGCGGAACTTGTCGCCCACACCGCGCGCGAAACAAGAAAATCCTCTTCCGACAGCGGATAGGCGGTCTTGTAGCCGGTGTAGCGTCCCGAGGCATGATAGTCGGCCGCCTCCGGGGTATCTTGCGGTGGCAGACTGACTTCCGGCCAGACCAGGTCCGCGGTGACCTTGGTCAAGCCGTGCGGGAAGTCGCGGCCCTGATCCGGATCAATGATTCCAATCGACCCGGACCACCAATCGTGATGACCGACACCCGAGAACATCACACGGTTACTCCCCGGGATCGGCCGTGGTTCGGATAGATGGTCGGGCCAGACCGATTGGTTGCCCCAGAAGTGTGCGGTTCCCGTACCATCCTGATTGGTGGTCCACAGCTTCTGCAGCCGCCATAACGGTTTGTCGGTATACTCCCAGCGGGAATAGATCACGCGCCCATCGTTCAACAAAGCGGGAACGAAATCGGGCTCGCCATTGTAGCTGATCAGGTAGACGTTGCTGCCGTCCGCGTCGCAGCGGGCCAGGATGTACGAGTAGATGAACGGTCCGCAGCGCACATATGAATTGCCACGGGTAGTGGTAAAAAGGACGTGGCCGTCCGGAAGGTAGATCGGGTCGATGTCGTCATACTCGCTATCGGTGAGCTGCCGTACTCCCGTGCCATCGATGTTCATCTCATAGAGATGAAAGCTCTTCTCGTCGTGCGGCTTGAAGCAAAAGAGTATTCTTTGGGCATCGAACGACACGTCGGGGCGCCAAAAGCTGCCTGGCCTGTCGGGGGCCAACTGGCGCACGTTGCCGGCGGGGTACAATCCGTCCAGCATCATCAAGCGACCTCCCGGCATGGCCATGATTCCCATGCGATGGATCGCCTCGTGCCGTGACTCTGGCCCCTGCGGCAGAGGCTGATCGATGAACAGCAACTGCGCGAAGTCGACAATCGGATTCTTGAGCAGGATATTGCGTTTGACCTGACGAACAGAGAAGTAGAGTTCTCTGATCGCCGAATCCGTATCGGCATATGCGGCCAGCGGATCCTCCGAGATATCTGCTTGAACCATTCCGACGACTTTCCCCCAGGGTCCGCTGCCAAAAGGGGCGGTGATTGCGGCAAGTTGCCAGGCCGAGTCATCAAAATCTACTTCTTCCCATCCTTCACATGGCTCGTTCGCCGTACGCCAGGACTCGTCGGAGACCACAGAACACTGCTCTCCATCGGCCCGCGTTGCCACGAGCTTGAGGATCAACCCGGCTGGATTCTTGCTTGGTGCGGGCTTGTTCTCGGCGCGCACCGCGACAATATTGTCCCCTGCAGTCAGGCATTTCCCGATATCAAACACACCGGCTCGTTGCCACGTATCGTGTGAGCCGACGCGTGTGCCGTTGATGAACACCTCACAAGCGTCGTCAGCTGCGACGCGCAGCACCGCCGAGCGAATATCGGCTGGCAACTTGATCGTTTGCCGAAAGAACCGGGCTGCCGCCGGCGCGTCGGCGACCGGCTGGCCTTCGGGATACCAGATCCAGCTCGGTATCGCGACAGGGCTGCTGGCCGGCTTCACGGGTGCCGGTTGATCTCGCAGTGCTGCCAGTCGCTCCTCGAGCGCACTGAGTTCCTTCATCTCGGCAGATAAGTCCAGTACCGGCGATTGGCGGATGAGCCGGGCGGCCAACTCCCGTGCCCAACCGATCTCCTGTGCCGAGCGTGACAGCAACGGTTCGCCCATCGCCTGAAACAGCCAATCGGACTGCATTGCGAGATCAGATTCCGCGTCTGTCAGAGAACGCGTTTCCGGAGTTCGAGCTTCTCCGGGTGGCAGCGGTAGATTGTCTGCCCTCGTGGAGCCCTTCGCCAAAGCGAAAAGAATCAGTGCTGCAACAAAATGCCGGGCCGCCACTTGAGCGTTCATGAGCCAAGCTCCCTCACACAGTTACTCTCTTACACCTGGCACGGTGCCGGTTTAATATACCAACTGAGTGGCCAGAACGCTAACGAGTCTTTCCGACTTGGCAGGTGTTGGACATCTGCTTCGCACGCCGACAGAATCAACTGCCGAGTCACACCTGGAACCGGATCGACTTCCGAGAAAGGAGAGGTAGCCGAGGACCGACGACAATTTCTACGGGCGGCAACGCTCTCGGGCGCATGCTTAGCCACCCATGGCTTGGCAACTCAGCAGCGTCCCGCATCGATAAACGACCAGTGCCAGACAAAATCCTTCGACTATCGGATCGCGTTTGGAACATGGATTAACGACATGCGCAGCGATCCGGTACCGCTGACCAACCGGCCGGCACATCGGTTTGACCAGCGCACGGTGGATAGTGCCATCGCGGTGATGGAGTTGATGGCCGAGCACGGCTGCCAGTATCTTGACGCGTTCGGACTGTGGGCCACTCGGGCCTATCCGGTGGACATCGTCAGTGCTTTCCAAGACAGCCAACGCCAGCCGTTGCTTGATAAGTTGTGCAAGGCTGCCGACCAGCGATTTTGGGATATCTGGAAAATCCCGCCCCGCTGCGAATGGAAGCTCAGTGACGCCTTGTTCGGTACCTCACCCGCTCCAGCCATGTAGCTGCTCGAGCCGTATCTCACGCTCGAAGGGAGAAAGAACTACAAAGCTTCGCTCGTGTCGGCACTGGCCACGGTCGACGATATCCGTCATGATTTCGAGGATGAGGGACGGATCGAAGGAGGATTGGAGGATTGGAGGATTGGGAACTACGAAGATTCAATCGTGGTCACATCCACTCCCCCACGACCTGAAAGGAGACGAATCAATCTATGGACTCCAACGACTTGGCAGAACTCTGGTTTGACTGGGACCGCCGGGAGCAACTGATTCGCCGTGTCGTATCAGAACGACTGGGCGAAAGGCCGCCGCCATGCCTGGACGACTCGATCGTGGCCACCTATTTTCTGGCCCTGCGATCCAAGAAACTGGCAGAGATCGGAGCTGAATTCAGCTACCATGCGACCAGCGGCATGAAGCACCCACCAGCCGGTTCATTATTGGCTGAGTGCACTGGCCAGTCAGTCGGCGTCGATCGATTTGACCAGACGGGGCGTTTAGGCCTGTTGCACATGGCGTATCCGCTCAAGATGCTGCTCAACGAACAGGGCTCACTGACATCGTGCGATTTGCTCCACACGACAGCCGGCGCGATTGTCTTTGATGTGTTCGAGAATCAGGATGTGCGTCTGGTCGATCTACAGATTCCGGACCACGTGTTGCGCGGTTTTCCTGGACCGGCGTATGGTCCACATCTGCTGCGCCGCAACAACGGCTTTTCGGCCGACGAACCGGCTTTCGGTACGATCCTGAAACCGACGGCAGGGATCACGCCCGACCAGGTCGGTGATCTGGTTGAGCAAGCGGCTCGCTGTCCCCTGTTTCTGTTTGTCAAGGAAGACGAAAACCTCTATCCCAACCTCGATTACTCACCTGTCAAGCGGCGTACCGAGCGTGCGATGGCGGCGATCCAGCGAGTGCGTGACCAGTGCGAGGGTAAAGGAATCCTATTCGCTCCCCACATCACCGGCAGTCCGCATGAAATCCTGGCGACGGTCGATGCAATCATCGAGGCCGGTGCCACGGCCGTCATGCTGAGCGAGACGTTCAGCACGGGGACTGTGCGGATGGTGCGTGAAGCAACGAAGAATCTTGAGCGACCGTTGGCCATCTACGGTCACAATGCCGGCATCGGTACACGCGAGCGGTGTATTTGGCGGGAAGTGATTGACTTGCTGGCTCGCCTGGACGGGATTGATTTTCGCCAAACGGCTCCGGTCCGCCCCGGTCCACCGTTCATTCGTCCCTATGGCGCTGCCTGGGAGGCTTCGGAGCGGGTCCTGACTTCGCCGCTTCCCGGAGCCATCAGGCCGACCATGATCGCACGCGCCGGTGGGCTGGACCAGGGCAACATCATTATGAATCTGCAGGACGCCCGGCGGCGTGGCTTGACATCGGAGATCTTGCTGCTGGCTGGATCGGCCATCAATTCGATCCGCAACCCCCGCGGCCAAGCGGACCCGGTCTACGGCGCGGAAGCGATGCAGCAGGCGCTCGAAGTGCATCGCTCAGGAACGCTTGACGACACACCCATCGACACGCAGACACGGGCATTGATGGAAATCGCCCGGTCTAACAAACTGATGGCGCTGCAAGACGCGCTGCAGCAGCGCTACGGGGAAGAGTTCGCATGAAGAAGGATGAACGACGGCTCAAGGTAGGTGTGTTGGATTATGACGATTACCTGTCTCGCCTGTACGCGGCGGGCGAATGCCGTCGATCAAGATATTTTTGTCACTGATCTTACTCTTACTCTTTCTAATCGTTCCGGTCGTCCGAGTCAGCAAGACCAAACGCTCTGGGGCCCTTCTTGGTTGCGGCTACCGGCCGCTTCACGAGAGAGAGTAAGAGCATGAGCAAGATGAGGGAGAGGAAATGACCGTGTCACACCATTAAGACTCGAACATCGAATCTTCATAGGAGTACACCATGAGAACCATGCAATCATTCGTTGGGTACCTTGCTGTTCTTCTTCTCGGATGTCACACGGGCCTGGCCAACGATTTGCCTGGCACAATCGAGTCGGCCGCCTGCAGTGCAGCGCCCGTCATCGACGGAGTCGTCCAGGAGGATGAGTGGCAGGAAGCTCTGTCGATTGACTTTGAGATGAAGATGGTACAGCGGGACGTACCGGCTGTGGCGCCGCGCAAGTGCCAATTGCGAGTAATGAATTCGGCCAATGCCCTCTACCTCGCGCTGCGCGTCCCCGATGAGACCGTGAACGACAGCCTTTCTCCGATCAATATTGACTTTGCGGTGGCCGTGTTCTGCCGAGGCCAGGAATTGCAGGCGGGTGATGATCGCAAAATCGTCGTGCCGGGTCTTTATGTTGACAAACACGTTACGCAGCCGGGCAAGGATGAGGATGACAGCCACCAAGACGGCCGCGGCGCGATGAGACGCGACCAGGGAATTTGCACGATCGAATGGGGCATTCCGCTCGATTCTGGAGACGCGCACGATATTCAGGTCAAGCCGGGTGAAACCTTGCGTCTCAACCTGGCTTATCTGGACGCTTTTCAAGCTGACCTGAACGGTACGCAGGCGGGGATTGCGTGGGGTGGCGACCTCGATCACGCGACGAATTGGGGAGCGCTGCAACTGGCAGCCGACGTGCAAGACGACGGCGGCCGAGCATTCAAAGGGCCGGTCTGGATCGAAGCGGTCTTGCAGCATCTCCCGGGCCCGGTTGCCAACCGCCTGCGATTGACCGAGGCGGCTCCGATGTCCGGGACAACGGAACCTATCGCGAAGGCGCTGGTGGAATACACTTATCTGGACACACAGGGTCGCGAGACGCTGGGCAAAGCGAAGATCTACTTGCCCGCCAGTGTGCAAGATGGCAAGACGCGAGCACCGCTCTATTATTCGGCCGGTTACGAACTTGACGATCGCTCCGCTTCGATTCAGGTTGGCCGCGGATATACTGTCGTCACACCGCGGGATATCAAGGCCAACCCGCTGGTACAGACACCCAACCCGGATCTCGCACTGCTGCACATCGCACGATCCCTCCCCTTTGTCGACGATGCGCGAGTCGTCATTGGTGGCGGCAGCGCGGGGGGATATATGACGTTGATGTTGGCGGCCGAGACATTCCCGTTGGCCGGTGCCGCCGCCGATGTGCCGCCCGTGAACTGGGGCTACAATGCAGCCTATTTCCTGCAGACGAAGAACTGGAAGAAGAACGCGGATGCGGGACTTGAACAACCCGAATTGCCCGTATTTAGCGCAGTCGCCGCAATCGCTCAGCAGGCGCTGCCGGTCTACGGTGACAACACGGATGACGCAATCTGGTATCAGCACTCTCCGCTGAGTCAACTCGATACGATCACATGTCCGGTGATGGTCTTCTGGTCGACTGCCGATATGCTGGTACCAATCGATCAGATTGGCAAAGACTGGGTCCGACCATTCGATGCGCAAGCGTTTCCAGCCGGCTTTGCCATGGACCCAGAACAGCTGTGTGGGACTCCTGCAGGGCGACAACGTGCTTTGGATGTGCTAACAGAGCGCGATTACGAAATGTTCGTCTTGTCCGAGCAGCAAGTGAAGCAACGGGCACCCGAAGATGGCGGAGCGAAAGAAACAGCGGAGTTACCCTTCAGCCGCACCAAACGCTGGTCCATCACCATTCTGGACGAAGGTCGACCGGAGCCAAAACTCGGCCACATGAAATACGCCGTTCCCTGGTCACGCAACAACTTCATTGATTACGTCACCACAGGCGACATTTCAACCACTCAACTCACGCTGGTCAAGCTGCAGCGTCTGATGGATCGCTACGTCGGCAAACAGTGGTTGCCCTCGCGTCTGAAACATCTGGATGTTGCTGACAGCGAGCGTGCGGATGTGGTCCGCGGTCTGCGGCTATATGTGACAGCCAGTCCCGAAAACGCCGCGATGTTCCACCAACTCTATGACCAACTTTCTGCCGAGCGGAAGGTACTAGAACCCGATGTGCTGACCGCGCTCATGCCGCGCGAAGACAATTGAAACGTGAATCACACAAGCAAGGCCCACGCGACGATGTTGGAGGTCCTCGATGAATGCTCCCGTCCAAATCCGACTCACAGCAGGCCTGCTGCTCCTGCCATGGTTATGGCTATGGAAAGGCCCCTTGCCGGCGGCCGAGCCTCGCGTGTTAATTTCCACGGCCATGCAAGCTGCGACAACCTGGAGATACATATGCGACAGACCAGGCGATGACTGGAGTCAGTCCGACTTTGACGACAGCCATTGGTTGGAAGGCCGTGCCGGCTTCGGCGTGACGGACCAAGTCACTCCTCCCAACACTGTCGGCACAGCGTGGACAACCACCGACATCTGGCTTCGCAAGAAGATCGACGTACCCAGGCCGCTGGAATTCAACTCGGCAGGCCTCATCGTCCGGCATGATGAAGGCGTCGAAGTGTATGTGGAAGGCACACCAGTCTTCGCGGCGCACGGGTTCAACACCGAGTGGATTTCGTACGATGTAACGGCTCAGCTGCGAACAGCGTTACAACCGGGCCAGAATCTCGTCGCCGTCCATGTCTCGCAGACGGGAGGTGGGCAGTATATCGACATCGGTCTCGTGCTCGACCCCCAACAGCAGCTCATCCCCAGCCCGCCCGACCGAGTGGCCTTGCAGGCAGAGTACGATGCCCGTTGGCCGCGAGAGAAAGCCTGGAAGTGGTACACCGAAGTTGGCCCCGTCGCGGGCTGCAATTACTTGCCTCGCTCGGCCGTGAATATGACCGAAATGTGGCAAGCGGAGACATTCGATCCAAAAACGATCGACCAGGAGTTGGGTTGGGCGAAAGACGTTGGTTACAACGGTGTGCGCGTCTTCGTGCAGTACCTGGTGTGGAAACAAGATCCCGACCGGCTCAAGCAACGCATGACCGAGTTTCTGGCAATCGCCGAGAAGCACAACATTCGAGTGATGTTCGTCCCCTTTTGTGATTGCGCGTTTGCCGGACGCGATCCGTATTTAGGGCGTCAGGACGATCCTGTTCCTGGAGTGCACAACAGCGGCTGGGTGCCCAGTCCGGGCCTGAAACGCGTCGTCGATCGAACAGCGTGGCCCGACCTGGAAAAGTACATCAAAGACCTCGTCGGCCATTTCGGCCACGACACTCGAGTGCTGATATGGGATCTCTACAACGAACCGGGGCAGTCCGGGTTGGGGGAGAAGAGCCTGCCACTGGTAGCCGCCGCGTTTCGCTGGGCTCGCGAAGCCAAACCTGACCAACCGCTGACGGTCGGCGCCTGGGTCAATTTCGAAAACCCCATGTCGCAGGCGCTCCTGGAAATGTCCGACGTGGTCTCGTTTCATGGCTATGACGCCGCCGCGGGGATCACCGAGAAGGTACGCATCCTGCGCCGATTCCAGCGTCCCATTCTCTGTACCGAATGGCTCTGCCGCGGTGCCAACAACACCTTCGAGACAATCTTGCCGATTTTTTCCCGCGAGCAGATCGGTGCTTACCATTGGGGGCTGGTGGCCGGCCGCACTCAAACCTACATGCCGTGGGGCTCGAAGCAAGGTGATCCCATGCCGCGGGTGTGGCAACATGATGTCTTCCATCCGGACGGAAGACCGTTCCATGCCCAGGAATTCCTGCTGTTGCGCAAGTATCGCGACGATTTTCGTTCACGGTTGTCGCGCCAAAAAATGGAGTGAGGGCAAGCAGTGCACCGTACGGACCCAGGATCTCCGCACGCAGCACACGGTCGCAGGAGAATCGACGCATGCTGCACGGCGACACTGCTCGTTCTATCGGCGATTCCCTCACTCCTCAAGGTTCATTGTTGCCGGTTGTCTGTGGCACGGAATAATTATTGCGTCGGATACCACACTAACAGTTCAGCGTCTACCCGCTAATCGGCGAGCCACAATGACGGTGCCATCTTGCTACGTCCCCCGACCCACCCCAAGGCTCGGGCGACTCCCGGCGTCAGCATGACCGCCCTCTCAGACGTCAGAATCACCAATAACATAATGGCAATCAGCGCCGGGTGGTGAGCCCACGACTCCAAAGTGCCCGGGAAAGTGAGAAAGGTCGCGCCGGTAGCCAGCAGTGACGCTCCATCCATGGGACTTACCTCATGTTGGGTAATAAGAATCCTTGAAACCAGTCCGTGGTCCTGTCGCAGTGTCGACTCACTGGCGACGTCTACCTCGCCATAGGTCAACCAGCACTGATGTAAAACCTACAAGTCCGTTGGAAAGTCTACACGCGGGGCGAAATGTCGATGAACGCTCTATAGGCGTGCATTCCTCGAGTACCGTGATTTAACCACCGCAGTCTCCAGCGGTTGAGCTTCTCCTGCCGGTAACCCTTGACCGATCATCACAACCGACAGTGCACTAACTGATGCAGATCTTGTGCCAGCGCCAAAAAAAGCAGATTGTGAAGGTGTGACGATTAGTCAAGAGCTTCCGGAAATCGGAAACGTGAGACGCCTGGCGAGCCGGGTTTCTGGCCTCAAGGGCGGTGTCCAGCAGAGGTTGGAACTGATCCAGCGCAATTGCGATTTGCAGGGCAACCGCTGACCTACTCTCCTCTCTTCCAGATACAGCGGTAGTTGAACCGTCGATTCGGCGCGCTGTCGCCATTGATGCACAACGAAATCGGGTCTGCCAAATCCGCGGGATTGTCACTCCAGTGGAAATCGAAACTCAGTGAGTCACCTGACCAGCCGACAAGCTGACGTGGCAAAGCCAATTCCAGCGATTTTGCCCGCGTAGCGAAGGGGCAACTCCGCCTGTTCGACCCACGGATTCTCGGCTTTGGACGGGTCGTAACGCATCAGCGTCGTGGTGTTCGCGTCGATCACTCTCTTGTTGACCAGGTAATCGTACCCAAACCATCCGGTATCGTGGTTCTGGTCCGCGTCGATCAAGAGCAACATCCAGTTGTTGTCCGTGTGCGGAGTCAGTTCGTCATTTGTCTCGGCATAGAAATACACCTGGTCTTCATCCACGCCTACTTTGCACGTAACGATGTCGTTGCGACCGGAATCGTTCTGATAATGAAGTCCCCCGTAACCTTTGTAATCGCGATGAAACGTGTCGCCGACCGTGTCGCGATACTCGACTTCGACGGGCTGCCAGTCGGCGAATTCACCGTCGATCTGCATGTGATTCAGCCCGCTCAGTTCGGGTATGGGGCGAATGCCCTTGTAACGACGAATATTCTGGGCCATCTGCATGTAGTAGTTGTCGGTATACCCGCCCTTCATCGGATGGATGCAGCGATTGAACTCAGAATTGTACTGGTCGACAAAGAAGTACTTGTTTTGTCGGCGCATAAATGGAAAGGTCTTGCCTGCTCCTGGTGAATACTTGCCTGCCGTCCACTCGTTCCAGTCATTGATGTAGAGGAACTGCGGATTGGCCTGGAGCGCTTCGTCCCATCGTTGCTGGAAATAGATACCGTAGCCCTCAGGATTCGGTACCGTCTGGCCCAACCAGGGAACGAGAGTGGGGACCGGCAGATCGTATTCGTTTAACTCCGGTTCGCCCTGCTCGCGCGTCCAGCACTTGCCGATCAGACTCGACGGATGCTGCGCGGGGGTCACCGCTGCTTCTTCCTTGACGCCGTTGTGCGTCGAGACCAGATCGTTCACATCCATGGCCTGGACTCGCTTGTCCCCCATGTCGTACCCGAAACTCCAGTTGTCTTCCGTCCCGATAAAACGTTTTCCTGCCCATTCATAATAGCCCCACCACATCGTTCTCAACGTGAAGAAATCCTTCACTTCTTGCGTGTAGTCCGTGTAAAACTCCTCGCTGTAGTCGGGGTCGCCGTAATGCGGGTGATTCACATCGGTCTTGGCCGCGGGATCATAGTGCGGGTTGGGGTGCTTGGTCACCTGGCCGTTGGCGTCAACGCTGGGCATGCCGTTGTAGAGCAGCAGCGGCTTTCCGTCCCAATAAAACCACAGGTCTTTGTATTTTTCTGTCTTGTAGATCTTGTCATACAGATCCTGAACGACCGTGATTGCCGGGCCGTTGAAAGACCAGAAACAGAATTGCGGCACCTTGTTTCCTTCGGCCTTCATCTTCTGCATCACGGGAAACACGACATCCCACTCATCCCAGTAACGCACTGCGTTGGTCACATCCATCACCAGTACATCCACTCCCGCGTCCGCGAGCATCGACATGTCCTTGCGAATGACGTACTCGTCCTTACTCAGGAAATACCCCGCCTCCGGTTCACCCCAGTGGTAGGACCCTTCCGTCCAGAGCGGGTGATTGGGATCGAGCCGCGCACCGGGATCGGCAGCCAGCACCTTCGTGACATCCGCTGTGTAGGGACTTTTCAAATTGGCCAGATTGTCGCTGTGCCACGTGATGTAGAAGATCCCCACCACGCGCCGCTGGTCACTCTTGACCGGTCCCACCGTCGCAAAGTCGGGCATGGTTCTGCCCAGCGCGTCGGTGGCCACCCAGGTATCGGAAAACAAATCCCGATAGTAGGGCTCATCCCCCCTGGCAACGTTCGAAATGCACAACAAAACCAACAACAGCGTCAGGGAATGTCGTCGCATGAAAGGCTCCAAATAGGCGGGACCACCAAAAAAAAGGGGAGGCTCCCCGTTTTTGGGGTAAACTGCGGGGTGTGGGTAAGTCATTATCCGCGACACATGATACCATGCCAGTACGTGTGCCGCGACTACCGGCCAGGCGACGGTTGCATGTCATGGCCGAGGTAGAACCCGGTGTGAGCCGGCTGATTGTAGGAGACGTTTTGCCAGGCGACACTCAGCCGGTACACGGGATCGTGCATCAGCGTGACCAGACGATAGTCGGTTGGCATGGTGGTTGTGAAGATCCGCAGCTCCTTCCCGTCGCGCGTGCCCACGATGAGTTCCTCTCGCCAGTCCCCAATGATATCGGCACAGAGACAGGGATTTGACTTCGAGCCGTTATTGGAGACGCACTCGTAACGGCCGGCGTCAAAGAGAAGGTTCTCCCGTTCGCTCCGGTAGTCCCATTTGCTGACGCGCACACCGTCCAGCAATTCGCGCAGTAAATCTCCGTCCCACCACACTCCCATGTTGCAGACGCGCGGAGAACGATCGGATATCTTCTCACCCTTGGCGCTGAACAATCCCTCAACACCCTCCCCTTTCCCCCAGGCTTCCGAGCCGCGATAACGGGGATCGATATCCATCGCGCACGCTCGGCCGACTCCCTTTTCGCCCGTTGACGGAACACCCCAAATTTGCCGGCCGGTTCGCGCATCACGCAGCTGAATACCGGCACGATTAGGTCCATCACCGTTCGCTTTGAAGACCTCCAAACCTGGTCGGTCCGGGTCATGGTCGGTCACGTGCATGGCGTCACCATGACCGTAGCCGGTCGAGTAGAGCCCGGTCCCGTCGTGGTCAATGACAGACGATCCATAGATGATTTCATCTTTCCCATCTTCGTCGACGTCGGCCACGCCGATCCCGTGATTGCCCTGGCCACGAAAACGCCACTTTTTGCCAGTGCCAGCGCCGCAACGTTGTCGTCACTATCGAACGTCCACACGCGGGTCAGTGCACCACCTCGCCAATTCCAGGCCACGAGGACGGTCCGAGTGTAGTAACCGCGGCACATGACGACACTTGGCCGCCGGCCATCTAGATAGGCTACACAGGCCAGAAAGCGATCAACTCGGTTACCATAGTCATCACCCCAATCGCGAACGGTGCCGCGTGGCGGAACATACTCGGTGCTGGCGAGTGCTGCACCAGTCAGGCCATCGAATACGGTCAGATACTCCGGACCGTCCAGCACGTAGCCGCGCGTGTTGCGATAGTCTGCATCGCGATCGCCCAGTACTTGGCCGCGACCATCGGTCGTTCCATCGGCGGTTTTGCACACCATCTCGGCTCGGCCATCACCATCAAAGTCGTAAACCATGAACTGGGTGTAGTGTGCCCCCTCGCGAATGTTCTTACCGAGGTTGACTCGCCAAAGCATCGTGCCGTCAAGTTCGTAGGCTTCCAGGATCGGCTCGGTGGTGAATCCAGCTTGTGAATTGTCGCGGCCTCGCCCCACCTGGTGCAGCACGATCTCATACTGACCATCACCGTCCAGATCACCAACCGAAGCATCGTTGGGCCGATAGCCGTCGGAAGTGTGCAACGGCACGGACAAATACGGTTTGGCGGGAGCAGCAGTTAATACTTCAAAGGGCCGGCACTCTTCCCCCTCGTTGCCCGCCACGACGTCCCGCACAAAATAGGATATCCGCGTGTTGAGTGTCGCCGCGTCATCCTGAAATTGTGTCGCCCCGCTGATCGGTCGATCATTCAACTTGAGTACCTGCGCATCACCGATCCGCCGATATACGTTGAAGGCGATGTTGGGTGGATCCGTACCGAGGAGTCGCCAACCAACAAACACGTTGCCGTTTCCCTGGTGCAGCGCCACCATCCCCCGATCAAGCTGTTCCAGCCGGCGTTGTGCGTGGGCTGCCGGGATGAAGAACAGCAGAAGGAACCAAGCCGCGGCAACTGCGATCGTGCTCTTTCTGTTTCGTTGCATGAAGGATTACTCCAATCAGGGCATTGCGCACGATCGCCTCTACTGTTCCCCCATCAAACAGATCACTTCGCCTCCCAACGTGGACACGTAGAGCCGGCCGTTGGCGCGCTGTGCCGCAGTCACTTGGCCGTTTCCACAGCCAACATGGACGATCACACCACCTCGTACGCCCGTCTCGGCCAAGATCTGTTGCGCGATCCGCTGAGGGGAGACTTCTGCCGCGTTGGCGATCGCCCCGATAACGAAAACAGAACAGAGCGGCAAGAATACTGCTGGCGGTTTCATGTCCTGAGCTCCTTAAGAAGCCTCCCCGTATGAGAGAGGCCAGGCTCCCATTGCAGCAGAGGGGAAGAAGACGGACCAATACTGGTACGGCAGCCGATGGGTGCAGTTGAGAGATGTATCAACCCTCGTCCTTACTCACATCTCGAGATTCTCCACCGGGTTTATCCCGGTGGGAATTTGGCGGTAAAGACAAGGTTTCAACCTCCTTCCCCACACTCTGGCGAGCGTCGCTACGAGTGGCGACCCCAGAGGTCACTGTGCCGGCGGAGTTGTTTCAGCAGGTTCCGCTAGCAGCACCTTCACCAATGACTCAAGACCGCTGTACTCGTGCATTCCGACGATCTTCAGTCGAACTTTACCTGTCTTGTCGATGAAGAGTGTCGTCGGGTATGCCTCGAACTGCGGTACCTGGTTTTGAAGCTCCTCCGTGCCGAGTGCGCAGGGGTAGTTGATACCGTTCGACTTGATGAATTCCTGTACGGTTGTCTTGGCTTGTTCCGCCTCCATATTCTCATAGCTGAGTCCGATTATCTGCAGTCCCTGGGGGCCGTATTGCTGCTGTAGTTTCACGAAAGATGGAATTTCGGCTCGACATGGAGGGCACCAAGTTCCCCAAAAATCAACGATCAACACCTTCCCTGCGTAATCAGCCAGTTTGATCTGCGCGCCGGTAAGATCCTCAACCTGCAGGTCAAATGGGAAAGTTTCTCCCTGGGCCAACTCTTCGCGAGCCTTCTCCGCAAGAACTTGTTGCACTTGCTCAGCCCAGTTCGCCAGGTCGGCGTCGAATCCAGTCAGCGCTCGGACGTTCGCCAGATCGGAATCGTTCTTGATCGCATCGATGTCACTCCAACCCCAGGCGATCGCCTGGCCCAAAGCCTCTTTGGCCGCGTCGGCCTGGCCATCGAGCGACCGGGCGCACGCCCCGTTGTAGTAGACCATCGCCAGAATCTGTCGATAGTCCTCTGGAGGGTCAGGATTATCTTTCACCAGCTGCTGGGCCAATTCGAATGCCGCGCGAAACGACGCGAGCGCCTGTTTCTGATTCTGGCGGGACATGAACATCGAGCCGGCGGTGTTCAACAGATATACTCGCTGCATCTTGAGGTCGCCCTCGGTGGGGTTTGCTCGCAGCTCGTCTTCACACTGCTTGTATGCCTCGGTCAGCCCCTTGTTCCCGACTTCAGCGACAAGTTGTTCATAGGGATATGGGTTAGCGGCGGGAGTCTCCTGACCAGTTGTTCCCTCCGCCTCATCCTTTGCCGCATCGGTAGCTTCCATCGTCGAGGAATCCGCAACCGGAAGGTCCCTTGTGCCTGTCGGCGGCGGTGGCGTTTTCTCCGTCACCTTCTGCTCCTGGGCGGGAGGTTTCGGTGCTTCCTTGGGCCCGCAACCTGGTAACAGTAGAAATCCCAACACTCCGAACCAAACCAATGTTGTGCGCATTGCGTTCGCCACCTCGAAAATTCCGTGTAAGCCCCCCAGATCCGATATCTGCAGGAGAGCCAACATTTTAACGCCGGCGGCCACTCGCTGTAAACGGTTTATGCAGCCATTGCGTGGCTGACCGCATGAGGCTGGGTACGGCGAGCCGCGATCGTGAAGTCTTTGGTCATTGGTCATTGGTCATTGGTCATTGGTCATTGGTAGGGTAGAAAGTCATTGGTAGGGTGTACCGGCGCTCGTAACGCCTTCTATCACGAGCGAAGAGGGAAGGCGGAATGAAGAATCGGCACGGTCTGCATGGCGCCAGCAGCGACATTGACTCGCGAGACGACCGTGACAATTCACCGCCACGGACCTGGCGGACATGTGGCCGCAACCAGAGTGGCTTGGCAACGGGCGTGTTATGTTCTGGGCCACTGTGCAGACGGTCTTGCCACGACGGCGTCTTGAATCCATGCTTCCTGTGATCCAGACTATCGTGACGACTTCCTTCGCCGCTAGGCGCCTATGTGGCAGACGTTCGCCGCAAGGTCGACGACAGCGGCCGACCCGCAGATCCCGAGTGGGAGCCACGGGCCATCAAATGGTGGCGTCTTGACATCGATGCAATGACCGACATCCCTGACGTGGAGTCCTTCGGTACCCTCATTGTCGAGTAGATGTTCCGTTCGTTGTCTGACGGATCGTGATGTGCCGAGCCGCGTGGTTTTCGTTCAATGGACATCGATTGCCGCGAGGAAGGGGTTGCTCTGTGGACAACAGCCGGCTCGGCCAGTTTCGTCCCGTCGTTTTGGAGCCGGCTTACAGGGCCACGCGTGATTTCTTCCGGGTGCGCCGGACACGAAGCGGCCCACATCTAATGGCGAGCTTGTCACACCCGGCGCTTTTTCCTCCGGCATTGTCAATCAGTGCTTTGGCGGTTAGTTTGTCCTAAAATGTTCGAGGGCTAGCTTTGGAAAGCCGCGACATCCCTCCGCACACTTCCTCACGCGCGAAAGAACAGTTGCTCCATGACCCCCGACGAATTCCGCAAGCACGGTTACCAGGTCGTTGACTGGATCGCGCGTTACATGCAGGAAGTAGAAGACTATCCCGTGCTGGCGCAAGTTGCGCCGGGCGAGATCCGGGAGCGGCTACCGGCACGAGCGCCGGAGCACGGCGAGGCGTTTGAGCAGATGCTGCGCGACGTCGACGAAATCCTGATGCCCGGCATCACACATTGGCAATCACCGAACTTTTTTGGCTTCTTTCCGGCCAACAATTCCGGGCCTTCCA
The DNA here is from genome assembly GCA_963700515.1 of uncultured Planctomycetota bacterium. GTDB lineage: Bacteria > Planctomycetota > Planctomycetia > Pirellulales > Pirellulaceae > JAJRVM01. The sequence continues at coordinate 63,310 of CAVOXY010000012.1, read as the reverse complement.
TCCTGGGCGACTTGCTCTCTTCGGGACTCGGCGTTCAGGGCATGATCTGGGCGACCAGTCCCGCCTGCACGGAGTTGGAGACACACGTCATGGACTGGCTGGTTGACATGATGCAGCTGCCGCGCGGCTTTCATTCGTCGTCCCTGGGGGGAGGTGTCATCCAGGATTCGGCTTCGAGCGCCGCCCTTTGCGCTCTGCTCTCAGCGCGGGAGCGCTGTACCGGCTACGAGAGCAATCGGCACGGTATCGACCGGCGTCTGACTGCCTATACCTCCACCCAGGCACACTCATCGATCGAAAAGGCGATGATGGTCGCCGGATTGGGTCGTGACAACCTGCGGCTGATCGAAGTTGATGAAGAGTTCAGCCTCCAACCAGAGAAACTCGACGTCGCTATCGAGGCTGACAAGACAGCTGGAAATCAGCCTTGCATCGTGCTTGCCACCGTCGGCACGACATCTTCCGGGGCCTGCGATCCTTTGCGGGCAGTCGGCGACATCTGCCGACGACACGGCTTGTGGCTGCACGTCGATGCCGCCATGTACGGCACCGCTGCGATCTGTCCCGAATACCGCACCCTGCTGGCAGGACTCGAGTTGGCGGACAGCTACTGCTTCAACCCACACAAGTGGATGTTCACCAACTTCGATTGCGATTGTTTCTATGTGGCGGATCGAGCGGCGTTGATTCGGACGCTCAGCGTGCTGCCCGAATACTTGAAGAACAAGGCGACTGAATCGGGAGCCGTCATCGATTATCGGGACTGGCACGTCCCATTGGGCCGCCGCTTCCGGTCCCTCAAACTCTGGTTTGTGATCCGCCACTATGGTGTCCAGGGGTTACAGGAAAAGCTGCGTCAGCACGTCGCGATGGCTCAACAATTCGCCGATTGGGTGGATAGCCACTCGGACTTTCAACGGGTGGCGCCCACTCCATTAAATCTTGTTACGTTTCGACACCTTGCCGGTGACGCCGCCACGAAACAAATCCTGGAATATGTCAATCACACCGGCCGTGCCTACCTGACGCACACTAAATTGAATGACCAGTTCGTGATTCGCATGTCCATTGGCCAGACGAATACCGAGCTGGAAAATGTCCAGCAAGCGTGGGAACTGATTTGCCAGGCAGCGAACGCATTATCGTAGCCACCCGAGCGTGGCTGCCGGAACGTGGCTGCGACGTCACGTAGCAGCTGCTGCGGCAGGATGCCGCAGCCACGAAGATGCGCGCATGTTGGCGATTAGCACTCTAACTCCCCCACGCTCTGGTAAGCACAACCACGAGATGACCTTTGCCCCCTATTGTGCCGGGTTTCTTGAATGGGAGAATGGAGTCGATTGGGCAGCAGCACGAGCTGCTGATTCCTACGCACGTCGGCCGAATAGGATCACGACCATGACGGTTTCATTACTTCAGCGTTTCGTCGTCCTCGCCTGCCTCGTGACGGTCAGTCACTGCAGCGCCGTTGCCCAAGAGACACCTGCTGCCGAAAACAACCTGGCACGCGGCAAACCGTACACACTGACTCCGTTTCCACGATATGAACATTGCCAGGATACGGGTGACGCGGTGCAATTGACGGATGGTGAGCTATCGGCCGGCTACTTCTGGACGAACAAGGGGACCGTAGGCTGGGTCAGTTCCGGTTATGGCGCGATCACTGTCGATTTGCAGCGTATCGAGCCGATCGCCGGCGCCGCCTTTCGCACGGCCGCCGGCACCGCGGGCGTCGAATGGCCTTTGACGATTCGCGTGTTAGTCAGTGATGACGGACAGGTATTCCATGACGTCGGAGACCTGGTGACGTTGGATCAAGCAGAAAACGGTCCGCTTCCCGCGGAGGGCTACCAGGTACGTCGGTTGGTAACTCATCGCTTGAAGACCCGCGGGCGGTATGTTCGCTTCATGGTCGTGTTATCTGGACCCTTTGGCTTTGTCGACGAAGTCGAGATCTTTCGCGGTCCAGATTCGTGGACAGCACTCGATCCAACCGGCCCCGTCGTAGCGTCAGACCCCGAAGAGCATTTCGGCACCCTCCAGATCTCGTCGGGAATCCAACATCGATTTGCGACCGATCGGCAGCAAGTCTCGGAAGCCCTCGAGCGTTTGCCCGCCGACAAGGCTCCCTTGGTTGCTCAGTTGCGCACTGAACTGGAGAACATCGGTAACCAGTGGGCGACCGATCAATTCAACCTTGGCACGTTCGACACACGTATTCCCTTAAACGAGACACATGCTCGGCTGTTTGGCGTCCAGGCCCGCATCTGGCGCGCGGCAGGTTGTGACTGTTTCATCGCTTGGCGCACCAATCCATGGGATCCGTTAGACTTGCACGGCATGCCGGTCAAGCAGGACCGAATCGAGCCGATCGTTGTTCATGCCATGCGTGGTGAGTATCGCTCGGCGGCCGTGAACATTGCCAACAGCGGCGACTTGCCAATTGCCATCAAGTGCCATGTGGAGGGAATTCCCGGCTCGCCCACCCCTTCTTGCTTGACGTTGTACCAAGCGGCTTGGACGGATACTCGCAGTGGCCAGCCTGTCGCCTCGGCGCTGGAAGAGATCAGACCCGCGGACGGTGCCTGGCAAACTCGCCTGTTGCCCGGCATTCCTGGTCAGTTGTGGTTGACGTTCCACACAACCGACCTGGAAGCGAGGCGGCACGACGCAACATTAGTCCTCGAGACGCAACAACAGCCGGTGATCCGGATCCCGCTCGCGCTGCACGTCTACCCGCTGGATTTCCCGTCGAAGACCTCGTTGCTGGTAGGTGGCTGGTCCTACACCAATGGCCGAGGCAGCTACGGGATGACGCCTGAGAATCGACAGGCTTTGGTAGATCATCTGCAACAACACTTCGTCAACGCTCCGTGGGCAACCGGCAGCGTACTGAATCAAGTGCAATTTCGCGACGACGGCGAGATCCAACTGGACACGCAAGAGCTGGACCTGTGGCTCAAGGAGTGGCCCGCCGCGCGTCGCTATCACGTATTCGTTCACGTGCCGACTTCATTTGGCGGGGATGAACTGGGAACAGATCGATTCCGGGGCAACGTGGCAAGGTGGATCAATGCCTGGGTGGCTCACTTGGCCGACCGAGGCGTGCAAGCCAACCAACTGGGACTGCTACTGCGTGACGAACCGAACGAGAGCTCCGATGTATCTCCGATCATCGCCTGGTCGCAAGCCATTCGCACCGCGCAGCCGGACGTCGTGATCTGGGAGGATCCGACCTATGCCGACCCGCGAAAGGCTCCCCCAGAGCTGTGGGACGCCTGCGATGTGATCTGTCCCAATCGTGTCATGTGGCTCTCCGGACCACCGTCCTTCCACGAGCTTTATCTGGATCATCAGAAGGACGGCAAGACACTCCAGTTCTACTCTTGTTCTGGACCTGCTCGTCTGCTTGACCCATACAGCTACTATCGGCTGCAGGCTTGGCAATGTTGGCAGGTTGGAGCAACCGGTTCGTTTTTCTGGGCGTTTGGGGACAATGGTGGAGCATCGTCCTGGAACGAATACGCCGTCAAAGGTTCAGCCTTCACGCCACTTTTTCTCGACGCGCGGTCGGTAACCGCCGCCAAGCAGATGGAGGCGGTACGGGAAAGCGTGGAAGACTACGAATATCTCGTGATGCTCCGCGAGGGGATTCGGCGAGCCGAGGAAAGGGGACTCTCGGCGGATCGACTTCAGGTCGCTCGTCAACTGCTCACATCCGCGGCACAAGGCGTTCTCAATGCACCGGGTTGCAACGACATTTTTTGGCACACTACCAAGGACCGCTCCGGGGCGGACGCGGCACGAGTCGAGATTCTCAAGCAACTGACTGAGTTGCGGGAGAATTGAAAGACCGAGTGAAAACGATTTAGAATGGCCGTCGAATCGGCTGTACGCTGTTGCTGCCGGCAAGGTTATACCAACGGAGTAGTCGAGCGAAAGACAACCCAAGACCGCCCCGCCGGTGACGGATTTTCCAACCACGAAAGATATCAACAGTTTTTTCCTCCGTGACACACCCGCAATCGCGAACTGATTGCGATACGATCCACGCACACGCTTGAGCGAGGAGTCTGCCATGGCCCGCGACCGATACATCTTGTTATTGACTGTCTGTTTGATGGCGACGCGAGTGCTGGCCGATGACCAGCCGGCATCCGAAAGTACGACGGCTATTGAGCAGAACAAATCGCTAAAGAACATGCTCGTGATCAACGAGGACAACAGCCATTTCTTCGGCACTCGCCAGCCCGCGGAGATGACACGGGAAGGACTGCAGGCCTTTGTGGACCAGTATGCCGCCTCGTCCATCACACACTTGTTTTTGAACGCTAATGCCATGCGCGCGAGCTTTCGCAGTAGTTCGCGTGACGCCATTTGGGATCTGGTCAGCGGAAAGGAACCGCAAGACCTGTGGCCGCAGAACTGCAAACGTCTCGCGGAATCACATCTGGATCCGTATGCCATCTGGATCGAGCGTTGCCGTGAGAAGCAGATTTCGCCTTGGCTGTCGATGAGAATGAACGATGTGCACAGTGTCGATGAAGACGGACAATTTCATGCACTCGACGTTCTGGCGCACACATCCTCAGTTCTGGCGCGTGCCCAATGGCTCGGCCAGCCCCTGGGTAAACCGAGCCATGAACTATGCGCACGCGGAAGTGCGTGAGCATCACATGTCATTCGTGAAAGAGCTGCTCGAACGATACGATCCCGACGGATTGGAGTTGGATTGGATGCGATTCGGCTATCATCTGACACCGGGACACGAGCAGGAAGAGAGCGGGATTCTGACTCAGTTCACGCGCGAGGTGCGCGCACTCACCAATCAATGGTCACAGAAGCGGGGTCATACCATTCTACTGGGCGTGCGTGTCCCGGCGCATCCCGATGCTGCCGCCGGCCTGGGAATGGACGGCGTACTGTGGGCAAAGGAAGGACTCGTCGATCTGATTGTCCCTTGCCCGTTTTGGACGACCTCCGACTTTGACATCCCGGTTGAGCTATGGCGGGAGCGATTGGGCAGCGCCAACGAGTGCGTCACGATCGCACCAGGGGTGGAGTACAATGCGCGGCCGTGGCCCAGCGGGGCAGCCGTTGCCAACGATCTCTCGACGCTACGCGGCTTTGCCGCTTCGGCTCGCCATCGCGGCGCCGACAGCTTGTACCTCTTCAACTGGATGGACAGCGAGACGCGGCCCGTCAGCCAGGCGCAGTATCGGGAGCTACTGCACGACGGACTTTCCGGTCCGACCGTGCTGGGCGCACCTCGCCGCCATCCCATCTGTTTCCGCGACACGGTACCACCCGGCTTTCCGAACGGCGTGCAACTGCCGGCCGACGCGATTGATGGTGGCCCATTCAGCATCCACATCGGACCGGGGCCGACGTCCGGAAAAGTCTGGGTCCTCGTCGGCTTGGCCCAGCGCGATGGTGTCGCAGAGTCGACCTTCGAGGCATCGCTCAACGGGCACTCGCTGGGAAAGGGAGAAGAGGTGATCAACCTCGAGCCACTGGGTGGAAGCCCGGCACGCGCCCTTCGATTTCTCTGCCCGCTCGATGTCGTCACAAGTGGCAGTAACCAACTCCATCTGCAACAGGTCGCTGGCACACCTCCCCAACAGATCGTGTGGGTGGAGATCGACGTTGATCCGTAACGGGACGCGAGTGCGCCCCCGTAGCTGAGCCCGCCAAGGGCTCAGCCGAAGCTGGCCAACGGACTCCACACATCTGAAGCCTGGCGGCTTCAGCTACGCCCGTAGCTGAGCCCGCCAAGGGCTCAGCCGAAGCTGGCTAACGGACTCCACACATCTGAAGCCTGGCGGCTTCAGCTACGCCCGTAGCTGAGCCCGCCAAGGGCTCAGCCGAAGCTGGCTAACGGACTCCACACATCTGAAGCCTGGCGGCTTCAGCTACGCCCGTAGCTGAGCCCGCCAAGGGCTCAGCCGAAGCTGGCCACTCCACGATCTGAAGCCTGGCGGCCCCGAGCTGGCCCGCCAAGCTCAGCCGAAGCTGGCCAACGGACTCCACGCATCTGAAGCCTGGCGGCTTCAGCTACGCCCGTAGCTCAGCGATTGATATGCACGACTTTGGCAGGCGGGAAGCCATTGAAGTGGGTCGAGGACGCGTGCGAGTAAGCGCCGATGTTTTCGCTGTAGACCAGGTCTTCCAGTTCGAGTTCGGGGAGGTCTTCGGCCATCGAGATCGTATCGAGGGCATCACAGGTCGGCCCAAAGACGGCACTCGTCCGCGTCGCTCCGTTCTTGAAGGCCTTCAGGTGGTAGGAAATGTGATCGAAAATGACGCCCGAAAAGGTATGGTAGACACCATCGTTGATGTAATAGCATGGTTTGCCGTCGCGCACCGATTTGCCGATGATTTTGGCTACCGCGGTGCCTGCCGTGGCCACCAGGAATCTTCCCGGCTCCGCCAGGATCTCCATGTCGGCGGGAAAGAGCCGGTTGAGCTCGGCATTGACCGTTTCGGCCAGTTCGCAGAAAGGCTGCGCGTGATCATCGTAAGGCGCGGGAAAACCGCCGCCAATGTCGAGAATCTTCACCAGCGCGTACCCCCGGTCCCAAGCTTGCTGAAAAATCGGGGCAACCATATCCAGGGCCCGGAGGTAGCTGTCAGGATTGTTGCACTGGCTGCCGACATGGAAACTGAGTCCCTCCACCCCCAACCCCGCATCGAAGGCCGCTTCGATCAACGGGAGCGCTTCTTCACATGCCGCGCCGAACTTCGACGACAACTCGACCACCGCCCCCACGTTCGACACGCGGATGCGCAACATCAGGCCGGCGTGCGGCGCAAATCGCTTGACCTTGCCGATCTCCGCCAGGTTGTCATAGGTCACCAGCGGTTTGTACGGATCCAGCTCGACAAGCGTCTGGTTGTCCTTGATCGGATTCGCATAGACGATCTTGTCCCAGATATAATCCTGCCGCTCCTTGTCCGGCATCGACTTGATGTTCTCGTACACCAACCGGAACTCGGCAATCGACGCCACGTCGAAACTGGCTCCCGCCCGGTAGAACGTCTCGACAATCGCCGGATCGGAATTGGCCTTCACCGCGTAATAGGCTTGCACGCGTGGAAGATGCTGCTTGAATTGCTGATAATTCTTGCGCAGCACATCGTGATCCACCACGAACAGCGGTGTACCGTGTTCGTGGGCCAGTTGCTGAAGTCTTTCCGGAGTTGCCATTTTATTCTCGGTCCCGCACCAGGAAGTTCTTGAATTGCCAGGGGTCCGTCAGATCGAGTGACAAGGGAGCGTAATCGTCAAACACGTTCGTGTAGTACTTCAACGGCGTCCAGTCGGACGGCGTCGAGATGAAATTGCCCAAGTACGGCTTGGCAATCTCCAGGATGTAGTCATGAGGCAGGTCATCGGGAACGCGAATCCCCATCCGCGGGTGCTGAATCATCCACATGACGGCCGCGACAACCGAGATCGCCACCTGCATCGTGGTGGCGTTCTGATGCGGCACCAGACGCCGGGATTCCTCAATGCTCAAATCACGTGCCGGTCCACCACGAATGGAAAGCGTGCCCCATCACCAGAGCGCCCAGGATGTCGGACCCACGGGTGATCTCATCGGCCATGATCCGGACTCGCGGCTGAAGCTCATACTCGTATCCGCGCAGTTCGTTGAGCGACACGATCGCCGCATCGCACGGACAATAGGCATAATGAACCGTGGGGCGGTAGACGGCCTTTCCGTCTTCCCAGACGGTGAGTCGATCCGAGATCGTATACGCCTCGCCATGGCGAACAACCATCCCGCGGATCGAGTAATTGGGCACCCAGGAGCGAACCCAGGTGTTGATCCCCATTTGCGCCATGCAGATCTGATTGCGCGGCCCTTCCTCGTGCTCGATAGGCAAACGGTGGCAACTCCTTCTCATGCGTTCCCCAACCCATTTCGGCCGTCGTCGTCCCCTCTTCGCGAAATCCCTCCACGCTCCACGTGTTGACGAATTCGTCAACTTCCTTGGGCCGATTGGAGATCTGCGTGTCGCGCTCCGAACAGTGAATCACCTTCACGCCCAGCTTCATCGCCAAACGGTTGAACGTCCGGTCGGCCATCAACTGGGACAATCTCTTCGGCATCCTGGCCCGTCACCATCTTGTCGGCCAACAGCCGTTCGCCGATATCCAACAGGGCCTGCTTCGTGAAATGCGAGATCAAGCCGGGATTGGCCCCGTGCTCCAGCACCGCCGTCGTCCCCGGCTCCGACCACGACTCCCGCAACCGGCGCAGATTCTGGTGCCGCCAATAGAGCGTCCGCTGCGTCGGGTGGTGCATAGAGGGACCGATCGTAAGGGTCCCACACCTCGACCGACGTGTTGATGTACAGCACGCCGTGGTCATGGCACCAGGCCTACAATCTCGCAACAGTCGATGTTCCACGCCAGGTCGATCAGCAGGTCACCGGGGCCCAGGAATCGCCCAGCACCTCGCCGAGATTCTCCGGCGTGATCTGCTCGCGAACGAATCGCACTCCCTGCTTCGTCCACGATTCCAACTGCCGTGTGCGGTCCTCAAAGTCGAGCACCGTGATGTTCGCCAATGGCACTCGCAGGTGTTTCGCCAGGATCGGCAATGTACACTGGGCGACGGATCCAAAACCGACCATCAGTATTCGCTTGCTGAACTCGACTGGTGCATTCGACACGGCTGATGTTCTCCTTTCGATTACCGAGTGCCGGCTTCGGTTGGCCGCGACCTGCTACATGACTCTCGCCAGACCGCCGGCCCGCTGGGACCGCAGTCGGGCGACCGTGCGAATGACTCACCGCCCAAGCACAAACCCATCACACCAACCACTCGAATGTCTCTGCTGCTCTCACTTCCTCTATCGCTGGACTGTGTATCGCGGGACCGCGTTGCGTTGCACGCGACTTGCTGGGGAGTCGCGGGTGACTCGTCGACACACTCCGCGAAATCTCGCCGTAGTGAAACGACAAGGCAAGGATCGACGGCACTCCGGGCAAGACGCCGGCAGTGATGCGAGGCCGGCCACGCGGCCAACCTCGACAGCATCCCACAACATCCATCGCCTGAAGTGCCACTGTCGAGGGGGGCGACGCGCACGTCCAGCAGCATCCAAGGGCCGCCGCTCGCCCTTTTTCGAATTCGCTATGGTAGCACACTCGTCCCACGTATGACACGTGGTGTTCCGATTAGCGAAAGGTGAGCGACGGCTTTGCCGGGCACCGAATTGGCTATTTCTGAAGCGGCAAGCGATCTGCGGCGCAGGCGAGCAGGCAGGAGTGCACCACTTTGTCGCAGGCAGCGTCTGCACGGTGCTGGTGGTATCCGCCACGTTGTCCAGCAATTGGCGGGCGTTCAACAGGGCCCTCGCGTTGTTGCGGCCAGTCCCGCCTTGATGCGCAAGTTCCAAAGAAGTCTCCCCGAGTGGGTGGACTGGCCGATAAGAACTCGGCCTGTCGTGGTCTTGGAGTTGATGCCATTTTTGTATCGGGATGGGTGGATGAGAATGGTGCGGGATGGAAGGAACGTTGAAGGACAGAAAGATGTGTGGCAAAGACCACGACAGCTCTGCGCGGCACAATCACAGCGGCAGGCCGACGCTGATCCTCGATCGCTGGATAGGGAACAGATGTCGCGCCTCAGAGAGCGGCCGTAAATCTACTCAGTCGTAGCTGCTAGTTGATCGAGCTTCCGCTACAATCGGTGCCGATGTGTTTAATCAAGCACTAGGCCGATTCTCTGGAGGCTCTGCGATGTGGCAAAGTCCCACCCGGTTCGTAGTCGCTCTTACGGGGCTTGCCATCTGTCAGACGTGTGGCACGACAATACAGACGGGGTTCGCGGACGATCCCTCGACCTCTGCACCGGCGGCACCCGCATCACCGACCGATTCCGAGAAGAGTGCGATGGTGCCCGGTTCAAGCCAGCTTAGCGTATCCTTTCGCAGTTCGCTCGATACGATCACTGACACAGAATTGCTGGATCACGTGCGTTTCCTGGCAGACGACTCGCTGGAAGGACGCGAGGCCAATTCCGCCGGAGGCCGCGCGGCGGGCGACTACCTGATCGCACAAGTCAAGGCAATGGGGTTGCGTGGAGGAGGACCCGACGGTCAGTACAGTCAGCCGTGTGGACGCGAAATGCGCAACATACTGGCCATTCTTCCCGGCAGCGATCCGACAGCGGCTGGTGAAACGGTCATAGTGGGAGCGCATTACGATCATCTGGGGCGCGGCTTTCGCCGAGATAAAGAGGCGGAATCGCCAATCTACAACGGAGCGAACGATAACGCCAGCGGTGTAGCGGGCGTGTTGGAGATCGCCGAAGCGATGGCGCAGTTGCCGCAAGCTCCCCGGCGATCGGTCCTGTTCGCTTTCTGGGACGGCGAAGAAAAGGGCTTTCTGGGTTCCCGCTATTTCGTTGAGCATCCCACCGTGGCTTTTGATGGTATCGTGTTTGTCATCGCTCTGGATATGATTGGCCGCATCAATGACGATCACTTCCTCTTCTGGGGAACCGGCAGTGCCGCGGGTCTGCGCGAACTCATCTCCGTCCACAACGCCGTCCCTCATCTGGATCTGGAGTTCCGCACGTTCAATCTGACCAAATCAGATCAGCAACCATTTTTCGTGAAGAACATACCGGTCCTGCTCCCTTCGTCGGGCCTTTTTCCCGAACTGCATCGCCCCACCGATGATGTTGAATTGATCAATCCCCAGGGGATGCGGCGAGTAAGCCAGCTTGTCTGCGGCATAGTCTATGACCTGGCAAATCGAAAGGAACGATTCGCGTTTGCCGAGGTGGCACGATCCGAAGCGGACGGAAATCCCGCGCGGCCAGCCGATCCGCTGATACCCCGCAGCGACGACGGCACGTCGGTTTGGGGATTTACTTACCAGCGGGAGTCCAGAGAACCGAACACCGTGATTGTGGTGCGTGTCGCTGCCGGGACACCGGCTGCCGCGGCCGGCTTGCAGTCGGCTGATCGAATCTATCGCTTTGGCGATGCGGCCGCGACCGCGTTGGAGTCATTCGGCAAAATCTTGAATGAACCTGCAGCGCCGACCAGCCTGCTGATCGAACGCCACGGTCGCTTTCAAACATTGACACTGGACCCCACTTCCGGCACGCTCCAGGCCCCAGAGCCCCTGGAACCGACGGGCGATCATCGACCCGGTTGACATTCCCGCAGGTCGTTACACGCGATGGAGTGCGTAATGACTTGAGACTATCCGGGGCGAGACTGAGGGAGAAGAGTCGGCTTCTTTCCCGACACTCCGCACGGCAGAACCACCGAAACACCTCTGCCGATGGTCATCATGAGATGGCAGACAGCAACAGGAGCGGCCGCTGGACCGTTTCCGTGACGCTTGCCGGCTTGTCCGTTTGTGTCGCCTCTGTTTGCGGTGTCGGCAAGGTGGGGTCCTCGATCTCACCCGCCAACCGCATGGCAGCGAGGATGCGGTGTGTTTGCCCAGCTACCCCACAGCCCGCCACAGCGCACGGAGAATCGCGTGCTCTGTGGGCAGAATGCTGGACATGCGAATCAATAGACCGGCGCTACACCATTTCGTTCCCCCTTCCATTTGCCCCAACACTGTCGGGCAGAGAGGCCTGCCAACGTTGTCGAGTGGCAGCCAAACAAACGAGCATGGCACGACGACCCGGACGTTCTGTTCTCCACCTTCAACGATCCGCCGTGCAGCGACTCTTGATTATGGGTCGAAGCAGACCGCTCGGCGAATTCCGAACGATACGAGTCAGCAGTTCGAACAACGAACCATCGGTTTCGAGGGAATCCTATCATGGCGATCTATCTGCAGTGTCCGTGCGGACGGTATTGGCGGGCTCGCGACGAATTCGCGGGGAAGCGTGGCGAGTGCCACGACTGCGGCCGCATCATCATGATTCCTGCCGCTGGCGAACCGACAGAGCCTCCCATGTCAGGTGCCAAAGACGCAGCTCCGTCGGCCGTGCCGGCGCGACATCAGGCCGAAGAACTGACGGAGTTCTTCGATCCACCCGCTACGCCGATCCCCCAGCGAAGCCGGCACTGGATGACATTGCGGTCGATGTTCGACGCCTTGCTCGCCCCGCGCAGCATCCAGTGGATGTTAATTCTTGGCGGTGGATTGGCGGTGCTGGGGTTACTGGTCTGGCTGACGAGCCTAGGTGTGTTCGAGGATCCGTTGATTCTCGCCGTGGCGCTCGGTGTCGGCACCATGACTATCCTGGCCGGCGGCTGGCTGGTCGTCTTGAAGACTCGGTTCAAGATGGCAGGCCAGGCACTCACATTTTTGGGGTGCGTCGTTGCACCGTTGAACCTATGGTTCTATCACGCGCAACAACTCGTCAATCTGGAACACCGACTATGGATCGGCGGTTTAGTTTGCTCACTTCTCTATATCGCCACGGTCTACATTCTGCGAGACCCACTCTTCATGTATGCCGTGGAAGTGGGAATCACGTTGACACTGAGCCTGTTCCTGGCCGACCTGGGGCTGGCCACCGACACCACCTTCTTGAGCTTGACATTGATGATCCTGGGCCTGGTTTCGATCCATGCTGAGCGGGCATTTCCCACTGGGAAGGAAGAGTTCAATCGAGAACGGTTTGGCATGCCCTTGTTCTGGTCGGGACATGTGCAGATTGCGGCGTCGCTGGGGATCCTGTTGACAACACAGATCGTCGGATGGCTGCTGAGTCCGTCACAGGGATTCTTTGGGATAGCTTGGCCGGGGAATCTACTCACAGATTCGACGATTCTGGCGAGCGGATTATGGCTGGCCGGCGCCTACGCCTACGCCTACTCAGATCTTGTCGTCCGTCGCGTGGGTGTATACACGTTTCTCGCGGCTTTCTGCGGTGTCCTGGCGGAAGTGACGCTCGTGGGAATGAAACTGCATGCGGAAGGGCTGATGGCGGTATTGGCCGTGACCGCTGTGGCTGCCAATATCTTGCACACTCGCGTGACTCGCCAAGACAATGCGATCAGCCGCGTGGTGACATTGCTGGCAGCCGCGCTGAGCACGTTGCCGGTTCTGATCGCAGTGGGCTTGCACATTCGTGCTACCAGCAGCATTGCGACCGAGATCAACTGGAGCTACACAACTTCCTGGTGGTTCCTGGCGGCCATGCTGACCGTAGCCGTCTGCAATCGGATCTCGGCATATGTCTACCGTCATATCGCACCACGATCGTCCGCACTGTATTACTTTTTCAGCGCCGCGGCACTGATTGTGGCCGCGGCCGGACTACTCCGCTTGCTGGACATTACCGCCTGGACTCAGCAAGCTCCGGTCCTCATGGCCATCCCGCTCGCCTATCTGGTATCGTCGCGACTGTGGCGCGGTCACAGCCCCGAGATCCCACTCTATTGGGTCGCTCAGATTGCCACGGGCGTGATCTTGCTGCATGCATTGTTCGCGGCGGTCGACATCCTTGAAACCGTGGTGCGTCCCCTCCAGAAGGACCCAGCCAACCTGCTGTTGGGTTTAGTATTTGCTGAATCGGCCCTGTTCTATACGCTGGCAGCCATCTTTCGGCGCCGCAGTGTCAACGTCTATTTTGCGACGATCGCGGCTTGTGGAGCGCTCTGGCAGTTGCTCGGCTACTGGGGAACACCGCCCGCCTATTACACCGTGCTGTACGCTTCACTGGGTGTGGCATTCCTGGTGATCGGCCGAGTGCTGGGGGTGGAACGTCGCGAAGTGTTTCGTTCCAATGGTCAGCGAGCATTGGTGACGCGAGGGCGAGGGCTGGCGGCATTTCAATCGGGAAACGCGATTCTGTCAATTGCCATCCTTGCCGCCTTCTTCCAAGGTCTGGCTCATCTGGTCCCCCAGGCCACCAATTGGCAAGGCTTCTGGGCCCTGGCCTGGACGACGGCTACCAGCATAGCGGCGGTGGCGCTCGTTCCCGCGGGCAGTTGGCGACGTCTTTACACATCGACTTCCCTGGCGCTAATGGGTGAAGGTTTCCTCATGCTGCATCTGCTGGTCAATCTGACCATGTGGCAGAAACTCGAAATCTTCAGCGTGGCGGTGGGAGTGGTACTGGTGGCCATGAGTTACGTGGGACGGTTCCGCGAGGAAGATGAGAAGCGAAACGATATGGTCTCGGTCGGTCTCTGGCTGGGAAGCCTGCTGGCCGCGGCACCTCTGCTGGCAGCCGTCATCTATCATCGTTTTGTGGGAAGCGGAATCTCACCGATCGATGAATTGGCGTTGCTGACAATCACGCTGCTCATGCTGGTCACCGGATACAGCTGGCACATCAAGTCAACCACGTTTCTGGGCGGCAGCACATTGGTCCTGTATCTGCTGGTCATCGTGGTGTCCCTCGGTTGGCAGCGACAGGTTGCCGTAGGCATCTACCTGGCGATCGGCGGCGGCCTGGTCTTTGCATTGGGGATTGTACTGAGCATCTTCCGCGAAAAACTGTCCGATCTTCCCGATCAGATGGCTCGACGCGAAGGAATATTCCGCGTGCTGAACTGGCGGTAAGTCAATGTTTGTCGTGAGCCAACGTTACCCACAGATTCCCGCCCACCCATGTTGAGCGACGCCGCAAGGAAGAGGCGCCTGGCATCCGGTGCCGCGTGATGGCGGGCCGCGAAGTCCTGCGCTTTCTGGTGACGAAACCGATCCCGCGACCGGACCGGCTCACGCCGCTTTGTCAGGTTTTGGACGATTGATGGCGCACCACGAATTTCTGATATACTCAGGGGCTGCCTTCCAAAGAAATTCACAGACATAGCCGTTTCGTCGGTCGGACAAAGGACCTTTGAGGCGACTCGGAGAATCACCATGAAAAACTTAGCGGCCCTTCACACCACGATGACGTCTGGTGCTCTGGTCCTATTGCTTGCCGGGATGGCCCTTGTTTCGGCCGCGGAACCCGAAGGTGACGACGTATTGGGCATTTGGCTTGGTGTCATTTCGGTCAATGAAGAAACCAAGCTGCGTGTGGCGTTCGAAATCACCGAGGACGAATCGGGTGCGCTCCAGGCAACGTTTGCCAGTGTTGACCAGAACGCATTTGGAATCCCGGTCAAGAGTGTGACTTACGAAAAGGGAAAACTGACCCTGGATGTCACTGCAATCGGTGGGGTTTACGAGGGGACTCGCCTCGATGGCACGACCATCGCAGGAAAGCTCAGGCAGGGAGATCGGGAGCCGACGCAGCTCGATCTAAAGAAAGTCGACGTGATGCCCGCGCCCGGACTCAAGCGCCCCAGGAGCCGAAGAAGCCGTATCCATACAAAGAGGAGGAGGTGACTTACGAGAATGCAAAGGATGCCGTTCGGCTCGCGGGAACCCTCACAATTCCTGACGGGAAAGGTCCCTGTCCCGCCGCCGTCCTGATTACAGGCTCGGGACCGAACGAGCGAGACGAGAAGATCTGGAACCATCGGGTCTTTCTCGTGCTGGCCGACCACTTGACGCGGAAAGGGATCGCCGTTCTTCGGTCGGACGATCGAGGAGTCGGGAGTTCCACAGGCGACTTTGCATCCGCCTCGAATGCTGATTTCGCTGCGGATGCCCGCGCGGCTTTGAGCTATCTGGAAGGACGTCCGGAAATCGACCCGAAGCGGATCGGCTTCCTTGGTCACAGCCTGGGTGGCGACATCGCTGCTCTGGCAGCGAGTGAGGCACCGGACGCCGCTTTCCTTGTCATGATGGCGGGAAGCACTCCACACTCGCCGAGGACATGCACTATCAGTGTCGCGAGATCTTCAGCCGCCTAGGGGCCAGCGACGAGGCAATTGCACTCAATGAGAAAATAAATCGATCCGTATTCTCCATCATCAAACAGACAGAAGACAACGTCGCCGCCGAGGAAAAGATACGCGCTGTCCTCAAGTCCCTCGACACCGCGGTCGCAGAGATCTCGGAAAACGACAGACGCATAGTGGGCCTGCCGTCCCCACTGAAATTCGAGGGATTCGCAGGGTTTCTGACTTCCAACGGTCGGCGGGACCTGTTCTTCAGCGCAGCTTCCGCCCTGGAAAGAGTGCGTTGCCCCACGCTGGCGGTCATCGGTAGCAAAGACCTGCAGGTGTCACCAACAGCCAACCTGAAGGCAATCGCCGAAGCCCTTGAGCGCGGCGGAAATCGTCGCTTCAAAGTCCACGAACTGCCTGGCTTGAACCATCTGTTTCAGACCGCCGATAGCGGAGCTCCGTCTGAGTACCCGAAGATCGAGGAAACGATCTCACCCAAAGCTCTGGAAATGATATCAACCTGGATTCTGGTCGGCACTACCGCCGAACACTGAATTGGCAAAATGCTTCTGACGACACGGTGACGGCAAATCAACCCGGTGAGGCGGGGCATTCGAAGATGTTTAGCGAACTGCTTCACACGTTGGACTACTCGTTACAGTTCATCGAACGGTCGGTTGCCGACCTTTCAGATCAGCAGATGGTCGAGCAACCGAATGCTGTGCCCAACCACGGGACGTGGACGATTGGCCACATTGTTTTCAGCTGCCAGGGCATCGCAGTTGAACTGGGCGCCCGACCGTGGCATACAGCCTGCCCCGTGGGCGTATGGTGCGCCGGCGAACGGTGGGATTGGCCCAAATGTGAGCGTTTGCCTCATCTGGCTACGGCCTCACCGTCTGAGGAATTTCGCCATGCATGTGATGGAAAGTGCGCCAGGCGCGGAAACGATTATCGATGGCCGTACCTACCTCTATTTCTGTGGCACGGGCTATCTCGGACTGCAGGGCCATCGCGACTTGATCGCAGCTGCCTGTGAAGCCACGCAGCGGTATGGACTCGGCACCGCGACGACGCGTGCTGGATTCGGCAACGCACCGGCAGTGGTGGAGGTTGAGCGTCGTGCGGCTGCATTCTGTGGCAGCGAAGATGCGTTTTACTTCGCGTCGGGCTACGTCGGCAATCATGTACTGCTCTCGGCCTTGGCACCGTCGGCCCACATCATGCTGCTCGACCAACACTCGCACTACAGCGTTGCGGACGCCAGCCGGTTCTTCGACGTGCCCGTCGTCCGTTTCGCACACGCCGACGCCCAGTCGCTGCGCGAGACGCTCAGACAGCACCTGCGAGCCGGCCAAGTGCCGGTGGTCCTGAGCGACGGCGTCTTTGCGGCGCGCGGAACGATTGCGCCGGTACGGGACTACATCGATGTGCTGCAAGAATATCCCGGAGCGATGCTCTGCCTGGACGACTGCCATGCCCTGGGGGTGTTAGGGGAACGTGGGCGGGGTACTTACGAGTATTTTGACGTTGTCGATCGAGGCGTGAACAGCGCGTGCGGGCCGAGTGCCGTCGACATGGCAACTCCGCGTCTTTACGCCGTCGGCACGCTCAGCAAGGCCTTCGGCGGGTATGGCGGGATCCTCTGCGGATCAAGGGCTTTGCTTGACAGTGCCAAGACGATGTCTCACTATTTCCAGGGCGCCAGTGCGCCCCCCACTCCCGCCGCGGCAGCCAGTGCCGCAGCCTTGGCTCTGGTGACTAAGACCCCCACGATCATCACGCGCGTGCAGGAAAACGCGCGAAATCTGAAACGGCAACTCCAGACGCTAGGCCTGGATGTAGACCGCTCGCCAGTTCCCATCCTGAGCCTGGTGCTGGGCGATGCGGAGAACATGAAGCGTATCCAGCGAGCACTGGCCGACGAAGGGATCTTGATCGCCTATATGAGTCAATATTCCGGGCTGGGAAGCGATGGGGCTCTTCGCATTGCGGTATTTGCCACCCATACTGATGAGATGCTACGTCGACTTTCTGAAGCACTCGGGAGACATTTATGAACATTTGCCAGAGGAAGATTCCGTGCCTGCTGGTCACGGCCCTCTTCGTCGTGTCAGCCGTCTGCAGTTCGGCCTTCAGCCAGGACGAGCCGGCGCAACCCAAGCCGGCCCAACCCGAGTCGGCCCAACCAGTGCCGGCGGCGGAAGTGGATTATGGCCCGGCCGTCGGCCAACTGCGGCAGGTCATCGCAGACGAACTCCAGCGAGGAATACTCACGGGGGTCTCCGTCGCCTTGGTCGATGGTCAGCGCACGGTACTTTGTGACGGGTTCGGGATGGCCGACCACGCTCGCGAGGTTCCCGCCACCGCCGAGACGGTCTACCGAGTCGGGTCGATCTCCAAGCTCTTCACGGCTCTGGCCGCGATGCAATTGGTGGAACAAGGAAAGCTCGACATTGACGCGCCGTTGTCCAAGTGCTTGCCAGGTTTTCGAATTGTCGTACCGTTCGAAAACGCCTCTCCGATCACGCTTCGCCAACTCATGTGCCATCGATCGGGCATGGTCCGCGAATCGCCGGTGGGCGGGTACTTGGATGATTCCCAGCCGAGCATCGCTCAAAGCATTGCCAGCCTCGAATCGTGCGTCCTGGTCAATCCACCGAACACCAAGACTCGCTATTCAAACATTGGGGTCACGATTGTGGGACAGGCCGTGGCAGCCGCCAGTGGCTCCCCTTTCCAGGATTATGAGCTGAAGCATTTGCTGGAACCGTTGGGAATGATTCATTCGAGTTGGCGGGTAGACAAGAGCATCCAAGATCAGCTGGCGACTGGCTACATGCGTGTGGCGGACGGCCAGGGAAGTTTCTTTCATCGCCCAGCGCCCCCCTTTGAGCTGGGCACGATTCCCGCCGGCAACCTCTACTCGAGCGCGAGCGACATGACTCATTTCGCCATGATGCTGCTGGCCGGGGGGGCCACGCCCGATGGTCGCATAATTCAATCCGAGACACTTGCTCAAATGTCGACTCCCCAGCTGACAGAGAACAAGACGGGTTTCGGTGTGGGGTTCTTCGTCGGCAACTACGGAAAGCATCGTACGATACAGCACACGGGGGCCGTCTACGGGTTCAGTACTTCCATTGTGGTTCTGCCCGAACCTCAGATCGCGGTCATTGTGCTGGCCAATGAGGATATCGTACCGGGACCCGTGAAGAGCATTTCGGAAGCAGCCTTGGGATTGATGCTCCAAGCCAAGACAGGCGAGCCAATTCCGCCGCCTCCGGCGACCGTACCGATGGACATTACAGACATTTCGCCGCTGGTGGGTCGTTTTGAATCAGCCGTTCACTGGGCGGAAACGATGCAATTTGGCGAACAGCTGGTAGCCAACATCGCCGGACAACCCATGATCCTGCGTCCGACGGGTACGTTGACGTTCGAAGCCGAAGGTCGTTTCGTACACCGTGGAAAGTTCGAGTTCAAACGCAATGAGCGGGGAGAGGTTACCGGCCTGCGGGCCCTCGACCAGGATTTCACGAAGGTCAGCGGGGACGCACCGGCGCTTCCTGCCGCGTGGCACACTTATCTCGGCAGCTATGGCCCCGATTTTATCCCGCTAGTGATCTCCGCCCACCACGGCCACCTGTATGCCATGACCGAAAACATGGTCGACTATCGCCTGACACCGGTAAACCAGACTGTCTTCAAAATGCCGGAGGGGCTGTACGCGGATGAATATCTCGTGTTTGAACTCGACGAAACCGGCCGGGTCCACACCGCCGTCCTGGCGAACCAGACCTTGCTGCGTCAGCAGTAGAACGGACTTCAGTCCGTTTCACGAAGCGTAGAGTGTTAGTCAGTAACATCTACGTACGGTGCGCGCATGTTGGTGACGCCGACTGCTCGATGGGGAGCGAATCGGGACTCCGCAATGAGAAACCTCGTGAAAGGCGTAATTATGATTTCGGTAACACTTTAGCCGTGTGCAGTGCACGGTGCCTTGGTTTTCACCCGGTAAGGCGTGCCAGGCGGTAAACAGACCGGAATAGCGAATGGTGAATGGTGAATGGTGAATAATTAACGAGGGGAAGGTGGATGAGAAAGCCAATCATCGGAGCGTTCCACTGCGGTGCCAGAACAGAAAAAGGGCCAATCACGAACCGTCAATTATTCACCATTCACGATTCACCATTAATTATTGACTTGGGAGCCATGCATCGCGCATCCGGTACCGTCAGCTCAGAAATCTTCCTCGAACACTGCCTATGACAACTCTCATCAGCTCCGACAATACCTGGCTTCTATGGGCTGTGATCATATCGGGGACTACCCTTTCGATATACTTGGAGCAGACTTACAGGTGGGCAGCCAAGCTGAGCGGCCCGGTCCTGGCGCTGGTGATGGCCATGGTTCTCTCGAACGCAGGGGTCATGCCGACCGAAGCGCCTAGCTACGATTTTGTCAGTGATTATCTGATTCCGCTCGCTATCCCCCTGCTGTTGCTGCGTGCCAACTTGTACCGGATTGCCAGGGAAACAGGCTGGATGTTCGTGGCGTTCCATATCAGTGCCTTGGGCACGATTGTCGGGGCGGCGGTGGCGACTATCCTACTGCACGGGCACATCGAGAGCATCGCTCAGGTGGCGGGTATTATGACTGCCAGCTACACGGGAGGAGCCGTCAATTTCTTCGCCGTGCGTGAATCCTTTGAGCTCAGTGAGAATCTGGCGAATCCTCTACTGGTTGCCGACAACTTCATCATGGCGGGCATGTTCATCTTGATGTTATCGATCGCCGGCAGCCGCTGGTTTCTGCGACACTACTCGGCTCCTCACTCGCAGCAGTCCGACCAAGTGGACGCCGCTGCGACCGCCGCCAAGCATTGGCATCCCAAGCAAATCGGCCTGTTGGACATCGCCAAATCCCTGGCCATCGCGTTGACGGTCGTCGCCATTGCATTTCAGATACATCGGTACGTGGACCAGACGTATGAGAAGTCTCTGGCCACGTCGATTTTCGGCAACACCTTCGTGCTCATTACCTTCTTCTCCATGCTCGTTGCCACCTCGCTGCATCGCTGGGTCGGGAAGATCAACGGTGCCGAAGAAATGGGCAGTTTCATGCTGTATGTATTTCTTTTCACCGTCGGCCTGCCCGCAGATCTGATTGCGGTGCTGAGGAATGTCCCGCTGCTGTTCTTATTCTGTCTGATCATGGCGGTAACGAATTTGGTGGTGACACTCTCGTTGGGAAGGTTGCTGAAGATCGATTTGGAGGAACTCCTGCTGTGCGTCAACGCGACGCTGGGAGGCGCTCCGTCAGCAGCTGCGATGGCGATCGCCAAGGGCTGGCCGGCACTGGTCCTCCCGGCAATCCTTGTCGGCATCTGGGGTTACGTGATCGGAACGTTCCTGGGAGTGATGGTCGGCGAGCTGCTGATGCGACTGGTGTGACGCTGGAGCGCGCCATCGCAAAGTGTGCCGAGGTCGCCCAACACGTCGTCCTCCCCTCCGGAAACACAACAGCGACCGCCAGCACACTGGAATGCGTACACCACTGAATATGAGGACCGCAACAGGACGTGTCGTGGGTGATCCGACGCCCGGTCGCGACGCGAGGCTTTATCTCCGATGCCAACCGCATTCTGGTGTGCCGGCGCCCGCCTTTCTGCTCGGTACAAGCAGCTATCGGGACGCAAGGCTCGCTTGGCACCCACACCCCAATGACCAACCTGACCAATGACCAATGACCAATGACCAGCAATCCAACGCCAGCCGGCCCTATCGCTTTTGGCAAGCGGCACAGAAGAACGTCGAGCGTTGTGCCTGCACGATGCGTTGGACTTGCCGCTCCTGGCAGGTCGGACAAAGTTGTCCGGCACGATCGTAAACCCGGTGATGGTTCTGGTAACCGCCGGCGTTGTTGAGTGCCGTCCGATAGGTTCCGTCGGCCAACGTCGAGCCTTCGTAGCGTATCGCCTCTTCCAGTACGAGCCGCATGCTGTTGGCCAGAGCCTGCCACCGTGAGCGTGTCAGCCTGTGGCAGAGTGTCCCCGGATGAATCCTGGCCAGGTGCAGAATCTCGGAGGCATACAGGTTGCCGACGCCCGCCAATGCCTTTTGGTCCAGCAAGGCTACCTTGATCGGCGAGCGGCGACGTACGAGTCGCTCGCGCAGTTGAGCGGCATCCAGGGTGAGCGCGTCGGGGCCCAGTCGGGACGGCCCCAGTTGCTGTTGAATCTGCTCGCGGCTCAACAATCGCACCGATCCCAGCCCGCGCCGATCCCAATACCACAAATGGAACACTCTTCCCCCCTGCAAGTCCAAACGAAATCGCAAGTGCTCCTGGCTGGGCGGGTCAGCGAGCAGGACCAGCCCCGTCATCCGCGGCTCGAACACAATCGCTTGATCACCGTCGAGCCACAGCAGGAGCCGTTTCCCCAGCCGATCGATCTGTTGCACCGCCGCGCCCACAACGCGTTTTCGAAAGACCGCCAGCTGGGGCGATAGTCCGATCGATCGGAGTTTGCAGGGAGGACGATGCACTCCGGCAACCCGCGCCCCTACGATTTCCAGCACACCGCGCCGCATCGTCTCAACTTCAGGCAGTTCAGGCATTTGCTCGTCTCACCCCCCAGGGCACATTCCACATCCATCGCGTCCCGACGCGTCTATCGTATCGAGCACGGTGGCACCGGGCCAGAGTTGAGCTGAAAGTGGTAGCAAGTTGAGGGGGCGAGGGCCAGCGTCGTCGACACGACCGTAGCAGCCAGGCGCGTCCGAGAGCGAGGTCCCAGGTCCGTGGAACGGTGAAAGATGGACGGCAAGAAGATCTTGGCCAAGAACACCTTTCTGCCCCCCGCGTGTTTCTACGGTCGACGAAATCTGCTCCGTCCACATCTCCCGCGACGGCCGTTACATTTTTCGGAATTTTCGCCATTCCGGTGAGGGGTGAGGCACGCAACTGGTGATTCATCAGGAGAGGGACGTACCAACCCTAGTTCGCTGAGCGCCCGCGAGGCGGGCTGGGCATCGCCTGGCGCTGAGAATTCGCCTGCACATTGGCCTCTTCGCTGTGACGCGGTGGATGACGTGACACGGCAAGCCCGGGAGGAACGGGATGGACGAACGGTCGTTTTACAGTGGCAATTCCACCGCCCCGGGGAGTCGACGACCACTCTCCGTCGGCTGGTCAGGCTGGTGTTCTTGCCTGCTGTCGATCGCCCTGAGTTCCTGCTGGCCGGCTTCTGCCGGTACCATGGTCCGAGCAGGTCCAGTTCCCGGCAACCGCACCGAAGCCCCACGGGGCCAGGGCACCCGTGTGTTAATCGATCTGTCCAAGAAAGAGACATTCGTGCCGCTGCAAATCAACGCGGATCGCAAGGACGTGGAGATCGCCAACATACAGGTCAAGAGCCTTCCCTCACCACATCATCTCGCACCACGCGAGGGTGTTGTCCAATACGGGGAGCCGGTAGATATCATCTTGAAAGAACCTTCCGGCGTGCGAATCCGCTTGTCTCTCGTGACAAGAGGAGACGAACTGGCATTGCGGGTCTCACCGCAAGTCGTTCTGCAGGGCGGTGAGACCATTGAACTGACGCAGAATCGCATTGAGCGTACCGGACGGTCACTTCAGCGTCGGGTAAAGGACCTCCATCAACGACTCGTTGCCCTCGCCTCGGCCCGGCGGCGTCTGAAAACGTGGCTGATTTCGCCTGGTAACAAACCACTTGCGGCGGTAAAGACGGCGCGCATGCGTCTGAAGGTCCTCGAACAGGAGATTCAACTTCAACAGCTTGAATTGCCGGTGGTACAAAACCAGTGGCTGGCGCTGCAGAGAATTGCCGAGTTTGCTGGGCAGCTTGATGAGCAGACGGAGATTCGGTTCACCGTGCACACGCGCCGGGGTGGCCGGGAGTAGCGGGGGGCCGGGCGGACTGGAGGACTGGAGGACTGGAGGATTGGAGTAGTGGAGGATTGGAGGATTGGAGGTAGTGCAATGGTGGGTTACAAGTACGAACGGCGCAATAAGAATCGGGGTTATCAGCGATTGCGCGTCTGGCAAGACGCCGTGGAACTGTATCATCTGACTTGTCAAGCCGTAGATGCCTGGCCATTTGAGCGCAAAAAAGTAGCTTCACAGGCAATTTCGGCAGCCGATTCCATCCACCGCAACATCGCCGAAGGATACTGTCGGCGATCGTGGCGAGAGTACTTGCAATTCTTGAACATTGCACTGGGATCGTTGGGTGAAAGCGTCTCTGGCTACTCATCTTACCACCAAGCGCAACAGATTAACCAAAGCGAATTTGAACGTCTCGACGCGTTGGCTTTCCGACTAGAAAACGGGCTGATCAAGCTGATAGAGAGTCTCGAGCGCAAACGCGATCACGGCGACTGGATTGAGACTACAAGAACTCTCAACGCAGACAAGCATTAGCGTGCCCCCCCCACTCCATCACTCCCCCACTCCCCCACCCTGTCAAGCTCGCAGATCCCCCCTGAGATTGTTGCACGTTGGGCAGATGGCAACTAGACTGAGCAGATCCCGTGACACTGCCAGGAGTCATCTATTGCGTCCTTTGCCACTCATATTATCCCGCGTCAGTTTGATTTTCCTTGCTACCCTGGCTGGCCCGAGGGACGCAGCCGTCGGCGCACAGCGAACGGACACGTTCGAGCGAGTGCGTCAGATGATGGTGCAGGCCGAAGTGGCTGGGCGAGGCATTCGTGATCCGCGGGTCCTGGACGCCATGCGGGAAGTACCGCGACACTTGTTTGTTCCTTCCAATCAGCGCAAGTATGCTTATCAAGATGCGGCATTGCCGCTCGGGTACGGCCAGACAATTACCTCCCCCTTCGTTGTGGCCTACATGACGGAGAAACTCGAGCCACAGCCGACCGACCGAGTCCTGGAGATCGGTACGGGGAGCGGCTATCAGGCATCGGTTCTCGGTCGCCTGGTGGCGGAGGTATATTCCATCGAGATTGTGGAGCCGCTGGGAAAGCGGGCCGCACGCACGATTGAGGACCTGGGCTACGAGAATGTGCAGACCAAGATCGGCGACGGTTATCTTGGCTGGCCAGATCGAGCCCCGTTCGACAAGATCATCGTGACTTGTTCGCCCGAGAAGGTGCCTCCAGCGTTGGTCGAGCAACTGAAGGAAGGTGGTCGACTCGTTGTCCCGCTTGGCCAGCGTTTCCAGCAGACGCTGTACCTCTTCCGCAAGATCGACGGCCAATTGCAGAAGGAGAAGCTCGAGGCGACTTTCTTCGTACCGATGACGGGACAGGCCGAAGCATTACGCATTCGCAAGGATGACTCGGGCATGCCCCGAGTAGTGAACGGCGACTTTGAGGAATTGGCGGCGGATGGCGACATCGCCGGTTGGTTCTACGTCCGGCAAGCCTCGATCGTCCGCGAGCCGACGGCAACGAGCGGCCAGCACGTGCTGCTGCTCGCGAACAACACTCCGGGCGAGAATTGCCACGCTCTGCAAGCCTTTGGTGTTGACGGGCGCGTCCTGAGCAGCATCGAGTTGTCGGCGCACGTACGAGCGCAACGGGTTGCCAGTACGGTCGGCAAGGACGCACTGCCTCGCGTCGAAGTCACGTTCTACGACGAGAATCGAGGTTCGATTCGGCAAGTCTCTTTGGGGCCCTGGGAAGGCGATCACGACTGGTCGCGGCAGAGCATCAAGATCCCCGTGCCGGGACGGGCACGACTAGGAACCGTGATCGTCGGCATGTTTGGAGCCACGGGCCAGTTGATGGTCGACCAACTGAGCATCACGGGCATCCCAGCCACTCGGTGACTTCATCGTTGGTTCGTTCGCTAGTCGCATCGAGGGCAGGTGAATCCCTAGAAGGGTGATTGCAGATAACGGGCAGGTAGTTAGACTGAGGTAGTGCCCGTCTTCCAACGGACGAGATCCTGTCCGGAAAACTCGCGACCGAATCTTTTCTACCGGATGCGAGGCATTACGGTCAGTCTTCGTGGCTCGACAGACTTATAGCTGCTCGAAGAGTGCGCGGGGGACAGCCGATTCGTTTCTGTCCTGGAAACATGCCGCTCGAACGTTCTAGGAAGGTGTTGGAAATAGAGTCCTGTTGAGCCCATCTCAGCTCTTCTTCTCTGGCTTTCTTCGTCGCTTGTCGGCGACATCCCGCTGAAACTGTCTGGTTATCGGCGGACATGGAAATTACGTTGGCGCTTCGATGCGCGGTCAAGTGGTCGTGGATACTGCTTTTTTTATGGATTGAAACGAGGTCTCATGGGATTCGAGCAAGCAGCCGAGGGGCGTCTGTCGCTGACCATACGTCTTTTGTTGGCCATCGCGCTGTCTGGATCCCACGTGGGAGTTGGGGTAGCAGAAGAGATCGTGCGCACGGTGCACACGGAGCGGTCGGCGCACTTCGCGGTACACACGGACATGTCGCCGGACGAGACCAGTAAACTGCTGGCGCGATTGGAAGACATGCTTGAGCAGACCAGCAATTACTGGCGCCGTCCGGCCCGTGGGCTGATCGAATGCTACGTGGTGGAAGACCTCGAGAACTGGTCTCGATGAAGAGTTGCCTCATCCGATGAGCGCCCTGATCGTGGATCGGATCGGTGGTGTTACCCTGATGGACGAAGAGGGGGCTGGCATTCACGCTCGCAGCAAGGCGACTGTGCTGGCTTCGTCGCGGTTGGGCGTGGCAGAACACGAAACGGTGCACGCCTATTGCGGTCAGACATTTGGGCTCACCGGCCCAGCCTGGTATCGCGAAGGAATCGCACAGGTGTTCGCTTATGGTCAGGGCAAGGACGCCGGCATTCACTGTCCGCCGGAACTGTTGGCACAGCTGAAATCGGGTACTCCGAAACCGATATGCGAAATTGTCCGAGGAAATTCTTTCGCCGAACACCTCGCCAGTTCCCTGATGGATAAACAGAATAGCCAGCAGCATTTGGTCGGCATGGACCCGCTCAGCAACTGGAATGAGAAAGACGTGCGGGAGCTGGACCAACTGAGGGAAGCTTATGGCTGGAGCTGGCTGGCCTGTCATCTGCTCTTTCACAACCCCAACTACCAAGCGAAATTCAAGACGCTGGGGCAAGCCTATCTGGCCAAGCAGGCCGACACATTTGCCGAGTTGTTTGACCCCGTAATCGACGAACTCGCCTTCGAATACGATTTCACTTTCCGTCATTTCGATCTCGGCTATCGCGTCGACCTCTGTCGATGGGACTGGGATAAACGCTTTCGCTGTGCCGAGAACGGGCGTGGTGTGAGCGTCAGGATTGCGGCCGCGCGGGGGTACCAGGCGTCCGGACTGTTCGTTATCGATGGCGAAAGGTATCACTACAAGACACGAGGATCGTGGCGAACAGATCCCGCGACCGCGGCCACCGATGCCGGCGGCGATCTTCAAGGTCGTGGACGGCTCGAAGGAATCGTGATGAAGGATTACCAGTTGAGTGATCCCTTCGAACTGGACGACGAGGGAGACTTCCGACCGCCCTGCAATGGCCGACTCTACCTGCGCTGTCGTGATGAATGGTCGCAATTGGGCGACAACGACGGCAGCGTCGTCGTTGTCCTGGGACGAGCGAAGTAGCCGAGGTGCTCCCGGTGAACCACGACACACCCTGGTGATCATCGGACTAACCGGCAACAAATGGCACACGATAAACGACATCATCAGCGCCACGCAGCAACAACTCGGACGAGCGCTTCGTCTTCTGATTAGCCGGAAGCCGCCACTACGTGCGACTGCACAATCTCGCATGCGCGATCGACTGGCACGTCATCGATTGTTTCTTGGGAGCCATCGGGCCAGTGCACGATCACTCGTCGCACGCTATCCACATCGCCCAAGCCAATGGTCACCGGCAACTCACTCTGAGACAAATAACTGCGCGTCGGCATGACCTGCCGACGCAAGGAATGGTCCTCCAGATCGACTTCGATCCAGGCTCCAATGGCGTCACGGTTGCAGCGCGTGCCGACCAACTTGAATCGCAACCAGTGATGCTTCTCCTGCTGGTCATTGCGCAACAGTCG
The DNA here is from genome assembly GCA_963700515.1 of uncultured Planctomycetota bacterium. Lineage (GTDB taxonomy): Bacteria > Planctomycetota > Planctomycetia > Pirellulales > Pirellulaceae > JAJRVM01. Next base: position 35,529 of record CAVOXY010000012.1, on the reverse strand, counting down.
CGGTGCTTGCCCACAGGCCATGATAACCACGTCGAGATCGGCATCGCCATCCACGTCAGCGAAACTGGCACCGCGGCCGACAAGCGGTTTCACGAGATCCGGGCCGCAGTCATGGGCCCCCACCGGGAGGAACTCCGTCTCCTGTTCCCTACCGCAATTCCAAAAGAGCTGGGGAGGTTGCGCGTAGTGTTGGCTCGATTGAACGCGATTGATGTCTTCTTCCACATGCCCATTGGCCGCGAACAGGTCGAGGCGTCCATCGAGGTCGTAGTCAAAGTAGAAGACGCCGAATGTCAACTCCAATCGCGTACTGGGCCCCAAACCCGATGATATGGCCTCATCCATGAATCGCATCTGGTCGCCATAGGAAACGTAAAGTGCTGTCATTTCGTTGGAGAAATTGCCGATGGCCACACCGATCGCATCATTGTTGCGAAAACGAGCGACGTCGATGCCCATGGCACCGCGGGCGTTGCCATCCATGTCGAAAGCGACACCGGTCACCGCACCAACTTCTTGAAAGGAACCGTCTCCCTGATTGTGGAACAGGAAATTCTGAATGGTATCGTTGGCCAGGAAGATGTCGATCCGCCCATCCTGATCACAGTCGGCGAAGGTCACGCCAAGCGACTTGGCCATCGGCACCCCGGTGGCGGGATTTCGTACGCACAGCCCCGCTTCCTCCGCCACTTCACGAAAGCGGCCATCTCCCTCGTTACGGTAGAGATAGGGAAACGTTCCGGCAAAGTTCTGCGGACGCCCATAAGCTCGACCCCCCCCGGTCAACCGAAAATCCTGCGACTCGTCGTACTCGCGCGACCATTGCACGTAGTTGCAGACCAGCAAATCCAGGTCACCGTCATTGTCGTAGTCCAACCACCCACAACTCGTGCTCCATTCCCGCGCATCCCCCGCGACTCCGGCTTCCACGGTGACGTCGTGAAACTTGCCTTCACCATCGTTGTGGAACAAATGATTCTCACCGACTGCCGACAAGAACACATCGGCGCGAGAATCCCCATCATAGTCCCCCACGGCAACTCCCATACCATACAGCGAGATATCCAACCCGGAGCCAGCCGTGACATCCTCGAACTTGCCCGTACCGTCGTTGCGATAGAGGGCCATCGTATCCACCGCCTGGCGCTCACGGTGGGTGCGATCCAGTGGCCAGCATTCTGAATTGACGAAGAGCAGGTCCTGGTCTCCATCATTGTCGAAATCCAAGAAAGCACAGCCGCTTCCCATCGACTCTGGCAGGAGCTTACCGCCACACGCCCCGTTTTCATGACGGAAGTGAATCCCCGCCGACTCGGTAATGTCGGTGAACCGCACCTGGGGAACAGCCAGGCGGGTTGTTTCGCGAATCTGAGCTTGGGCCAACTCCGTCTTCTTCATCGGCGGAGGAGCAGCCGGGCGTGTGAGTAGGAAAACGGCGCCCCCGGCGATGACGGCAATCACCAGCAACACGACCAGTGACCAGCGCAACGCGGCTCCGATGACCGCGTCGTCGCGTTCTTCCGTTTCTGGATCGAAATCATTTTGCATGACGGTGGCATTGTCAGTCATCATCACCTCGCACTATTTCTGTAGATGCCGTGACCTTCTCTGTCACGTGATAACCGGGCGCGCCGGGGCGTTGTAGCGAATACTTGACTACTGCTTCGGCCGCATGATTGGCCGCTGGGTAAAGCTCGCGCGCTTGCCGGACGGCCACGCCTTGAGCGTTGTCGTCCGATTTGTAGCGACGATGCAAGCGCTCGTGCTTGAGTGCATTTTCCTGGTCACCCAATTCGGCATAAAGCAATTGCAGGTTGTGATGGGCGGTCACGTCCTCTGAGTCGATAGTCAACGTTCTTTGGAACGATTCGACCGCCTCGCTGCCAGAGCTGCCGAGCCTCCTCGACGCGACCTTGCCTGCGCGCAGCCGTCCCAGATCGAACTGCGTTTGCCCGAGGAGATTGATCACTTGAAAGTCGAGGCTGAAATCGAACTTGCGGCGATCCATCTCCGGCGTGCGGTCTTCCAGCACGCTGCGCAAATTGTGAATCGCATCCTCCAAATGACCTTGCTGCCGGTTCACCACGCCGCTGAGCCACGCCCACGTCCACCGCGGGAAACCGTCTTCCTCGCTATGTTCAGCGGCTCGCTGCAGCGCCGCGACCGCCTCGTCAATCCGCCCCTCCGTGTCGTAGACGCGCGCCAGATTGAGGGGACCATCCCACCGGCCCAACTTTTCCAGTTCGGAGAACGCTTCGGCGGCCTGCCGGAGTTCCGCCTTTGCCCTTCAGCAGCAAGCCGATGCCGTAGTCGTTCCAGCGTTGCCAGACGGGGATCTCGCAATCCGGATTGGTCACACTCATGTCGACACCTGCGACGGGAAACGTCACGCGGTCGAAAGCAAGTGTCGTGACAGGCAGATCGTTGCGGTAGGGTTGCCCCGGCTCGTGTCCGCGAATGATGCGGCCGAGCTTTTCGTTTCCTTGCGCGACGATGTCCATGTAACGCTGATCGAACTTTCGGTATTGCAGCCTGACCTCGACGGTCACCGCTGTCGTGCAGGTCGGTGGGCAATTGCAGCTCGTAGTGGACGGTCTGTCCCGCCCCGGGCGGAATCTGGTGGTTGTAGAGTGGAGTGAAAATATCCTGAGCGTTGCGGCGATCGATTCGCTTGCCATCCTTGTCCAGCATGAAGACGTTGACGAAGTGAGCCCACGGATCGACCTCGTTGTATTTCTCGGCATCCATGGCGCCGCTGCGTCCGATGACTTGATCTCCCGAGGTGACCGTTACGTCCAGCCAGACTTCGTTTGAATCGACCGTCCCCTGCGTAAAGAGGTGGCCCAACTTCACCGTGCGGATAACCGTTTCCAGCAAGTACTTGCTGCCCGGCGTCAAGAGTGGGACGGTAGGGCCGTAAGGGAGCAGTCAACTTACCATCGATCTCACCTCCCTCCCGCAGGCCAAAGATGTCCACCCGCATCGTCCCCTCGAGAAACTTCTGGTGCGCCGCAATCACGTCCGAGCGATCGCGCAACCAGGCAATCCCGGTATTGGCCGAGGGGAAGAGATGATCGTGAATGCTCAGCTCCTTCGCATCACCAAAGAACTTGGCACCGAAATCGTCCGAAGGAACCAATGGCATGTGGCAACCGTTGCAGTTCGTTTGCGCTTCCGGGGGATAGTAGAAGCTGCGTGCTCCGTGCCCTGACACACCGCTCAAGAGATACGGATCGTAGTGGTTCTGCCCACGCAGGAATTCCTTGTAGTGATTCAGGGCATAGGGAAGGTGAACCTTGTGGCACACGCTGCAGAATTCCGCCGTCTTGTGGAACGGCTTGAGAAACGTCTTCTTGTGGAATTCCGGCTTGGCTTTCACCAGCTGATTATTGATCCATTGGAGAACAGGATTGTCGCTGTAGGCAAACGGATATTGCTGCGGTTCTTCGATCGTGTAGTCGGCGTTGCCACGGGCGCTGTTGACATTCGTAATCGCATGGCACACGGTGCAGGTGATCCCCGCTTGTGACGTCGGATGATGGATCGTGTCGAACTTCGGATCGTCGAACGCGCCGCTGAAAAATGGTACCGGGTCGTGACAGCCGGCACACCAGCGCGAAGCCTGCACGTTCCCGTCACGCTGCCAGGCGACGTCACGCGTTTCGTTGACACTGGCCAGGTAGGGTGGATTATTGAACGAGCTGAAGCGGTGCACGCTGTCGCTCCAGCCACGGTGCACATCCGCATGACACTTCTGGCAATACTCGTCATTCGTCAGGCTACGGGCGGGAATGAAGTTTCCCGTCATGGTCCGCGCCAGGGAAGGCTCAAAATACTTGACTCCGTCTTCCGGCCCCTGGGCAAACCATTGCCGCGGGTCGAGCGTGTGCACCCAGACCATCGCCAATACGGTGGCTGCGACAAACGCCACGTAGGTTGCGCCAATACGCCATTTGATCTTCGGCCCCGCCAGCCGATGGAGCCAGTAGAGCCACAACGTCCCCAGCGGTAAAATCACGTGCAGCCAATAGACGGTCTGTCGCGTCGCCGGCTGCCTCAACTCAAAACCGCTGATTCGCATCAACAGCACTCCACTGATCAGCACCAGCAAGGCGACCGCAAACAGCGCATAGCCAATCCGCACGGCACGGCGGTTGCGTCGGTTGCGGGCCGCCAACATGTGGATGATTCCAAAACAGAGAAACGGCGTGATCAGCACCAAGCCTAGCACCAGATGCGCAAGGAACATGTATTGATAGAAATAGTCCTGGTACGTCCGGCCTTGCGCCCATTCCAGTGCAGTGATGCTGGCCAGATAAGCTGCGTTCGCTCCCATCAGGGCGACTAACGCGAAAATCGCGTACAACACCATGCGCAGCTTCGGTCCGACCGTGCGCACGTATTTCTTTTTGCCAGCTACTCGCGGCACCGGCGCTTCTGGCTGCGAGCGTTGTGATGTTTCCGAGGATCCAGACACGCTGCAATCTCCCAAGAAGATGAACAACCCGATCACACAGACCTGTTAAGGCAGAAGGCTGTCACGGCAGAGCGCGACTGGCTACGTCCTGGCATCGTGAAGAGTCCCGCCTCAGCAACAAAACCTGAGACAAACTTGATCGCAGCATGGCCCGATCGAGCAGCTACTCGTGAGTGGCGGTCGACCCTGTCATCTGCTGCACAGCGGTGCGCGATGCAGTGAGGTGCGATTTGCAGGGAAATGCGGGAAATGCACTGTGCAGATCGAACGCAGGGAAATACCGTCGGGAGTCAGATCTTCGGGGGCCGCCGGATACGATACGGAAACCCCGGCAAGGCCGCCCCAGAGTCCTCGAGAGCAAGAAGCAGGCTGGCAGAATCGAATGGCGCGTCGCGCCGTGCTCGAGCATCCACAAACTGATGCTCCACACCCCCCATTCGCACAGGAACCGGCGGCATCGGCGGGACCGGAGCCTGCTCACACCGTCCCCCTTGGCAGGGGCTGTCGGGCCATCGGTCCCCACCTGCAGGTCGCTCGCCCAGCGACCTGCCCCATCGCCGCAGCTGGACGTTTTCCGGCACGGCCTGGCCGCTCATCACCCTCTCGGAAGCGGCGTCGCCCGACGTGGTCACGGGATGTGCCAACCAGTCCCCGCAGCTGGCAACGGCCTGGGAGACGGGCCCAAGGGGCAGGCAGAGCATGAGCAGCCCCGCCGTGACCGCCACGCCCACGCTCCAATAAACTCGGTGCTGCCGCGTTTCACCACGCAAGCAGAACCGGTTCAGGCGATAGGAACGGACAGGCGACATGGGATTTCCGAGCTGCGCAAGACGAGATATCGGGACGAAGACCCTAAGAATTTCTAGGCGTCCCACGCCGCAGGTCAAGTCGCAAAATCTTGGCAGTGGCGGAAGTCGGGCTCTGTGTGAGCGGATTCACGAAGATTCGGCGTGACTCACGGGTTGTCGCAATGGGTCGGCGTAATGCGGGTCGGCGTAATGCGGGTCGGCGTAATGGGCGGCCGGGGTGATGGGTCGATACGTCCACCGGCAGCCCGACATGCGTGGATACGGCACCCGTAACGAATGCCGGACCGCGAGACGGTAGTACGGGTCTTGCGCCTCCGATTTCGCTGTCCGGCGGGCGATCCGACCATTGAATCTCACTCGTCAACGAGCTCACCTGGCAGGATTCAACCCGGCTCAATCGCCGCGATTCCGCTGGCGGCAGGAACCGATCCCCGATGGCCCTCAAGTATTAATCCAGACCGAGTTGGGCGACATCGAACTGGAACTGGACGCCATCCACGCCCCGTTAACGGTGAAGAATTTTCTTCGCTACGTACATGAAGGCTATTACAACGATGGCGTCTTCTTTCGCACGGTGAATATGCAGAATCAGCCGGATGACAAAGTAAAGATCGAAGTGATACAGGCGCGGGCCGATCCCTCGCGACAGACGGAACTCTTTCCGGCGATTCCGCTGGAACGGACCCGCGACAGCGGTCTGAGGCATGCGGATGGCACGGTCTCGATGGCACGACTCGACGCGGACACCGCCCAGGATCACTTCTTCATTTGCGTGGGTGATCAGCCAGACCTGGACTTTGCGGGCCAGCGGAATTCGGATGGACAGGGTTTTGCCCCCTTTGGACGCGTCGTGAAAGGCATGGATGTCGTGCGCAATATCCACATATCCGCGGCCGACGGCCAGCAACTGAATCCCCCCATCCGCATCCAGCGTGCTATCCGCCAGAATTGAAGAACTGCGTGGCGTTGTCGGCGAGGATTTTGCGGACCAACCGCCGGGCGTCCGCTGGTTGAAAATAGCCGTTATCGACCTTCTCCTGAAACACCTCGCCGATGAGGCGACGCAGTGAGCGAATCGCGCCGTAGGTCTCCTCAACATGCCAGTTATCACCGCCGATCATCAGTCGTGATTCGTCGGGAAGCACTTCAATTGCTTCGTGAAGTGATTGCTTGAAGTACGTCGGACTCAGCAGCGCGGACCAGGTCAGATCGAGCCAGATATTGCGGTAGACAAACGCCATCCCCAGCAAATCGCGACTCCAGGGAAATGCCAGGTGCATCAGCAGGAAACGGGTATCCGGGTGCCGTTCGATCAGCCCGGCGGCATTCATCGGATGCGAACCGCGGATCTGCGCCGAACCGAGATGCATCTGGACCGGGACGTTCCGCTCGCCGGCAAGTCGGCAGAGGTGATCCACCACGACATCGCCAAAGGCCTTGCGCTGGTCCACCGTCGGATGCACTTGGCCCCAGGCCTGGCGCGCCAACGATTCGTCCACATCGTCGAAGTTGACCGATCGATCATACGCCAAGGCATTCTTCAGCGCAACCTGATGCCGATCAGCCAGCGTGTCCACTAACCGTTCGAGCATGGCAAGGTAATCTTCAAACGTGCTGAGCCGGCAGCCGATGCGCTGTGCGAACTCGTGCGCGCTGTTGCCGTTGTGGTCCCGCGATTGAGGATGCCAGCCAAATGCCAAAGCATTGATGCGAAAGACCGATGAGTATCGCTCTCCTAAGGCCTCCCGCGCATCCAGCAGCGGATCGGTGAATGGATCGGTAATAATCCGGCTGATACCGGCCCGGTCCAATACCTCACGGCACCAGTTGTCGTCCTGGTGTCGCCGACGAATCTCGGCATCCAACTGCTGCCAGTTGCCGGGTGTTATGCCATCGTCATCAAGATCGTATAAGTCCGTCAGAGCCGAGACGAGATTCCGGACAAACGAACTGGATCCACTCTGCTCGACAAACCTGGATACCTCTTGCCAGCCGCCTGCCGCCAAGCTGGCCACCATGGGATCCCCGAGCTGAGTCTCCGACGATAGAGGATAGGGACGAGCCTGCGTCCAACCCCCGTAGCTTTGCCAGAGAAGCGTGAGCAGGCCAACGTCTCGATGGCAGAGAATGTCCGGCATGTGGTGCTCATGCACATCGAAGACAGGCAGTTCCATCACCAGAGAATGGAGATCGTCGTTCACAGTTACAGCTCCATTTGGGTACTACGTAGCGTCTTCGGGCCGACCGGCCTCGTCGTTGTGGAATCGCCTGGGGATCTTCCTGGCACTGCCACAGCGAGGATGCGATGCCCCGGGGTAAAAAACAACTGCGCGGCAGCACTTCGTCAGGCTTCTTCGCGATAGTCCGCACGGCAATGGCAGCATTCTCGCAGCCGTAATCGCTAACCGCAAGTGTTCCTCCACACTGGAACAGGATTCCAAAACCACGCCATGATGACGAACCCTTCGCTGGCCGCAGACGATCCGCACGACTTAAGCAAACTTGAATTGCTGTGCCGTGATCCAGTTGCAGCGTATCATAGGGTTCCGAACACATTCTGGTGTGCCGGCGCTCGCCTTCATGGTCATCGACAAGACATCGGTACTCGAGGCGAGCTTGGCACACCCTACTACTACTGGAGTCACGATCGTGAAGAGTCATCTGATTACCGCAGCTATATCCGCCGCCACAACGTTGGGCTTGATCCAAGTTATTCCGCCACGGGTTGCCGAACTGGAAGTCGATCGGCTCGTTGTCCGAGGCGAGCTGATCGTTTCCGATACGGGACAGCCCTGGGAAGAGGGTTTTACGGAACAAATGGTGCCGCGCGGCATTTGCGCGAGGGGGCGGTCCTGGCCGATCCGGACTGTGGGTTCGCGGACGGTTGATTCAGAGCGAGGTGGACGATCCATTCGATACGCGTTTTCAAAGCGTTAACCGTGACGGTTCCATCCATCGAGCGCCCGGCCATATTTCCTGGAACTGCTGGATCAACGGTGCCTGGAGACAAATGGCCATCATCCAAGGCGAAGGGCTCGAATACAGCGAAGTACCACAGGACTCCTGGACCGGCGAAAACCACCCGGGGCGATTACGTTTCCAATCGTTCCGCCCCAATCATCCCGAACCGCTGACCGATGCCATCGTGGGACAGGGAATGATGTCGGTGGGAGGTGGAGGATATGGAGGCGGAGGGCTCCCCTATCCATCCGAGGTGCTGCAACTGTGGGGAGGAACCATGGCGACTCATGCACTCGATGCCCCCCAGATGCCTCGCGTTGTCCGGGACGATGGCTCCGGGAAAAGGGATTACGCACTTGTCGCCATCGGCCCGCAAGGACAGCGGTCGAAGATCTCGAATAGCGTCGCAGCAAAGGGCCATGCCACGCTCAGTTGGGATAGTCGATCCGGTGCGGATGCCTATCTCGTCGTGCGAGATGGAACGGTCATCACCCCGCCATTGCGAATCGAGGGATCGGTCAAACAGTGGACGGACGGTGATGCGCGTCCCACGCGCGCAGTTGATCGTCGAACACCCTGATCGTTCCCCATCCAGCGGTTGGGCTCCCACGATGTGCGCACCGTGCGCATGTCACCAACTGACACGCTAATGTGAGAGTCCCAGGTCTTCAGTCTCCATAACAATCAGCTTCTTATTTGGGCGGTTATCGATCACGACCCGTTTCCCATCGGCGGACCACCGCGGCATCGTCATCTGGCCGGTCATCACCTGGCGTGCTTCCCCTGCTTGGAGGTCCAGGATACAGAGTCCCTGTTCGTCGCGAACCGCGTAGCTACCGAACCCCAGATAGCGACCGCCGGGCGACCAACTAGGCAATAGCCCATCCCAACCAGGAGTGGCGACGCGACAGACGGTTTGTCCTGACGCCAAGTCCACGATCGCCATCTGTTCACCTTTTGCTCCGAGTCGGACCACCACATATTTGCCGTCAGGCGATACAGCGGGATATAACGTACCGGGGCTCTTCCAGATCGTGCGAGGCACAGCCTGCGGATCCTCAACCGCGACCGCTCGGACTTCCGCCGACGGCTGATGGTAACAGTACAGGGTCTTACCGTCCTGAGACCAGGATGGGAACCCTCCCTGTGTCAGTTTTCGTGGGTTACTGCCGTCAGCCTCAACCAGCCAGACTTCTTCCCCCGCTTCACCAATACGGACAAAGGCAACGGGGCCGCCCGGCAGCGGCGACCAGGCCGGGTCCTTGCCTTGCTCGGTCAGGATGGTCCGCTTCCCACTGACAACATCAACAACAACCATTATCTCGCGTGGTGTTCCCTCCAGGTTCTGAAGGACGCTGCAAGCCAGGCGAGTGCCGTCGGGCGAGAGAGACGCTCCCCAGCCTGTAATCGTCAGTCCTTCCGCCAAATGAACCTTGTCCTTGTTGATCACCAGCTCGCGTGCGACGACTGGAGTTCGCCCAAAGGACCGCTTCCACACTGTCCTCACTCCGCTTCGCACCTCAACATATTCGTCCATCCTGACGCCTACCGCAGAGTTCTTCTTCATGGCAACGATCCGGTAGCGCCCTGGGGGCAGGATAAGTTCCTTTCCAGCGACATCCGTGTGGACCTGGCTGTCACCGCTGACGACAACGACAACCTCTGGGTCATCCACATGGACGAACAGAATGCCATCCGGTTGCACCACCGAATTCCCCGGCGGCAAATTGCCGAGCCCATACCTGAGAAAAGTCGCGGTGCCTGCCACGAGTATCAACGCAATCCCAAGAACAAGTGCGCCCGTCAGCATCCAAAAGTTGAGAGAACGGCTGGCAACCGTTTCTCCTGGACGTGGCGGCTTGCCCGTCTCTTGCGCGGGAGCTTGAGCCTTCGTGGGGAGAAGTCGCAAGGGACGAGGCGACAGTGTCGATTGCTGCAGGTGCGCTAAGTGGTCGTTCAGCAGACGAGCAACTTCGGCCGCCGTTTGGAGACGATGCTCGGGGAATTTGGCCATGAGCCGCTCGACGATATCGACCAGCCAGGCCGGGACTTCTGGATTGACTTCCTGTATCGGGCGTGGTGCGTCGTCACAGACGCGCCGCAGAACCGCTAGCGCACTATCGGCACGAAACGCCGGACGTCCGGTACACATGGCGTACATTACGCTACCGAGACTGAACAAGTCGGAGCGGTAATCGATCGACCTTCCTTCCGCCTGTTCGGGTGACATGTACTGGGGCGTGCCAGCGATTTGGCCCGTCTGCGTGATGTTCACGTCATCCGTGGCGCGAGCCAGACCGAAATCGGTCAACTTGACACGTTCGATACCGTTCTCCAACAGAACGTTTCCCGGCTTAACGTCGCGATGCACAATGCCCTGTGCATGGGCGGCCGCCAGTCCAAGCGCCGTCTGAGCGCCGATCCGCAGGATCTCTTCGATTTCCAGCGCCCCCACCGCATCGATTTTTTGCTGCAACGTCTGCCCCTGCACACACTCCATCACGATGAAGGGAAGCCGCTGCGTTTCATCAACCGCATAGATCGTGACGACGTTGGGATGAGTGATGGCGGCGGCGGCACGCGCTTCCCGCAGAAATCGTTGCGCGCCATGGCGTTGGCCGCCAGCTCAGGGGCCAACACTTTGATCGCCACGACACGGCTCAGCTTGACATCAAACGCTCGCAGCACCAGCCCCATGCCCCCCTGGCCAAGTACCTCCATCACTTCGTAGCCCCCTAGCGTGCCGAGTCGCTGGGGATCGGCACAGGGAGATAGGAAATCGAGGATCGCCCCGTTCACTCCGACCTGGAATGTGCTCGCATCGTTTCCAACGCCCAATGTGGCGTGTACATCCGCCGGGGCGTCTTCCAGGAAGTCCGTCGCTTCATCGTGGGCTCGCAGCAATCGTTCGATCTGGGCACGCCGTCGAGAATCCCCACCACAGGCACCCTCGAGATACTCGTTGCGCTGCTGCGCATCGGTAATGTCGAGGGCACGAAGGAAAATGGATCGTTCGCTCATAGTCGAATCTCGGATATCGAAAGATCTGTTCCCATTACCACCACGGTCACGGGGCCACCGCCGTCACCTCCAATAGTTGGGGCATGTAAAACAATGCGAGAAATCGGTCAGAAATCCGCCAGGAAATCGCGGAAAAAATCCAGCAGCCCCCCGCCTCGTCACAAGTGCTTACGTCAGGGAGATTTAGACGCGTTGTGCGAAGTCGCAACCAACGCTCAGTCGGGCCCTATTTCGCGATACAGCCACGCCTTGGCAAAGGCCCACAATCGCTCGGCCGACCGAGTTGACAATCCCATCAGTTCCGCCGACTGGGAGAGCGTAAGACCGGAGAAATACCGCAGCTTGACCAATTCGGCCGCCTCGCTATCCGCTACCTCCAGTCGCTGCAAGGCCTCGTCCAGCGCGATCATATCGACTTGGTTCGAGGGGGCTGCCATGGCGGCTTCATCCATCTCTTGGCGTTTGTGCCCACCCCCATGCTTCACGGACCTGCGGCGTCGGGCTTGTTCCACAGAATCCGCCTCATCGCTTCAGAAGCCGCCGCAAAGAAATGCCCCCGCGAATCCCAACGCGGCGCTTGGGCGACATCGACCAACCGGAGATAGGCCTCATGCACCAAGGCCGTTGCTTGAAGCGTGTGTCCCTGCCGTTCGCCCGCCAGTCGAGCCGCAGCCAGCTTTCGCAGCTCATCGTACACCAACGGCAACAACCGCTCCGCTGCAGACGAATCGCCGGATTCAATTTGTGAAAATATGCGCGTAACGTCGGACATGAGTGATATCCCACGACAACGGGACTGGTGAGGGATTATACCGCCGGGGTGCCGTGCGAGGCCACCTCCATTTTTTGTCACCGTTCACGGAGTTCCGACCGCGCCGAGCTCGGTATCTGTGCAATCGTACATCTTACTTTTTGATCCCGGGACTCTCTCACGGCTGAACGTGGATGGCTCCCTCCAGGCCAGGGCAACGACACGAGAACATCCATGGCGACGTCGGGTGGGCGTTTCCCTTCGGGCGGTAATACATTCGCGCTAACGAATAGGGATGGCGGAATGCGGAATACGGAATACGGAATGACGAAGATGGAACTTCCTGCGGGATGGCAGCAGCGGATGGCATCTTGACGACGGTCGAGAAGAACAGCAGCCACTCTCCGTTTCGTGCAAGCACCGACGACTCCACCGTTCCGATTGTGAACCCTCACTCCCCCCGCCAAAGTGGCTCAATGCGATACGGTGTTCGACAGAAAGTCCGCCTTCCCAGTCACCCTCCTCACTCCTCACTCCTCACTCCTCACTCCTCACTCCTCACTACTCACTCCTCACTCCTCACTACTCACTACTCACTACTCACTACTCACTCCTCACTCCTCACTCCTCACTACTCACTCCTCACAAATGATAGGGGTGCCGTTGCGGCTTGCCCAATAATCGGTTGGCGAACTCGTCGCCGACAATCTGCTGCTGGACTCCGTCCCACTCGAGTTTTCGCCCAAGCATATAGGCAAGATTGCCCAGGATACAGAGTGTGGCGGTGCGGTGAGCGATTTCGATATCGACGTTCGGAAGGTGTTCGGGGTTCGTGATGGACTGCAGCCATTCCCCCATATGATTCATGCCAAAGTCCTCATAGAGACGAGGCGTATACGGCTCAAATCCGCCGGGAGGAACCGGGAAGTCGATGGCTTCCGGTTCGGCCCATTTACGAGCGCCTTCCCATTCCAGCAGCAAACTTCCCTGTTGGCCGTAAAACACCTGCCCAAACTCGGTCTTCCCCGCCACCCTGCCCGGCTGGCTCCAAATGAGCGTCCAGTCGGGGTTTTTGAACTGGTACGTGACGTCCATCTCGGGTGGACAATCCCACAGTCCTTTCGTCGGGGGCGTGCCGGTTGCCTCGACCGTAAACGAAACTTGATCGTCCGCGTTCATGCACCAGAGAATCGTGCTGAACTGGTGGGCTCCTCGATCGCGAATCTGCCCCCCTCCCGACTCGAGCAACCAGCGAAATGTCCCGGGGCAATAACGCTGGTTGTACGGGCGCCACGGCAGTGGGCCCAGCCACATATCCCAGTCGAGTCCGGGCGGCGGCGCACTATCCGCCACAGGCTGCTCGTCGACTGGATTGGCATAATGCCAGCAATCGACTTTCGTGACCCGGCCAATGATCCCGTTGCGAATGGCGCGGCAGGTGTAATAGGCCGGCATGCCGCTCCGCCCTTGGGCACCGACCTGCACTTTGCAGTTGTTTTCCCGAGCGGCCTTGACCATGGCCAGCCCTTCTTCGATGGTGACGGACGACGGTTTCTCCACGTACACGTGCTTGCGGCTCTCGCAAGCGTGCACTGTCTGTACGGCATGCCAATGATCGGGCGTGGCGATGATCACCGCATCGATGTCCTTCCGCTCCAGAATATACCGGTAGTCCGCATGGGGCTCGGCCCGCACTCCGGCATCGCCGCACCGCTTCACGGCAGCGGCAAGCCTGTTTTGCTCCACATCGCAGACGGCCGCGACGTTGGCCGTGCCCAGCTCGTGGAACTTGAGACTGCGTCCCATATGATCGCTACCCATCCCACCCACACCGATATGGGCCAGCGTGATACGATCGTTGGCGCCCGGCCTTCCCGGCGCAGCCAAAACGCCCGATGGAATGATGTAGGGAGCACTTAACAAGGCCCCCGCGGTGCCGAGAAACTCACGCCGTCCGACCCGTCGCTGCCGCGTCATGATTGTCATGCCTTTCGTTCGTGATGTTTTTGTCTTGTCGACTGCGGACATGTTCTGGTCATCAACAATTGATCTGGACCGGGCAGTATTCGTACCACATGACATGGTGACCACCCGACAGTATATCGCTGTAGCGCCCCGCCGAGCAACTGCGCCGGGCCCCCGGGATTCGGTTCCGCCCGCCGGCGGGCAGCACTTTCCCGGCAGCGCCGGTAGAATGGATGTGCGTGAGCCTGGGGTGCTGTGCACCTGGGACACTGGGCGAGGCGGAATTTCGCAATCCGAAGCGCGCGACCTTTGGTTTTATTGACGAGGAAATACCCAATGATCGTGGTGACAAATCGCATTCCCGTGGCCAAGGGACATGAAATCGATTTCGAGGATCGCTTTCGCAACCGAGTTCATTTGGTGGACCAGGCACCCGGCTTCATCCGCAATGAAGTCCATCGCCCGCGGCCCGTCCGTTTTGATCACGAGTCGGGAGAATTCGTGAATGATGAGGAAGCAGAAGGCTACTATGAGGTGAAGACCTGGTGGCGCGCGATGGACAACTTCGTGGCCTGGACGCGCAGCAAGGCGTTCGCCGAAGCACACGCCAACCGAGCACCAAAGGAAATGTTTCGGGGCCCCAGCAAGCTGGACGTCCACGAAGTGTTCCTGTCGACCGATACGGAGACCGATGCACCGTAACGTGCCAGATTGTGTAACCTCGCATGGCGCGGTAATGGAGCCAGCGAGCTTTGTGAGGGAGCCATGAGAATGACCACGATCAGTTGGGTACGCATCGATCGTTGGATGAGGGGACAACATCTTTACACGAGTCTGTTTCTGGTCCCCTGGATGATGGTCCATGCCATCAGCGGGTTCTTCGTCAATCACAACGAGTGGTTCTCACTGCAAATACCGTTCGATGTCCATGGCGACATGAAAGATACCGAGGATTTCGATGCGTTCTTCATTCTTCACGAGGTAAGCGATCCGATAGTGACCGTAGAGAGTCTCCCGGACCTCGCGGTCGGTAATTGGTTCGTAGCGTTGCCCCAAACGAGGATGTGTTCGTAGAAGCTGTATCTTCTCGTAGATTCCTGAAACCACCTTGTGCGCCGCAGTGGACTATCCGTGCTGATGTAGTCGTGGATGTCCTCAAGACAACGAGCAGCCTCAAGCGTCCAGACTATTTCTGCCACGAGTCAATCTTTCGTTTCACATCGCCATCGGAAACACTCCGACCAGCATCTGAGTCGTCCAGGCCTCGTTGCACCATGCGCGCAAACGCGAGTTCACGAAGGATTTCGTCGTAGGTACTGTCATCAGGTTGTCGCCCGATGATGTCGATCATGGCGTCTTTCGCCGAAGACACGGAACTCTCCTTGATTCAATTCACCCCACAAAGTCCTGGTGGTGAGGGTATCCGCTAAAAGGGTGTAAGGTGGCACGCCGTGCGCAAGGCGGGCAACTGCGCGAGTGCGTGCACGCCCTGATCGACGATACCAATCTTGGAGAGACGGAGCTGCTCAAGCTTGTCCAGTCCGACGAGCCTGCTGAATCCGTCTTCCGTAAGTGGAATCTCGCTCAGGGTCAACGATTGCAGCGCCGGAAACGCCTGAAGCCAATCGAGATCTTCCTCGCGGGCGTTCTTGCCAAGCGAGGCATACTCCACGTTCGCGAAGTACCGGTCGCCGAACAAAATGAGGAGCCAACCGGAAATTATCCTGCTAGATTCCGATCCGGCCAAGGTTTGCTCGAACTTCGCGTCGCCGCCCAACCGGCGCACGGCCATGGCCGCTTGTTGTTGCCGTGCGCCGGAGCAAGTTCATTCATGACCATGGCGAGCGCCGCGCCGATGACGGTGACCAGCACGAATAGCGTCACCAGGCTAAAATGCAGTCGGCGACGACGCGGAAGCTGCGACGACGTGGATGCGCGAGCCATACGGCGCACTCCGTTTGAACACGATGCACGAGTCCGGCTCTCGAGTTCCGTGCGCGCCATTCTCGCCCTGCCCAATGTCGCCTGCAAGTGATGCGTCGAGGATTTCCGCCTTCAACCGTATCTCAGTCTTGCGCGCGGACGAGCGGGCCGGGGGCGGAACGTGTCACGCAGTTCCTCGCAGGGTGACGCCTGTTAATAATCGTTCCTTTGTTGCATGGCTCGAGCGCTCTCAATTCTACCTCCCCGGCAGCACCATCCACTTCTCAGACCCTCTACTGGGTCACGGGACTGCCTCCGCGACAAGGGATCGATGCTCACAATTCGTTCGCTCCAGTCTGGCTTCGGGCGAGACGCGTCGTTCGGTACAGGCATTCAGGAATCTATAACAAATCGTTTTAGGCCCTGGATCAAATCGAAATGGGGATCGGTGGTGTAGACCGCTGAATCGGTTCGTAATGCTAATGCCGCAATGGTCAAGTCGGTCAGCGGTAGCCGGTGTCCGCGATCGATCAACCGCCGACCAAGTTGGGCTGCGGCCCGCCAGTCGTCCCATTGCACCTCCAGGTAGTGCAAACCACGAAGAGATGAGGCAACCCAGTCAGCCCGGTCATCTCGACGGAACCCCTGTAGAATCTCAGCCAATATTGGGCCGACTAACGTCGCCCTGTCTTCATCCAAGAGGGCATCGACGGTCCTTTTCTCAATGGACTGGGGGCGGTTGAAAAAAGGAACCCAGACGCAAGTGTCAATCAGGATCAGGTCCATTGGCATCACCTTGTGAATCCATTTCTGCTGCTTCCAATTCCTGCCAGTTGTCCTGAATCCGGACGCGACCCGTCAACTCTTTCAGTTGCCGTCTTCGCGCGTAGCGAACATAGTCGTGCATTGCCGCCTGGACGGCTGCTACAGGATCGCTCTGCTTGGTCAACTCCTTCAAGTCGGCCAGTTCCTCTTCGGTGAGTTGCACAGTTGTCGTCACGTCGCATCTCCTGTACCAACGTTTCCTTGTGAATTATCGCATGTAGCGTGGAAAAAGGCGAACCTTCGAGTCATGCACGTTGCCCGCCATGGCCGAAGACGCGGGACTCGGCGATGCGACGTCGAAACCAACCGCAGGCAAACGTGCTGAGTCAAGGGAGGAGTCAATTTCGCGATTCGGACTCGTGGCGATGTGTGGCACTCTCTGGGAGGCCTTCGGGGCGTGAGTCGCTTCCGGCGGCACCGACGCCACGATTCTACACTACCTGGTATCGCCCCGTATCGAACTCGGTCCCCTCTGGCGGGGTGTGATGCGGTTTCAAAAACAGGTTCGATTCTCGGCACGTGCCGATGGCTCCATTTTACCCGCCTCCGCCCGGCCACTCCACATCGGCTTTCGCATGCCTCTGGGGAGGCATACGCCCGGCGAGCAACAATCGGTCCTCTGATCGGACTGCCTCATCAGTGAAATTCCGAGTCACCGTCCGCCGATTTCTCAATGTAGCGAACCACGTCGCCAACAGTTTCAAAGCGATCCACGGCATTATCGGGGATCAACAAGTCGAACTTATCTTCAAGTTCCATGACCAAGCCTACTGTGTCAAGCGATGGTATCCCGAGTTCGGCGAACTCAGTGTCTGCATTGACAGAATCACGTTCCACTTCGGATCTGTCTGCCAAGTGAGTTCGAAACCAGGACAGAAGTTCGGCCGACAGCCAAAGTAGGTGACCGCATTTGGGACATGGAGCATCACCTGCCGGATCGGAGAATTCCAAATTCATCTCCGCCCCGCACAGCGGGCAACGGCTCGGAAGGCCTTTAGGCGTGCGTGATGATGGCTTCATCGTATTCGTTCCGCAGTGCACACTCGGCACGACACGTCAGTCTCAACACTCGGAATCATCAAAGGCCGTTTTGCGGCACGTCCGAATGCCTCGATTGCAGCCGCCACTGCCGGGTCGCCCAATATCGACCGCTAATGCGCGCGTCATTTCAGGCCGCCCGCCAATAGGTCGCGGATTGCTTGTGATCGGGTGTGAGTATCGGCCGGTTCGTCATCGAACCGAAATTCGCGGATACGGTCAGCCAGATTCGGGCTGGGCTTCAGGGTGGTCAGAAACTCTTCCCAACGTCGCGCCTTTTCCGTCGTCAGCCCTTTACGCCATAGGCAATATGACAACAGCGAATCGTCCGCGAGAACCACTTTGCCGAAGAGCTTCGTCTGGGTTCTGATCGCCGGTTCTGCCCATAAGGCGTACAGAATCTTGGGCAGCGATCCGTGTTCCCCATCAGCCCGTTCTCCTTCGACCGACAGATTCCACTCGACGCGTTGTTTCTCGCCATTCCAACAACCGTTGGTAGCTATCGGCTCCCGATTGGTGGTCAGCGTGGCGTCGAGTTGATCGCCGCCAGCGAACAGCCCGCTGGGAAAAATGGCTGTTACGGCAAGATCACTCATGATTTTACGAGGATCGGGTGGATCGGACGTACGCTGGTCGGTCAGTTTTTGACCCCATTTCGCTTTGAGTTCTCGATACTCATCCGTTTCACCAAGGTAGTCACAAAGGGATTCATTGAGGTCGTCGAGATTTGAAAAGCGGGTTATGTAAACCGGAATTGGTTGACCGGCCGCAATACCAATTTTTGTTGCCAATGTCCGTTGCGCAAGTTCGATCAGGAGACCTGGCCGTTGCTGATTAGCCTGGTCGACCGCATAGTCCCATGCGGGAAGCTGCTGCGGTGTCACGTAATTTCGCTCGATACAGTACTGAATCATCCGCACGATGACTGCCATCTCGCCATGTTCACGCGACGGATCTTCCCTGCGTTGAATCGGTTGCTCGATAGACACGATTTCTGTCGCCTCGGCGTAGAATCCAAGGTTAATCAAGTCCCGGCGGAACGAGGTATCGAGGAATTCGCGAACCTTGGGCAGTTCCGGCGCCTCGGTCAATTCGATTTCGCACCAACCGATCAGCAAATCGACCAGTCGATCGGCAGCTATCCTGCGCCGCTCGAAGCTGGCGGCGATATCGTCGTCACCACGAACACGTTCGAGGTAGCCGGAGGTTGAGCCGAGCGAGGTCACCCATTGCGTAAATGTGCCAGCTCCGCCCAGATCATTCGGCGTCCGATTGGAAAACGTCCCGATGAAGGAGCGTTCGGGGCCATCACCCTCGGGTTCGTCCGCCTCGTAAAGGGCGGCAATCCTGGCGAGTTCTTCATCGTCGAGCGGCTGTTTTTGGCTGTCGCTGTATCGTTGTACCGACGTGGTGATCTTGCGTTCGAGCTTTCCGTCGGCAGGCTTCATTTCCAGTTCGTAATGTCGGGTGACACAGCCTGTCAGCATCGCCACGACAACCCAACCCCCCGAGGGCAGATGTCGGACGACAGAACGTATGGAGGACGTAATCCAGGACATGATCGGCCCTTCCCGCGTTCGCGTAAAAGGCGACTGAGATGTGTGCAAATGGCGTTCGTTTCCTTGGAGGCCCGAACGCCTCCATTCTACCCACTACCGCCCGGCCGCCCAATATCGGCCACCAATACCTCTGCAGACGCACCGCTCCGCTGAGCAACAAATGGTGGATTGATGGAACGGTCATGCACACGGGGGCATCTAGTCTGGAAGCAACTGAAAGGGCCGTCCGTCAGCCGTACGGTAGACGCCAAAGTGGCGGCGATCGAGGGTGAAGATTCGTCCGATGTTCTCCCTGTTGGCAAGGTGCACGAGACAGGCATCGGCAAGGTCAACCTCTTGCTCATCATAGGTCTGGAAGACCATTGCGATGTCGGCCATGTCGTCGGCACTCAGCGGAAGGAGAACGTAAACGCCGTCGCGCACTGCTTGAAAGAGCTTTCCTCGTTCAGTAGGGTAGCGTCGCAGGAGGTATGCAGCCTCGGTCAGTACCGGCCAACATGTGTAGGCCTTGCCAATGGGAAGCAGTCTGGCCTGCTCACGACATGCGCTATGATGGATGTTCTTGGATTCGCATAGCGCGATGAGCGGACCCGTATCGACTAAGACCGGTTCAATCTTCATCCTGGCCGAATCCCCTCATGTACTCTGGGTTGGTGCTCAGGTCACCTGGCCCATCAACGATGGAACCGATCATGCCTAGCTCACTGAGTGCGTCGTAAAGCGACTTCTCAGTCTCGCCGTCAGCGGCCTGCGGCACGTTCTTCCCCGTGGTCTGTGAAAGTTGTTCGGCAAGCCGTTGCTGTTCTTCCGGCGTGAGTTCAGACCGAACTCGTTGCAGGAGGTCATCAAATGCTTCAGTACTCACGATCTGTCTCCCTCTCTTCACCATGGTCACTGCCCAACTTCAAGAATACCATAGTGTCCACACATCAGCCAACGCGATTCGCCGGCAGTAGCCGAACATTGGCAACCGGTTCGGAGACAGACAAAAGGCCCCATAGGGGATTAACCGGGCGGGCGACGGCGATTTCCGAGATATTGAATTGACGGCTGCCAGCAGAGCCGGGCTCGCCCGTGGACCTCGCGACATTATCTGCGGGAAACGGTGGTATTTCGGGACAGTCTTGACACGGTGGCTCAGTTCTCGCTTTCCGGTAGTTTGGCTTTATACCGTTCGGTTATGTTCACATATGTGCCGGAGCCGCCCGGGAAGGACGCATGCAGCATGCGCTCGACGGCAAAGTAAATAAAATCGCCACGGACCTCCTTAGCCACTATTTTGCCATTGCGTTTCCGCTTGAGGTACTCGTCATGGGTCGTCACTTGCACTTCTGTGATATCGGTCATACCGGCGAGTGCTGACTCAGGAGCATGTTCGCCAATTTTGCGACTGGCATCATCCGCCAGTCCAAGAAAGCCTTTGCTTCCTGACGGTTGCGGGCCTCCTGACTGGGTTGCGGCATCTTCCTCGCTGCCACGGGGCACGCTTCCGTCCCGTTCAGACGTGGCCGGTAACGGCACCGGCGAGACCTGACTTGCGGAGCGATCCGCTTGGCCACAGCCCACAATGAGGTACAAGGCCCCAACAGCCAATAGTCGAATCGGAGCAGCGCAATCCATGAGCGATCACTCCCCGTTAGGATAATCCCAGGATTCGGTGGAATTATGGAGCTTGTCTACCAACATTCGCTACGGCGTGATTCGAGAAACTCGCCGACTTCGGGTGACTGCGTGCAAATTCCTCAATCAACTTTGCCGTTTCACTGGCACCAAAATAGCGCGTGGATCGGTCCGAACGGTAGAAATCACGAATCGTATCGGGCGAAATGTGAGCTGTGAGCGCTGCAATCTTGTGCGAGCGGTGGAGTTCAAAGCAGATGATGGCAATGCCGATCAAAGGTGTGGGAAACGCCCCCATGTAGCAGCACGTGACGAATAGACCAGCAACCAACGTCAGCATATTGAAATGGTGGCGCAGAAAAGTCTCTCGGAATAGGCCGGTGTCGAATTACCTTCCTTTGATGAACGCCATCAACACTCAATTCTAGCCGCTGCCACTCGACTGCTCCACACCGATACTTCTATGCCTCTGGGGAGGTATGTCCCCCGCGAGCAGCAATCGGTCTTTTCCTGATGCACACGTACAATCCTGACACGTGGGGCGGCAGTCAACTAGACGAAGCACGACGCCACCGCAGATAGACAATGGCTAACGATACCCAAAGGCCACATGCCACACCCAGGGCAATCAAGCATTGTTGATTCTTTCGAGCGATGATGGCATCGAACTGTGAGAAGGGCTTATCCGAATAAATATCATCAGTGTCACTGCCGGTTGTTGCAAAAGTCATGTTGGGACCTGAGGACAAAACACGAACATGCTTTTCATCGAGCGGAGTGATCCGATACGGTTTGTCCCACGGGTCGAGAACCGGTAGCGAAGCAATCGACTCACTGGTTTTCTCATTACTTAAGGATTCACAGATGTATTGGACTTCTGCGCACGCTACGAAAATCCGTGCCTCCGCGCGTGATTCGTTGAGGTCGGGCAAGAGCATCAGAAACATCCCGGTCCCAAACAGATAATTCCAATCCCAATGATTGCGATCGCGTTCACTATGGTACGTCGGTGTGTCATTTTCGACTCCACCAAGGTCTGAACTCCAAGCAACAAACGGTTGTTATGTGAGGCAGTGACTTGATGTCGAGCATACTATCCACTAAGGCTTAGGCGTCAAAGAATGTGCATCCATAATCCAGTCGAGCAGAAAGTAGTATAAGGGGAGCGGAAGTGCGGAGAGTGCCAACGCTAGTAAGCCCGCGATGCGGCTTGAGCCGCGTTCCACAATTGCGACTATGGCAAACGGCAGCACGATGAACGGTGTGCCGAGACCGGCGAAGAAGATACCGTCAGCACGTACGCAATGCTGGACATTCCCAATGCCAACAAGAGAGCCTTGGAACTTATGCGAAGCAGCCGGTTCGGCGGCTCGCTGCCACTCAAGAGTGAGTCGATCACAAGAGCCAAACCAACCGAGCCCAAGAAGCAGAATAGGATCATCAGAGGCAGGCATGCCAAGAGCACGGCCTCGCCGGGATACCCCTGAACCACCAACGCAAGGCCGCATGACAAAATAACCATTGCGACAAGCATATGACGAAGACTGAACTGAAGTGTCCGTCTCTCGCCGTTGATATTCGCGTAGCCGGTCATCTTCCCGCCCTTGGGCACTTTGTTTGCAGCATTTCAACGTCCTCATTCTGGCGACTAGTCAGAAGTGCGTCAGAAACGGTGATTTTACGGGAGGCTCGTCGGACATTCGTCGGCAATTCCACAGGCCGATTGCACTGAGCGATAATACCAAAGCACCAGTGACCGACCAAAGGAGCCACTGGTTGCCGCTGGCCCGCTGAAACAATTCGAGTGTCGCCTGCCGTTTCGCTTGATCTGCGAATTCAGCCTTGCTCAGAACGGCGTCGAGTTGGAATTGCGGCGAAACCGGGACAACGAACAGGCCGAAGAGCAGTAATACCAACCCAACGACTAACAACGCCTTGAAGCAGAATCTCGCCGGAGCGTTGTTTGCATTCACCTCGCTCATCGCGGCACTTTACCTTCCATTGTTACAGAGGTCGGACGGCCCCGTCTTGGCCACTCCCGGCCCGGCACCCACCATCGCCCTCAATATGCCCCGACCGGGTTGGCGGGTCAATTCGGAATACGGTCCATTTCCGGCCCATCCCAAAAACGACGGCACTCCCACGAGTTGATGAATTATCCGCGCTTCACGAGGCTCCGTTGTATTCCTTTTGCTTTCCTGCCCACAGACGATATGTCGTCTGCCCACCTCTCACGTCCGTGGACGTATGTAACGGAGTGTTTCCTTCGCCAATTCCCGGACACACTCATCGCCTTCCGCCAATGCGGCTGTTACGGCGTCAATGGCCGAGTGTGCTGACGGACCAATGCGCTGGAGAAGCTCACATGCCTCGGCACGAGCGCCTCCACTCCGAATTGCGAACGACATCGGTCAACACGGGAACCACGACGTCCACGGGGTGTCCGAACTCAAATATGGCTTCGGCAATGCGAACACGCTCCCTCTTGGACATCTTCTCATCGGTAAGCGCGTCGAGAAGTGCGGGAATCACTGCAGCCGGAGACTCTCCTTGGCTGACCAAAGCCCTTGCAGACATCACACGCACGCAACCCGAATCGTCGTGAAGCCGCCTGAAGAGTGCCGGTCTTGCCTGTTCTTTGGCGACAGGTCCGATTTCCCCTAACACCATTGCGGCAAAGTACCGGCCTTCGGGTACGCACAGGTACCCGCATGGACCCTGGATGCGTGCCTCGCCGGACGGCAATGGAGAAGGATCTTCCTGTTCGAGGACAGTGACCAGGACCTCGATAATCCCAGCGGGTGACACCTCATGACGGTATAGTGCCTCTGCCGCACGGACCCGGACCAAGGCAGACTCATCGTCCAGGTGGTTCGACAAAGCTGAGGTTGCCTCGGGATATCCTTCGATACAGCCGAGGGCGTAGCACGCCGATTGGCGTACGATCGCCGTGTCATCCCTCAGGGCAAGCACTAGCATCTGAGCCGCTTGACGCATGTGTCCGCGCTGTTGAAGATCATTGAGCGCATCCTCGATTCCGACGTCGCGCTGCAATGCGCGGCGAAGCCGAAACAGTGATGCCTCACTGGAGATGCAGAATCGTACCCATTCAGGAGGGCGGTGTTCAATACTCCTCCACGCAGCCAAGGCCCACTCGATGTCTGTTTCATTTTCCCATTCGAACGCCAGATTGGCGACTTCCCCGCGAGTTGCAGTCCACGTCTCCAGTACGCGCGTACGGTCTCGTTGGGATAGCGCAGAATGACCGCGCAGACACGTATCGCTGCGGAACGGAAACTGACATTGCGCGTCTTGGCTCCCCACGCTGTGTTCAGCAAGGATGGATTGAGGTGATGCATCTTCCATTTCGTAGACAGCGGCCCAAATGCGACGTGACAGCATTTCAAAGACCACGAATCCGTCATCCGCCGCCCGACGGCCGCACTGGTCGTCAAGCTCCAGGTACCAATGTGAATATATCGGACTACGGGCCATGTCGCGTAAACTCTCTCAACCGCACTAGCTCACACCCCGCGACCCAATTTGGTTCCGGCATGTTCGACCACGCAACGGGGCGCATCAACGCCCGCATTTTACCCGAATCGAGAGCGGCCGTAGCGGCCAATCGTGCAGCCCTCCTGCCGGGTCATGGGCTGTGTCTCAAACGGTCGT
Source organism: uncultured Planctomycetota bacterium (assembly GCA_963700515.1). Taxonomy (GTDB): domain Bacteria; phylum Planctomycetota; class Planctomycetia; order Pirellulales; family Pirellulaceae; genus JAJRVM01. The sequence goes on along the minus strand of CAVOXY010000012.1, from coordinate 10,908 downwards.
GTTCTGGGAGACGAATGAGCGAATTCAACGCCAGGTGCCCTCATCTAGAATAACTTGAGCAGATCCGACAATTCGGCATTGTATTCTGGAACCTGGAAACCTCGTCTCTTGATACGTCCGTACCGTCCAGCCAAAGCGTTTTGAGGTTTGGCAACTTTTCCAAGGGTGAGAGATCACTCACGTGAGTGAGGACCAGGCTCACCTGCTGCAGTTGCATCAGGTTAGATATTGGTGAAAGGTCAATCGCAGACGCTCCTATTATGTGGAGACATTTCAAGCTCTGCAAATCCGCCAGCGGCAAAATATCTGCGACCTCGATTTCCGTAAACCTCACTCCTGTGACAGTCGCGAAGTAATCTACGCCAACGAGGTCTCGAAGCCACTGTGGGCCAGGGAGCTTCGCGTCGACGATAAGATCACCAGCGTCACTAAGCTCGTAGTCATACCAGACACGCCCGATGTTACCTTGCTGCTCGACCCAGGCCACGACCTCCTTCTGCCGCTCGACCTGACGCACCTTCCACCCCAACACCACGCATAACGCCGTCACCAAAACCGCCAACGTGCGGAGGCTGATGCGGAACGAGCATTTCCTGGGCGGAGCGTTCATATCATGTCATGCCGTCATGTCGCGTGCCGTATAACGGTCCTTAGTTGATCCTCTCAGTTCGCATCTAATTGCCAATCAGTCGGGCAGCACCTATCAGCATCGAACCGGGGATGCAGCCAGCGGCATTAGTCGGAATGTCCCTGGAGGGCTGGAACATGCTCGGACTTAGACGGCCATTTCGCGGTCAGAATTCGATGGTTCTCCAAGTCGGCGACCCACAAGTAATTGGAATGAATGAGAACAGCGGAAGGTTTATGCAGTTCGTCTTGGCCGCCTCCTGGCTCTCCCGTTCCACAAAGGCGAATGATTTCGTTTTGGGAGCTCAACAGGACGATTCGGTGTCCATACATCTCCGCAACGACCACGCCGCCTTCCGGTGCGGCCGCCAAGCCGTGAGGCATATCAATTTGAATGCGAGGCCAGGGGGATGATAATCCCTTACCTGGGGAATAACGGCGGACAAAACCCGTTCCCCCATCGGCAATCAAGATTGTGCCATCCGAATCGACGCTCAAATCCATCGGATACTGCATCGTACCTTCTCCGAGTGGTCCATCCGTGTGACCGAAACTGCCGGTTCCAGCGACAGTGACGACCTCGCCATCCTCAATCATTCGGAGACGAGCGTTGCCAATATCGGCAACAAAAAGTGCACCGTCCGTGCCCCATGCCACCGCATGAGGAGCGTTGAACAACGCCATGTCAGCGGCTCCATCTTTGAACCCCTTTTTGCCAGGTACACCTGCCAGAGTGGTTACGGTATATGCGTTGGAGGAACTATCAGCAGGAATGAGCAGCCGAACCGTATTGTTTCCGGCTTCCGCAACCGCGATTGTCCCGTCATCACGAACTGCAACACCGTGGGGAGAATCAAATTTCGCTTGCCTCACCGGCCCGTCCTCATGACCTCGCTTGGTGGGGCCACCAGCAAGGGTTTCCGTTTGGCCATCCAAATGCACAATCCGAATTGCATGATTGTTTATGTCGGCAACCAAAACCGCATCCGGGCCGAATGGGGCAAATCGGATTGGCTTGTTGAAACGCGGTGAAGAACCATCAGCGAACCCTGGAGTGCCGCCGCCTGCTACAACGGTCATGGTCCAGTCATATCTTGCGTCAACCGGCATTGGACTCCGAAACATGAAGCCGAGCCAGTGATAGGAAGCCCACGCCGCCGCCACCAAGAGAAGCAACAGAACTGTGGCTGTTATATATGCAATTCGTCTCCATTTCTTCACGCGAATTCTCCAGCGGATTCGACAAGCTATGACTTGCTCTTCATGACAGGTAATTCGCCAGGGTAGCAGGTCAGAGTATGCCCGACTACCACTCGCGTTTCCCTTCACCTGAACGGCGCACTCCGAATGCCAAATACCTTCGATTTCCGCAGGCTTCCAACAACCCCATCTTAACCGTTTCTTGCCCAGCCGCTCCATATCGACCGGCGGATACCTCTGCGGAGTTAGGCTCGGTCAATTCGTCATACGGTAGTTACTTGAAACCATTGATTTCCGACTAGCTGATTACATTTTCGCCATCATGGAAAACACCGTCACCATGCCCGCCAGCAGAAGCAATATCTCCAGATAGACATAGCGAAGTGCTCTCGCCGCGATTCGTCGAGCAGCAGTGCGCCACCCTCCAGGTATGCGAGGCCACCACGCATCGGGCCAGCACATTGTCGGCACACGCCATCCTTCTTTGAGTCCTGCATGACCGTCGGTGCCCTATGGTCGATCGCGGCTGTTCGCAAAAAGGTGATTTGTTGGGACGCCAAGCAGCGCCGCGTCAACCTCGCCGGTGGAGCGCAACCGCACCGGCGGAGCGTTCGAGGCCGTGATTGGGCCAATGCTCTCAGAGTTCCGGTATCTGTCGTTTCGCCAGTACTTCCGTCACCTTCCGTCGGAGTGCCTCCCATTGCGTATCTGTCCAGACTTCATCCGGTGCTTCGTTCATGGCTAATAGCGACGCCAGTTTCATCGCGGCGAAGTCACGTACCGCAAGGCGGCGAATCGTGAACCCTGCACACGGGCCTTCAAACTGACTGCGATCGCCGGACATGGTCCGGATCGCCTGATCGTCAAGGAACGCTGACAGGAACGCGATTCGTCGATTGAGGTTCTTGTCGCCGATATAGGAGTAGTTCAGTGGTTCCATCATTTCCATTCTGAGGCCGACGCTGCTGCGCTTCGCAACACGCAGTATGCTTGCCACACTTCGTCATCTTCTATCTGAACAACCACGTGGCTGAACGCAGCCTCGGGACAGGTCCAGTACGGACGCGTGGCGTCCTTAGGCAGCTGATCGAGAACGGGCAAGAGCAAAGCAGAGCAGGCGTGAGCGTCCAGCTTGGCAAGATTCTGCAACACACAGCGTTTGTGTTCCAGTGAGCCCTGCTCTGCGAACTTGGATAGCGTCTGGACACGTGTCTCTTTTGGAAGGGTTGATTCCACAATCGCCTCAGCCAATGCATAGGGTTGTGCATCAGGGAGAGCTTGTGCCGTGAACTCATCGCATAGGGAGCGGAGTCTGTCCGGGTATTTCTCTGCGATGATCCGGACCACCCCTTCGTTAACTCCGCATATCTTCCCTCCCTGTCGCCTGAAAACACCCTGCGCAGGGCAACGGACTCGTCCTGAGTCCGGACCATCTCCCACCACGCCAATATCGCCTGCGTGTCATCTCCGTGCGTCGGAAACACTGCGTGGTCCCCGGCAATCTGGCGAACGAGTTGACGAGCCAACTCGCCGACGCGCATGATTCGGGCAGGTGCGTTCATGAATGCCGGCTGGTCGTGGACGGTAACACGTCGGTCCTGCAGCAACGCGATCAATTCAGGAACGGCCTCAAAACCGCGAGAGAGGATCTTGCGGGCAGGTGCATCCGCAGACTGTGTGTGTTCGTCATACATCCCCAGATGACGCATCCTGCTGGGGCGTGACGCCCAGTCCATGAGCAGTTGTTCAACAGACTCATCCTCAGGCGGGATGGCCTTGACCGTCGTGATCAGATCCTCAAACAGTTCCCCCGCCAGTCCGCGTTAAGTTGCGGGAACTCCGTCAGCAAGGCGGCCATCCGCCTGTAGACCTCGTTGAGGTCGACCCCGGCTTCCAGGAGGGCGTGACGCAGATGGTCGAAGAGGCACCTGCCGAGGAGCAATCGCTGGTTCGCCAACTGGCTGGGAGTGTCTTCATGAACAGCGCGCATCGTTCCCCACTTCCACCGCCGAGAACCGGTTCCAGATGGCCTGTGCCGTGTCTTCGTCGCCAAGAGCTGCCGTTTGCACGGCACACACAAAGGCAGAGAGACGAGAAAAGCTCGAAACATGCCCGCCAAGCTTCGGTTCAACTTCTTCCGTCGAAAAAGGGAGCCAAAGGGGTTCTTTGTCATTGCGTGCCTGCACTGTTACTTGCTCGGCTCCACGGAGTATGCGAATACCGCCAGTTGGTTCCTCTCTTAACAGGTACGCCGGCGAATAGACTCCGGGATCGCGGCTCGTCGATCGGTTGCCGACAGCAGTCCAGCTCTCCGTAAGCGCGAGGACAAGCCTCGCTTCCGTTGATGGCATGGGCAACCCATGACGTCTTGCAGTCTCGATGAGCGGTTTCAAATCAAGCGGCTTGGCCTCGGCGTTGCCAGTGGGCACCCGCACGTCGGGAACAGACTTCGATCCGGGGCCGTCGACGATTACCCCCACTCTGTCTTTGGCCTCGTTCTCACTGGAACGATGGTCGGCACAACCTACACACAGGCGCTGACAAAGTAAGCCACACCGCGAATACGGTTCGCATGGTTTGGACCTCCCAGCCCGAGTCGAGTCTTGGAACGGGATGTCTTTCTTACTGGTAGTTATTCGGGACACGTCCGCTGGATCAAGTACATATGGCGTTCGCCAACACCCCAGGGTTCAACGTGGCGAGCGCAACTAGCGATTCAACTTCAACTTTCCCCCCTGAGGAAAGTACCCAGCGCACTTTGAACCGAGCAGAGCGGTGTAGTCGGGCACGCATCTAGCCCCCAAAGGCATTGCAGCGGACTCGGCATCCGATTGCGCGATCAGTGCGTCCTTCCTCCAGTGTCACGCCGCACCGATCATATAGTAAATCACTGAGGCCACGGAAGGAAATGTCGGCCCGTGCGCGGAGCCACGCGAATATCAACAAGTCACAAGGGTCCGCATCACCGACGAACATGAACCGACGATTGCCCACGAGGGCCTTGAGGTCATCCATGTCAGCCTCGGCGGGCAAGCCGTACCGACCAATCACACCACACGGTACTTCCACGCCATTGTGGCACAACGCAGCCAACATACTCTGCGGTTTCGTTGTATAGATAACGCAATTCGCACCGGCGGGTGCGGGAACCATAAAATACGGATGGTCGTGCGGCGGAACCGCGAAATTGCCGTCCTCGTGATCGACGAACCATTGCCTGATCTCATCCGCCATCTGACGATCTTCCGATCAAATAGGTGGATCAATAACGCATTTCGGAAAACGTGTGAGTTTCTGGGATTTCGGCTCGTGTCGGAAACCTGCGGTTGTCACCGCCTGCCCGATTCCCCTCTGGCGTACGAGCACTAATCGCGGCTCGTTCCATTCAACTCGCTAATATTGTGCCCGTCGCACACGCCCCTTCTGCTGTCGCAACGCTCACTGAAGCGACTCCTCAGCCGGTCCCGAGTCAGCGTTTGTCTTCAATTAGTGGACCCAAGATCATGCGTCCCGCAGGGCACTGCGGATATCGCATTGTGGCGTCAGCGGAAGGTCAACGTGATGGCTTCACCGAATTCAGCACTTTGACATTCAGCGTCTATAACATGTTCCTTTACCGTTTTCCAAACTTGACCAGATGCGCATAGGCCCTTTATCCGTTCCAACAGCAGCTTCGTAAACAGCTCGTGACAAGACATCTCGTTTGAAGAGTTGAGCGTCAATCTCGAAATGGAGCGAAACGGACTCTTCATGTGGTGTGAGCAGTACGCGAGTAGCACCAAGTTCGACCGCTTCACTCACGAGCAAGTCGAGTAAGCGGATAATCGGAGGACTTTCAGCATCCACTGAATCCACGACGGAAGTACTGTGAGGCTCTTCGATCTCGGTGAACTCTACTTGCGTGTCAGTAAATTCGCGTAGCGATTTCTTGATTCCCTCCCAAATTGACCTGACCGGCTCGCCATGAAATACTTCTTGGCCGCACCAGGGACACTTGCCAGCCAGGAGTCTGGCATGCGCGCGGTCACATGGATTGGTTGTCATATCAGATTGCTGCCGTGGCTACGGAATGAGGTTGCGACAGAACTTAGTATAATCGTACGTGCGCATAGCTCCTGGGAAACCTTCGTTTTTCGACTACCGCCGATGGCTCCATTCTGCTCGCGGCGGCCCGGCCGCCCAAACCATCGGTGTCACTGCCACAGTCGAGGCGGTTCAATTCCCCTGCCGTACGGAAGTTCTGGATTCAAACCGAGTGATCTCCTCTTTCAGCTGATTGATCAGACGCTTGAGTGATCTCATTGTCAGCTCGCTTGCGTGCGAAGCGTCCTTCTCTTCGCGTGAGCGAGCTTCGTAACGCTCCTCGAGGAGACGAAGCTTCTTGCGGGTCGATTCTAGTTCACTTTGACTCTGAAGGTCCATCACACGATCTCCACCATGCCTTTGTCAACCGAGTGCCGGTCAGTTGCAAAAATGGCATTAACGAGCAGTCCAAAATCAGCATCGTCCACCAAGCTCAGTTCCAAAAACGGTAATCCGGCAAGCAATTCGGTTTCAGCCTCAGCGTCGTGGGGGAAGTCGGGCCCAATCAGAAGGACACAATCGACATCGTTGGGCTCAAGGGCATCCGTTACAAAGCTGCCATTAATCACCAACCTTTTGACGCCAGCCCGATCAGCCAACTCAACCAGCCATCGCAACGACTCCATTTGAACACGCCGGACTTCCGACGCGCCCAAATCTGACCTCGACTTCATCAAGCTTGGCCGGATGAACGCCAGAGGGCAAATACCCGTTCTCGGTGAATGGCGGAGATCATCGATTCCTTCCTGTGACTCGGCCAGATTTCTCCGGCATCTCCAGCTCGGTACAACGGCCGGTAACTCCCACCCCACCACTGCCTCCATTTTACCCGGTTACACCATTTACTCCAGAGGTTTCAGTGCTGTAATGCACAAGCTACCGAAAAGCACAGACGATGTTTCGGGCTGGCGCTGCCGGCGACTTTATTCATCACAGTCGCAAGAAGGGGTGGATTAATAACGCATTTCGGAAAACGTATGAGTTCCCGGGATTTCCGCTTGTCTCAGCTCGGCAACGTACGTTCATCGCTGCTCATCTCACCTGGCCTGCCGAGCTTGCGATGCTGGCACCCCGCCGCCGACCCGTTACTTCCTCCATAATATATTGAGTAGGCTTGGCACTCCCGCTCCCAACCGGTCGCTCAGGGATCGTTCTTTTCTAAGTTTTTCGGTTTGCTTGCAGGCTACTTCCCTGTTCCGTATGCACGATCAACCTTGGCCGACCACTAAACTCCGCGATTCCAGATTTCGTTCAGAAGACAACCTCACCGCGCACAAAACGCAGTGTCAGGCAGCGTGAACGAATTCTCACTCCGCGATACTGTCTTGCCTTACACCGCGTCGGCAGAGTCGCAGATGTCTGGAAGTTACCTTGGACACTCATTGGCGTTCGCCTCAACTCCAGACCGGACGGCGTGTAATTGATGGTCAAGTTGTGCTCGCGGCACACTTCCATCAGGAGTTCGTAAAGAGTGACCTTGGTCTCGGCCAGATCATGGACTGGCCAGTCGAGGTTGAGCGTCGGACGGGACTGTGATCTGAAAGGCAACGAGCCTTGCCAAGGCAATCACGTCGTCTAAGTCTCGGCTCCGCGCACGGTTATTCGACGGGCTCTCCATTCTTGCCGCTGAATCTCCGTACGTGATTCCTCTAGTCCCTCGGCTGTTGATTCGACTGTCAAGCGCGCCGCGAAGGTTCTCTCTTACAAGCTCCCAACGAACACAAAGTGTGGTTCATTACCTCCGTCAGGTTGCATACAATTCGTTCTTGGCCGACAAGGATTCCCCCTTGTAGAAGCTCAACATCGCCAAAGCGAGCGAGGTCAGCCGCGTACACATTGTGCATCGAATCCTCGCACCACCGCCGCGAATAAGTCTCCCACTCACACTGAAACAACTATCGAGGACAAAATAGAAGGTTCTAACGCGACAAATGTGAATCAACGAAATACGTTCGATTTCCGCAGGCTTCCAACAACCCCATCTTAACCGTTTCTTGCCCAGCCGCCCAACACCGACCTCCATATGCCTCTGCCGGGTTAGGCCACTTTGTCGGAATACGGTCTATAAATGGGATTCAGGCGATGGAATGGCTCAACCCGACAGCGGCGCGGCACCAAGCGTATCACGGCAGCGGGTCTCCCTATTGATAATGGCTGTCGAAATTCGACCAAAGCTCCTTGGACGATAGCTTCATCCCCTTCGTCTTCCACCACTCCAGCCACTCGGGTTTCGACTTCGGTAAGACGGGTGGGTTTTTGCTTTGTTCCCGAGGGAGTGGTGTATCTCTCCCGGGACGGCCTCTGCACGCTTGGCTAGGTGGTGATCCTTGGAATCAACGGTCTCGATCAAGGCAGGCACGACACCTTCGGCGCTGAGCATCTCTGCCAAATTGGGAAAGTACTCGCCCTTGTGCTCCTCGATTCGGCGGAGATAAAAAGCCACCCTGGCTTTCGAGTACTCGCTCCGGCGATTCGTGAATCCCTAGTGTTCGGAATGTGGCGACCGGAACGATACGAAATCTCGTTGCGGGCGAAGCGAAGCGGCCTTTCAGGATCTTCTCGTTCTGCGTCCCCGTTGTGTCCAATATGACCGCCAGGGTGTACTCGCCAGGCTCGGTCAACGGAAACAAACGACCCAGGACCCCGTCAGCGAGAAGGAACCGAGAGGGTCTCTTTCGGTTGAAGCTCAATGGTCGGGAATTGCCGAGGCTTTTCGGGACGCGTCTGCAAACCTTCGTTGATCGATACGGGGGTGGTGCCGCGCACGACTTGTATCTTCAGAACACGCTCTTGGAGATAGAACGCGATCTCCGGATCCTCTTCCTTGATGTTCAGGAAGCGGAAACTCGGCAGTGTGACCGACCTGGACACTCTGATTGGTGATTTTGAGCACGTGCCCCGTACGCTCATGAACCTCCCACTGGGGTCGTGTGACCTCGACACATAGCCTGAGCGGTGGCTCCTCGGCCGATGCCGAAAGCAAGGCAACCGACAGTAGCATCGGAGCAAGAAAATGGAGTTCATTTTGCCCCCTTTGCACCGTCGTCTCCTGCTACCTAAGAAGCAGTCCGTTCCCGGAAACACTGTATACTCGCGGTTTCGTTCAATCTGGCGAGTCCCCGCACGCTGCCAACAACCATTCGGTTAATAGGACGCTCCCGACACGCTGATTCTGCCGCCTCCGCCCAGCCACCCAGCTCGACCACCGGATGCTCTGCGGAGCGGCGTCCTGGCGAGCATCAAAGGGTGGTTATTTCCGAGTCCTCCTCGGTCACTGCAAGGATGCACCGCGAGGCTACATCGCGAGCGTGGTCGTCAGGTGCCTGTGATGCAATATCGGCGAGCAGAACTAGCATGCTGTCCAAAACTGACTGTTCGGTCGCCGCCACGACGCTCGGAGCATTCTCGCAGACAACCTGATGCAGTTGAAACAAACCTGCGTACCGTTCTTCCCAGTCATTCCGCTTCATGACCACTAAAAAATGAGAGATGATCTCACTCGTCGACGCGGAGCTGTACCAGTTGCCTCGTTCCGCTGGGACCTCAAACCTCTCCCGCCGTAATGATGTATCTTCGTCGGACACGGAGTACTGAACAACCATGTACTTGGGTTGAACGTCGGAATACTCGATACCGAACGGCCCCGAGCGACCCGAGCATGGCACATATACGGTAACCCTGTTGCCATCTATCTCATCGGCAGAATGAAACTCTATCTCGCTCTCGGACCCGCTTCGCATCGCGGACTCCGCTTCACGCTCTTGCCAACAGGCCGCGAAGAGGAAGGTGTCCACCTCAGCATTCAGGGCTTCACTCTGGTTGAACTCAATCGTCAGCGGAAAACGCCCGTCCCACACCGCCGCCTTAAAGGAGGGAAGCAACACGGCGATAAGAAGCAGGGAAGCGGCAACGATTATTGGTGTCTTCCAACGCATGCTTGGGCTTCCACGTCCTGCCTCGGGACCAGGTGCCGGGAAACGGTCGATTTTGGCGTAATCCTGGCAGCCCTAAATCAGTCTATCTCGCTGCCCCTCCCCACGCCAGCTTCCTGGTGCCTCTGGCTGGTCTGGGGATGTGTCATCAAGGGTTTGTTAGTGCGCCGGTGCTGACCTCCACCCGCGCCAGTCTTCCACAATTTTGGATCTCCGCCAAAGTCGCCATGCAACGCAAACCCAACCGACCAGGAACGCCGCTGGCCATGTCCAGGGCCACCGATACCGACTTGGTGGATGGGCGATCCATTGACGCTTCCCTGTTTTGACGTCAACGAGCGTAACGTTTCCTCGATAATCGCCGACGGCAATGTGATTGCCATCTGAAGACACAGCCAAGGCGGTCGCACCGTCAAATGGCAAAGTGCGGATCAGTCTACTGTGGCCAACATCGTATGTCGCCAGTTGTCCCTCGCTGCCGACGGCAAGCGTCTGGCCGTCAGCAGAGACGCAGCACAAAGTAGGCACCTGTATGCCCAAGTGTCGTAAGAAGCTCACCAGCAAATGTGTAGCACAGAATCCAGTCGTCAGAACAGACTATCACTGTGTCGTCGGGTGCAACGGAGATATCATTTACCCGTGGTTCAGGGCCATCAGAAATAGCAGAGTCGAGTCGAAGTTGGAACGTCCCAGACATGCACTCCCCAACTGCCCGCAACGACAACATGTGTGCCGCAGTCAGAAAACGACATCTGTGATGCGGACGAGGAAAAGGCTCGTCACGAGTCTCAACCTGCATTGCCACGGCACCGGTGTACGTGTCGAGCACTGTCAACTCGTCCATGCCGCTGGCCGCAAGATATCGACCCGATTTGGAATACGCGATATTGAAGGCGGGACGTCTGGGCGCAATCACGACTGGCTTGCCGGAATCAGCATCGAGAGTGACATCCCCTCCGCCGAATGCAGACATGGCAATATGATCAGTCGACGGGTTGCACGGCGCTGATGTTCGCCCCAACCTCCAGAATCTAAACGCAGGTCCGCGATTGCCCGCACTGAAGTC
>CAVOXY010000011.1:0-66791 GCA_963700515.1 uncultured Planctomycetota bacterium | reverse complement strand
CCAGGAGATTCACGAGGCAACCCACGCCACCAGGAAAATCGGCTTGGGAGTCATGGGGTTTGCTGACTTGCTGTTCAAGCTGGCTGTGGCCTACGACTCCGACGAAGCGTTGGATCTTGCTGATCGAATGGGCTCCTTTATTCGCGATGCCGGCTGGGCCGCCAGCAACCGTCTCGCGAAAACGCGTGGGACCTTCCCCGCCTGGAAAGGCAGCGTGTGGGACACGCAGCACGGCGGCAAGCTCATGCGGAATGCCCACGTGGTGACGATCGCCCCCACCGGGACGATCTCGATCATTGCTGGGTGTTCCTCGGGCATTGAGCCGCTATTCTCCCTGGCTTTCACCAGGCAGGTTCTCGGCGGCAAGAAGTTGATCGAGGTGAACCCCGTTTTTGAGGCCGCTTTACGTGACCACATTAGCGACGACACCAAGATCCAGCAGATTGTCGATCATGCGGCCGCGAGTGGCTCGATCCAAGACCTGACTGCGCTGCCCGCGGAGTTGAGGGCCGTGTACCGCACAGCCCGCGACATCAGCCCGCAATGGCACGTGCGCATGCAGGCTGCCTGGCAGCGGCATACGGATGCCGCAGTCAGCAAGACCGTCAATTTGCCAGCCAGTGCTGCCGTGGCAGACGTCGAGCAGGCCTTTTTGCTCGCCCATGAGCTGAAGTGCAAAGGGATTACCGTCTACCGGGACGGCGCACGTCCGCACCAGCCGATGGCGCTCAGCACGGAAGAGAAAGCGGGTCGCGAACATCAACGCTTCGGTGAAACTAACTCGGCCGATGAAACTCCCCGAGGTCATCCCCTCGGTGCGTCTCCGACAGCCGACTCCGTTTGGCAACATGCATCTCCACATCAGTGTTGATCCGCAGACGGGTCGTGAACGTGAAGTCTTCGCCCAACTCGGTAAGGGTGGAGATCTGGCGAACTCCGACTTGGAGGCTATCTGCCGGCTGGTCTCGTTGCTGCTGCGAGTGGACGGAGACATTCGGATGGTTATCGACCAGCTCGAAGGCATCGGTTCAAGCTTGTCCGTGCCGTCCAAGGACGGACGGATCAAGTCCCTCGGCGACGGGTTGGCTCGAGCGCTAGCGAATTACATCGCCGTGAAGCAGCGCGACGGCCTGGAAGCCATCTTGTCCGGCCGAGTGAAGTCCTTGGATGGGCCGCTTGGGGCAGACGGTCCTGCCGTCAAGACAGACCAGGAAGCCATCTTCAAGATCAAGTGTCCGGATTGCGATAGCGCCGGGACGCTTGCCTTCGAAGAAGGGTGCCTCAAGTGCCACGCTTGTGGCTATTCGATGTGTTGACGGGGGGGCGACGGTTCCGATCGCCGCCACCCCATTTCTGATCACTGTGTTTGGAGGAAAACTGATGACAACGCTACGAAGAGAAGCCCGTAGGCAGCTGGAGCAGTTCCTCTCGACGCTCTTTCTGTCCGACGAACTCATCGAAATCCGGTTCATCGAAAGCTGGGTGTCGCGCGGCAAGAAGAGAAGCCGCGTGGTCCGCCCAGCTCGGTGGCTACGCCGTCACGAATTCGTGTCGCAACACGGTGAGATGACGGATCTCGCTCAACGCGAACGCGCCAATATCTACTTCGGCGTGTGTCCGCGACCCAAGAGTGGTGACGCACAAGATGATAGCATCAAGACCGTTCGCTGCATCTGGTGCGACATCGATCGCATCACCGTCGAAGAGGCCGAGGGGCGTTGGCGTGAAGCGGGCGTACCACGTCCATCGCTCATCGTCAGAAGTGGCTCTGGCATTCACGGTTACTGGCTCCTCGAACGTGATATTCACGCGTCCGAAGAGAAGACGCAACTTGTGGCGATGCTCCCGCACTTCTACCGAAGTTTCGGGGGCGATCACGTTCATAATCTGTCCCGCGTGCTCCGGCCGCCCGGCACGATGAACCTCAAAGATGCTCGCAACGGTCGCTCCCCCGTGCCATGCACGCTCCTGGCGTGCGATTCCACGTTGCGTTATCCGCTGGCGACGTTTTCGCCTTGGATCACACTCGCCGAAAGCGAGCGAAGCCCGGCTTGTTCGAGAGATTCGTCTGGACCTATCGACGCTGCTGTCCAGCACACGAGTCTCCGCCGACATTTGGAGGTGGTTGAGCTCGTCAATCGTCTTAATCGACCCGCAGCGGACCGCAGCCGACGCGACTTTGCCGTCGTGTGTGACTTGCTTCGGCTGGGGCTTACGTCGGCTCAGATATGGAAGCTCGTTTCTGACCGCAGCAAGTTCGAATCGAATGGTCGACCGTATTTCAACGTTACTGTATCTAACGCACAGAGGTCGGTTCGTCATGAGGGAGTTTCGCCATCCTGATGGACCGCTTTGAGCTAACCGTTTTCGGTCTCATCCTGAGGCCGTTGGGTGTTTTGCACGCCATCGGCCTCCGACGCATCTACATCGTGATCCTCCAAAACGGCCTGAGATAGATTGCCGCAATCTGCAACTGAAAAACTGTTACGAAAATCGTCGCTATGACACAAGCCCGAACTCAACGCGATGCCTTAAGTGTTGGCCAGCTCGGCGCAGGTGGGGTGTGAGTCTGGAAAGAATAAGGCGGCTTGTTCGGGCCGGTCAGCTACCGGGGTCCTTCAAAGTCCCGTCGGCAGGCAAGTTTGGTGAGGCCGTTAGAATTCCGCTTTCCACGGTCCTTCAGGCAGAAGAGAACTGGGCGATCGCAGATCACCCCGAGGAACAGACGCGTCGGCGCACCCGACGAGGTGGCGGCCTCCCCAAACTGACCCATTTTCCTGAACTTAGCTTTGAAGGCGACGGCGAATGTCATGAAGACGGTCCGCGTTGAGATGAACGTATCGATGTGTGGTTCGAACCTCCGTATGTCCCATCAATTCAGCGAGCTCAATGTCGCTGACCTTTCCTGCGCTCTCGGTCCCAAACGTATGCCGACACGAATAGAGAACAATTTGCTCGCCGGCCTTCACCTCGATCCCAGCACGTTTGCGCAACCGAGTCATCTTTTTCACAAAGCAATCCTTGGTATAAGGACGCCCGAGTTTATTCAAGAAGACGTGGTCCGCTGGCCCGTGCGTATCGCGGGCAATGTGCTCGCACAGTTTCAGTATCGGTTGCGCAAGAGGGATGATGCGCGGTCTTGGCTCCCGTTGCTGCGTCACAGTCTTATGATCGGGCAAGATCCAGAGAGCGTTTTCCAGATCAACCCATTCCCAAACCAACTCCCGGATTTCTGCGGGACGGCATCCGGTCAGTCGAAGAGCGATCAACACACGCCGAAAGTTGATGTCGGCCATACGGAGGAGCGATTGGAATTCTTCCGCGGTGATGATTCTGGTGCGGCGGCGAGGCCTTGGTTTCTCGTAGCCAGCCACGGGATTAACATCCAGGAGATCTCGCTTCACCGCCCAATTCAGAACGGCTTGCACTTCAGAAATAGTGTCATTGATAGTCGTTGGGCTGTAGTCGGCACCAGCCAATTCCCCCTCCAATTTGGCGAGATGAAATCTCCGCAATTCGCCGACGCGAAGTTCAGTACCCAGAATCTTGAGGGAGCGGAGAAGACGGTACCGTCGGCTTTGGTAGGTTCCAGGCTTCTTCCTGGCTTTGGAATCGCTCAGATACTGGTCTGCGAGCTCGGAAAAACCGATGTCGAGCCAATCGCGACCACCGGCATGCTCGCGTTTTCGCTGCGAGAGAAGTGCTTTGAGTTTTCGACAAGCGACCCGGTAGTCCTTGTCCAATTTCTTCCGCTTGCCGTCGATGGTGGTACACCACCATCCGCTTGCCCCATGCAGCCAGGGCGTTCCAGAGTGCTTTCGAGCCATTATCGGGCCTCCATTGCAGCTGGTGTAACTGCCACAGAAAGCCCGTTACGGCCGACCCGTGGGACCAAAATTAAGTGTCCCAATAAGTGTCCCGCGGGTCGGTCCTTTTCTCAATCTCTTCTTATTGTAGACGCAAGTTGTTGCAAAGAAAAGACTTGAGAAGTCGGGGCGACTGGATTTGAACCAGCGACCTCTGCGTCCCGAACGCAGCGCTCTACCAGGCTGAGCCACGCCCCGATGGCGTGTGGGGTACTTGTTGCGAGATCCCTCCTAGCGGGGGCCTTGCGGTACCGGGCCCTCCGTGTGGGCAAGGTTCACATCCTACACACTTCCAGACACTTGGGCAACTCGTCGTGTTCGCTAGATTCTGATGCCTGGATCTGAGGAAGTATAGGCCCTAATGCCGGCCGGTAGCCGCAGCCAAAAAGGGGCCCAGAGCGTTTGGCCTTGCTGACTTGGACGACTCGAACGACCAGGGAATGCGCAGTGCGGAATGCGGAGTGCGGAATGACCAGTCGCATGTTCACGACGCACATTGTCGAGGTGTTCGCCACCCCATTGCACCTTCAACGCCATCTCTCATGCCGGATTGCGGACGGCGCAGTGCGGAATCAGGAGCATCGTGGAAACTGAAAGCCACAGCCGAATGCGCGGCCCGCTCCATGGTCTATTCCGCATTCCGCACTCCCTGGTCCTTCTATCCAGTGGTCAACTTCGCAGGGATGCGCGCACCGAGCGCGTCTGTTGGCGACTAACACTTTAATTCGGACGCTGGCCGGCAGCCAAAGAAGCTCGGGATCTAACGGGCGTGTTTGGTCGGGATAGGATCCCGACCTACGCTCACGGCGGGCCGATGCTCTCATGCCCGCTGGACCTCGGCCGGCGGTTGGGCGTTCGCAGTGCACCGCCAGTCGACCAGGTGCAGCTCGACATTGTGGCGGCCGCGGAATTCGTTGATCACCGGCCGATAGGCGATGTCGAAGGGACCGCTCACCTGGGCCAGCTCCTCGACCCAGTCGCCCTGCCCGAAAGCGACCGAACGTAACGTCACACCGTGCTGACAGATCTTGGCCGACAAATGCCGCTCGCCACCTCCCATGCGCCGAGCTGGCTCGGCCAGCATCACGCCACTGGCCGACAGGACCGGTCGCGGATTACCGGCTCCAAACGGTGCCAATCGCTCGATCTGCTGCACCGTCTGCAGCGTCAACTGACTCAGCGGCGCCTCGGCATCGATGCGTATCTCGGCCACTCGATCCGCCTCCCGGATCTCCGACTCGGCATGATCGCAAAAATCGCTGCGAAACTGCTCCAATCGCGATTCATCGATCTTCAGGCCGGCCGCCGCCGCGTGGCCTCCATAGCTGAGCAAGTGCTCGCTGCAAACAGTCAACGCTCGATGCAAATCCAACCCGCCTGCGCTGCGAGCCGATCCGGTGCCAGGCTTCACTCCAACCTGGTCCAACGAGATGATCACCACGGGGCGATGGTATTTCTCCGCCAGCCGACCGGCCACAATCCCAATCACTCCGGCATGCCAGCCCGTCCCGGCCAATACCAACGCCGGATCATTGTGTGGGTCAAACCGTTCCTTGGCCTGCTTGTTGGCCGCCAGCAAAATGCTCCGCTCCAAGCTCTCGCGACTACTGTTCAACTGGTGAATGTAATCGGCCAACGCATGCGCTCGGTCCGCGCTCTCGGTAATCAATAGCTCCACACCCAACTGCGCTTGCCCGAGCCGGCCGGCCGCATTCAACCGCGGCGCAATCGTGAACCCAATATCCTCGCTCGTCAGACGCTGCTTCTTACTGAGTTGCGTCACGTCCAACAACGCCGCCATGCCCGGTTGCGGATGCCGATAGAGGCTGGTCAGGCCGTGGTGCACGAGGATGCGATTCTCATCGATCAGCGGTACCACATCGGCCACCGTTCCCAACGCGGCATAGCCCATGGCGGCGACCAGGAAATCTCGCATGTGAGGGCTGACCTTCTGAGCGTTACTGGCACGCTGGCAGATCGCCCACGCCAACTTGAACGCCACACCCGCTCCACACAGCCCACCGAAAGGGTAAAGATGACCGGGGAGTCGCGGATGTACCAGCGCCGCCGCCTCCGGCAACTCGTCCCCCAACTCGTGATGGTCCGTGATGATCAGCTCCAAACCCAACTCGGCAGCCGTCCGAGCTTCACCAACACTGCCGATTCCGCAGTCGACCGAGATCACCATCGACGTGTTCCGCTCGGCCAGCGTCCGTAAAGCTTCGTCGTTCAGCCCGTAACCTTCTTCAAAGCGGTTCGGAACGTAGTAGCCGACGTCGGCCTGCAGTAGCCGCAGACAATTATGAAGCAACCCGGTGGCCGTCATGCCATCCGCGTCGTAGTCGCCGTAGATCACGATACGACGACGATCCCGGATCGCCGCGTGCACTCGGTCCGCCGCTTCACTGAGTCCCGGTAGTAAATCCGGCTCGCGAAGGTCCGTCAGCTTGTTGTCCAAGAAAGATCGAACCTGCTGCAGGTCCGACAAGCCTCGTGCCAAAAGCAATTGGGCCACGATGGGCGAGACCTGTGCGCGCGACTCGAGCAAGGCAATTCGATCGCGATCATGCTGAAGAAAACGCCATCTCTTACCCATGTCATCCCTGTTTGCCCAGAGCCGCTTTGGTCACGGCAGTAGTGGACATAGCCAGCGGCATGTGACGCAAGCCGCATCTTTAGCGTGCCGGCGCTCGCTCCCACGATGGTCCACGAAAGACGCCGATGACGGCGAGCTTGTCACACCTACAAGTGCAGGCACCCAGCACAGGAAACTGGCACCGGGCTACTACTTCTTCTTCTCGACGTGCAGGGTGTGCCGGCGGAGACGCGGGCAAAACTTTTTGATCTTCAGCTTCTCGCCGCCCGGCTTGCGCCGAATCGAGTAGTTGTAGTCCCCCGTCTCTTCGCATACGAGAAAGACCGTCTCGGCCTTCTTCTTGCTCTTTCCCATCTCAATGGTCCTCTTGCAGATTCTCCCGACAATATCTCAAAACAGCACCCCGACTGCCGACGCGCCATGCACAGACCCGCTCTCATGCCAAGTCGGCATGCTCGCCTACCGGACCGCTCCGAAGTGAGCGGGGCCGGCACTCACCGACGGGCGAGCCCACTCGGTTCGCCCTGCAGACGGACAGACGCCAAATGCGGTACTTGTCCCCCCAGTCCACAGGCGAATCCCCGATTGTAAACCATCGGACCCGGTTTGGGACAGGGCTCTGCCGCCAGCCAGGGTGTTTGGGGAGTGGAGTGGTGGAGTGGTGGAGTGGTGGAGTGGTCAGTAGCAGGCATGACGGCATATTTGCTGGATCTACGTCCTGTCCAGTTTGTTGGGGGGGTATGATGATTTTGCCAGTCCTCCAATCCTCCAGTCCCCCACCCCTGGTTCCCGGATCATGACCGGTCCAGCCGTCGTATTCCGTCCCATCGGCACGCATTGCCGACCAATCGCGCCTACACGGTCGCTCGACAAACGTTGCCTGAAAGCTCAGCTTAAAGGACAATGAATCAGAGGACAGTAAACTTGAGTGTTTTGCGATTGTGCAAGTTGTCCTTGGCCGCCTGTACGTGGGGTATTGGCGGTTATGCGGGCGTCCGGGCGAATCCTTGCGTTCGATTGGGAATCGGCTAGTTTAGTGGTTTAGCCGCCCGAGCCGATCGCCTTGGGGGGGCTCTCGTCTCGTCGATCAATTTATCTCGGAGCAGTAGGCCATGGCAAGCGATTCCTGCGTGTCGGGTTCCGAAGACGCTCGCACGCCAACTCACGGCAAGGGAACTGATGGTGCGTTGAACTCTCCCGGCGCGGTGCAGCAGCCGGATTCCCGGCCCGCCCCCACGGCCCCCGAGCGGGGCGGCACGACGCAGCAGCCCACGGCAGTCAACGGGGGTGGCGGCGGCGACGTTTCTCCCACGCGTCCTGACTCCGAGCAACCGGCCACAAGACCAGCCGCGGCCGCCGGCCAAGTAGCGGCAACCAAGGCGACAACCACTTCCCAGCCCGCGGCGACGACTAAGCCGGCAGCGACTGCCAAACCCGCACCCACCACGAAGCCTACAGCCACCGCCAAGCCCGCGACCAGTGCCAAGCCTGGGGTCGTCCTCCAGCCGGCAGCCGACGTGGCCAACGGTGGCGCGGCAGCTCAGAGTTCCGGAGGAGCAACGCCGAGCGACGAGCCGGATTCGGCAGCAGCGGAGCCGGAACCGTCGAGGCTGTTGGCGGCTTTCATGGCGAACCATTTCCTGCTCTTCAACGCGGTCCCCAGTTGGCTGGTGAGCATGGTGGTGCATGCGGTCCTGCTGATCGTTCTGGCGTTAATCACATTGCCGGAGCGACCGCCGGAGAAGAGGATCGTAGCCGTGGCCAATCCGGACAATGTGGAGGATGTCGAGAATCTTGAGAGCGAGGAGATCGATTCGCTGGACGTGCACGTGTTTGAAGGTCCGGCGCCGGCGGAGTCGATCGAAAAGGATATGACGACGGCGGAGCCGGATCTGCCATCGTTGGACGACATGGGTGCTGCTCCGGACCAATTCAAGCTGGAAGACTTCGGTGAAATGTTGGCTCCGAGCGACGATCTACTGGAGCGTCGTAGGCGGTGGCACGGAGAAAGGTCTGGGTGAAGCACGCGGCGAGAGAGGCCGCAAAGACGCGGTCGCGAGATATGGGGTGGTAGCGAAGGGAGCGAGGCTGCTGTGGCCGCTGCGTTGAACTGGCTGGCCGCTCATCAAGAGCGTGACGGTGGCTGGGACTTTGATCATACGAAGGGCCCCTGCAAGGGCCAGTGCACACACCCCGGCCTCCTTCCTCCGTCGCGTAATGGGGCGACGGCGATGGCTTTGTTGCCGTTTCTAGGGGCCGGTCAAACGCATAAGGAAGGGAAGTACCAGGAGACGGTCGGACGAGGACTGGCCTTCTTGATCCGCCAGATGAAGTTGGCCAACGGCATGGGTGACCTGAGCGACGCGGGTGGCAGACTCTATTCGCACGGGCTGGCGACCATCACGTTGTGCGAAGCCTATGCCATGACGAACGATCAGGAGCTCATGCAACCAGCTCAGCTGGCCCTGAACTTCATTGTGTACGCCCAGGATCCTGTCGGAGGCGGCTGGCGGTACGAGCCGCATCAGCCGGGTGACACGTCGGTATTAGGCTGGCAGCTGATGGCCTGCAAGAGCGGCCACATGGCCTATTTGAAGGTTCCTCGCAAGACGATTCTGGGGGCGTCGAAGTTCCTGGATTTTGTGCAGGATCAGAACTGGTTCGCAGTACGGGTACACGGTCCCCGGCGGGGCGCCGGCCACGACGGCCGTGGGGCTGTTGTGTCGGATGTATCTGGGTTGGAAGCATGACGAACCGGCGTTGAAGGCGGGAGTTGAGTATTTGCACCAGGTAGGTCCGAGCGACAACATGTACTACAACTACTATGCGACGCAGGTCATGCGGCACTATGGCGGCGATTATTGGGACGCATGGAATGCCAAGTTACGTGACCAGCTGGTTGCAGCGCAGGATCAGAAGGGGCACGCCAAGGGGAGCTGGTATTTTCCGAAGGCAACCTACGCCGATCGCGGCGGCCGTCTCTACTGCACTTCGATGGCGACAATGATGCTGGAAGTGTACTATCGCCACATGCCGATATACGGAAAACAGGCTGCGGAAGAAGACTTCCCGCTCTAACTGCAGTTTCGCCTTTTAGCGCGGCGTGCAAAGACTCACAAAAGATACCAGCGGATGCCTGCTGGCGGGCCCACGCCAATACACGAATGCTTCTCCGTTTTCGAAATCGCTTTGATGCGTCACAAGCAACGGTCCCCGGACCTATCCGATTCACCCCGGCCGCAGAAATCGCTGCCGGTGGCCTCGCGGCTCGAGCCACAGGCTCCGCCGGCTGTCGCGGACTGCGCGCGCGCTGAGGCGGTTCCGGCCAGCGCCATGATTGACTCGGAAACGGCGCCGCTGCTGGCAGACGCACGGTTGGCGACAGCATCTCTCCATGCGAGGCATGGCCAGTTTCATGGTGAGTTGCGTTTTTCACGTGGCGCTCATTCTGGTCCTGGCGCTGCTGGTGGCACTGAATCCGGTCGACGGGTATCGGTCCCTGCTGGTGTCCAAGCCACCTGACAAAGACGTGTCACCGCAAGATCTCGAAGCGGCACGCATCACGGTGACCGATACGGTCAGCTCCGAAGCCCCGTCATCGCTGGTCCCCCTTGATGCGAGCCCAGCCCTCCAGCTGCCGCCAGGTCAACTCAGGCAAGGTGCGACGTCTGCCACGACCCCCATGCCCAATTCGCCAGCCTCGGCCCGGGCCGAAGCGTTGATGAGGATTGACGGCCCGTCGGGCGGCGGGTTTCAGGGACGAGTGGGAGATCTGAAGTCCCAGCTGCTGGATGACGGAGGCGGAACCCGGGAAAGCGAAGGGGCGGTGGCGCTGGGGCTGGCCTGGTTGGCCGCTCATCAATGGCAGGACGGCGGCTGGCGTCTCAGGTTGAGTGGCGGTCCGTGCAACGATCAGTGCCGGAATCCCGGCGGATTGGAGACGACCACCGGTGCCACCGGCCTGGCGTTGCTCCCGTTCCTGGGGGCCGGCCACACGCATTTGTCGGGAGAGTACCGCGATGTGGTCAACAACGGGCTCTACTACCTGAAGAACCACATGATCATGACCCCGCACGGTGCCGATCTGCAGGAAGGTACGATGTACGCCCAGGGCATCGCCACGATTGCGCTGTGTGAAGCCTATGCGATGACCCAGGATCCCGACCTCCGCGTACCAGCTCAGCGCGCCGTCGACTTCATCTGTTACGCTCAGCATTCCGGCGGTGGCTGGCGGTACTATCCTCAGTCGCCGGGCGATACCACCGTGTTTGGCTGGCAAATGATGGCACTCAAGAGCGCCAGCCTGGCCGGGCTCGACGTACCTTCGCCTGTCATTACGCTCGGCGAGAAATTCCTCGATAGCGTCCAGAGTGGCGGTGGGGCCTGCTACGGCTACATGGAACGCGGCAACAAGCCGGGACCGACCGCCGTGGGGCTGCTGATCCGCATGTACACCGGCTGGCACCGCGACGACGATCGCCTGCGGCGTGGAGTCGAGTTCCTCGTCAAGCAGGGTGTGTCGCCGCGCGATGTCTATTTCGACTACTATGCCACGCAAGTCTTGCATCACGTTGACGGTCCCGATTGGCCGGCCTGGAACGAGAAAATGCGCGACTACCTGATCGGTACGCAAGCCACTTCGGGTCATGAACGTGGTAGCTGGTTCTTCTCGGATCAACACAATGTCCAGGGCGGACGACTCTACACGACCGCGATGTGCACGATGATCCTGGAAGTCTACTACCGACACATGCCGTTGTACAAAGAACGGACGGTGGGGGACGATTGGTGGTAGAGGACGAACGAGCGTAGTGGCGGCCGGATGGTGGAGCTTGCGGAACGCGGGGAAGAATAACTTCCAGATTTCCTGCCCCCTCACACTACCGTGTTCCCGCACAGGGGCGAGGGTGAACAAGGCGCAGCTACTGCGTTTCCTGATTCCTCAGCTTGCCTGCCAAAACCAATTCATCTCAGGACAGGTGCGTAAGCAGTGCGAATCTATGCGGTGCTGGACCTGAAAGGCGGCCAGGTAGTCCACGGTGTGGCGGGGCAACGAGATCGTTATCGACCGATCGCCAGTTGCCTGACGGACTCGTCGTCCCCGGCCGCAGTGGCGCGGGCGTTTGTCGATTCCTGCGCCATTCGTGATGCCTACGTGGCAGACCTGGACGCGATCGCCGGCGAACCTCCCGACCTGGCGGCGCTCGCCGCCATCGCCGCGGCGGGGATGCGGATCATCGTCGACGCGGGGATTGGGACCCTGCGGCAAGCTCAGCCGCTACTGGACTTCGACGACGCTCATGCTGCGCTGAGTGGCATTGTCGTGGGACTCGAATCCACCGCAGATCAGCGACAATGGCCCGCTCTGGTCGAAGCTCATCGGCAGCCAGCGATCTGTGCTGAGTCTCGATTTGAACGATGGTCATCCGCTCACCGCGGACCTTTCTCTGGCCGACTCGGCGCCATGGGAGATTGCCGAACTGGCCTGGTCGGCCGGTTTCCGCCGCCTGGTCGTGCTGGATCTGCTGAGCGTGGGAATGCGGCGCGGGCCGAGCACTCTGGCACTCTGTCGCACGTTGCGGGACCAGCAACGGTGGTCCGAGTTGATCTCGGGAGGTGGCGTGCGGGGAGCCGAGGATTTGCGGGCACTCGAGCAGGCTGGCTGCCATGCGCGCGCTGGTCGCTACCGCCCTGCATCAAGGGACGTGGTGAGGGTGGGTCGAGCTGCGTCCTCGCCTCCGGCTGCGGGTTAAGCAGGCGTCTGGATGGCGGTGGATCAGCGTGGGGACGGAGTGTTGGACGTCTTTTACAAACCGTTTTGCAAAAACGGGAAAAACGGCTTGGATCAGCCTCTTGCCGAACAGGCTGTCAGTATTACGTAAGGTCAGTGAAAACAGCCATTTAGTGCTGGCAGGCCGGCGGCGGGACGGTTCGTGTATCGCGTTTGGCACGAGAAGTGCAAAGACGTGTAAATCGTCATTCGCTTTGAACCTCGAGTTGCATGAACGAGGTGGATGGATACTCGAAGATGAATGAGCAAGGAGTGCTGCCATGAAAATCAGGTCGTTTCCTGCCTTGGGTTTCTTCTGTCTGGCGGTGGGCTGCTTCTCTTTGACAGCCCTCACGAACTCGATCGTGCGAGGCCAGACCCCTGCTGCTCCCGCTGCTGCTGCCTTAGCCAACCTGGTTGCTGTGGTGGACCTTCCGAAGGTCTTTGAAGGACACCCGACCTTCAAATCCAACCTGCAGGTGCTTCAGCAGCAGGTGAAGCAGATTGAGAAGGAGTTTGAAGCCAAACAAACGGAGTTGAGCGGGCTGAGCAAGCAGTTGTCGGATCTCAGTCCCGACAAGCGCCGATTACAAACGCATGGAAACGGATCTAGCCCGCCAAGTGGCTGACCTGCAAGTGCGAGCTCGGCAGGCCAAGAAGGACTATCTGCAGCGCGAGGCAGCTCAATACTATGCCGTCTACAACGAAATCACCGCGGCCGTGCTCCATGTCGCCGAACGGCACAATATCGGGCTGGTGCTGCGGTTCGATAGCGGAAAGATCGATTCCAGTAACCCTCAAGCGGTCGCTCAAGGTATCAACCAATCGGTTGTCCTGCAACGGAATCTTGATATCACGCAGCTTGTCGTGAGCGAGCTGCAGCTGGCCGCCGCTAACTCTCCAAAACGTACTCCACGTCGCTGAGTCTGGTAGGACTGCACCGGGAACCTTTCTGTGTGGGGGGGTTCCCGGTGTTTGTTTTATTGGCCATTGGCCATTGGCCATTGGTCATTGGCCAATCAGGTGGCGTGCCTGGATTTCGGACTTGGGAATGGCACGCGTGGCGAGTGCTTATTGCACGTTGGACATTCAATCCGAATTCGCTGAGTCCGTGGCGGTGGCTCTCAAGGCCATTTGGGCTCGCGCTTTTCGACGAATGCCGCGATACCTTCGGCAGCGGCTTCGGTCGTACGGCTCGTAGCGCTCACTGCGGCTCCCGCCGCCAGTTGCACGCTCAGCTGTTCCCCGATCGTTTCGTTGAGCATCCGTTTGGTCAGCTGCAGTGCTTCGGCTGACGACTGGCTGCAGTGCACCGCTTCTTCGTGGGCGGCGGCCCAGATCAGGTCGTGCTGGATGATTGTGTGGTAGATGCCGATCGTCAGTGCATCCTGGGCAGCGATCAATTTACCGGTCAGCAGCAGATTCGCGGCTCGCCCAGCACCGATGCGAAAGGCCAGCAGCGGCGACGAGATGCCGGCCACGAGGCCGCGCCGCGGTTCGGGGAGACCGAATCGGGCCTGGGAAGTGGCCAAGACGATGTCCGAGGCCAGTACCAGGCCGGCACCGACGCCGACCGCCGGTCCATTGACGGCCGCAATGATCGGTTTGGGGAATTGGAGCATGAAGTCCAACAGGGATTGGTACTGCACGGTATCTCGGTACCATTGCTCCAGCACATCTTGCTCGCGGTAGGTCGCATGCATCTCTGCTAAGTCGGCCCCGGCACAGAACGCAGTTCCTGCCCCCGTCAGGATCACCGCCCGCACATTGCGCTGCTGGTGCAAGTCCTCGAATGCCTGCTGCAGTTGCAGGATCATCAGTCGTGACAGGGCATTTCGTTTATCCGGACGATCTAAGATGATCGTGCCACTGGGAGCGTGGATCTTAATGCGTACCAGATTATCCATGGCCAGCCTTGATGTTTGCCGAGAAGGAGTGTTTCAACTCGAGCCCATTGTAACGGGTTGTGGGACTTCGTTGGGAACATTCGCGATACCACTCCTCCGTTCCGCAGATGAGAAAGGGGTGGTCTAACGCCACGGGTGATTCCGGTTCGCCAGCCATCGCCCGAGACACTGCTCCGCTCCGGGCCGGCCCCCCAGCGAGAACCAGCCCACAGCGCACCGAGCCGTCCAGATTTGAGATTAGGGTCTCGTTTTGAGATGGAAATTCGTGTGCCGAAGCGGCCAGCGGTGGGTACGTACAGCTGCAAGTTGTTGATAGCAAATTGTTTGAGTTCATTCGGCGGGATCCGGCGGTACTTTGGCACACGCCTTGCATCAGAATTATGGACAGAGATTGTTCAACGCGTCGCAAGAGCCGGTGAGTGAGAAGACTGGAAGAGCTTACAAGAGGCTGTGGTGGTGGGTGGACAGGGAAGAGGCTGTTTTCTCCAGATCGGCTTGTGACATTCGTCAGCGTCTCGCCGAGAGGCGAATTGGCTGTCCTGCGCCGGGCGAACTGACCAAGCGAGTTCGATAGTTAAAGGACAAGCCTGCCTGTGGGTGCCAACCGTACCATCGCCGGAGAAGTTGCTGTTCTCGCCCCGTCGCCCGTTGGGCGAATCCAGCATCCCATGCGGTGGCAAACGGTGCTCCATGGTCCGGCTCTACCGACTGCAGGGATTGCTTGACCTACAGCATGAGTTGCATGAAGTGTGATCCCGCTGATGGGGCGCGACCAGCCGAGAGGTTGGTCGCGTCCCAGTTTTTTTTGCCAACCTGTTTTGGGACGATTTTTTCTTGTGCCCGACGAGTCCCGATTAGAATGGTTGACGGAGAAGATGCGTGGTTTGACGGTCCGGCCTTCGATCTCCCTCTGCGCCACAGCGAGCCGGAGAAGATAGTCTCCGCTCCCGTGGAACGCTACAAACGAGACCCGAGGTGCATTCTGCCGCAAGGCCGATGCGTGACGGGTAAGGACCGTCGTTTGGAGAAGAGGCTTGCCGATGAAGACGCGAATCCGAGAATTGAAGGACGGTGCTGTCGAGGTTATTCGACTCCTCTCGCCCGACGACCTGGCGGGCTACTGCAAAGATGACCCGCTGCTGTACGAGAAGAGCATTGTGTGGCTGGAGAATTGCAGCTCTCGGCCGTACGTCCGCGTGAAGACTGTGCGCACGGCACGGAGCCGCCGCGGTCCGATCTACTTTGGCGAGGGAGGGCGCGTTGTCGGGTACTCGAAGCTCACCCCCAATGCTCGACGCTGCCCCGAAACGCAAGGTTACGTCCGTCGGGTTTTTTATCTGACCGGCGACGACCTGGCTGATCCGAGTTCCTCGCTCCCGTCAGCCGCTTATGACCCCAAGGCTCTCCTGCCAGGTGTGGCCGGGCAGCAGCTGGATCCGTCGTCGCATGAGAGCGGAGTCTGTTCTTGATGTCCCCGCCGTCGCGCTGGGGAAGCTGTCTCGTTTCGTCACGTTGACTGCACGTCGGCTTGCCACTTCTTTCCCAATCCGAGACGGTCATCTCAGGTTGAGAGTATTGTGGCGCTGGAAAGTCATCTGACTTCACGCGCGTCAGGCTGATAAGGTGTGGTTTTCGGCTGCTTTCAGACTGTTTCTCGCACATTCGTTCACGTTTGGCACACGCACTGCAGTGGATGACCTCCACAGCGCGGGGAACAACTGAGAACATTCATTCCGCACTTTTTTTATTCGGCAGGGCTCGACGATTGTCGAGCCTTGTCATTTTCTTGTTCGTGCTCACAAGAACTCAGTCAGATCGCGCATGGTGCGCATGTTTGTGATACCGACCGTTGGATGGAGAACGAATCGGGAATACGGCAGTGCCGACATTCCCTGGTCATCGTTCGGGGTGGCCAAGTTGGCAAAACCAGATCCGGTGACGCTCTCTTTGGCTGCGGCCAGCGACCGCGTTAGGAAGGAAGGCAGGCTTCAGACACCAAGACAGGCTGGAAGCCTGTCCTACGGGGGAAAGTGACAGGCTGGAAGCCGGCAACGAGCGGTCCCTGGCCGATCGACTCGCGGCTCGCCTGCCAGCGTGATCCAGGTGGGGCTGAAACGCAACGAGCGTTGATTTTTTGCAGCATACGG
Organism: uncultured Planctomycetota bacterium; assembly: GCA_963700515.1. Classification (GTDB taxonomy): domain Bacteria; phylum Planctomycetota; class Planctomycetia; order Pirellulales; family Pirellulaceae; genus JAJRVM01. Next base: position 50,505 of record CAVOXY010000011.1, on the reverse strand, counting down.
GGTGCTGGGCCGGCGCCGGCACGTTATTCGTAAGTCGTTGAGGTATTAGGTGTTGTGATGATTCCTGGGGATTCGTTGGGCCTTCGGCACCGGGCGTGCATCTAGGTTGGCCGTCAACAGACCGACGCACACCATCACGCGGCTGGAAAGCCGCCCAACGCTTGCTCAAGGAGCTGCACCTTGACCAAAACCACTCGGAAAACGGTCATCAAGAAAAGCCAGAACGGCACATCCCAACAGAGGGCTGCTGAAACCGCGACAGAAAACGGGAATGGAGTATTGACGGCCCGCCGCAAGCGCGCAAAGCGGGGGCCCGTCGCGGCAACAACTGTGATCACCTGGACGGATTCTCGTCGCTGACCGATCTGGGAGATTCTTCTCAGACGGGGAGCACGGTCGACAACACCGACGATCCGGTCCGCATGTACCTGATGCAAATGGGGCAGATTCCCTTGCTCAAACGCATCGAGGAGATCGATGCGGCTCGTGAGATCGAGATGACGCGCAGCCGCTACCGTCACTCCATGCTGGCCAACGACTTTATTTTGCAGGGTGCTCTGCAGGCCCTGAAGCAAGTGCGAGACGGCCAGCTGCGTTTGGATCGCACCATTGAGGTGTCGGTCACCAACACGACAGCCAAGCGGGACATCATGCGACGGCTGGGTCCCAACGTGCAGACCCTCAACCACCTGTTGGTGAGCAACGAACGCGATTTCCGGATTGCGATCAGCAAGCGGTACACGAGCCATCAGCGTCACCAGGCTTGGAAACGGTTGGTACGCCGCCGCAACAAAGCGGTCCGCCTCGTGGAGGAAATGAATCTGCGCACCAATCGGCTGCAGCCGTTGTTCGAAAAACTGAGAGAAATATCGAGCCGGATGCAGACCCTCAGGCTGCAGGTAGCCGAAGCCGAAGCGGTCGGGCATGTGCAGGGCCGTTCGGTCGACGAGTTGCGTGAAGAGCTTCACGGCTATATGCGGATGACGTTTGAGAGCCCGGCGACCTTGCGGCGACGGATCGAGCGGACGGTCGAATTCCAGTACGCCTACGATGCGGCCAAACGTACGCTGTCGGCCGGCAATCTGCGACTGGTCGTCTCGATCGCCAAGAAGTACCGAAATCGCGGCCTCAGCTTCCTCGACCTGATCCAGGAAGGCAATACCGGTCTGATGCGTGCGGTGGACAAGTTTGAACACGCTCGGGGTTACAAGTTCTCGACCTATGCCACCTGGTGGATTCGCCAGGCGATCACGCGGGCGATTGCGGATCAAAGCCGGACGATTCGCGTGCCGGTGCACATGATCGACACGATGAGCAAGGTGCGAGCGGTCACCCGCGATCTGGTGCAGGAATTGGGCCGAGATCCCTCGCCGGAAGAGACTGCGATGCGCGCCGGTCTATCGCTGGAAGATACCCGCTGCATCATGAAAATGTCCCGTCAGCCCCTGTCGCTGGACCAGCCGGTGGGCGACCACGACGACAGCTACTTCGGCGAATTCCTGGAAGACCACCGCGACGACGACCCGTTGTACGAGACCAATCAGGACTCGTTGAAGCATCGTATCGCGGAAGCGATGGAAGGACTTGAACTATCGCGAGCGAGAGATCCTGCGGCTCCGCTACGGCCTGGCCGACGGATACAGCTACACCCTGGAAGAAGTCGGCAAGATCTTCTCGGTGACGCGCGAACGCGTCCGACAAATCGAATCGAAAGCCGTGCGGAAACTGCAGCAGCCGTATCGCTGCCGAGCGTTGGCCGGCTTCCTGGAGGGAATCGACATGGCTCAGATCGAAGACGCGGCGGCTGGAAACGCCTAGATACGGTTGATGCTCGAGCTTCGACAACGCGGAAGGTGGTCTTGCAGCGACTGCCTTCCGCGTTGTTTCTTTCTCGTTAGATCTGTTGGGCGGCTTTCAACACTGCCATAGCCGCGTGAGATTTGTTCAGCACGTAGAAATGAAGTCCCGGGACTTGCTGCTGTAGAAGTTCACACACTTGCTGCGTGGCGAAATCGACACCCACCTGGTACTGCCAAGTCGGATCGTCATGCTGGGTGAGTCGATCGACAAACGTTTGAGGGAGTGAAGCCCGGCACATCGACGTGATTCTCTGAATCTGGGATAGGCTGTAAACCGGCAAGATGCCGGGAACCAGCGGCACGCGAATGCCAGCCTGCTCGCAGCGCTCGCGGAATCGCCAGTAATCTTCGTTGCGGTAGAAGAGCTGCGTGATCACGACTTCGGCACCGGCGTCCACCTTGCGTTTGAGATTCGCCAGATCGATTTCGGGGCTCGGCGCTTCCTGATGCGTTTCCGGATAGCCGGCCACGGCGATGCCGAACTGGGGAAACTCGTCTCGGATCAGCGTTACCAGTTCATTGGCATGTCGGAGACCGTCTGGCGGTGGCTGGAAAGTCGTTTCACCTCGTGGCGGGTCGCCTCTGAGTGCCACGATGTGGTCCACTCCCTCGCGTTGGGCCTGAGTCAAATAGTCTCGCAGCTGGTCGACCGATGAGCCGACGCAGGTCAGATGGGACGCGACGGGCAATCCAAAGCGACGTTTTACGTCGCCGATGATGTCCAAGGTTTTCTGTTGAGTCGAGCCGCCGGCTCCGTACGTGCAGGTAATAAAGCTGGGATTGCATGCCATTAATTGCTCGACATGCCGCGACAGAGCCATTTCTCCCTTGGGTGTTTGAGGGGGATACAGCTCGAAAGAAAGGCAGAACTTGCCAGTTCCGTAAAGGCTGGATAAGGACATAGGAGCCATGGGCGTGCTCGTCAGTAGAGTGGAGTATTAGTGTGTAGGATGCGCGCACGGTGGGCGGCATGTTTGTGGCGCCGACTGCTCGATTGGGAAGGAATCGGGAATGCGGAATGCGGATGGGATGGCGTTGAATGTGCAATGGGGTGGCGAACACCTCGACAATGTGCGCAGTGAACATGCGACTGCTCATTCCTCATTCCGCATTCCTCATTCCCTGGATCGTGCCGGTTGTCCAACCCAGGCACACCAGACTCGGGACGCGCATTTTTGGGTGCGGCCGCAGGCCGCGTTAAGAGTAAGAGTAAGAGTAAGAGTTGGAGGGTCACTCGATTACGGTTGATACTCAGAGCAGCAGCGGGTCGCCCCCCAATTGTCGTTCGTCACGAGTCAGGCGGTACATATCGCGAATCAACTGCTGATCGCAGTCCCGTTGTGTAACTTTACGGCGCACGAACATGCGGCGCTGGGTGGCAATCATCACTTCTGGGGGGAGTTCGGTAACCTGCCCGAAGAGGCGTGCATAGTTCACGAAGCTGGGGACATTGGTGGTCACAAAGCCGTAGAGCATGCTGCAAGCGCCGATCGTCTTACCGGTAAAGATGCCGGTGTTAATGGCGGTTTTGGAGTAATCGCCCATGATGCAGCCGACAAACTGCATGCCGGTGGCCACTTTCCGGCCATGATAGTGCATCTTGACTTCGCCATACGTGTTCTTCAGGTCGCTGTTGCACGTGCCGGCTCCCAGGTTAATCCAGCTTCCCAGGAAGCTGTGGCCGAGGAACCCGTGATGCTGCTTGTTCGTATAGGCTTCGATCACCGAGGCTTCGACCTCTCCGCCGATCTTGGCAGTGTGGCCGATGGAAACGTAGTCTTTGATGGCAGCGTGTTCGATCACGCGCGTGCGAGCTCCGATATGCGTCGGCCCACTCAGGTAGACGTAGGGACCGACCCGAGCATCGCTTTCCACCAGGATCGGGCCGTGACGGGTATCGCTGATCACGTATTCGCCGATCCTGGCTCCCTCGGCGACAAACACGCCGTCGGCCACCTCGCGATACGCCCCTTTCTTCAGCCGATAATCCAAATTGTCGACCAGGATATCCTGGTTGTATTGGATCAAATGGTGCGGATACTCCAGCAGTTGCAGTTCGGCGTCCAACGGTTTCGCGTCCTGAATGCCACATCGGTCGAAGTAGTCTCCCAGCGAGGAAACGCTGAGATCTGGCGGGGGTGTGGGGGCTGATGGCGGGAGAATCGCGGCGGCCACGGCCGAATCGACGCGGACCACGCCCGGCTCTGCCAGATCGCGCAACATCCGCAACGTGCGATAGGTAGCGCGGGAGGGGACCAGTCGGGCATTGATCCACAGGGTCGGTGCCGGGGCCGCGCCGACAGATATCGGCGCCACCGACGGATAGTCGGCCGCCTGCAGTTCCTGCAAATAATCGCGCACCAAAGCCTGCGGTGACACGTCCAGCCGCTCGATCCAGTCGATCAGCCGGTAGCTCCCACAAAGGACCGCGTACGCCGGTCGTCCCAGGGTCACCGGGAACAAGCTATAAACGTGTTCGTCCTCGAAGATGATTGTCTGCACAGCTGTGTACCGCTCCCAATGAGGATGAGTTGATTCGATGTGCCCCCCAGCCGCGGCAGCAGAAACGGGGCGTGCTGGAGTCGATGCCAGCCAGTATGGGGGGTGGACCGGGAAGCGTCAAGTTGTCTCTCCAGCTACCGTCGGGAGGGCGAGTTGTGACCTACGATTGAGCAGCGCGCCGAGTGCTCTGGGGCCAGAACCGGGGGCGTGACCGTCACGAGTGTCGCGGCCGCAGTATTGCGAGCGATCGTTACCAGCGGAACGAATAGGACTTGTCGATATGGCAACCTACCTGATGGGCCAGCTCCCCACGTTCTACACACACGGGGCCTTTGCCGCCGTCCTGCTTTGCGCCGGACTGGCGATCGGTTTAGTGTTGGGAAAGAAGTCCGCAAGTAACGCCTTCTCCGACCAGACCGAAGCCAAGCGGCTGGTGGGTGTGCTGTCGCAAATGGTGGATTGGACGCACGGCGTGGCCGATGACATGCTGCACTATCGATCCGTGGTTTCCGGTGTGTCGAACCTGTTTCGCGAGCAGCCAGAGGAGCTGAACGAGCAGAAACGTACCGCCACCTTGGGGCTCCTGACACAGGTGGTCGAAGCGAACGAGCAGCTGCAAAATCGCCTGAATCAGGCGGAACACATGCTCAAGCAGCAGGCTGGAGAAATCTCCACGTACATGTCCGAGGCCCGGACCGACGCCCTGACCGGATTACCCAATCGGCGAGCCCTGGATGAGGACCTGACCCGCCGCCTGGCCGAGTGGCGACGCCAGGCGCGACCGCTGTCGGTCATGATGATCGATATCGACCACTTCAAGAAGTTCAACGACTCGTACGGGCATCAGGCCGGAGATGCAGTACTCCAACAGGTGGCTGCGCTGCTGCGCCAGGCCATGCGGGAATCAGATTTCGTGGCACGGTTTGGCGGTGAAGAGATCGCCGTCATTCTGCCCGGCACGGAAGCAAACGACGCTTGCCTGGCTGCGGAGCGGGCTCGGCAGGTCATTGAAGAAGCCCAGTTCCCGCACGAAATGCGACTGCTGCGCGTGACGGTCAGCGTCGGAACTGCCCAGTGCTTGCCGAACGAAACCGCCGCACGTCTCATGAAACGCGCGGACGAGGCGCTGTACGTCGCCAAACAGAATGGCCGAAATCTCGCTTATTGGCACGATGGACAGACGTGCCAGAGAGTGGGTGGAACCCTTGAAACAGGGACAGTGCAGCGGTCAGCGTCGGCAGCAGGCACTAAGAATGGCTTACCGGAGCCGGCTGTTGCCCCAGAGTCGTTCGCCAAAGTCTGCCAGGACCTGCGGCGTCGGCTGGAGGAAGTATCGTCGCTCACCGGCAGCCACGCTCCATAATTACGCGAGCCTCCTGCCGTGGTCTCTCGGCTCGTCTGGCTGCGGCCACGGGCCGCGCTATGGTCTTACGCCGTGACCTTTCTGCGCCAGGTACCCGTCTTGGAAGGCGGAACAAAGATCGCCGAACAGTGGGGTCAGGCCTTCGTTATGCCCAATTCACGACCGCAGTGGGTGTTCGCATCTGCCCAAGATGCGCGCACCGTGCGCGCCGGTTGTCGACCAACACTCTCATGCCCGCAGGATGACGCAGCGTGGGAATTCGCTGCTTGGCCACCGACATACGGACCCGTGGCACGAGGTGCTGCCTTCAGCCGAGCACGAGGCTCAGCCACCATTGAGCGCCGAGTCGATTGCCGCACCAGAACGGTTGAAGCTGTTGGCGGTCTCCTGCGTCAATGCTCGGACGCCGGCCATGCATGCGATGACGATCAATGCCAGCATGACCGCGTATTCGACGGCCGTTGGGCCGTCTTCTTCGCGGAGGAATCGGAGTAGGAATTTCATGGTGTTGTCCGCTCTGTTTTCTATGGCAACGATGCCGGCGCAAGTCATGCTGGTCCGGGCCATACAGGCAGATCGTCAAGTCTGGCGAATAAACGCGAATAACTGGAAATACCAGACTTCTCCGGGCTGCGCTGTCGGCTCAACGACTCGACCAGCTCCCCATGCGCTCATCGTAGCTGAGTTAATTACATGTGCGTTGCCGCTCAAAAGGAACGCACGAAAAAGCAGTTTCCAATGAAAACTTATGCCACGAATGCGAGTCTGGCAAATGCTATTTATGAAGTAAGGTTTCGATTGACACCTTTTCTTCGCCGCGCAGGTCCGCCCGGCGGCGGTAGCCAGTGGATTCCGGGCGGTTCTCAGCAGGGTAGGGGTCTGGGAAAGAGTTCGCGGCAGACCCGGGAGGACCGGTCATCCAGGCGGATGCACTGGGTAGTGGTCCTGCCGCGAGGGGCAGGACCGAACACCCGGCAATTAGCCCCTCTAGCTGCCCGAGTATTCGGAGCCGAAGAACTCTTTGCTGCCGGACGGGGTCGGCTTGATCGTGGCGTTTCCTTCTTGCCAGTTGGCGGGGCAGACTTCGCCGTGCTTCTCGACGAACTGCAGTGCCTTCACGATGCGCAGTGCTTCATCCACGCTCCGGCCCAGTGGCAGATCGTTCACGACCTGGTGACGCACGATCCCATCCTTGTCGACCAGGAACAGGCCACGCAGGGCGATCCCGGCGGGGAGCAGCACATCGTAGGCCTGGGAAATCGACTTACCCAAGTCGGCCACCAGGGGATAGTCGATCTGTCCAAGTCCACCGTCGGCTCGCTTCGTGTTCCGCCATGCCAAATGCGTGAAGTGACTATCGATCGACACGCCCAGCACCTGTACGTTCGCCGATGTGAAATCTTTCACGCGATCCGAGAAAGCAATGATCTCGGTCGGGCAAACAAAGGTGAAATCAAGAGGATAGAAGAACAGCAGCACGTACTTGCCGCGGTAGTCCGAGAGTTTCACTTCCTGGAATGAACCATCGGGCATGACCGCTTGAGCCTGGAAATCGGGGGCCTCTTTCGTGACTAAGACACTCATTTTGAACCTACCTCGCACCAAAAAAGAAAACGAAATGTCGACCCAAATAGAACTCGTTTCACGGTGGTCAATTCAATATCAGCCTAGCCGTTCGCCGCTCGGATCGAAAGGGGGGTGTATGACACGACGAGACTCTGACGCGGCCCGTCACGCTTCCCAGAAGGGAGCGCGGGGGGATCGTCGGTGATGCGGAATCACCAGCTTCGGCGAGCCTGACTGCGCAGCGCGCCCGGCTCCAATGAGTTGGGCCAGCGTGGCATTCACAACTTCATTCACCACCGCAAGGCTGGCCGAACTCGAGCCACGGTTCGAGGCCCTCGGATGATAGGCTCTTGGCGTGGTCAAACCCCGCCGTGGTGAGTGAAAACTCATGATAGAGATGATGCATCACCAAACCGTTCACACAAAGCTGGCGGAAGCCGTCGAGGAAGCGGATATTCTGCCTCGCGTCTCGCGGGTCCCGGAACCGGACCTTCGATGTCTCGTCGATTTCCACGAAGACCGTGAGCAGTCGTGAAGGCGACTCATAAGCCTTATTGCTTCCCTTCACCTCGATGATGCCTCGGTCTCGAGCGGCGAAGAGAATGGCCTTCGCTTCCGACGACAACTCCTCCATGGCCGTCGAACCCATCACGATCGATCGGCTGCACAACTGAGCCAGTGCGATCAATGTGGGCGCTCCGACGCCCATTTCGCTCCAACTGGCTGCCAGTGGTCCATCGGTGTCAAGAAATCGCTCCAGCATGGCCGTCCTTATTCCTCCACTGCAATGTAGCTGAAGCCGCCAGGCTTCAGATGAGATCCCTCCACTGAAACGTAGCTGAAGCCGCCAGGCTTCAGATGACAATCCTCCACTGAAACGTAGCTGAAGCCGCCAGGCTTCAGATGACATTCCTCCGCTGCAATGTAGCTGAAGCCGCCAGGCTTCAGATGACAATCCTCCACTGCAATGTAGCTGAAGCCGCCAGGCTTCAGATGACATTCCTCCGCTGAAACGTAGCTGAAGCCGCCAGGCTTCAGACGACGGGAGTGTCCTTCACGGAAATGTCCGCTCGGACCCTCGTCACAGTGCCCTGCCTGCGTCGGGGCTCGCGCCGCACGAGACGCCGTTAAAATCCCGAAATCAATGTGTTAGCATGACGTTGGTCTCCTACCTATTTTCTCAGAAGACCGGGCTGCTGAAAACCTCTTCCAATGTCGGTTGCGCTGCGCAAGGGGCCGCGGAGAATCGCCGTTGCCGGTCGGTCGGGACCGGGGGGGGGCGGTATGACGACGGATCAGATCATTCGCAGGCGTGCGCCAGGAAAGGCGACACTTGACGGAAAGGGGCGACGGTGATGGTTCGACCTGTCGGCGGGGCGGGCCGTTTGAGGGTGGCCACGGCTACCTCTGCTGGATGGGTGGCAGGTGCCGTCGGGAATTGGTGGACCGCGCTGGCGGTGGAAACGCGACCGGCCGTTTCCCGCTCCATGGCGTATCCTCCCGCAGGGGATTCCGTGGGGGGAGTGATCCGGTCTCGTGCCGCCTGGGCGATTGTCAGTGGACGCGCTGATCCGCCACGCTAGAATTTACGTACGGTTGTTGGATCCAGATGTCTTCCGTTCGCGTTGCAGCGTGGCCAAGCATGCCAACGGCTGCCATCGCGCACGGGCTGTTCACAGCAAGGAGCCAGCCCATGCAATCTTATGTCGTCATTGAAACCGATGATGGACTGACGGTTGTCGAGGTCGATAGGACCGCGTCTCCCGAGGTGGAAGCGGAGCGATTTGGGGGCGTACTGGTGGACCCAACGCTCTACGCGACCTATGAAGACGCCTATGACGCACTGCTGATTTTTGAAGCTGAGATGAAGGCCCTGGTCGACGAAACGTTGGATCAGTAGCGAGTCTATCGGCCGTATCTTCCGTGTCCCTCCCGACGTCGAATCGGCGAGTCGCCGGCGCAGGACCTCTTGAGTTGCGGCTTGGCGGCTTGAGAGCGTGGGTGCTTTTTATGCGCGAAGGTGCGCAAACAGTTGGACGGAATTCTGTTGTGCGTAGAGGAAGTGGGGCGCGAAGGGAGGTGCACAAACGGAATGAATTCCGTTCTACGTAGAGGAAGTGGGGAGCGAAGGGAGGTGCACCAACGGAATGAATTCCGTTCTACATTTTGGCTGCTTCAAGGCATTTGCGTGGCGTTGATCGAGCGCTGCGAATGCTGGTCGACGAGCGTGGCAGCCGCCTCGCGGATCCTGGTCGCCAGGTCGTGCATGGAATAAGGCTTGAGGTGATGCGTATGGATGCGAAACCGACCCAAATCCACCTCGTGCCGCGTCAGTACGATGACCACGGGGAGAGGAGTTGGGCAGTCCTCGCGCAGATGGGTCAGAATTCGAGTTCCCCAGCTGCCCGGAAGTTCGGGCTCGAGAACCAGCACGTGTGGCGTGAAGCTACGGAGCGTTGCCAGGCAACTCTCGCCAGTGGTCACCCCACGGATCTCGAAGCCCTGGCGTTGCAGAAACGCCTGATAGGTCTCGAGCAGCGTTTCGTCGGGGTCCGCCAGCAGTACACGGATGGTCATCGGCTGTGCTTTTCAATTCCGGAGAAGTATCGGCGGATTGAGCACCCGTGCGATTTGCGTGCCGATCGGCCATCCTGCCGCCAACAGGCTGTTTTTATTCGGTTTCTGCCTCCGTCTGCCCCTCCAACCCTGGTCGCCTGTGCGACATTGTATGCGCGGAATCGCACGCTGTGGCCTCCGCCCCGTGCCCAACCTCATGCGCCAGACAGGGGGCGCGGTGGGCGAATGCTACCTTTCTTCCCCACGCCCTGGCGAGGTAGCGACGTGGGTCAGACGGTGGACCTTGCCGGTCACAACGAGCAGGCCGAAAGTAAGGGCATTGATAGCTTCCGGCCGATTGTTGCAAAGCACCCGGCATGACCTAGAATTTCCACGTCACGAGAACAAGAGTCAAGAGCCGGCATTCTTGCGGGGGAGAACGATGATGAGTACGCAGACACCCAGACCGTCCGATACGCCTGTCGAGTCGGCTTCGAGCCTTGATCGCGTGATTTGCCACGAACTGGCCGACATGCAGCAGCATTGGTGGTGGTTCCTGGTGTTGGGCATCAGTCTGGCGATTTTGGGGACGGTCGCGATGGGGAGCACACCCTTTGTGACGGCACTCACCGTGGCATTCTTTGGAATCCTCATGGTGATAGGTGGGATGGCTCAGGTCGTCAGTGCTTTCTGGGCCGGCAAATGGAGCGGTTTCATGCTGCAACTGCTCGTCGGCATCCTGTACGCGGTGGTCGGCTTCATTCTGGTGGACAAGCCGCTGGAAGGTGCCGCCGACTTGACACTGCTGATTGCCGCATTCTTGATGGTGGGAGGCTTGATCCGCATCGTCTTCGCGATGTCCGAACGCTTCACCGGGTGGGGCTGGTCGTTGTTGAACGGGGCCGTCACGCTGCTCCTGGGCCTGCTGATCTTCCGCGAATGGCCGCTGTCCGGTCTGTTTGCGATCGGCCTGTTCGTGGGCATCGAAATGATCTTCAATGGTTGGTACTGGATCATGCTGGCGATCGGCCTGAAGCGAGCGCGCAGGATCGAGTGCGAGTAGCGCGACACAGTTTCTCAGGCGTGCAACGCGTCGGCCGACAAGAGGCCGACCAGGCGGCCGCCGTCGGCGACCGGCAGACTGGTGTAGTTGCCCATCTGCATCTGGTCAAAGGACTCTGCGAGGGACAAGTGCTGGTCGATCGTCGGTACATCGTGGCGCATCACTTCTCGCACTCGCATGTATCCGCGTCCCTGAGCCAGTAGCTGCAATGCCTGTTGTTTGGCCAGCATCCCCACCAGGCGATTGTTCTCGATCACCGGATAATCGTCCTGCGGAGTGAAGAGCACGGCGGACGCAGCTTCCTGGAGCGTAAGATCGGCCGGGACCATATGAAACTGTCGCCGCATGGCATCTCCGACCGACACGTTTTGAATCGAAGCTTTTGCCCGCGCCATCTGCGCCTCGGCACGCCCCGCCAGGAACACAAACGCTGCCACGAATACCAGCATCCACTGTTGGCTGGCGATACCCACTACCGCAAACAGGCCCGCCATCACCTGCCCCACGGTGGCCGCAATGTTTGTCGCTCGCACGTGGGGCATGAACCCCGCCAGCAGCGAACGCAAGACGCGACCGCCGTCCATCGGAAAAGCAGGCAGCATGTTGAATACGACCAGGCCGACATTCGCCCACAGGAGTCGAATCAGGAACGATTGATTGATCGCCGTCATATTGAACATCGTGCTCAGCGTGCCGGCTGTGACCACCACCAGCAACCCGGCAATGGCCACATTCACAGCCGGACCGGCTAGGGCCACCGCCAACTCATGCAGCGGTCGCCGCGGCATGCGGTCGAGGCTCGCCACGCCGCCGATCGGCAGCAACGTGATGCTCTGTGTCCCAATCCCAAACTGCCGAGCCATCAGCGCGTGTCCCAACTCGTGCAGCAGGACACAACCGAAAATTGCGAGCACGAACAGCACGGCTTCGACAGCCGCCGCAATGCCCGACCCGGATGAGAGCGCCGATCCAGCGATCAGCAGCGGCAGGATCAGGAAGGACCAGTGCACGTATACGCCGATTCCCGCAATGTCCGTGATTTTCCAGGATCTCATGTCTGTCCACTCCGCCTTTTTCCGCGGCCCTATGATCGACTCTCAGTGTTTGTCAATCAGCGATTCCCAACGACTCCACCCAAAACCAGCAGCAGCCACCCGGCACGTGTGCCTCGTTCCCGCGACGTGATCCTTCGTAGTTCGACGTCGGCCGCCGAATATCGTGTTTCCCCGGTGACCAGCCATTCTGAGCTGCCGCTCCTATGGCGCCGTGCGACCCGGCGTGTGCCGTTTTGGCACATTCGACCGCCAGCCGGCCAATCTGTCCGTTATGCCATGCTACGCCCGTAGCTGAGCCCGCCGAGGGCTCAGCAGCTCGTAGCTGAGCCCGCCGAGGGCTCAGCGGCCCGTAGCTGAGCCCGCCGAGGGCTCAGCAGCCCGTAGCTGAGCCCGCCGAGGGCTCAGCGGCAGCGGGTAACGACGCTCCCGCCATCTGAATGCCTGGCGGCTTCAGCTACGCCCGTCGCTGAGCCCGCCGAGGGCTCAGCATCTGAAGCCTGGCGGCTTCAGCTACGCTCGTCGCTGAGCACGGCACAGAACAAGGTGCACGGATCGTGCCAAACGGGTGAATCTAAATGAGTTTGCGGGAAGGTGGGGTCCTTACTGGGTACATTCTGTCAATCGCAATGGTTGCGAGGGGGGTAGGATTCGGTGCCTTCGCAAACCGATTGTCCGTTATGGGTGTGAATTTCGTTCTCCCTCTGGCGAGTTAAACACAGTGCGCCGTTTAGCCGATCGATATGACCCATGGGGGGGAAGTTAAGCTGACGGTCAAATGCGTGGGTTTCACTTTGACGGGACCTTGATTGGCGGGTACTTCTCTTTGGGGTGCACGTGACTCATCGCTGCTGCCCGCCAAAACTCGCCGAGCTTGCTGTCATTTTCAATATTCCGATTTCCTCAGTGCTCTTACGGGCAGGGGCTCGACCGTGGAAGAAAGCAGAATTGGCTTAATCCTAATGCTACTGCGTGAAGGCAGTGCTCGGCAGGCGATCCAGGTGTATCAAGAAGAAGCGGACGTCAACTACTGGGCTGCCAAGCAGTCGGTCCGCGACCTGGCTCATCGGCATGGAATCGCGGTGCGACGCCGGTCCCTGCTCCCCTTGGCTATCCTCGCTTTAGCCAGTTTGCTGGGGTTGGTCCTCAGCCATTAGCGGTACTCGATACCATGCACGCATGTTTGTGATGCCGACCGTTGGTGGGGAACGAATCGGGAATGCGCAGTGCGCAGTGCGGAATGAGAGATGGCGTTGAAAGTGCAAAGGGGTGGCGAACACCTCGACAGTGTGCACCGTGAACATGGTCCTGCTGATTTCGCACTCCGCCTTGCGGACTGCGCCTTCCCGATGTGGTTTCTCTCAACGAGAAATCAGAAAACCACTGTTTATTCCGGTGAACCAAGTCAGCAGAACCGGACGCTTTCAGACCTTTTTTGGTTGCGGCCGCAGGCCGCGTTAGGACACTCGGCAAGCTTTGCCTTACCCTGAGGACAAGGCTTCCAGCCTGTCCTTGCCGTGGAGCAGGTGAGGACATTCTTTATCTCAGGGGGCCACACCGCGTGTGTGGTCTGCCATAATGGGGTGAGGACCTGGGGGGGCGCCACAAGGCGTGTGTGTGGCGACTTGGTGGGAGTCTCCTCCTCGATCGATCTGCGGCTCAGGCTGTCGGGCGTGAGTAGAGTTGTCGTTTCCTGTGAGTCTCGGAATATGTTCTGGTCGGCGATCGTTTTCACAGTCAGCTGCTTTGCCATGGCTGTTACCTCGGACGGAGCGGAGAAGCTCTACGGAGGTATGACACTCGAACAATGGCACGACCGCCTGGGATACCTTGATCCGGCGGACCCGCATAACGCATCGGCGGTGCCGGCATTGATAGAGATTATCCAGGACAGCGGGCTTTCGGCGGACGAACGACGACCCTTCGCGATGACTTTGGGTCGCATGGGTTCGCTGTCCAGTGCCGCCATCCCGGTTTTCATCGCTCAGATTGAGCGGCGGCAAGAACTGGGCAAACCGACTTACGCGTGGGCTGCGCGGGCATTGGGACTGTATGGCGTCCATGCCAAAGACGCGGCTCCGGCCTTAGTCGATCTGTTGTTCGATGAAGACATTCCGCGGGCCTATCGTACTCTTCCTATCGAGGCATTGGCCCGCATCGGTACGGCTCATCCCGACGTGCTGCCGGCATTGATTCGCTTACTGCAATACGAGGGGCACAACACGAGCACGGTGAGCGCTGCGGACGCTTCGGTGTTTCGGGAACTGGCGGCGGAAGCCCTGGGCCTGATGGGTCCGGATGCGGACCTGGCGGCTCCGCTGCTGGTCCGCGCCGTCCGGGATGTGCGGGAATCGGAATCGGTGCGGCGCAAGGCCCTCGTGGCGTTGGGATCAATGCGGGCGCGGGCGGCCTTGGCCGTCCCCGCGCTGATGGAGACGCTGGAGTTTGAAGAGTCCGAGGCGCTGCGCGGTGCGGCGGGTGAGGCGTTGGGAAAGGTCGGTCTGCCGGCGCTGCCGATCATGCTGCAGTACCTGCAGCACTCGAATCCCAGAGTGCGTATCTACATCGCGCGGAATCGGACAGATGGGCACGGAAGGGCAGTCGGCGATCCCCTCGTTGATCGCGGCGCTCCAGGATCAAGATGAGGAAGTGCGTTTGGCGATCTGCGAATCGTTCGCTGCGATCGCCCCGGATCCGGGCCAGTACGCTGAGCCGCTAGTGCAGTTGCTGACGAGTCAGCAACGGCAAGTGCGGATGGGAGCGATGCGACTGCTGGTCAAGCTGGGCCCGCAATTGCAGCCCTACTTGGGGCTGCTGCATTCGTTGCAGGACGATCCGCGCTCGGACGTCCGCACCATTGCCCGCAAAACGCTGGAGAAGATTTTGGGGGAGTAGTATTGGTTATTGGTCATTGGTCATTGGTCATTGGCTTGGTCATTGGTCATTGGTCATTGGTCATTGGTCATTGGTCATTGGTCATTGGTCATTGGTCATTGGTCATTGGTCCTTGGTTACTTGTCCTTGGTTACTTGTTTGGGTCCTTTCGAGTTGCGGGTGTTGTGTTACGGTCGCCATCTGTCAATATCCAATATCCAATATCCAATATCCAATGTATGACTAATACTAATGACTAATGACCAATGACCAATGACCAATTCCTGAGCGGGTTCGCGGCTGCTGCGGGTCTCATTCGATCGTCATCACGACCAGTCCGTTGGTATTGCCTGGCACATCGAATGGGTGGCCGGCCAGGATAATGATTCGGTCACCCGGCGTGGCCAGTTTCAATTCGGTGCACACACGGGAGGCCAGTGTGACCGCTCCAATGGTATCGCGTGGTGTCTCGGTCAGATGAGGCATGACCCCGTGATAGAGGCAACAGCGGCGGAGTGTGTGTGAATTGGACGACAGGGCGACAATGGGGCAGGCCGGGCGGTTTTTGGCGATCAGCAGAGCGGTCATGCCGCTGACGGTGAAAACAGCGACCGCAGCCACCGGCTGAATGCGCATGATTTCCCGCAGGGCGCCGGCGAGCGCGGCGGTAGTGCTGGCCTTGTGCAAGGCCAGGTGCACGGGCGTCCCGTACTGGTCCTGAAACGTATCGGCGGCCATCACCGTGCGGCGCATGGCCGAGACAGCCGCCACGGGATACTTCCCGATCGCCGACTCGGCGGATAGCATGACGGCATCCGCACGGTCGAATACCGCGTTGGCGACATCCGACACTTCGGCCCGGGTCGGCCGTGGCGAGGAAATCATACTCTCCAGCATCTCCGTGGCGATAATGCACGGTTTGCCGGCCTTCTCGCAGAGGTGGGCAATCATCTTCTGCGTGATGGGGACCGATGGGAAATCCATTTCCACCCCCAGATCGCCGCGTGCCACCATGATTGCGTCAGCGGCCTCAATGATCTCGTCAATGCGGCTCATGGCCTGAGGCTTCTCGATCTTGGCAATGATCTGAGCATCGCTCCCCCGCTCACACAGCAGCGTGCGGAGTTGCCGGACATCTTCCGGTTTTTGCACAAAGGACAGGGCCACATAGTCGAAATCATGTGCCGCGAGCCAATCGGCATCTTGCAGATCCTTTTCGGTCAGCGCCGAGATGCTCAGCTGGGTCTGCGGCAGGTTCACTCCTTTACCACTCGACAAGTCCCCCCCCACTTGCACCCGACAGATGAACCGGTCGGGCGGTTGGACTTCGGTGACTTCCAGCTGCAACCGCCCGTCGGCGAGCATGACTGTTTCGCCGGGGCGGACAGCGTCGACCAGTTCCGGCAGTGTCGTCGAGATACACGTGGCATTCCCTTCCGTTGCAGCGCGTTGAATGACCAGCGATTGACCAGTCACCAGCTGCACCTGTCCGTCAGATATCGGACCGACGCGAATCTTCGGGCCGCACAGGTCGCCGCAGATCGCCACAGGCCGACCCGCCTCCTGTTCGGCCACCCGGATCATCTGCAGAGCCGACTCGTGCTGCTGCCACGTCCCGTGCGAGAAATTGATGCGAAACACGTCGACGCCGGCTTCAATCAACTCCCGCAGTCGTTCAGGCGCTGCGCTGGCCGGACCGACGGTGGCCACGATCTTTGTCCGTTTCCACATGGTTTCCATTTCTCCTCGAGAGCAAAGTGTCAAGGTCGACCCAGCCGTGGCCAACGCAAGTCAAGCCCATCGTCATACGCCAAGGAAAGCAAGGATCCGGCGCGGAAACGTGCTGGTCTTGATCAGCGACTGGTCCGTGACGAACAGGTCCATGACGTTCTGGTTCGGGCGTATCGTGGCCGTGGCACGCCATTCAGTCCACGTGCGAGAGAATCTTGCGTCGCGAAGTCTCGTCCGTGACGAGCACGGGGCCGTGGATGCGGTGTCCCGTACAATGCCCCAGCCACGTCAAGAGTTCCTTCACGCGGTGAGGCACCAGAGCACGACTGGTCGACGGCGCGTCGTGCTGGTGAGCGACCAGGAACTCAGCGAGCACGTCACGCTGTCGGCTGGCTGCATGGGCCCTCCCCGTCAGGTGGATGAACCAGAGCCAACCTTGAGGGGCAGCCGGCGTCTTATGGAAAGTGGTCTGGTGCTCGCAAATTCCAAACACAATGCCCTGCACATCTTCGCTTTTCCACGAACTCTTGGATGCCAGGAGCCTGCCGGCGCGGACCGTCAACTGCTCCTTGCCATCCCACTCAATCGAAATGTGACGCCGCATCGAACGCGCCCTCGGTGGCGTGTTCCGGCGAACTCGCATCAGGTCCCGCCAGCCACATCGATAGCTATGTCTCAGAGGTGTGCTGCGAACCAGCTCCCAATCCACGAAAGCGTACTGCTTCATTGTGAAGGCCTCGGCCAGGACAACCAGGGGGCGCGTGCACGGCTGTAAGAATTGTAATCACCGCAATCCGTGGGGGGTACAGGCCACTGGGAAAAGTGGACAGAAAATCGAGGGGGAGCGAAATGTGTCTGGCACGCGGTATTTCGGCGTCCCTTGCTCACGGGTAGGAGCCACGATGTGCTTGCATTCACGGACGGTGGCTTCGATAATTCCAGGCAAGTCACTGCGACGCTCGGATCGGACCGGCGTGCGGAGAGTTTCTTTTGGTTTGGTTTTTTTGGTTTGGTTTGGTTTGGGTACGGTGCGGAAATGAATCCCGAACACGAGGGCCACGACGAAGGCACCGGACATGACCGCGGCGATAATCATACCGGCCGAGGCCATGCCGAGCAGCTGTGAGGCTTTTGCCGACTAGCGCAATCATAGGGCGAGGAGGATGGTCAGTGGCAAGCCGCTATGATCGCACTGACTGATTGCTTCCGCCGGTGCGTGGGCAATCGCGCAGTTGGCGGGATGTTTTTCATGTCTCGAGACGCCGCGGAATTCCGATCTGTGTGACATGTTCCACCGTTTCCTCGTACCGCACGATCGTGTTCTCCCACCGCCGTACGGTGGCAGACGCGGCCGCCACGTTCTGTGGTGGCCACCGGCCGTGAGGGTTTGCCGATCATGACGATGCGCATCATCATCCAGTTCATTCTGCTGGCCGTGCTCGGCTGGAGCGGGGGCGGCACCGCTGCACTCCGCGCGGACGATATCGATCAGGCACTAAGGCTGATCCAACAGGCGGACGGGGCATTTCGGGTGACTTCTGAGAGTGATATCGCCGCGGCCAAGGCGGAGCTTTCGCTCCAGACTCGCCTGCTGGGCGAAGTGCTCGCGGCATCCCCCGTCCATGGCCCGTCGTGGAAAGAGTTCCTCCGGTGGGATCGACTGGCGGCCCAGGTGGCTGACAACGCGACGCCGGACCTCGAGGAGCTGTCTGCGATTCTGGACCGCTTCACGCGCGATCACGACGGGCTCGAACTGCCCGCCATCCTGCGCGTACGCACTGCACTGATCCGCTACTACCATCGCTGTCTCAGCTCCGGCAATCAGCAGTTGCCTCAGCAGTACCAGCAGCGGCTGGGCGAATTGGCTCAATTGGTCGAGTCGATGCGTGGGGACAAGACGGCAGAACCGCTGGAGAAAATCGCTCTGCAGCTGGAGTGGTTTGACCGGTACGAGCAGATTCCCTCGGTCATTGCCGCGGTGCGACAGTCGGCACCACTGGCGAATCTATATGTTTTCGTCTCGGACGAATTCATTACGAAGGCGACCCAGGAGCAGGTGGACCGAGTTGATCCGCTGACCGATTGCGTGCTGGGGACGACGATTCACGGGACATCCCACTTGACCGGCACGATGGCGGCGTTCCCTATCGGCAGTGAGGGAGGCATCAAGTTGCAGGCCAGGCTGCAAGGCGACGCCGCCACGTCGGGGCGGGGATACAATGGGCCGGTGCGTGCCGATATGGTTGGTGAAGCGTCGGTGCAAGTGCGCGGAGAGATTCTCTTTGGACCGGAGGGGTTTCGCGTGGGCCACACACTGGCGCACGTTTCCGCCACGGGACGGCCGACGTCGATGTGGACGACCTGCAACAGCCGCCTGGTGAGTGGTGTGGTGACCTGTGCGGCGCGACGGCGGGCGGCCAAGACACAGGAACTGGGCGATTGTATCGCGTCGCGACATGCCGAGCAGAAGCTGCAAGTTCAGGTAGCGGGTGAGTTGCAGACACGTTTGGATGAGTTGCAGCAGGCTTATCTCACTCGGTTTCGCCATCCGCTCCTGCGGCATCAGATGTTTCCACAGACGTTTCGGGCCTCCAGTAGTGACAGGGGCGCTCAGCTCGAGATGCTACTGGCCACCTCGTGCCAGTTGGGCGCTCCGCAGCCGCCTCCTGTAGCTGCCGGCAAGGGGGCACTTGCCGTGCAATTGCACGAATCCGCCATCGGCAACCTGGCTGCCAGCCTGTTGGCAGGGCGCACGCTGAGCGAGTTGGAGGTGCGGGATATGCTGCACGAGATATTCGGCGCCAAGTCCCTTGCCCCCCCCCACAACAATGAAACCGACAACGAAGTAGCCCTCAACGAAGAAGACGTGCTGTACATCACGTTCGCCGATGAGCGGCCTGTGACGTGTCGGGTGGATGATTCGGTGGTGACGTTGCACTTACGGGCGAGCCACTACATTGTGAACCGTCGTAAAGTGGCTCCCATGAACGTGACGCTGCGCTATCGCCTGCAACAGTCCGCCGCGGGAGTGGTGGCCTCGCAGGTGGCCGAGCCGGAGATCACCCCGCCGCGTTTCGAAGTGGATGGAGCCGGCCGGCTGGGGACGCGAGAAATCACCGCTCGCAAGTTGATTTCCAACATGCTGCGGCGCGAGCTGGCCGAGACCTATAACCTGGAGGCGTTCGTCTTGCCACAACCGGCGGACGCATTCGGCAAGTTAGTGGTGACCCAGTTGATCGCGGACAATAGTTGGCTCGTGGTCGGAGCGGAGCGTGTGGCTGCGACCGGAGCTTCACCGTAGCGTCATTTGAGGATGCCGACTTTGATCATGGCCGGCAGCAACAACAGGTCACCCAGCACCGCCAAAAGCAGTGTGACGACCAGGTATGTTCCCAGCATCCAGATGGTGAGGAACGATCCCAGGGCGAACGGCAGAAGACCGATGCAAAGAATCAACGTGGTCTGCAAGATGGCTTGTCCCGTGAAGGCATAGGTCTTATCCAGCGCTACCAGTCGGTCGGACGTCTTGGCTAATTCCAGTCGGTAGCGATGCAAGAAGTGAATCGTGTCATCAACGGCAATTCCCAACGCCACCGTCGGTAGCCCCAGCATGTCCACGTCCACCACGTAGCACCTGAGCGTGAGGAAGCTGAGAATCAGCGTCATCGGGAGCATGTTGGGGAATTGAGCCAGCACGGCGTTCTTAAACGAGCGGAGGCCTAACGCCATGATGGCCGAGATGCTCAAGAAACAGGTCGCCAATCCGATTAGCTGGCTGCGTACCATCCGCCGCACCACCTTGCCGATGATCGGATAGCTGCCGGACGTCTCGACCATCATCGAGTCAGGTAGTGCCTGGTGCGCGATCTTGTCGACCTGTTGAGCCACGTCGGTGATCGCCAGGAACCCGGTCACGTTGAGTTGCACGCTGATGCGGGCCTGATCCATGTCCTTGGTGAGCAGCGTTCCCAGGCGTTGCTGATCGATGTCGCGGTAGACGCCCACACAGGCTACGGCCATCGTCGATGTCTCGGGAAGCCCGTCGGCGGTCCCAAAACGGAGGATTTGATCGGTCAAGCGGAACAGCATCGAAATTGAATGGACTGCCGTCACTTCCGGCAGCTGCGCGACCTGCCGCTCAAAGTCCGCGATCGCTCGCAGATTTTCCGGATCGACCACGCTCCCTTGCGGCACGCGGAGGAACACCTCGATGTTGGTGGACCCAGACAGCTCCTTATTGAAGAACTCCATGCTCGTCCGCAACGGATGGCCCTCTCGAAATCGCTGCGCATAGTCGATGTCAACGTGCATCAGCGGCAAACTGGCTAGCGCGCCGACAAACAGCACGACACAAATCACGATGATGGACCAGCTGTATTGCAGGCTGATGTATCGGCAGGTCTGAACCAGCGATCGCATGAAGCCGTTCGAAATACGGAGCAAGCCGGCGCCGTGGTCGACCGGCAAGGGACGTAAGAAAGAGAAGGCGATGGGGACCAGGGTAATGGCCAATAGCAGCGCCCCGGCTACGCCCACCGAAGCAGCCAGCGCCAGATGCCGCGTGCTGGGCGCCGGGATGGCCATCAAGGACATGAACCCGACGAATGTCGTCACGCTCGTCAAAATGCAGGCTCCCCCCACTTCACGCATTACCTTGCGAAGCGCTTCGTCGCGAGGCAGGCCTTTTCCCAATTCGATTCGGTAGGCGGTCGCCAGGTGAATCACATCGGACGTACTGATCACCAAGATCACTAATGGTGCGGCCGCCACCAGGATACTGAGCTTTCCGAACACGACTGAGGCAGCGGCAATGGCCCAGGTGATGGCGACTAAACCGATGATGGCGGTCATGACCACCACCGACAAACGGTGGAACAAGATGTACACGGTCACACAGATGATCGTCAAGCCAATGGGGAAGAGAACTCGCAGAGCGCGTCCGACCTCCTCGTACATCCAGCCCTGCGAAATGATCATGCCGGCCGACTCGACGCCGCTTGCTCCCAGACCTTCGTCGCGCAGGACCTTGGCGATCTTGTCCTTGAGCTGCATTTGGGCGTCGGCAGAGAGATCGTTCGCCGACACCAGTTGCACCACCATGATCTGGGTCGTACCGTCCGGGGAAAGCAGCGAACCCGCCGTTCGTTCGTCCTGTAACATCGCCTCGCGCACTCGGGACAGATCGGTCCGAGCCTGCTGCTCCAGGGTCTCCGGCCAATACTTGTCGACCCCCAGTTGGTCGCTCTTGAGCTGCAATTTGCCCGCCGCAAGCTGTCGCCGAGCGATCGTGCGGTTGATCACTTCACGAGTTGTCAGCTGGCCCTTCTGTTTGATCCAGAAGGCGTCCGCGAGGCACGTTACACGTGCCACTTCGGGCAATTGCTGCAGGTGTCTGGCTGCCGCTCGAATCGCGTTGAACTTCTCAGGTGTGAAGAGCGCGTCGTTCTCCTCGGTCGCTACATAGATCAAGTCGTCGCTGTCGCCACCGAATTGCTCAGAACGGCTCCGGAATGCATCGTATTCCCGCGGGTCCTGCAGGAACGACTCAAGGAGCGATGTCTGCAGAGGCATCCTCGCGACCTGCACCGTCGCGACCACCGTGAGGAGCGCCACAACGAGAAGAATCCAGTAACGGCGACTTCAATACCCACTGGCCGAATTCGTCGGGCAACTCAATGCCACTGGGTAGGAATCGCATAGGGGGTAGCCGTTGCTGCAAGGGCCAGGAAAAACCGGCAGTGCACCGGACCACCGGACGTCAAACGAGCAAAACCTCGTACATTCTACGGGCGATCCAGGCTGGTGGAACCTGGCACAACTGCCAGCGTCCTCCTTCTGCTCATCGGTTGTCTTGCTGTGATCGTTGTAACAACCACCCATCTCCGCGCCGAGGCGACAGGGGCACTTCGGGCACTGTCGGCGGCGCTGGCGAGACGATGTACAAACGCAGACACACACGCACACGGACACAATTCACCGGATTCTTTTGGCATATTCCACAACCGGTAAATGGCAGAATAGGGAAGTGGGGCGGAGAATGCGGTGCGCAACTCGTTTAGCGCTGTGTGCGGACGAAAGTGGATTGCCGGACAGGCAGTGAATTCGGATTCGAGCGATTGCGAAAGACTTGAGTCGTTCACGGAAAGTGCCGATTTCACAACAATGTGCAACTGTAGTTGGACCCTTCCTATTTTGCGTTTTGTGAGGCAGTATGCGCGCATGCGGTCCTTCATCACTCTACTATTTCTGACCGCCGCACTGCTCAGTTTGCTCCCCGGTTGTAGCGTCCTGCAACCGGGCGACGTAGCGGTTGCCCCGGATGTGGATCAGCTGCCCAACGGGCTTCGCGGGATCGTACTCGACCCGCGGCAAGTCCCCAAGTATCAAGACGTGCAGTCCCAGCTAACCCAGTTCCAGCTGGCCGCCACCAACGCGGCGTCTGAGCGACGCCGAATGTGCGTGCCTGGCAGCCTCCCGGTGCGGTCTGGCCAACGTGATGGACAAAGAGGCCGCCAGCTTGCGGCGCGAACTGGCCAGTCATCGCCGCCGCAGCCCATCGCATCTGCTGCCCCCCATCTTGAATGATCGAGCGGTGAAGGAACGCAACGACGCTGCCCAACAGGCACTGCTGGGCTACTATCAACTAGTGGAAGTACACTTGCAGAATGCCGTGCTGGGCGAGAGCTATGCCGAGCTGAATCGCGTCGAACAGACCGTGGAGGGTCTCCGACAGGCTGGGGTGCCGATGGAGACCGATCGGACGGCCCTGGAACGCAACCGCCTGCAACTGAATCTCCAAACTGCTCAGTTGCAGGTCAACGAGGCCCGCCTGACCGCTCAAGTCAAGACGCTGATCAACGAAGATTCATTCTCTTCCGAGGCGATTGAGACAGTCTGTGCGATTGAGCCGCGACCAGTCGGCTACACGCTGCCGGAGGCAATTGAGATCGCCCGTGCGAATGACTTCGAATTGAAGGCGATTCGGAGAATGCTGCACAGCGGGGACATCGAGGATCTGGATGTGGCCCGCGGTTTACTTCGTGTCGCCAGCCCCTTGCTGGGCCAGGAACCCGTGAAACTCGGGTTTCTGGCAAAGATTGTTCTGGTGGTGGGACATGACGATCGGGAGGACCGCGAACTGGCGCTGCGGAAGCAGCAACTACGGGAACTTTACCAGGTGCGTCAACAACAACTGGACCTGGAGGTGGCCAACGGAGTGGTCAGCGTGCAGGAACGATTCCTGGACGTTGGTATCGCCAAGGACGTGCTGGACAGTTGGCAGCGACGCGTGACGATGCTGCAATCACGCCGCGAACTGCAGAAGAGTGACTATCAGGATACCGTCACTGCCCGTACGGAGCTACTGAAGGCCAAGTCAGACCTGCTGCACCAACTGATTCTGCTGGAAATGGAGCATGTCAAACTGCGTGGTGTCATGGGATTGCTGGGCCAGGAATGCGCCGCACAGGGCTCACAGGCCGAGGCGTTGGAGCGGTCGCCGCTGCACGGACCCTGTCGCCATGCCGGAATATCGCGCGATCAACTGCGCCAGTGACCGTTCACGGAGTTCCGACGGTGCGGGTCTCGGTAACTGTGCAATCATACTCTTACTCTTACTCATTACTCTTACTCCCCAGCACTCGGAGACAACTTCCCTCAACTCAGCATGAACTGCACACCTCTGCCAGCGGCATAGACGCGGGTTTTCGGCCACTTCCGAGGAAGTAGAGTAAGAGTATGAGTGCAACTCAAGTTAGCCTGTGCCGACGGAGGCTGTGAACGGTTACTGCGCCCGTGGTGAAGCGTGTCTGCACGCTCTACTGCCGATCGAACAGGGCTTTGCGCAGTTCTTCTTCGAAGGTGTGGCTTTTGCTGATCACCCGGCGAAACTCGTCTTTGGAGAGCGTGTAGCAGAGTGTTTCGGTCTGGGCAGTGACGGTCGCGTTCCGCGGTTGGTCTTCCAGCAGAGCGATTTCGCCGAAGAAATCCCCTTCGTGGAGGGTGGCCACATGGCGATCGGTCTGGGCATCTTTTTGAGTCACATCGACGTCTCCCTTCCGGATCAGAAAGAATTCATCACCGACATCACCTTGTCGGATAATCACGGTTCCGGGAGGGTAGACAATCGCTTTCATTTGGTCGGCCACTTCCGAGAGTGACCGGGGCGTCAGGTCGGCGAACGGTGGGCATCCGCGGAGGAACTCGCAGATGGCTGTCGATTCCTGGACCAGTACGTTGCTGTGAATGTATCCGTCCACCATGTTCACGATCCGGTCCGCCACGTCGAGGATCCGATTGTCGTGTGTGACGATGATGATCGTACAACCTTGCTCGCGTGCCAGTTCCTGGAACAGCGTGACGACCTCGCGACCGGTCTTTTTGTCGAGGGCTGCGGTCGGTTCGTCCGCCAGCACGATCCTCGGGTTGTGTACGAGACCGCGGGCGACCGCCACGCGCTGTCGCTGGCCGCCAGAAAGCCCTCGCGGTTTGTAGTGGATGCGCTGTTCCAGGTCGAGTCTGGTGAGCAGTTTCTCGATCCGCTGCTTGGCTACGCCGCGCTGCATGCCGACCAATTCGGCCGCCATGTTGACATTCTGGAACGCGGTCAGTGAGCCGAACAGATTGTGCGCCTGGAAAATGAAGCCGATCTGTTTTCGTAATTCGGTGGTCGCCGCTCGGGAAATCCCGTTCAGCTCCTGGCCGAGCACCTGCAGGCTGCCCTCCTGGACGCGCCGCAGCGTGCCGATCAGCGTCAGCAAAGTTGTCTTTCCCGAACCGGACGGCCCGGTCATGATAATGATCTCGCCGCTTTGGATTTCGAGGCAGTTGCCGAACAGGACCTGCTTGCGAGTCTCGCCTTCGCCGAAATAGTGGTTCAAATCCTTGATGCGAATTACGCACTGATCGTCGGTAACGCGTGCCAGCAGCGATGCGGAAGTGGCGCGGTGGGACTCCAGGCCTTCACTGCTCGCATGCTGGTCGCCCGAGTCGTCGCGGCTCGACAGGTTCTTGTCTGGTGAATTCACAAGTAAAGCGTTCCTAGAACAAACTAGCCGGATCGGCGGCCAGCAGTTTCCGTACGGCCAGCAAGCCGGACAAAATGCACATGAAGACGGTAATGGCCAGAATTCAGTCCGATTTCCACGAGTGCAAGCGTCATGGTCAGGCCGGTCGCGACCGTGATCAGTTGGAAGAGCAGCCAGCTGATGGCAAGACCGGGGAGGAAGCCGAACAGCGACAGGTAAATGGCTTCGCGGACCACCAGGGAAATGAAGTAGCCGTTGCTGTATCCCATGGCCATCATCGTGGCGAACTCGGGCATGTGATCCGAGATGTCATTGTAGAGTACCTGGTAACAGATCAGCACACCGACGACGAATCCCATGATGACCCCAACCTGGAAGATCACGCCGATCGGTGTGTTGTTGTCCCAGAAGGAGATCTCCTTGGCGACGAACTCGTCGCGCGTGGCGACGTTAACGCAGCCTCCCAATTCGTCGTTCAAACGGTCTCGCACCGCCACTAAATCGGCACCCGGCTCGCAGACCAGCAGTCCCAGATCGACTGTGGAGAGAGGATCCGCGGGGAATTCGCGAGCGGGAAAATAGGAGGCGAAATTCTCCAGGCTCATGAACAACGTGCCGTCGTTGGCGAAATCGGTCCCGAGCCGGAACGTGCCCACTAGCTCGATGCTCTTGCCGGCCAATTCCAGATCCATCGGGGAGTTGGGAGTGGCGGCGGCGGGATCAATCCCGTAAATCGACTCCTTGCTCTCGGTCGTCAATAATTGCCGTTCCGGGATCGAGCAACAATTGGCGGTATTGCACCAGTGTGGGCATCAACTCCTGCTGGAACAAGTCGGCTCGTACATTGAACCCCACCACACGGATCGGGCGGCTCTGGTGCTGCGGCTTGCGGAGCAATGCCATGTAACTTTCGATATAGACCGGATAGGCCGCCCGGACTCCTTCGAAACCGCGCGCGAGTGCCAACTTACCCAACGGAAAGCGACTGCTTGCCGACAACGAATAGCGCGACCTGCATACGAGAATGATGATCCGCGTCAAAGTTGCGCACCAGTTCTACCGTGCTGTCGAACAACGCGTTCTGGAATCCGCGTTCCATGAACATGAGCACCACGGCAAACGTGACGCCGGACAACGCCACCAGCAGGCGACGAACATTGTGCGTCAAGTTCTTCCAGGCCAGTGGTGTTCGTCTGAAACCGGTCATGTTGCCATCCAGAGGTGCCGCTAAAACAGATCCGCCGGGTCCGCATTGCGCAATTTACGCAGCGTCGCCAGCCCCGATAGGCAACACATGCCAATCGACAGCACAAAGACAAACAAACGCAGCAACCAGGTCATCTCCATGGGAAGATTCGCGAGGTAACCGACGATGCGGTAAAGGAACTCCGCGCAGACCAGCGAGATCGCGTAGCCGAGCACGGCCATAAAGATCGCCTGCTGCATCACAATCCCGCTCAGGTAGTTGTTCGAGTATCCCATCGCTTTGAGCGTCGCATATTCGTGAATGTGATTGGCCACGTCATTGGACAGGACCATGTAGACCACGACCCCCCCCACCACCAGTGCTACCACGACACCGGCCATGAATATCGCACCGATGGGTGTTCCCAACAACCAGCGAGCCGCGTTCGTACCACTTGACTTCGTCGCGGGTAAGGGCCGCTACCGGGGTGGCCGAGAGGCCGCCATCTGCATTGCCTGGACCCTTCAGCGACAGACGCTGCCGCAGGTGGCGACAGAAAGCGACCGGATCGACTCCCGCCTGGAGGCGGACCAGGCCAAAATTCACGTTCTGTACCGTGTCACTCGGGAAGAAACGGCCGTAACCCTCGCTGCTCATCAACACCGAGCCGTTGGCCGCCAGCCCCGCTCCCAATTCAAAGTGGCCGACAATCCGGAAGTTCTTGTCCCATACTTCAACTTCCCGGTCGAGATCCTGGTCGCCAAAACGCCAGCCGTCCATCGCTCCGTAGTCGCTCCCCTTCGTCTTCCGGTCGATCAACAGATCATACGGACTGGTCAGCTTGCCCACCTGCTGCTCGACTTCTGCCAGGTCAAAGACGTTGGCCGAGGGATCGATTCCCATGGCCACGATACCGCGCAGTTCCCCCGCCTTCTTCTGGGCGACCGTCTGCTCCGTCGCCGGGATCCGCCAGGTCGCCAGCGTCACGTGGAGCGGCTTGACCGATTCGACTTCCGACATCGATGCGACCTGGTAGAGGTACGAACGCGGAAACTCGCGCGGATCGCAAAAGTGAAAATAGTCGGGAGAACGTAGCAAGACATCGAAGACGAGGTGATCGTAGATCTGGGTGGCCGTAGCCGCGACCGCCCCCAGAAACCCAAGCTGCATGAATACCAGGATGATCGCCAAGGCCACACCACTGGTCGACACAATCGTCCTCCATTTGCCGTGCATCAAGTTGTGAAAAGCGATCGGTGTGTGCATGACCAGGCAATCTAAGTAGCTGAAGCATTCGTAGCTGAAGCCGCCAGGCTTCAGAAGCATTCGTAGCTGAAGCCGCCAGGCTTCAGAAGTGTTCGTAGCTGAAGCCGCCAGGCTTCAGAAGTATTCGTAGCTGAAGCCGCCAGGCTTCAGAAGCATTCGTTCCCAATACGCATAGGTGCCGAAATCCGTGGAAGCCCTGGCTGGCACGGTCCCAGGCCGAACCGGCTCTTACTTGCCATCGGTCGGCTTCAACTGGATTGTGACGTTGACCTGCAAATGAACGAAGCGTCGAGCGAGTTCGGTCGAAGCGTCATCCAGTTCGATGGTCACCTTGGCCGTGCGACGATCGCTGTGAGCCAACGGATTGGGTTCGCGCAGAGCCGGAGCTCCGATCAGTCGCCCGACTTCGATGACATTGCCGCTGAGTCTGCTTGTCTAACGCGTTGCTGCGGATTGTCACGGAGCAGTCTTTGGCAGGAACCAGCTTTCCGTCTTCTTCCACGACTTCGATTCCCCGGAGATTGGCTTCGTGAACTTCCGCGATACACACCATTTTGCTCAAATCGGCCATCTGGAGAATCGGTGTATTGGCGACGCGTTCACCTTCCCGCGCGTAAACCTCCAGGATCGTGCCATTGCGGGGTGCCAGGACCTGCGTCGCGTCCCGGGCCAGGCGAGCGAGTTCGGCCGTCTGCCGCAGCGATACGCAGCGGGCTGGCGGCGGTGAGTCCCTCGTGTGTCGACGGTCGCCATTTTGGAGTCGAGTCTGGCCGCCTCGGTGGCCAACTGCTGCGACTTCACCGGCGGCATCCAGCTTGTCTTGATTCTGCTTCAGCTCCGCCTCAATCTGCTTGATCAGGAGCCGTTGCTGTTCCAGTTCCGTGTCGGTAATGGCGTCCCGTGTGGCAGGGTTGTTGCGCAACTGCTCCAATCTCTGCAGCCTTTCCACGGCCAGATCCCGGCGCTGCTCGGCAACTCGGGCCAGGTCTGCCGGAGGAATCTCCTTTCTGCGGGCCTCGGCCTGTCGTTCGGATAGTTGTGCGGCTTCGATACGGAGCTGTCCGAGTCGTCAATTCCGATTTCAGCTGCGCTTCGGCGATCTTCATCCGCTCCAAGGCCAGTTGGTATTCCGCTTCCCGGATCTTCTGGCTGCCGAGCACGGCCAGCTCGTCGTCCGTCTGGACGGACATCCCGACACGAGCGTTGAGTGCGACGATCTGCTCGCCCGGAAACGCTCCCACGGCGAGCGTTCCGGTGGCAGGTTCCAGACGCCCTTGTGCTTCAATGCGCGTCGGGGCCTCCGGTAGCTCGTTGGCCGGTGTCCGGTCCGGTGGCGTGTCAGCCGAGACCGGAAAGGGATACCAGTAGCTGACTCCGTAGCCGAGTGCAGCGATGATGATGGCTGAGAGCAAGAGTCCGAAAAAGCGGCCAATGGTCATATTCTGGGGTGCCCCAACTTTGGTGCGGTGGTGGACAGTGCGATGCTGGACTGGTGCCCGTTACAATTCCACGCTCTTCCCTCTGGCAACCACCCGCGCAGGTTGGCTGGGCGAGCCGATCGGCAGGAGGGGGTGTCAAACTAGTCGGTAGATCGACCATACGATACCTTTTTTTTGCCTCGGAAGGCAAGCAAGGATCTGGACCGGATTCCGTTTCCTCCTTTGTGTTGGGGCCCGTGCGTAGTGGTTTCTACGGATTCTGGTGTGATTCGGGGCACGAACCCACCCGCTTTTCCGTGTGGTGTCCGTGATAGCCGGACACAATTGTATCCTTAGCGTGTCACCCGTGACTTTGGCCCCCTGACTTGGCCACCGTGACTTTGGCAAAGTGAAATTGCTCCATCACTACTGGCAGTATTTTTCCGCATCAGGTAGTAGTGATGGCACGTCGTAGCTGAAGGCCGCCAGGCTTCAGCAGCGGTGGCGAAACGGGTGGCACGTCTGCTGAGCCCTTGGCGGGCTCAGCTACGTAGCCGTAGCTGAAGCCGCCAGGCTTCAGCAGCGCGTGGCGAGACGGGTGGCACGTCTGCTGAGCCCTTGGCGGGCTCAGCTACGAAGCCGTAGCTGAAGCCGCCAGGCTTCAGCAGCGGTGGCGACACGTTGGCACGTCTGCTGAGCCCTTGGCGGGCTCAGCTACGTAGCCGTAGCTGAAGCCGCCAGGCTTCAGCAGCGGTGGCGAAACGGTGGCACGTCTGCTGAGCCCTTGGCGGGCTCAGCTACGAAGCCGTAGCTGAAGCCGCCAGGCTTCAGCAGTGGTGGCGACACGGATGGCACGTCTGCTGAGCCCTTGGCGGGCTCAGCTACGAGCCGTAGCTGAAGCCGCCAGGCTTCAGCAGTGGTGGCGACACGTCGGCTGAGCCCTTGGCGGGCTCAGCTACGTAGCTGAAGCCGCCAGGCTTCAGCACGGTGGCGACACGAATGGCACATCGGCTGAGCCCTTGGCGGGCTCAGCTACTCGGAGCGGGTTTTGTGACTTGCTCAGCTGCGACAAAGTCCGCGACGAGGAAGGGAAAGTGAGATGACGTGTTCACGATTTGGCCATGGTGGTTGGTGCCTGCCGGCCTACGCATTGTGTGTATTGCTTCTGCGGGGCG
Organism: uncultured Planctomycetota bacterium; assembly: GCA_963700515.1. Lineage (GTDB taxonomy): Bacteria > Planctomycetota > Planctomycetia > Pirellulales > Pirellulaceae > JAJRVM01. Next base: position 19,868 of record CAVOXY010000011.1, on the reverse strand, counting down.
CACCGGTGCAGGGGGCTCTCCCCTCGGCGCAGTGGCTGCCGTCAGACGTGAAGTTCTACTTTTCGATCGCGGATTATCCCGTGTCCAAGCCGCTGTTCGACCAGACAGGTGTGGGCCGGTTGCTCAACGATGAGGCGATGCAGCCGTTTCTGAAGGATGTTCCCCGGCAGTTGCGTCAACGGGCGCGTGCCAGCTGGCTGGGATTAATGTGGGTCGAGTTGGGGGTGGATTGGAGTCAATTTCGGGACGTTCCTCGTGGCGAGGTCGCCTGGGCGGTGTTCGACGTGCAGGGGGCTCCCTCGGCTTTGTTGTGTGCCGATGTAACAGGCAAGGACGAGGAGGTGAAGCGGCTGCAGGGTGAGATCGCGGCCGCGATGTCGAAGCAAGGCATCTCGGCCACGCGCGAGGACGTCGACGGGACGGAATTGACCGTCTATGAGCTGCCGAAACGTGACGCGATGGAAGCGAGTTCGCTGGTCTATTTCGTTCGCCAGGGAGTCTTTGTGGCGACGCGGCAGGCCGAGCTTGCCCGGCGGATGGTCGGGCGGGTTGGTGTCGAGCAGCGGGACAATCTGACCGGGCTGGCGTCCTATCAGCAGGTCATGCGTGAGTGCCGAGCGGCGTCGCAGGACGAACCGCACGCCTTGCTCTACGCGATTCCCTTCGACTGTGTCGAGTTGATGAACAAGGTTGCCGAACAGAAGAAGATCGAGGTGGATGCCACTCCTGAGCTTTATCGGAGCCAGGGCTTCGACGCGCTGTCGGCGATCGGTGCGACGGCGTATTTTGGCGGCGACACGAGCGACATGCGGTTCTTCGCGTCACTCTACGCGCCGAAGCCGTGGTCCAAGTCCATGCAGATGATTGACTTGAGAAACAGTTCGCTGGCGTTGGAGGATTGGATTGGCTCGAAAGTTGCCGCGTGCAGCGTGTTGAATCTCAGCGCCGACTCGGTCTGCGCGAATTTGGGACCGTTCTTTGACGAAGTGATTGCCCGGGGCGTCGAGGGGACTTGGGCCGATATCCTGGCCGCTTTGCGCGATGACGAGGATGGTCCTCGATTGGACTTGAACAAGGAAGTACTCTCCTACCTGACTGGTCCTGTTTTGGTGCTGGAAGCCGAGTCACTTCCGGTCACACCCGAGTCACCGCAGGTCCTGCTGGCGGTCAAGGCATCGGATGAAGCCAGGTTGCGAGCGGGCATCAAAAAGGCGATGCAGAACGATCCGCTGATCTCCACCCAGGTGATCGCGGGCACGACGTGTTACTTCTCCACCTCACAAGAAGACCAGGATGCACTGCTGTGGATCCTCTGTGTGGCGAATAGTCACCTGTACATGGCGAACGATTTTGACATCGTCACTTCCATTCTGCAAAAACAAGTCGGCACGCCGTTGTCTGGCGACGCGGGTTTTCAGAGCGCGAAAGCGTTGTGGAAGCAACAGTTGCCGGGCGATTCCAGCGGGATGGTATTCTACCGGCTCGACGGCTGGCTGCAGGTCCGGTACGAGCTGCTGCGCGAGGGCAAGTCCATCGTTTCCCGCAAGAGCCTGAGTGGCATGGTGAACAATTTCCTGGGTGGCGAGCCGATTGAAGAAGAGAAACCCGCACTGGACGGATCGAAGTTGCCCCCGTTCGAAAAAATTCGTCACTATCTCGGCACGTTGGACGCCTCCGTCACGACCGTCGAAAATGGCTGGTTGCTGGTGGGGCACATCCGCGACAAGTAAGTGCCAAGAGCGCTGTTCAAGCAGAGCAGGAAGATTGGGCTGCTGTCCGCGAAGCGTCTGACAGCCTCGCGGTGATTGCCAATAAGGTCGTTTTAGGGGGCTTTCAGCCGAAAAGTAGCGAAAATCGTCGTCCCGACAATTTCTTGTGCGCATTGATGCACGCATGTAAGTTAGAGTGACTGGCGACTCGCCATCTTTCGATTTTCTTCGTAGCGAAGGACAGGTCTAATGAAACGACTAGCACTGCTCGGTTCCCTAGTCATCTCGTTGCTCTCAGCTCAAGTTGCTCGCGCTCAGGTAGCGAACGAGACCACGCCGCTTGAGGAGTTGAATACTATCAAGGATGGTGAGCAGGTATCGGTAGAGTTCTCGATCAAGGACTTCAGTCGTGCTCGCCGCGATGAAATCCTCGAATATTGGCTTGTGCCTTTGGAAAGCGTCGCCTATGTGAGTGTTAGTATCAAGAGCCACCCCGCTGAGATTCTCGAACAATTGGGTTTCTTTATCAACGGTCAGCGGTTGGGCTGGAAAGGGAATCGAATCCACGTCAGCGGGGTCCTCGAGCGTAAGAAGCTGGTCTGGCGAAGCGACGGGACTCTGGAGTCGGACAAGGCACTGCCGATACAGGCCTCGAAAGATGATGACGCGGATTGGCGTCCAGTGACAGTCCCGGACGGTATCGTCAAGGATCGAAACACCGCCTACGTGATTCACGTGTCCAAGATCGAGGATCTTCGTGTTCTCCCTCTTCTCCCTCGCTTGACGCCACGGCGAAGAAACCCACAGCCGCAGTTGCAGCCTGGAACGAGCCAGCCGGACCGCTGAATTCTCGACGCTTCAGACAACCTGCTGGCGCGGCGGACCTACGGGAGTACGCTGAACTGGTACACCGTCAGCTGGTGATATGTTTCACCGGGACGCACCAGCGTGCTGGGGAACTGTGGTTTGTTGGGTGAGTCGGGGAAATGCTGTGTCTCGAGACAGAAGCCGTGGTAGGGTCCGTACGATACGCCCTCGGTTCCCAAGCGGCCATCGAGGCCCTTGGCGGTGTAGAATTGCACGCCGGGAGCCGTGGTGAAAACTTCCATCACGCGTCCGCTTACCGGTTCCTCCACCCGTGCCGCCAGGGACGGTTCCTGATCGGGCGCCTTACTCAATACATAGCAATCGTCATAGTTCTTGCTGGCCAGTTCATCGATCCGTGATCCGATCGTGTGAGGTGTGCGGAAGTCCATCGGTGTCTGTTCCACTGTCAGTAACTTGCCGCTGGGAAATCGCTGCGGATCAGCCTCCAGGTACTGCTGAGCGTTGATCATCATTACGTGCCGCAGCACGTTGCCCGAGCCGATGCCCTGCAAATTCCAATACGTGTGATTGGTCAAGTTGATATGTGTCGGCTTGTCGGTCGTGGCCCAATACTCCAGCACCAGCTTGTTGTCATCGGTGAGTAGGTAGTGCAGCTTCGCGGTCAGCTGGCCCGGGTATCCTGCGTGGCCGTCGGGACTGGTGTGAGTCAGTTCGACACCGGCGCGATCACTTTGCACAATCGGCGAAGCGGACCAGTTGATTTGCTGGAATCCCTCGTTGCCACCATGGATATGATGCGGGCCCGCATTCTGGGTGAGGTTGAACCGTTTTCCATCAATCGTGAACGTAGCGTTGGCGATCCGGTTGGCATAACGACCAACAATCGAACCGAACAGCGGATGACCCTGCAGGTAGTCGAGGGGCTTATCCAGGTGCAGCGTAACGTTCTCCATATTTCCTTGGCGATCGGGCACGATCACGCCGGTAATGGTAGCACCGAACGTGATCACCGTAACTCGTACGCCATGGCGATTGGAGAGTGTGTACTGGTCGATCTTGCTGCCGTCATCCAGCTGGCCGACTGTCTGCGCCTGGACGTCAACACCAGGCTGAGAATCCGGCTGCTGGTCCGATTGCTGTGCGTGCGTGACGGCAGGCAGAAACGTCGTCAGGAAAAAGGCCAGACACCATGCTGCTCGTTCTGCCAGGCTCATCAGAGGGCTCCCAAAACGTCAAAGTGGCACGCTGGCGAAGTCAGGCAGGCCTGTGGCTCGCCGGCAACTGCCGAATAGCGGGAAGCAAGTCGTCGGGAACAGTGATCACCGCCTGTCCAGCCTGCTCTCCAGCCGCTTCCTCGTCTTCGGCAACCTGTTCATCCTCCGAAAGGCTGTCACAATGAGATAGCAGGCGCTTGACTCGTTCGACGTCCCAGCCTGGTGGACATTGCTGCTCTTTCATTCTCCTCTCCTGCGACACCTGATGCAAAGGGGGATGGGACAGTTTAGAATTGAGCGGTATGCGAAGCCACGACCACCCACCGCGACGACCACCCACCGGAGTGCCACTCATGAACACCGAGCATCCAGCACCACCCACAGCATCGAGCCAGGCTGCATCGACTCAACCCACCCGACGAGAGTTCCTGCGGACAAGTGGTGCCGTCGTGGCGGGCTCCCTCCTAGCCAGCACGTCGATTCCCCATGTCTTCGCGGCCGAGGACAACACCATCCGTTTGGCGCTTATCGGATGCGGCGGTCGAGGGAGTGGAGCAGTGGGAGACGCCTGTAGCGTTCCCGGAGGTCCAGTCAAGTTGGTCGCGATGGCCGACGTCATCGAAGATCGCCTGGCCAGATCCCACCAGGCGCTGACCGACTTATATCCGCAGAACATCGATGTGCCGACCGAGCGCCGGTTTATCGGATTCGACGCGTATCGCCAGGCCATCGACTGTCTCGGACCTGGTGACGTGGCGATGTTGACGGGCTACGCAGGCTTCCGTCCCGGCCAGCTTGAGTATGCGGTCCAGCGTGGTGTGAACGTGTTCATGGAAAAGTCGTTTGCGACCGATCCACCAGCAGCTCGGCGGGTCATCGCAGCGGGCGAGGTCGCCGCGAAGAAGAACCTGAAAATTGCCGCCGGGCTGATGTGCCGTCACAGCGTGAATCGCCAGGAATTGATCAAACGCATCCGCGATGGTGAATTGGGTGAGATCCAGTTGATTCAGGCGTATCGTATGGAAGCGGTGGGGCCGTTGGGAGTGAAGCCGCCCGCCGAGAGTGAACTCCTTTTTCAGTTCCGCAACTTCTTCCGGTTCTATTGGGTTTCGGGCGGCCTGTTTGCCGAGATGGATATTCATCAGATCGACGAGATCTGCTGGCTCAAAGGCGAGCTGCCTGTTTCCGCTCACGGGATCGGCGGGCGGGCTGTCAGTAATACGGACTGCAGCCAGAACCTCGACTCGTTCTCGATCGAATGGACATTCGCCGATGGGACCAAAGCCACGGATGTCGTGCGCTACTTGGCCGGTTGCCACAACGAATTTGCCACGTATGTGCACGGCACGAAGTGCGCGGCCCAGTTCTCCGGGAACATCCACGTCGGCACGGTCCAGACCTATCGCGACCAGCGCATCGCGCCGGATAACATTGTGTGGAAAGCGCCGAAGGAGGAGTATACGGCGTGGCAAGCCGAGTGGATTGCGCTGTTGAAGGCGATCCGCAACGACACTCCGCACAACGAAGCGAAGCGAGCGGCTGAGTCAAATCTGGTGGATATGATGGGACGCGCCGCAGTTCATGGCGGGCAGATTGTCACCTGGGACGAGGTGATCAAGTCCGAATTTCAGTTCTGCCCTGACATCGACAAGATGGACTACGATACACCACCACCGATCCAGGCCGACCAGCAGGGCCGCTATCCGGTTCCTGTCCCCGGCGTCTGGACCGAGGTGTAGAACGAGTATGCGAGATCCATCGGCACCGATCGACTAGCCGCGTAAGGCATGCCAGAACAGCGGCAATAATCGCAGCCGCGAGGGATCCTGGTGGAGTCGCAGCAGGCTCCAGGCGGCCGCCTCGGCGTGTTTGTGTCGGGCAAACCAGATGGGCTGCGGGGTCACGGTGAGTGGTCCCGAGAGAATCGTCTTCTCCGGTTGCTGCAGCATGAACGTGTTGTGAACCCAGCCCATGCCGCTCTGCACATGGTCAAGTGTACTGCCGGGGTAGCCGCCCCAAGGGGGACTCATCAGTGCATAGGCGAGTCCCGACCAGTGGTTAATGCCCACGACGCCGTATCGCAACCGATTCACGCTCGCTTGCAGCAGCGTCTGGTTCGAGACGCGGAAGAATCCCGGGGGGATGGTCAGGCTGGCGCCCAGTGTGCCGGCCAGGCGGTTATTCGCGAAATCAACGGCCTTCTGCAGGAAGAGTTCTGGTGTGAGCGCATCCAACGCGACTTCCGCACACACGCAGACAAATGATTCTTCCTGGAGCAAGTGGGGGGTCTCCTCGGGACGGACATCACACAGCAGCGTCCAGGGGAGCGTTTCGTCGGACGGATCGCTCGGCAGAAAGCCGGCGAAGCGATTGAAACGTTGCCGGGCACCGGGATAATAGGCCACTCGTCGCGGAGTCTCCTGCAGGACCTGCTGAAGCAGATTCAGAAAATGAACGCGACTGGGCCAAGCTCGCCAGGTGATCAGCACTTTGGTGGCGATGCAGTTGAAGGATGCGTTATTCGTGATCGAAGCAGCGACGTTGCGGGCTTGAAAAGTAAGCTGCCGCTGGGAGTATTCTCCAGGAACCATGATCCACGGGCTGACATTGCCCAATTCGCTGGAAATCGGCTTTTGTAGGATCGGCCGGCGGTGCGGGGCTCCCGGTTGCTCTTCGCTACCGGAGCTTCCCCAGACGATCCGTTGAAAGGATTCGACCGAGCCGGTGATGTGCACGGTGTCGACCTGCGGATGCTCGATAGCGGCCGCACCCAACTCGGCCGCTCCATAAATGATCCGCAGGTAGCCGCTCTCGATCAGTTGCGAGAAAGCCCGTTCGAAAAGCGGACCGAGGTAGTCGTTTACGGGATTCATTTTCAGCAGCACCAGGTCTCCCTCCTGGAACAGCTTGGAGAATGCATCGGTCGGCGGGATGCTCGACACATTGCCGGCTCCCAGCACCAGTGCGACGTTGGCGGGAGCGCTTGGGGCAGACTTGTAGCACGTCGCCATGTGGTCGGGGAGATTCTCAAGTGTGATGCCTTCCTGCATCCGCACATCGGCACGAAATCCGGTGAACGTCAGCGCGTCAAACAGTCCTGGGACGGGCACAACGGGCACATAGACTCGTTGGTCATCTCCGATGTACGCCGCCGCTGGCAATTGCGGTGAACCGAACTGTTGGATGTCGCGCAAAGTCTGCCGCATGAGCATCAGATACCGCATTGTCGCGACCGGCCCAGCCAAGATCTCCTCTGCCTGCAGGGGGCCGTTAGTGGGGATTCCCTTGGCCTCACAAGCTGCTGCGACCCAATCACGCGCGATGCGACCGATTCCCTCCAGGCACGCCTCGACCAGTTCGATACGGGTGGAGACGGGCGTCTGCGCGTAGTGAACACGCTGGGCATTCAAGGCAGCTAATGCCTCGTCAAGTTGCTCTCTGGTCGTGGCTTGCTGAACGGCACGATGCGCTGGCATGAGTCATCGTCTCACAGGGAATCCACTCATGGCACCACTTTCTCCAACACATTCGGATGGGCCATCTGTTGCGCATTCTTTGTACCACTTGCCATCTACGAAGCAATCCGACAATCCTCTGTTTCCTTCCCTCCCACGAGGAAATTTACTCGCGCACCTCCCTGAAGAAGCTCGTTTTTAGGTCTGCGTCGATATGATGCCACGGAATTTCGACCGCGTAGACGCTAGGTAGACTGGCCCCTCCTACTCCTAACGCGGCCGGCGGCCGCAACCAAAAAGGGCCCCAGAGCGTTTGGTCTTGCGGACTTGGACGACCGGAACGATTAGGGAATGCGGAATGCGGAATGCGGAATGACCAGTCGCATGTTCACTGCGCATATTGTCGAGGTGTTCGCCACCCCTTTGCACATTCAACGCCATCTCGCATTCCGCATTCCGCATTCCCTAATCGTTCTCCATCCAATAGTTGGCATCACAAACATGCGCGCGCGTGCGAGCATGATACCGAGCAAGACTCTTACTCTTAGCTCTCCTCCGCCTCACTCGCAGACGACTCCACTGAACTCAGCACGAACTCGGACCGGCTGCGAAGAAGATTATGAGTAAGACCATGATTGCAATGAAGAACAACCGCAAACGGTCACGTCGAGTTAAAGCCACCCAGGTGAGTCGATCCAATTGAGGACGTCCGGGCGCACCTGCCCTATTTTCTTCGGCCCCTTCCGGTGTCGGCGGCTGTTGGCATGTCCGATATTGCGAACACCGGACTCAGTACTTATGCTCTCAGGCCGGTATCTCGGTCGCCCTCAGAGGGCCCGTCCCGTTTGGATCCGGTGGCAGATTTTTCCGAGTCGCCGGAATGCTCGCGCGTCGTCTGGTTGGATCAGCATGTAGCGAATTTGTGCGATGGCCCACATCCTGATAGTGACTCCCGCTCCTCCCCGGTCCCGGAAGGGAAATCGTGTGACCGCGGATCGTTGGGGGCGGATCCTGCGACGATTGGGGCAGCGTGTCGAGATTGCCGAGCAATTTGTGGATCAGCATTGCGACGTGTTGCTGGCCTTGCATGCCCGCAAGAGTGCTCGCTCGATTCGGCGTTTTTCCACGCGCCGGCCGCGGACGCCGCTGCTGGTCGCGCTAACGGGTACAGATCTCTACCAAGATCTGCGGACCAGCCAGGCGGCCCGTGCTTCTTTGGAGCTGGCGACGCGACTGATCCTGCTGCAGCCTCACGGGATCGGTGAACTGCCCCGTTCCGTGCACGGCAAAGCAAACGTGGTTTTCCAATCGGCCAGGACACCCGCCCATCTCCCGAGCCGTCTGCAGTCCATGTTTGAAGTGTGCGTGGCTGGACATATGCGCCCGGTGAAAGACCCGTTCCGCGCGGCAATCGCCGCGCGCACTCTGGCTGCCGAGTCACGCATCCGGATCACGCATATTGGAGCGGCACAATCGGCATCGATGGCACATCGCGCGTGTCGAGAGATGGCTCGCAATGCACGCTATCGCTGGCTGGGTGACGTCCCGTTGTGGCGGTCACGGCAGTTGATTGCCCGCAGCCGCCTGCTGGTGTTAAGCTCCAGGATGGAAGGGGGGGCGAATGTGCTCAGCCGAAGCACTGGTAGCCGGCGTTCCTGTGCTGGCCTCACGAATATCGGGATCTATTGGCATGCTGGGCGCCGACTACGCAGGCTACTTTGCGGTGGGCACTACGGAGGAGTTGGCCTACTTGATGCGACGTTGCGAAATGGACGCTCCCTACTACGCCAGACTGCACAAGCAATGTGCGGGGCGCGCACATCTGTTTCATCCAGATCGGGAAGTCGAGGCCTGGCGCGCCGTGCTGGAGTCCGTGGGAATTACCGTCCGTTGAGTGTAGCCTGTTTCAGGGTAAACGGGTCAAGAAACGGCTGGAAGAACTCCGGTATTCCCTGGACTTATAAGCTGGCTCCCAAGCTGATGCATTTGGACCAGCAAGAGTAGGGGTTGCTGGTCGAGCGGCGTGTGGGTTTCGCAGTCCGATGCGGTAGTCATTGGCGTTTACCAGTAGGTACAATGGGGTACATCTCGTCCGACCCCGTTTCCCGATCGCGACTGGAGACCAGCCATGTTCCTCAAATTTACCTTCGCCACCCTTGCCGTCCTCTGGTTGACGGCTCCGCAAACCGGATGGGCCGACACCACAATCTCGTTGCACGATGCGGTTCGACAGGGAAAAGTCAAAGTGGATGTCAAGAGCCGGGGAGGGGCGGCCGGGTCGACGGTACGTGTCGAAGTTCAGCGGTTGGGAGGAGAGAATTTGCGTGTGGAAGTCGCTCCCGGCACAGTCCTCGTGAATGCTGAGAACAGTGAGCAGAACGTGGCGGTGGGGCAACTGAAAGGCGAGTTCACCGGTGAGAACAAATACCGTCCCGGGAAAGTCATGGTGCTGGCCGATGGACAGAAACGCTCGTTTCTGCTGGAAGTCTATTGCCTGGACTATGCCAAAAAGGCACCGCGCAAAGGAGGTGCGTTGGAGCTGGCAATACAGGACAAACGCGTGGCACGCATTCTGACTCCACCTCCTGGAGTTCAACCGACGCTGGCCGCCGTCCAGATCGCCATCTGGATGGACCGGGCTGGAATTACGTCGGAGCAGGCTCGCAAGCGATTTCGCGGGACGACCACGGAGGTGGACGTGCAGGTCGCTCGGCAGTTGCTGGCCCACGCCGAGAAAACAGGCGTCGAGACGATACCACCGGACATGCCGGCCGAGGTGCGCGTGCATGTCAGCAAACTGTTTTCGTCAGATCCGGCAGTCCGTGCCGGTGCGGCCGAAGTGTTGGGGCAAATGGGGGCCAGTGCGCTGCCCGCCGTCTCCTTCCTGGCCGAGAACTTGTTGGATCGGACTACCGACAAGCCGCTTCCGGCCAGCGTGACGCGCGTCGATGTGGACGTCGCAGTGAAAGCCGCTGCGGACACGTTGGACCAGTTGGGACTTCCCGGATTAGCGCCCTTGATTGACTCGCTGCGCAAGAAGGTCGACGCTGGTGCCGGGGATGCACCCTCGGGTGGCGACAACGGTGCTCCCCCGCAGCCACCCGCTGCTGACAACCAGGGCGGTCCCGTCGGTGGGGTCCTGGGCGACGTACTGGTAGATCGCTTGATCGACCGGCTCGGCAACGGCAGAGCGGCCGTGCGTGAGCGCGCGGCATGGCTTTTGGGTACCACGGGCAACCGGCGTGCAGTGGAGCCCCTGATCAAGCTGCTCAAGGACGACAATGAAAAAGTCCAGGCGACCGCTGCCGATGCACTCAAGGCGATCACGAATCAAGACTTCGGCACGAACGCTGATCAGTGGCTCGAGTGGTGGCAGAAGAACCAATAGCGGCCTGCTGCCCGCCGGCATCGGATTCCTCACAGACGCCGCTTTGTACCCGTCGCGGTGGTTTTCCTGTGGAAATTGCCAACTCGGGCCGCCAAGATTTCCAGGATTCGACCGAATCACTAGGGTTGTGTCCGGGCGGTGGCTGATAGTCGGTGTCGGTAGCCTGATAACGAGCACCTCGCGCTTGGTCCGTTGGCGTTAGACGCGCTGCCATCATCTCTTGCCAGGACGGGGACCCTATCGCAAGGTGACGTCGCGGACGCTGTATTTCGGCTGACGCTGCCTGAATTCGAAAAGTCGGAGGCCCCAGGTTGGGGTGGATTACCATGCAACCGTACGCCCCCCCGCGTAGAAGAAGTGGCGCTGGCGCCATTATTGGTACGATCCTCGTCATTGGGTTTCTGTTTGTGGGCTTGGTCGTGGCGGCTGGCATTGCGTTTGTGGTGCTGGCGAAAAACGAGACGCGACACGTCCGTGTGATGGTCGAGCGGGAACGGGCGGTGAGTCAAATGCAGCAAGCCCGTGCCCATGCGGACGCCCAGCGGGCTCGCGCGGTGGAACCGGCGCGGCCGACGATGCCCCACCGCCCCGTGATGAAAACCCCCACCGCCGAGGTGGAAAAGGAGCCGATTCGCGTGGCGAATCGAGATATCACGGTCGAGTTGAACCAGGACGGTAAGATCACGATGGATGGAAAACCGATCGAGTCGGACCAGCTCAAGTCGACGCTTCGTGATGCGGGCAAGGGACGCGAGTCGGCGGTGTCTGTTTTGATCAAAGCCGACAAGAAGTGTCTGTTTGAGCACGTCGCATCGGTGCTCGCCGTCTGCCAGGAACTGGACATCCCGAACGTGCGCATCACGGCACGGGAGTAGCTGCACCAGTAGTGCCCCAGCGTCTGACTCATCATGGTGAGATCGTCGGGTCTACTTTCCGGCGAACGGATCGTCATCTGCCACGGACTTGCCTTTTTGGGAGCAACAAAGGCGGCGACTCGGTAGCACAGCTCACAGCGCACTGGTCAGAATTCTCTGAAGTCTCTGCAGTTTGCACGTCGATGACACTCGACAGATCCACTGGCCAGCAAATCGTGCGGGATGACATTTGCACGTTAGGCCAAATCGGCCATAATCAGGCGGTCGGGCCCTGACGTCTGGTGGCGACAGGCGGGCCGTCCCGCCGTGCGAAGGCTCTCTTCCGAGCACTTCAGCACGCTGTTTCTTGCCAGATTCGTTCTCCCGTGGACGTGGCTGTGGCACGCGGCCGCAGCATGGAACTGTCTACGCCGCCATATTCGGCCGCCACATTGGCTGGTGGCTTCCAGCCACGTTGACACAGTTGAGGAGCGAAAGATGCTATTCAAATTCCAGAAGCACGTCGTTGTTGCCATCGGATGTTGGCTGTGTGCCATCAGTTGTTGGGCGGCCGGAGATGCCGAACAAGCTTTTCAAAAAGGGCAGCAGTTGGTGGCTGACGGAAATCTGCGTGCTGCCGTGCCTGCTTTGGCCGCAGCCGTCAAATTAGACCGCGATAACCAGCAGTATCTTCAGCAGTATCTCGTCACGCGCCAGGCGGTCACATTCCAGTCGATCGTAGACAATGAGAAGGATCCGCAGCGTTGGGAAAAGGCCGCGATGGCATTGAGTTCGTTCTACACGTCGCAGGGTCTGCAGGCTCGGGCATTACCTGTGGACGAGGCGATGTTCAAGCGGCTCAAAACTTCGGACTCGGCCGTCCAGTTGGCCGAGACACTCCTGACGTTGAAGCAACCCGAGCGGGCCGCCGAGGTTCTTGCCAGCTTGGGATCTCAGCACGCAACGACCGCCAGCCAGGCACTGCTGTGCGTTGCGTTGGCTCGGCAGGGGCACGCGGACGAAGCCAAACGGTTGGTCGCCGCGTTGCCGCCGGTCTCGAACACCGATCCTGGCACGCTCTTTCTGACCGCTCGCGCACAGGCAGCCGTTGGACAACAAGCCGAGGCCTTGGCGACGCTCGTGCGCTGCTTTGAAGCGGTGCCGCCGAGTCGACTCGATCTGCTCAAGTCACACACCAAGCTGTGCCAGGATTTCTCGGCCGTGGCAGGTGATCCGGCGTTTGCCCAGGCGCTCGAGACACCATCCAAGGTCCCCGAATCGAAGTGCAGTGGCGGCAGCAGTTGCAGTAGTTGCCCGATGCGCGGCAACTGTGCTCACGATCAAGCCAAGTAGGTGGTGACGCGCCTGCTCAGTAACACTACTCAACAACACTGCTCAATCAACGCGGCCCAGCAAGGGAGGCTGATCGTGACGAGGACGGTCCGCATCGTCCAGGGCTTCTTTTTGGCCCTGGTTCTCTCGGGTGTCTTCCTGCTCGACGCCAACTGCGAGAGGTGGTGTCCTTTTGGCGGCGTGGAGGCGATCTACACGTATGCTGCCGAAGGCAACATGCTCTGTTCGCTGGGGGTTTCCAACTTCTTCATCCTGGGTGGCGTGCTGGCGAGCACGTTGTTAGTCCGCCGCGCTTTTTGCGGATACATGTGCCCGATTGGGACGATCTCCCAGTGGATTCGTGTCGTGGCAGCTCGTCTCGGTGTGCCGGCACTGGCCGTTCCGACCAGTGTGGACCGAGTTTTGAGTCTGCTCAAGTATGCCGTGCTGGTGGTGATTCTGTTTTTCACCTATCGGGCGGGCGAGTTGATTTTTCGTGGATTTGACCCCTGCTATGCGCTGATAGGTCGGCATGGTGAGGACATTACGTACTGGGCTTACGTAGTGAGTGGCGCGATCATCGCCGGATCGTTGTTTCTGATGATGCCGTTCTGTCGCTGGTTCTGTCCGCTGGCCGTCGTTCTGAATCTCTTTTCGCGATTCGGCTGGACGCGCATCCAGCGAAACGTGCAGGCCTGCCACGATTGTGGGCGCTGCGGACAGCGTTGCCCGATGACCATTCCCGTCGATCGGGTGGAGCAGGTGACCCATGCTCGCTGCATGGGCTGCCTCGCGTGCGTGGAAGCCTGTCCTGCGACCAAGTCGCGTGAGAGGGCGTTGTGGTGGGGGCCGCTTGTTCCGCGCGGCCGGCGTTGGCCGCAGTCGGTGCTCGTGGCCATCCTGCTCTGCTGTACGATGGGAGCGGTGACCGCCTCGTATCTGGTGCCATGGCCGTCGTTTGTGAAACTCCGGGGGGAGCGACCGGCGCGGGTGGCGACCGTGGAGTTGCAGGTCGAGAACTTGACGTGTCGGGGCCGCGCGAATCTGTTTGCCTACTTTCTGGAACGTGATGACTTGTTCGCCGTGAGCGGCTACCTGCGCATTGCCGCTTGGCCCGGCCCCGGGTGGGCTCGCGTCCAAATCACCTATGACCCGCCAGAAACGGATGAAACGGCGATCAAGCAGGCGATCACCGAACCGTATTTCGAACCGGAAGGCAATTCGTTCAGGCAGTCCCCCTTCCAGATCGAAGGCTTCGATCCGCTGTCGTTGGATCTGCCACCGGTAGATGAATTATGAAGCGTTTCCACCGAGCCCGTCTCGGTGGTACGACAACTGGTCCGCTACCAAGGGAGCACCACCACCACACGTTTGTTGGAGTGGAATGGAGATGCATGGGGTAGCTGACCAGTTGTGGTCCCACCGGCATGGAGCCGGTGGAAACCTGACTTACACGCCGAAGGCTTTCTGCATCTGTTCGCGCACCTGGGTGAGTCGTTTCACGTCTCCCCCGCCGACTTCAGCGGTGACCCAGCCAGTGAAACCGATATCGGCCAACGCTTCGCGCACCTGGGCCCACGGGAGATCTCCCGCACCAATGTCGGTGAACTTGTTTGTCGGCTCGACTGAAGCCCTTGACATCCAGCTTCACGGCGCGCCTGCCGAACTGGCGCAGCCATTGACCCGGTTGGCCATATTTCCAGTGGTTGCCGAGATCGTAATACATGCCGACCCACGGGCTGTTGAAGCTGTCGATGAACTTCACGAACCGTTCGGCACTTTGATCCGGTGGTGCGTCATGATCGTAGAACATGTGATTCCAAACATTCTCAACCAGGATCATTTGTCCTAGCGATGCCGCGAGCGGCAGCATCTTTCTTGATCTCGTTGCGACACCGCTCGGCAATTTCTTCCTCCGGTCCGTCACTTCCTACTCCCACCACCAACAGCACTCCACTCCCACCTGCCGCATGAGACACGCGAATACAATGCTCAACATTCGCACGTCCCTGGGCACGGACTTCCTCCTGAGGGCTGGTCAATGGGAATCTTCCAGTGATCGTGATTAATCGCGTTGTGCACGAACACGCCCGATGCACTCACCGCATCACGAGCTTGCTCGGGTGTGAACTTCCCGGCTTCATCCAAGTCGACTCCATCGAAACCTGCCTCCCCGGCGCGACGCAGCCGATCTGCCAACGCTTCACCGGCCTGCTGCTCCGGGATCATGGAGAGTTTGCACGACAAGAGAATTGGTTTTCCTTCCGGTGGAGTGACGACCTGGGAAGATGCAGACTCCTGCGCGTGCCCGGTAGTTGTCGCTATCGCACCGGCAGCAACCATGGCCGCCGTGCCCGAGGCGATGAAATGGCGACGATTCAACACAGCGGCACGGGCCGGGTTCAAAGCTCGGTCAGTCATGGTCGGAATCCTCCAAGAAGTAAGTCAGCTCATGATCTTTGATCTTGCGATTATCGCACGTCGTCAGGCGTCGAGAAACCGGGGGCGCGGCGTGGCTCCGCTTGCCACAGCGTTTTGAAGTTGCCAGATTTCGAGGGCCGCCCAGATCTGTCCGAATTCTGGCGAATTCGACTACGGACATGCTTTACAGCGTTGCCCGTTGGGGTTTGGGCTTCCGCGGTTTCCGAGACCCAGGGTGCGCCTCGGCGAACGTCTGGGCTCTGTTGTTGAATCGCTTGCAATGTGCTGTCCAGGAGCGTAGGTTACGGGTCGAGTCCGAGTCCTGTTTCTCTCTCCCACGTGTGGCGGAGTGATTGTGATGCGCACGAGCAATGTCTGGCAACGATTGTTTGGTATGCGACGTGTCGGATTGTTGAGTGGCTTATTGGCCGCCATGATTTTGTACGCGATACCTCTTCGCGCCGAGGACCAAGCGGGTCAAACACCTGCGACAGAATCGACAACGCCCGGCAAGAAGGTCGTGTTGATCGGGCATCAGCCGGATCATCCGCCCGGTACGCATCTCTACCTGCCGGAATGCGAGTTGTTGGCGAAGTGCCTGCGGCAGACCGAGGGCGTGGAGGCAGTGGTTTCGGATGGCTGGCCAACCGACCCCAAGGTCCTCTCAGGCGTCAATGCGATCGTACTCTATAGCAGTCCTGCGCGGAAATTCTGCTGGGCGGTGCCCAGCACGAACAATTCGAGAGCTTGATGAAGCGTGGCGTGGGGTTGGTCGCACTCCATTGGGCGACCGGGTTGAAAGATCAGAACAATGAAGAACTCGGCAATCGTTATCTGAGCTACCTGGGTGGATTGTTCAGTGTTTCATTTTCCGGGCTGGACATTTCCGAATCGAGGGTCGAACAGATTCTTCCGGATCATCCCATCTGCCGCGGCTGGAAGGGATTTGCATTGAACGATGAGTATTATCTGAATCTGAAATTTCTGCCCGAGGCCAAGTCGATTCTGGAGGTTCCGGTCAAAGGTAAACAGCAGATAGTGGCTTGGTGCTACGAGCGTCCCAACGCGGAAGGTGGCCGCTCGTACGGGAATACGTTGGGGCACTTTCATGAGCTGTTTGATGCGACGGAGTTTCGGCGCATGCTGGTCAATGGGATTCTCTGGACAATGCATAGCGCAATTCCACCGGATGGCGCACCGTGCAAGCTGTAGTCGCTCGATTGCGTGGGATAGGCTGGAAGCATTGTCCTGACCCGTAAGTCCACTGCCGGGCTTATCCCGGTGGAGACATGAGTGATCAGCTACGATCCTTTCCCAGCAAACCCCTGAACGCGAGATGTGGATAAGGATGAGGCTCTAAGCCGATCCCGCGGAAAGATGGTGAGTTGGACCGCAAGCATGACTCCTGCCGGGGACTGATATGACAAGTAGACGTACGATTCATCGACGGCAATTTTTGCGTCCGGGGTGGGTGCGGGGATAGCTGCCTGCTGCACTCCGCTCATCTTGCCAGCCACGGTACTTGGTTCAGGGCGTCCCGTGCGCCGAGTGAACGGATTGCCATGGGGTTCATCGGCGTAGGGTGGAAAGGACTGCAAGGTTGTTTCGGCTCCCTGGTTCACTCGTTTCTCGCCAATCCCGCCTGCCAGGCGCTCGCGGTGTGCGATGTGAACGGCAAGTCGCGTGAGGATGCGAAGCAGACGATCGACGCGGCCAATGGAAATCAAGATTGCCGCATGTACGGCGATTTTCGCGAACTCCTCGCATGTGACGACATCGATGCTGTGGCGATCGCGACACCCGATCATTGGCATGCCATAATCACCATCGAAGCATGTCGACAGGGAAAGGACGTGTATTGTGAGAAGCCATTGTCGCTGACGATCCGGGAAGCCCGGGCGATGGTCGAGGCAGGGCGCCAATACGGGCGCCTCGTGCAGACGGGGAGCCAAAGCCGCTCGTACACCAATATTCAGCATGCATGTGCGGCTTTGCGCGACGGGATGATCGGCGAGATCCGCGAAGTGCATGTCAGCTGTGGTGGGCCGAGCGTGCCGTGCAACTTGCCTGGCGAGCCGGTCCCGGATCACATTGACTGG
Organism: uncultured Planctomycetota bacterium; assembly: GCA_963700515.1. Taxonomy (GTDB): domain Bacteria; phylum Planctomycetota; class Planctomycetia; order Pirellulales; family Pirellulaceae; genus JAJRVM01. Next base: position 2,568 of record CAVOXY010000011.1, on the reverse strand, counting down.
GAGATGTGGTTAGGGCCCGCCCCCTGGCGACCGTTTCATCCGCTCTTGGCCGACAAGGGATTTCGCCCCTATCGAGACTACTCGGGAGGTGGCATGACCGACTGGGGCTGCCATCATTTTGACATCGCTCAGTGGGCGCTGGGAATGGACGACAGTGGTCCAGTTGAAATCACGCCACCCAATGGGCAAGATGTCAAATGGCTCACCTACCGCTATGCCAGCGGGACCATCGTGACCCATGAGTCTCCCCTGAGTCAGCAGGGGATTGCCTTTATCGGCAGCGAGTCCGATGCGTGGGGGCACGGCATGTCGGGGCGGTGGCGCAAAGGGGAGATGCGCCCTGGCGTCTGCCGCCGGGCCCCGCAGATCCGATCCAAGGGGCGAAAGCTCACAGCGATAACTTCCTGGAGTGTGTTCGGAGTCGCAAGAAGCCCAATGCCGATGTGGAGATCGGCTGCCGCACCGTGACCGTCTGCCACCTGGGAAACATCGCCTATTGGCTCAACCGTCCGATCAAATGGGATCCGCAGCGGGAAGAGATCATCGGCGACGAGGAAGCCAGCCGCTGGCTCGATCGTGCGAAACGGGAACCGTGGAGTCTGTAGACGCGGACTGGAGCGGTGGAGTGATGGAGCGGTGGAGTGATGGAGACAGTGTTACTCCGTACCTTGTGCGCTGAACGCGCGTGTTTCTGACACCGACTGCTCGATGGAGAGCGAATCGGGAATGCGGAATGCGGAATGCGGAATGAGAGAGGGCGTGGAGAGAGTTGGCGAACACTTCGACAGTGTTCTGAGTGAACGTGCAACTGCTGCTTCCGCACGCGGCACTGCGCACGATTTCCGTCGGGTATATCCCGGCGGGATCACAACTGGTCCGCTACGCACAGCCACCGCTGCGCACGATTTCCGTCGGGTTTATCCCGGCGGGATCACAACTGGTCCGCTACGCACGCGACGATTTCCGTCGGTTTTATCCCGGCGGGATCACAACTGGTCCGCTACGCACAGCCACGGCTGCGCACGATTTCCGTCGAGTTTATCCCGGCGGGATCACAACTGGTCCGCTACGCACAGCCACGGCTGCGCACGATTTCCGTCGGGTTTATCCCGGCGGGATCACAACTGGTCCGCTACGCACAGCCACGGCTGCGCACGATTTCCGTCGGGTTTATCCCGGCGGGATCACAACTGGTCGGCTACGCACAGCCACGGCTGCGCACGATTTCCGTCGGGTTTATCCCGGCGGGATCACAACTGGTCGGCTACGCACGGCCACGGCTGTCGCACGATTTCCGTCGGGTTTATCCCGGCGGGATCACAACTGGTCAGCTACGCACAGCCACGGCTGCGCACGATTTCCGTCGGGTTTATCCCGGCGGGATCACAACTGGTCCGCTACGCACAGCCACGGCTGCGCACGATTTCCGTCGGGTTTATCCCGGCGGGATCACAACTGGTCAGCTACGCACAGCCACGGCTGCGCACGATTTCCGTCGGGTTTATCCCGGCGGGATCACAACTGGTCAGCTACGCACAGCCACGGCTCGCACGATTTCCGTCGGGTTTATCCCGGCGGGATCACAACTGGTCAGCTACGCACAGCCAAGGTTTGAGGTCGAAACATGAAACTTGCGACACGAAAGAAGACCGCCATGCGACTTGTCCGCCAGCAGTTGGCCTATGAGCCGTCTTTCGCAATGATACCAGAGTGCTTGCGAAACTGGCGGACGCCGATCGTCCTGGGACTCGTCGCGATGACCGCAGTCCTGATGCCCCGTTGGCGCAGGCTCAGGATGATTCGCTGATGCCGCCTTTGCGGTGCTGCTCAAATACGATTGGGGACCGGGCGCGATGCGCTCCTTCCGATCGATGTAGCGATTGTGCTGTCGCACGGCAAGCCGGAGGCACGGCGAAATCTGGAGGATCGCTTCCTGAACGTATTACAGTGGACGCTCCGCGGGGCCAAGGACTATGCTTGCCGGAAGCTGCGCGAGATTGGCACCGAGCACTCGGTCGCAACGCTCGCGACTCTGCTGGGAAACCCTGAACTCGCACACATGGCACGCGGTGTTTTGGAGGAGATTTCCGGCGAGCGACCGACGCAAGTTCTGTGCGATGCTGCCACGGCTTCAGGGCAATGTGAAAATTGGAGTGATCCATTCCTTGGGGCGGCGCGGTGATCCGACCAGTACGTCGGTGCTAGAGTCGCAACTGCAAGATAACGATCCGGCGGGGTAGCCTCGCGGCGATTACGGCACTCGGCGTTATCGATTCACCCCAGGCAGTTGCGGCCGTGTTGGTGTTACAGAAATCCGCCACAGCGGATCAGCAGGAGACGATTACCGAGGCGTGTTTGCGAATTGCTCAGCGGCAGCTACACAAGGGGGAGTTGGCGGCGGCGGCGGGCGTCTTCCGGCGCTGGAAGGCAGCGAAGCTGAGCAGATCCAATGTGCCGTGTTGTTAGGGTTGGTGCAGGCTGAGCCCGCGGAGGCCCAACCGCGATTGATGAAGTCGCTCGCCTGCGACAACGAGCGTTTGCGGCGTTTTGCCGCGGAGTATGTTGGCG
>CAVOXY010000010.1:0-139898 GCA_963700515.1 uncultured Planctomycetota bacterium | reverse complement strand
GTGTACAGGACCGCGTTAGCGTAGTCCCCTGAAGTACTGAGGACGACCCAGCCGTTGCTGTTATACGGCACCGTGGCGGTGACGGTGACCTGAGTTGTCTCCGGCGTGAGTACAGCTAGGCACAACAGTGACGGATGCATCAATTGTTGAAACGGCCCTTAAGATGGTCTCCGCCGTTGACGTGACATCATCGACCGTCGCCCCAGGAACAATACCGCGACGGCGATTCGTAGACCGCGGAATCGATACCGTGCCGAATCATATTGAAGCGAGCGAACTCGATCATCGCAAAGAAGACCAGAAATAAGACCGGCGCCGTGAGTGCGAATTCCACGGCAACCACGCCCTTTCGCTTCGAATGGTCTCTTGATTGACGTCCGGCCGCAATCATGATGTTCTCTTTCATTGCCAAGGCTCGTGAGTCTGTGACGCTGACTCCGCCTGCCAGGGTTGAAGGCTATTCGGTCAACAGGACAGGCAGTGTAAGAGCAATCTCGCGAAACACGTCCTGCAAAGCACTCGCGCCGGAAGCATGATAGTGGATGCCGCCACCTGCCGCGGCGACCGCTCGCATTTGGGTTTGGTCGGCACCGGCGCTGAACGTAATTGTGTGAACCGTGATTCCTGCATTCGCGGCATCCGCCGCGGCATCCACAGGCGACCGTCCACCCAGCTGATTACCGTCCGTGAGGACAATCAGTGTCTTTGCCGCGAAGGGCCTGGCGTGTGAGGAATCGGTCAATACGCCCACCGCCGCATCGATACCGGCACTGATCTCCGTGCCACCATTAAATATTCGGTCGCCAATCGTCGTCACGGCGGACGTAATGAGCTCCAGGTTGTCTGTCAGATTCTGATCGATGTCCGAGGCGTGATTCGAGACATCGTACACTGTCGTATTACTCGCATACGAGACCAGCGACACATATTCTTGCGAGTCCGTTGATTCAAGAGTGGAGTTGAATACAGCGATCGCGTCCTCGAGCGCTTTCCAACGGCTGTCTGATCGTGGCGGCTCCGCATATCGGGGGTCACTGGTACTCATGAAGGGGGCCGTACTAGTGATATTGAGCTTCATCGAGCTGGATCGGTCCACGACCAGGCAGATGTCGCGGTCCAGTCTCACCACGACGGCCGAAGCCGATGTTTCGAAATCGTACACGTGAAAGATGGAAGCGAAGAATAAGCTCACCACTCCCGACGGCGAATCGGCGGTACGTCGCCCCCGGACTTGCAGGCCATTGATCGGTGTTCCCGACTGATTAAAGATCCATTTGCCGTTCGTTTGCCGGGATACATTGCCGGGGACAATATCGCTGTCAGCGAGGATCAGCGATTCACCGGCCACGAGATTTTCAGCGGCCAGCGTCTTCCCCGCCAGGCGGGCTGCAGGCAAGCTCTGAGAACGCGAGAGTGCCTCGCCGCTGGCCCGGGCCGCTGCATCCGTCGCGATTCGCAATTCCGTGCGGACCAGCTGCATGTAGGCCACGTCCACCGTAAAAGCCACCATTCCGAGAAAAACTACCAACAATAACGCAATCAGCGGGATCATCACGCCGCGACGCCGGTCGCACCGCCGGGGTGTCCTCCGAGGTGTGGCCGCAACTTTTCTAACTCGCCTGAACATTCTGCATCGCTCCAAATGGTCTTGGTGTGTTACGTTGACTCAATCGACGCTACCCGCTACTCCTTGACCATCTTTGTCGTGACGGTGATATCTGGGGTGGAAGAGAACCAATTGGGAAGCACCGTATTCGTGTCGGTCAGTGCCTGCACGGTGACACTCACCAAATCACCACGACGGGCACTACCGAGGTCTGTAGGAGAAGTGGTGATGGTGAAACTCGCAACGTCGCGGCTGGTCAGAATCACTGTTCCGGACGCGAGTGCCTGGTCGTTCGTCGCGTTGTGTCGAATGGCCGTCCTGGCCGCTTCGTAACTGGCGACTTGAAGCGTCTGCTTGAGGAATATCATATCGGCCGCCTGTAACGCCGCCAAAAACGTGAAGATCAGTACTGGCAAGCAGACAGCCAGCTCGACCGCAGCAATTCCTTGGCGACGGCCAGTGGTACGGTGCCTACATCTTCTGCGTGTCATGGCCATTGGCTTTACTGGAGATGGACGAGTTGGGGTGCGTGACTCGGGGCTGGTTGCTCATCAGGGGACGGAGTATTGTCCGCAGTTGTCTTGTCACGATTCGTTGTTGCTAAGACCGCATTGAAGTCGGCGGCGAGGCCCTGCCAGAAATCGTTCTTTCGCAATTGGATCGGGGCCGCCGACTCTCCCGCCGCCAGGCGACGCAGTTCCCGACGTACTCGCAAAACGGGGCCGACGAATCGGTGGCTCAAGTTAATCACGTCGTTGATGTATACGGGAACGATCAAGAGCGCGACGATAAAGAACACCGTATGCTTGCTCCAGACGGTTTCCAGGTGTTCGATGACGGACCGCTCGGGACCGTTGTGTAACACCTGCAGAAGGAACAGTAGAACAAATGCCCCGAACAGGAACATGAACCAGTGTTTGACCAATTGGAGTATGAGTGCTACTTGGACTTTGCCGTCAATAAAGCGTCGTCTTCGTTTACTTTTTTTCATCGATGACCTGCGATCAAGTACTTGACTTGAGATAGGTGGATACGATCCAGGCTACGAGAGTTCCGTCTCAAAAGCCTAGGTCACAATTCTAGTTCGTTTGGCGTAAAATACGGGGCCTGACGGTTCCGTGCACAGGGATACAGCCGGCGGAATCGCTATAACCCCGATTGTCGACAAGGGGGGGCGTCCAGCGGCAGTTCCGCGCTCATTACTGGAAATGCAGTCCTTGGAGTGCTTCCCGCATTTCCGTCGGAAGTGCATCATTGGCGGATGTCGGATGCACGCAGTTGATGACGAAGATGGCACCGGGACCGAAGAACGCCACTCGCGAGACAACCTCCTGCTGATTCGCCGTGCGATAAAACACCCGAAAGGCGGTGTGGTCCCGCAGTGAGAATCGTTCGCGCCGCGCTTGCGACAACCGGTCGGCTTCCCGCATCTTCGCCGCTTCGTAGGCAAACAAGTCCTCTCGATCGGAGGCCGGCATGAAGGAGCGGTAGACGATCATCACTTGCCGACCGTCAGGACTCGTCAGGGAATCGAAATTTTGATCGGCGACGGTGTTGCGGTGGGCCGCCACGACAAACCATCCCTCGGGGATCGGTACCGAGAAGACGCCCGATGGGTGTTGGTAGCGCTGTCCGAATCGCGGCAGGGGAAGCGTCAGCTCGCGACTGGAAGCTTGGTCGAGAATCCGCAGCTTCACAGCTGACTGACGGGCGGCCGCGCGGAGCATTTGCTCCAGCCCGTCGGGATCTTCTACCTCTAGGTCGTTCACCGTGTGAATCACATCCCCGCGCCGGATTCCCAGGCGTGCCGCGATGGAGCCGCTGGCGACATGAGTCACACTGGTGCCGCCCGATATGCCGGCGTGCTGCTGGAATTCCGCGGTTGGGGTCATTAACTCCATTCCCAGCGCAACGGCTATGTTGGACGGGGCAAGCGGTGGTCCCGGCACGGGCGTGAGGCGGGAGCGAGTTCGCTGGATGTCGTTCCACAGCGATTCCCCGCCAGCCTCGAAGATCGCCTCTTTCTGCTGCTCCAGCGAGGCGTCGTCACGGCCTCCCAGGACCCAACGAGCTATCTCCAGCGGATCCGCCTCAGTGGTTCCCTGCTCGCTCTGCTTGATGATCTCGATCAGTTGTCCGATCGCCGGTTCCACTTGCGTGATATCCACCGGGCCTGCCGCCCCGGTCTTCTGTGTTAGCGGCCCGATGGCAAGGGCGGGCAACTTCTGTTCCCACGTTTCGCCCGGTTGCAGCGAGATCACTGTCTCTTTGGCCAGGAGCACTCCCGTCCCATCTGCCCCTACGCCGAACGGCGTCCCGACCGGCAGGCTCATATTCAACTCGCGCTGGCTGCGATTGACCAAATGTACCTGCAGGCTCACGCGGTTCCGCTCGTCGACAGCGTAGCGGATTTCGGAGACCAATTCGTCGCCACCTGGTACGCGTTCTGGTGTTTCGGTCCCGAGGAGCGAACTCACCAGCAGACACAACGAGGTCACCATGACACTGGCTCCAGCATCGAATCAACGGATGGTTTAACGGATTTCGACATTCCAGGTGCCGCTGTCGAGAAACAACGGGCCAACGATCCCCTCAGTCTTCGGACTATGCGTACTCCATTTGCCGTTGATGACCTTTCCCTGAGATAGGTTCCCTGTGGCTTCGCCGAGGAATGGGTACTCGAATGGTTCGGTCTTGTTGATGACTATGCCGATTGTCCCATCGCAAAAGTGCAGATCGAGTTTGCCATCGAAATCGATCTCGCCCTCGACGCTCGACTTGATCGTGCCCGTGGTGGTGGTCCCGTCGATACGACCCTTGACCTCGGGGCCGGCGATCTTCAGGCGGATGGTTCCTTTTATCTTGTCGCCTTCAAATTTGCCGGTGTAGTCGCCGTCGAACAGATCGGCCAACACTCCAGCGCCGCGCATCACGCCGATTGCTCGCTTCCGCAAGTCTTCGACTTTCGCTCGGAGATCGCCGGGTCGGACTTTCTCCTTCGGGAGTCCGTCCTGGACAAAATCGGTCGGATCGGCGACCTCGATGTCACCAATCGTCCCTTGGATCCCATCGTAGTCATTGGCGTAGACACCCCAGATCTCACAAAGCGACATGAGTTCCCGAGCCGCGCGCGCTTGTTCGTGGGCTGGTTTGTTTTCCTTCACCAACGCGTCCATCTCTTGAGTCTTGTGTCGGATCCAGATCGCCATTTCGTTGAAGCCGCGGCCCCAAGCATCTCGCTCGCATGGATTGCCGCTTCCCCAGCGCTGCTTAGCCACCGAAACATGCCAGGCCACGTAAGATTGCCGCGAATGCTCGAACTCGTGGGCAATCGTGGTTGCCGCGGCTGCTTTGGCGCGAAACGCTCCTCCGGTCTTGGTCTTGGCGATCTGGCCCGGAAGGTTCCGATTGATCGTCATGATCCCGGTCGAGTGGTCGAAGTCGGCATTGTCGTTACCCGCCACCGTGCCAAATCGCACTCGCTTCGGCTCCGCGTTGTATCCGTCCAATAACTGCTGGGCGAGTTCGGTGGCATTGACGCCACGGTAGAATGTCGCCAGGTCCTCGATCGCGCAGGGTCTCGTCCACTTGGGCCTGCACCGGCTGAGCTACCCCCCCCAGGCATGCCACGACGCCGAGCAGGCGCAGCAGCGATTGTCGGTTCCAACTGCCTCGCGTGTTGTCACGCGAGCGACAGAATGTCGCAGTCGCATCCATCGCTGCCAATTCAACGCTTACCATGTGATCGTACGTCCCCCGCATCAGCAGTCTCGACCGAGTAGTGTGCATGCCACGGTTCATTTCTCTGGTGCCTGAATCGGCGAGTCGGTGCCCCGTAAAAAGGATAGGCCACTCTGACGCAGATGGCACGTCGATGACCCTCGCGATCTGATCGATTTTGGAAAACCATCGGCAAACTGGCAGCCAGGGATGCCCGTCACCAGCAATGCACCGTTGCGTTCCGGCAAGGGATCGCTCTATGAAGGAGGGATTCGCGTGCCATTGATCGTCCGCTGGCCTGGAACAACCCCCAGCGGCGGCGTCTGCCACGAACCGGTGCTCACCTGTGATCTCTATCCCACGTTGCTCAGCATGATGGGCTACGAAGCCGATCTGCCGTCTCAGTTGGATGGTATCGACATCCGTTGCCTGCTCCAGAATCCACCTCACAAGTTGGGTCGTGACACGCTCTATTTTCACTACCCACATTACTACACCACGACGTCGCCGGTGAGTGCCGTTCGTGAAGGGAACTGGAAGCTGCTCGAGTATTTTGAAGACTCACACCTGGAGTTGTACGATCTGGTTGCCGATCCGGGCGAGCGGCAGAACCTGGCTGCTGAGAACCCGCAGGTGGCGGATCGACTGCGCGACAAACTGCACGCTTGGCGCACGTCTGTCGACGCGCAGTTGCCCAGTCCCAATCTGGAGCGAACCCTCTCCCGGTAGCGGAGGGGCGAATTCCGTCGGGTAAGCACTGCCGTTTCGACCGTGGTTGTTGATCGAGCATTGCCGTTGCGGTATGGTGGATCTGAGTTTCCACGGCCTCGCTCAACGCGTGCGTTTCGCTCGTGAGTGCGACACGATTGAGCGACCGGCACAGTAGAGCCCGCTGCAACCGTGCGATCGTTCGCCGTCGATTTGTCTCCCCGCCACCTTTTTTCACGCCGAGGCACCTATGTACGCGTCCTCCTGCCGAGTCCGTTTGTTACCGTCTGGTCTGCCATTGGTCGCCGTGTTGCTGGGACCCGTGTTGCTGGGACTCTGGGGGCAAACTGTCCGAGCCCAAGCACCAGCGAAACAATCGCCTTCGGAACAGGCAGCCGCGAAGCTTGTTTTTGCGCCGGCGGATCAGGGCACATGGCTTTTCGACACCGGCATATTGCGCGGCCGCCTGCGCACGCAGCAGATGGCCTTCGGTTTGCATGAACTGGAGTACGTGCCGACGAGTGAGAAACTGGACGGCGCCTACGGTCTGTTCAATGTGTACCGAGTGTTTTCGGACGGCCAACGATACGGCGGGGGAGGCTGGGAATGGGCGAGTCGCGCTGAGCGCCGCGAGGACGGGTCCGTCGCGATCGAGTGCGCGGCCGAAGCGGAACGTCCCTTTGTGTTGCGGGGTATCTATCGTTGGCACGATTCCGCCACCGTGGATTTGACGATCGAAGTGACTCCGCGGCAGGATTTGCTCGGTTTCGAAGTGTTTCTGGCCTCCTACTTCGCTCCCATCTTCTCCGACGCGCGAGCTTTCGTGAAGGACGATCCGTTGGCAGCCGGAAAGCCAGGTTTTCTCGAAGCCAAGGAGACCTATGGTACCTGGCTGGCTTTTCCGCGCGACGAGGCCGCAGTCAAGATGATCCAGGACGGTCGCTGGAAACTGCCGCCCAACCCTGTCGACTGGGTGATCATGCCGACCCTGCAACACCCTCTTGCTCTGCGACGTGATCTGGGACAAGGCGTGACTGCTCTGTTGATGGCCAGCGATCAAGATTGTTTTGCGATTTGCATGCCGCAGGAAAACGAACCGCATTTCTCTGTCTATCTGTCGTTATTCGGCCGCGATCTGTCGGCCCAGAAAACGGCAACAGCCCGTGCGCGACTGAAATTCCTCCGGGCCCCCGATGACCAGGCGATCCAGCAGGCTTACACGCAGTTTGTCGAGCAGACCGGCAAGTGATTGCCGGCGCGCGGCACTTGGAGTGAGGACTGTGGTGCGAGGTGCACTCCATGTTGTTATCTGCGGCAGAGATCGCAGCGCTGCCCCGCGGAATCAAGAAATGGGCCTGAGTCATGTCTCGTCAATGGATGTCGTGACGGTGCAATCGGCGCCCAGCGACAGGCCGCGTTCTCGTGAGTGGATGTCATGACATTACGAAGGCGCCCAGCTACCGACCGCATGCTGGTGTGCCGGCGCTCGCCAGGACGTCTGTGGGAAAGGCCACGCGGTGGAGGGCGAGGTTGTCACACCCTACGACCAATGACCAATGACCAATGACCAATGACCAATGACTAATGACCAATGACCAATGACCAATGACTAATCGAGTATTCGGCGCCAGCGAGCGAGGTTCCACTGGACCTTTTCTGCCTGGGTCATGTGGCTGAAATCCGGTTCGTCGGCGGGAGGTTTCGGCTTGTCGGAACCAGGGCGTTTCTGGCCCGCCTTGCCGTCGGAGCCTCCGTAGCTTTGCGCGGTCTCGGTCTGTTGCAGATCCTCTTCCAGACTACGGTGCGGGCGGATCTTCAGTCGCTGCAGTTCAGCGTGGTAGGCACGCACGGCCTCCGGCGGCTCGATCTGGTCGTCGGCAATCGTGCGCAAGAAACGCACGAAGGAGAGTTGGTGTTCGGCGCTGTTGATCTTGCGTCCATAGAGGGCCACGCGGGCGCCGTATTTTTTGGCTTCCCACAGCATGTGAAAGGCATCGTACGTCGTGCCGGCGCCGCCCCCCAAGATGCCCACGATCAAGCTGCTGTCGAATCTGGCCAGGGCTTCCATGGCAGCGGGGCCGAAGTAGGGGATTTTGAGAAACAGCGGACGACCACTACTCGTCACACCCGCCAAGGTCCGCACAATACTGTCGTTCACGAAACGCGCGACGTCCTTCGGACAATACTTGCCGCAGGCATTTGGGAGCAAACACCTCCAAGAAATGCCGGAATCCTTTCTGTTCCGCTTCCGCGCGAAATTCGTTGTACCGGCTCAGCGTGTCATGATCGAGTTGCACGTCATTGTTCAAGGTGATCGAATACAAACCGAGATCGGCCCCCAACCGGCGTTCGTGCGGCTCGCACTCGCTCTTGCCGCACATGGCGTGATCGATCGTGGCCGAGCGAAAAGGGCGCGACGGCTGAGTTCCGTACCGGCCTGTGCCCGCGGCCAGCCAGATGTCGGTGGTATCGTTGGCACGCACGGCGGGTGTGACCGTGCTGTCGTCGAACAGACGCTGCTCGATGGTCAGGATCTCATTGGAACTGGCACTCATCAAGGCGATGTCGACGAGTCCCTGCTCAACCACATCGCGAATCAACTGCCGGTACTCATCGAGTGTGCGAAAACGAGCCTCACCGGCATGATGCTCGGGACTCTGCCCCGGTGCCGACAGGCCAAAAGCCATATCGGCATCTTTGGCATCCGCCAGGATGAAGTCGCGACAGTTGGGATCGGCGAGGATGCGAGCGATTTTTCTATCGAGTGATTTCTGCATGAGCCTGAACTTGGTAAGTGGGGAAAGTAGCGGACGTTTTCCGGATCGGTCAGGAGTCATTCGGTGCCGGCTGGGCTGTTGCTGGTGGTACTGCCACGCTCTGGCGAGCGTCGTTCTTCGTCTCCTCCTCGCGCCACCCCAGACCGATCAGAGTGAGGCTGTGGCACAATCGGCACGAAGCGCACAATTATAGCTTAATTCTAATCACGTGCGGTGGATAGAAACGACCCGGGAGATCGGTTATGATCCACTGCGTTAGCGGCGGATGCTGACACGCCTGTGGTTGCGGTCGCCAGACCGTGGGGACCCCGCGATGCCCCGAATTCGGGCAAGATTAGCTACGAGAGACTTCCGCGGCGTGGCCCGTTCGGCGGCTCGGCCCAGCTTTGATTTCGCGAAAAGGAAGGTGATTGGTGACGACCGAGAAGACGTTTGATTGCGTGCTGTGCGGCTCCTGCGTTTTCGACATCCTGGTACGCCCCGTTTCGCTCGACAGGCCGATCGGCGGTGGAAAACTGGTACAGGTGGATCCGATCGAGGCCACCACTGGTGGCATTGTCTCCAATGCTGGGATTGCGATGGCCCGCCTGGGAATGAAGGTGGCCGCCTTCTCGCTGGTGGGCCACGACGAATGGGCGTCGGTCATTCGCTCGCGCTATCTCGAGCACGGCATCGATACGAGCCGGCTGCTGACGCTGGAAGGTGGGGCTACCAGTACCACCGCAGTACTAATCGACCCAACCGGTGAACGGAGCTTTATGCACTGTGTGGGGGCCCCGAAGCAGATGAACAAGACGCTGTTTCTGGCGAACCTGGACCTGTTTGCGCAGAGTCGCATGACGTTGCTCGGCTACTATTCGCTGATGCCGAATTTGGAGTGTGATTTGGCGGAAGTGTTGGCCAGAATTCGCGAAACGGGCTGTCAGACTGCGATGGATGCGGCTGGGGACGGAGGGGGCATGGAGCCTCTGGACCGGCTGTTGCCGCACCTTGATGTCTACGTGCCGAGTCTTGCCGAGGCCACGCACCAGACGGGTAAGAGAGAGCCGGAGGCGATTATCGACACGTTTCGCGCCTGTGGGGCACCGGGGCTCTTGGGTGTCAAGCTGGGATCGCAGGGAGCGATGCTCAGCCCGCGAGCTGGCGAGTATCTGAGGATTCAGCAGGTCCCGGCACCGGGGGCCGTGGTCGATACGACGGGAGCAGGCGACTGCTTCTACGCCGGTCTGCTGACGGGGTTGCTGCGCGACAAGACCGCTGAGCAAGCGGGGTTCCTGGCGGCAGCGACCGGTGCCTGCTGTGTCACGGCCCTGGGGGCCACTGCCGGTCTGCGTGACTATCCTGAAACGGCGCGTCTGGCGGGGTTGGAGTAGTGAGCGATGGGTATTGAGTGACGGATATCTTCAGCCGGTACCTTCTGTGCTCCGCGCTTTCAGGTTGCCAGGAAGATCTAGTGCTGGAGTCGTTGTGGTTTCCGAGCGAAGCGCCGAAACAAATATTTTGCTGAGCCCTGGTGGGTTTTGGCTGCGATACGACAGTTCATGTGAAGGAGGAATGCGATGTCGAGTGAATATCGATTTTCTTTTGGTCCCTGGAATATCAGCGAAGGAGCTGATCCCTTCGGTCCGACCGTGCGTCCGACGATCGAGTTTGGCAAGAAACTGGCTTCCTACAAAAAGCTGGGCTTCGAAGGGGTGCAGTTGCACGATGACGACGCCGTACCAGACGTCGACTCGAAGACGAACGCTGAAGTCGTGCGCGCGGCCAAGGAATTGAAGAAGGTGTTGAGTGACCAAGGCCTCGTACCCGAATTCGTGGCTCCACGATTGTGGGAAGATCCGCGTGGCATCGATGGCGGGTTCACCGCGAACTGCAGCAAGGCACGCCAGTGGGCGATCGATCGAACCAAGCGGGCGATTGACATCGCCGGCGGCGCTGGAGATCCGACTGATGGTCCTCTGGCTGAGCACGCGAGGGTACCTATATCCGCGAGTCGAAAAATGCGATACAGGCGTATCAGTGGCAGATCGACGCCATCAATGCGCTACTTGAGCACAACCCGGATATGGAGTTTGCCATCGAGCCGAAGCCGAATGAACCGACCGATCAGGCCTACGTGCCGACGATTGGCCACGCCTTGGCAATCGCCTACCGGACGGTGGATCCGGCCCGCGTGGGGGGCTTGATCGAAACCGCGCACGCTCGCCTGGCCGGCCTCGATGCTTCGGATGAAATGGCTTTCGCGTTGGCGTTGAACAAGCTCTGGAGCGTCCATCTGAACGATCAGAACGGACTGAAATTCGACCAAGACAAATCCTTCGGTGCGGCCGATCTGCGCAGCGCTTACAACCAGGTACGCGTGCTGGAGTTGGCCGGCTATCCGGCGACCGGCCGATTCGTGGGATTGGATGTGAAGGCGATGCGCACGCAGAAGGCGGAAGTGGCCGAGAAACACCTGGCCAACAGCAAGGCGATTTTCCTGCGATTGGTCGAGAAGGTCCGCTCGTTTCCCAAGGACGTCGAGCGGCAGTGCATCGAGAATCGCGACTACGAAGAACTCGAGATGGCCGTGCTGAATCACCTCATGGGGAGCTGAGCACCTACGTAGAACGGAATTCATTCCGTTTGCGCGGCGGGTACGACGACGTAGAACGGAATTCATGCCGTTTGTTGGGACGAGTCAAGTCGACGATAGTCCGTCAAACAGATACGCACAACGAGCTCATGGCACTCCGCATGGGCTCGTTTTTGTTGCGCCGGCCAGGAGGGTTATCGCGCTGTCCGTCATGGCCACACTGCCGCGGCGCGGGTCAACATCGTGGCTGAACCTCTCGACCATGCGTTGGCGTTTGGCGTCGTACTCATCAAAATCACGACTGCGGCCAGGCACATCAATTTGTGCCGGTTTGCGTCACGCATCACTTCGAGACCGTCTCGCCGCTCTTTGCCAGCGGCCGGCGATTCCCGCGGAACTGGTAGTCAGGCCACAGCGGGCAGTCCAAGTCGGTCCAGCATTTCACGCGGTGTTTCTCTTCCGGGGTCAGTTGGACTTCGTAGTGTCCGCTGTCGAGTACTTTCCACAAGCGGCTCTGCAGCGTGCCGAACGTCAACGGGTCGCGTTTTTCATTCCCGCCGGAGTTCCAGCCGAAATCCAGGTAGTGAACCCAGCCCTGTGCGATCAGCGTGCGATACGAAGCGGGAATCTTGTCGGCATCCCACGTGCCAGAGAAATTGAGTCCTTGCTGGTCCGTCGCGTCATGACATCGCACGCAGTGCCGATCCCACACCGGCTGCACGACGGCTTCGTACGAAAAGGGTACGGCGCCCCAGGGAGGGGCTTCCAGTTCGCGCGCCGGTTGCTTCAATGCGAGCGTCTGCTCAAGTCGAGGCGTGATACTCCGCGATTCGTGGCAACCCACACAGCTGCGCGTTTCACCCGGCTGCAGCTGCACGACACTGCGCATCCGCTGCAGTTCGTTCATGTCTTTGTCGAGCACCTCGAAGTACACCACCTTGCCGGCGGGCGCTTTGAATCGTACCGATCCGTCCGGCTCCACCGGTACGATCCCGAGCGACGCTTTGGCGACGAACGACGGCCAGCCAAAGGGCCCCTGGATCTTGTGAGTCGGCGTGGCATACCAGTCTTCGAACTCAGGATGATCGGAGCGGTAGTTGCCATCGGGCAACTGCTCCAAGTCCGCTCGCACCTCCTGGCACACGCGCAGGTATTTGACCGTTCCAGGCTCGACAAAACCCTCGAGCCCGGCATAGACGTTGGCCATGAAGAATTCACCCTGCTCGCTGGCCAAATCGACTTCGGCAGGCAGAATTGGCGGCGTCGGCTGTCTGCGCAGCAGTGTCGGGCACATGCTACCCATTGCTTCGTCCAGGTACAGGAGTTCGCGATTTCCGAAACGATCAATCACGTACAGCCCGAACTGATTGCGCGGCGCATGTGAACACAAGAAAAGGTCGCGCGAGATGGGAAAGCCATCGCGGAAACACTCTTCGCTCGGCCACATGCCCGGCCAGGGGACTTCCGGGGTCAGGCTGGTAATCGCTTGCGGATTGAATCTTCCCAGCGCCGGATCGACGAGTGCCAACGGCCCGTTCAAGTCGCCGAAATGAGAAATCAGCGTGCACAGGAACTCGGTCGTGCCAGGCACCTCACGGCCATTGGCATAGCCGTTGGGTTGAATAATGTCGTTGCCAAAAATCAGTTCCGGATGCGTTCCGTCCGGCCGGATGGCCCACAACGTATGGCTGAAATCGGCTCCCTTGTCGATGTATTCCGACCGCTGCCAGATGATCCGACCATCACTCATCACCGATGGTCCCCATTCCGTCAGGTTGGCAAACGACAGTGGCCGGATGTTCTGGCCGTCGGCATCCATGCGGAACAACACCGCGGCTTGCGGACGCCAGCAGAGAAACCGAGCGCGGCAGCGCGTGGAAATAAACGCCAGCCCACCGTCCGGCAACGGGCAGGGCCAATAATCGTGGAACGGTCCGTCGGTGATTTGCCGCAGATCGCTGCCGTCGGATTTCATCTCCATGATGTGGAAACGTCCGTCCGCGGACGGACGATACCCAAAATAGATCTTGGTGAGATCGAAATTGGCCATCGGGTTGCGCGCGATGCCGCCGCCGGCCTCGAACAGCTGCGTCAGCTCGGCCTCCCGCGGCATCAGGCAACCGTCACGCCACGGCGTCGAGAGCACGCAAATACCACCACCCGGTCGATAAGGAGAATCGAGCAGAACGCTGTAGTTGTGTGACGGTTCAAATGCATGCCGCTTGACGAACAACACCCGCTCGAGCGACTCCACCGCCGGCTGGCGGAAGAAGAGCCGGCGTTTGGCTTGATGAGCGTCGAAGAGAAGTTCGCGTTGGAGCGGCACGTCAAGTGGTTTCGCAAGCAGCTCAGTCTGCCGACCGCGCAATACGATCAGTTCCGCTTGCTCCTGCGCGACAGCCATACCATCCTGAGCGAATCGGTCGATCATCGCCTCGAATAAATGCAGCGTTCGCGCCGCGGGATCATATCGTAACAAGTGCAATCGATACGATCGTCCAGCATCATCATCAATAGTCAAGTGCACTTCGGGGCCTATCGGCCCCTGGGCGGGAAGCGAAATCGTCTGGGATGTGCCCGGTTGCAGGACCAATCCCTCGCGTAGCGGATCGACGTTACCTACTAACCGAATCGGCTCGGTACTTCCTGCTGCCGACAGCCTCACTTGGAACTCACTGTTGCAGCACGGTCCACTCTCGCCGAGGCTCAACGGAGCCACTGTGAAATGGACGGCCTGGCCGGATGGCTGCGTGTGTTGGCCACCCATGCCGAGTCCCACTCGGAAGCCCAGCTCCCGGTATTCGGGGAACCAGCTGAGGGGGAGCGCGAATTCGAATTCACGCAGTGACGCGTCGCCGACACCGTCGAGCCCGATCGAAGTCAGTGGCGTCCGTCGGCCGCATAAGTATTCCAGACCAAGCCTTCGGGCGTGATCTCTACGACGCCGGCATACTGGCCGTCTTCCCGCGATACCACCGCCACGTGGCTGCTGAGCAGCCGATTGGCGCTCACGTGTAGGAAGAGCTGGTCACCGTAGATGCCAGCGCGGACTGCCGTCTCGACCAGCGGCCCGGCAGCATAGTCGTTGGGACTTGCGACACGTGCCACACCGCGCGATGCGGCCTGCCAACATGGGTCGTCGCGGGAGCCGTCGAGTGTCGGTTTCTCGGCCAGCGGCGCCAATGGCAGCACGTCCGTCGGCGCATGACGTGGGTATTCTTTGACACGGCCGTTGTAAGGGACCAACCGGCGACTCAAGTCCGCGTGTCCATACGTCTTCAACCACGCATGTTCCTCGGCGAGGATGGCAGTGCGGAGCAGATTCTCGTACGACTGCTCGGAGAAGGCAGGCTGACATGTCAAAGCGGTGGATGGCGCGGGAACGGTGATCTTGTCCAACGGAATCGGTTGCTTCTGGCCATAGACCTCAATCTCGTCCAGTCGCACCGTATCGCTGTTTGTAGCGTTGATGGCGATGCGAACCCAGCGGGCCCGCACTGGCTGGAATTTGAACGCGCGGCGATCCATCAGCGGCGTTCCATTCTCTTGGTGATAAACCGTGTGCCAGGTTGCCGCATCGGATTGCTCGGCGTATTGCGTGGCCGTCAAGATCGAGAAGGTGGTGGCAGCCCGGTCACGGTACTGGCCTTGAGAGTCGTTTCCCAGGGCAACGTGATAGATCCAATACTCGCTTCCCAGGTCCAACTGAGCCCAGGCGGGATGTGCGGCGGCAATCCAGCAGTGATCGTTCCCGCTCAGGCCATCATTCAAGTGTGGCAAACGATGAATGGCGTAACCGCTGATAGTACTGGAAGCGAGCGGAATGGTCGTGGGCTCGAGGGCCAGGTTGGGCAGGTCCGCGTCGTCGTGTGTCGCCACGCGGTTGGATACCACGCTGAGCGGAGCGACCGGCGTCCCCGCACCGTCTCGCAGCGGTGGTGGCGGTGGGGCGGGGATATGCGGTACATCGATCTCACCGCCGACACTAGATCTGGCAACCGATCGTCCCGTCATGTGGGCCACGGTTTGCCATTGCGTGCCATCCAAGGAAACCTGCACCTCGATATCGGTTGGGACACGATCCATGTACTGACCCGCTCGATCGCGCGAAAACACGATTTTCGAGATGGTGGTTGTCGCGGGCAACTGGATCTGAGCCCATTCGTCCCCCGTGCCGGCCGAAATCCAGCTGAAATCGTTGCCGTATTGCCCGTCATTCAAGTTCTTGATCGCATGTTTCGTATAGCCACTGATACATGACGAAGCAGTTGGCTTCGCGCCCTCGGAGGCGAGCGCCAGGTTCTTGTCGCTGTCGAGTCCGTAGATCTCCACCTCGTCCAGGCAAGGCTGATTCTGGTTCGCCGCACGGATCACCAGCCGTACATGGCAGGCTTCCACCGGGTCGAAGGTGATGGCGTTGGGCCGATCGGGGCGAATGACCACCGGCAAACCAACCTTGGCCAGTCCCGTTTTGGCCACGCTGAGAAGGAAGGAACATCCAGCGAGAAACGCGATCAACGCGGCATATCGTCCACCACGAACGAAGCGTGCAAGGGTCATGGCGGCACCCTGTTGAGTTGGAGTGTTAATCGATCCAGTGTCAGTCGATAACATGTGCGCATGGCGTGCGCATTCCTCTGAAGCCGACCACTGGATGAGGAAACGATTCGTTCCTCATACGCGTGCCAATCGGACTACGTGAGAACCGGTCGCACGCGGCCTAGGTCGGTTGTCGCCACCGGCCGCGTTGGGATCGAGGCCGGAAAACCGTCACTCTTAGTCTAACCTGAGGGCCTCGGGAACAAAACTAGGGGGATGGACGCCGCGGCGCCCCGCTCCCTAGAATCAGGTATCGTCCAGCTTTCAGCGGCCCCGCGCCGCGCAAGTGGAACACGCCAAGACCAGGCAGAACATGGGCCCCTATCCGACTAAATTGCAGATCGTCGAGCAGACTCAACTTCAGATCGACTGGAGTGATGGCCAGATTCGGCGGTACGGGGTTAAAGTGCTACGCGACAACTGCCCTTGTGCCACGTGTCGCGAAAAGCATCGAGGTGAGGCGACCCAACCAGCCAATCCACTGCAGCTGAACATCCTCTCGCCAGCGGAAGCTCGACCGTGGGGCGTGGTCTCCATGAAACCGGTGGGAAACTACGCCTACTCGATTGTCTTCAGTGACGGCCACGATTCCGGCATCTTCACCTTCGAACTGCTCCGCGAACTCGGCACCGCGTCGTAGCTTTGGTCGTAGCTTTGTAGGTGTGCCAAGATCGCCTGCTGCCATCCTGCCACTACCACATTCGTCGCGGCGATCACCGACGCACTGGAATACGGCACTGCTTGAATCCAGTGGTCCACGCTCCGCCGAGTCCATGGTGAGAGAAAGCCGTAGGACAAAAGAATCGGATGACAAAAAGACAAATTGTCCAAGAGAGATTGCTCTGTGCATGAAACCGTGCATGAAAACGGGGAGGCTCCCCGTTTTTGCGGCAAGCAGCGAGGGTTGGGTGAGTTTGGCCGGTCGTGGAAAGCAGAGATGCCACGCCCCGCAAGCCGACCTGTTATCAGGCCGGCCCGGGCACGGTACGAAAGCTGAAAATTGGCGCGGGAGAGCCGACTTACTATACGTCTGCTTTGGCGATCTTCTCGGAGATCTCCATGGCTCGCAAGCCGTCCAACGCGGTGATACTCGGCTGCTTGCCTTCCAGCAGGCGTTCGACGAAATACTCGTCCTGCTGCTCGTGTCCCCACATGCGTGCGCCGGTCTGCTGCACATCATACTTCTTCTTGGCTTTCCCAGCCGGTTCTGATCGGCATCAGCCACGGCAACGAGTCGCGCGTTTTTCATGCTCACAAATGCCGGCACATCGAGCTCCTCGTCCGACAAACCCGCATCCGCAAATGCCTACACCAATGCGCTCCGCGAGTATACCCTTTCTAAAAATGTGCTCGTGCGATGTTGGATTCTTGTAGCCGACGGACCTCCCTGTCCCCCGCCGCAGGCATGCCAAGGTGGCTATCAGTGGCCGCCGGGGCTTGCGAGGGGCGTGTGACAGAGCAATTTCAACGACACGTCGATTCTGGACCCGGGAAGCCGCCTGGTGAGCGGGGACGATTTTTCAGCTCGTGTAACGGACTGAATTCCGTTCTACGTAGGGGGGTACGCACTAGCCGACGCGGAACCGTGGGTGATCTTCGTTGGGACGGCCACCTCGTTCCATGACGAGTTGGCTGAGCGCAGTGTCGACCATGGCCACGGCGGGGAACACGTAGGGAGCATCTTCGATCGGGCCGTATAGAATGAAATCGGCGCCCATGGCGACGGACGAGGCGCACACGGCGGCCACGCACGGTTTGGCGCCTGTGGGCCCATCTTTGTTTTCAGCCCTTTCCACACCGCGACGGCATTGTGCACTCCACCGCCCACCGGTAGCCCGAATTCGTGCTTGATATCATACATGGCGCTCCAGGCTCTGCCCAAAGTGGCCAGGTCGAGCACACAGGTGTCAACAATCAGTTCGTCACACCGGCCTGCGTCGCCTTGGGAAGCAGTTCTCGGACCGCCTTGCACACGCCCTTTGGCTGTGAAGTCCATCAGGTAGTAGGTCAGCAGAATCGCGCTGTGACGCCGGCGTCCTGCAAGGCCGTCCACTCTTCATCCGTAATTTCCGGTTGGATCGAGTTGTACACAATGCGGTCCGCGATCCCCGCCTCCGCCACGTATTTCAAACCCGCGATCCGGACTGCGGCAGTGGTCCCGTCGATCAGCAGCGGCATGTCGGTCGTCTTGGCAGCAAAGGCCAGATTTCGGACGATCGCTTCCGGCGTGGCGCCCACCACGTCCAGCATGCAGGGGTTGCCGGTGCGCTGCGAAAAGTCTTCCTGCAGGCGAATCCGCTGCTCCGCCTCAGCTTCGTTTATCTCGCCTCGCTCACCATCGATCACCACGTCGTGCTTGTGGTAGAAGATGGTTCCAATCGACACCGCCGGACGGACTCCCGGCTGTCCACCAATTTTCGTATTACCGACTTGGAACGACTGCTGCGGTGTGGCAAATTCCATTAGCTCACAAGTCGGTTTGCCGCTGGGTTCAGCGCTCATGTTTCTTTCGCTCCCGGGTGTGATAGTGGTGTCAAACCCAAGCCAGGTTTGTCGATGTGATGTGCGTAAGCAATATCCAAGAGACCTAGCATAGCAAGTTCGCGTTTCAAACGCTACGCGTCGCCGACCACCGCTTCGCCCTTGATCCCGAGTCGTTTGTGGCCGCAGATGTGCTGTGTCCGCCGATGCGAAATACCGATCCCTTGCTTGGCACGTTCCCCTGACCGGTCAGCGTTGAGACGCGCCAGCGGCAGGGCACCTCGTTCGTTGTGTCCTCGCCGCGTTCTGTGCTACGGGCTGTAAATGGCGGAGCATCAACGACTAACGAGCAGAAGCGGAACGTCCCAGGTCTCCCTGGAGACCATCTGTGGCGGTACCGTGCCGCTAGCTCGGTGGTTCGACGTTGGAGGTGGCGGTGGGGCGATCGTCCCGGCAGCGGTCGGTTAGGTGGTGATCCGCGTTCCTTCCCGTCGGGAATCGGGTTACAATAGTCTGCTCAGGATCCGATCGATCACCACCAGTCGGTTTTCTCGCTGTGGCGGCAAAGGGCATGCGTGTGAGATCGGCAGGTCGCCACGGGGATGTGCGCCACGCTGGGCGGATCTTGCAGTGTGAAACTCGACAGGACGGCATTTCATAAAGTCTCTGGCCTTGGTTTGGATGTGACCACCGGCCACCTTAAGGGAGGACGCGTGACATGGCAGACATGATTTCCCGGCGTCAATTCGTACGTGACAGCGCTGTCGGTGCTGCCGCTATGTACGCGGGCATCGCTGCTACGAGAACAGTGTATGCGGGGAATCCCACAGAGGAGGATACCAGCAAGATCCGCAACTACAACGAGCAGATGGAGTATCGGCGTTGTGGCAAGACGGGGCTGATGATCTCTGCCGTGGCGTTGGGCGGGCACTGGAAGAGGGTGGTCAAGGTCATCGGCGGGACCGAGCCGCAGGGATGGATGACTCAGGATATTGACCGGCAGGATTTCCAGAAGAACCGGCACGACGTGGTCACACGCTGTATCGAGCGGGGCATCAACTACGTCGATGCCTGCTGCCGGGAAGAGATCCTGGCTTACGCGAAAGCACTGCAAGGTCGACGGGAGAAGATGTACCTGGGTTATTCCTGGCACATCAAGGAAAGCCGTTTCCAGGAGTGGCGCTCGCGAACGAAGCTGAAAGAGGGGTTGGAGCAGGGCATGCGTGAAGCGGGTCTCGATTACGTCGACCTGTGGCGGATCAGCTTGCTGGTCGACAGCCATCAGCACACCCAGGCGGAACTGGACGACGTCGCCGACGCGCTCGAGTGGGCGAAGAAGAGCGGTCGAGCGCGGTTCATCGGTGTCTCGTCCCACGATCGCCCCCATCTGAAAACCTTGGTCGAGACGTATCCCGATCAGATGGAAGTAATCCTGACGCCGTATACGGCGAAAACGAAAGTGGTCACCGACGAGACGGGCCTGTGGGAGTCGATCAAGAAGCATGATATCGGCTGGTTCGGCATCAAGCCGTTCGCCAGTAACTCGATTTTCCAGGGCGACAGTGCTCCCGACAGTCCCACCGCCGCCGAGGACAACAAGACGGCACGTCTGGCCATTCGTTCCATTCTCTGCAATCCGGCGATCACGGCACCCATGGCCGGTATGATTACCGAGCAACAGGTCGACAATGTCTGCCTGGCCGTGGCCGAGCGGCGAGCGCTGGATAGGGACGAACAAGCTCATTTGGATCAGGTGATGGAACGGGCTTGGGCTAATCTGTCCCCGCACTACCAGTGGTTGAAGGACTGGGAGTACGTGTAGGCAATACGAGTCGGCAAAGATGGCAGCAGACTGCCGCAGGCTCGTGTCCCTCCGCCGGTAGCCTGCCTGGCTTCCACCGAGCTTGCCGCGATCTGACGAGGCGTCCGCGGCACAGATCCTGCCACCAGTGTTTCGTTGCCAGACAATCGGGCTGTACCTGCCGCGCTTGCCGCGTAACAGGTATTGCGGGGCCAACTGTTGGAGGGCCAAGTGTTGCAGGACGCCGGGGCGATCTATCGTTTTCTGTAAGGTTTGAATTCCAGCTACTGTGAATTGGACATCGTGATGAATCTGTGTACCAAGCAAATTTGCCTCTGGCTGATGACGATGGTTGTTGTGGCATCAAGTTCGGTGCGGACGTCGACCGCCGCCGAGGATCCTCCGAAAAACGCGTTGCCGCCTTTGGTGGTCGATACCGACTCGCCGCTGATGCTGGAAGAGGCGGCAAAAAAGAAGCAACAGGACAAAGAAGTAGCTCCCTCCGTGGCCGAAAACGCTGCCTGTTTTGTCTGCCACGAGAACTTCAGCGACGAAGCGCTCGTCACCATGCACGCCACGGACGACGTGGGCTGCGTGGACTGCCACGGGAAGTCCTATGCCCACCGCAACGATGAAAACAACACGACACCGCCCGATATCATGTTTCCCCGGGGCAAGATCGAAGAAGGCTGCGTCAGTTGCCACGATACACACGATGCGCCGGCAGCGCAAGTCATTGCCCGACTCCACGAACGCGTGCCGCGCATGAACGTGTCTCAGGACATCGTTTGCACCCAATGCCACGGCCACCACAAACTCGATCACCGCACGGTCGTGTGGGACCGCGCCACCCGCAGGCTGCTCACTGGCAGCCCAGAATCGCAGCCTCAGCAGGGGGGGCCCACTCTCGATACTCTGAAGAAGCTCTCAGGTTCGTGGGTACTGATGGGACCGGATGGGAAACCGACCGACAGA
This sequence comes from uncultured Planctomycetota bacterium, assembly GCA_963700515.1. GTDB lineage: Bacteria > Planctomycetota > Planctomycetia > Pirellulales > Pirellulaceae > JAJRVM01. Next base: position 118,656 of record CAVOXY010000010.1, on the reverse strand, counting down.
ATCGTGTCCACCTTTCGCGTGACTGCCGCCGGTAGTGCCGTGGTGGAAGTGCTCTTTCCCGGTGACGACCAGGAGATGCTCACCGTCTATCACCAGGACGGCGACGAACTGTTCCTGACCCACTACTGTGCAGCGAAGAATCAGCCCCGCATGCGGTGCCTCTCAGGTACCGACCCCAACCTGCTGCAATTCGAATTCGTCGATGCCACCAACATGCGCTCGGCGGAGGACTACCACATGCATGCCGGTACGATCCGAATCATGGACTCCGGTCACATCCAGTCCGTGTGGCAAGCGTACGACAAGGGCCAAGCGGTGGGCGAAGTGAAGTTGGACCTGCTGCGGAAAGAGTGACGTTTGTCATTCGTCATTCGTTACTTGTTACTTGTTACTTGTTACTTGTTATGTATGTACGAGCTTGTGACCGTTTCCACAAAGGCGGGCGGGCTGCTTGCGCATCGGAACGGCAAGACGTTCGTTGAGTTCAGAGCCCCATGTGGCAGGGTCATCGCTGCCCGTCACTTCTGATCGGTCTGCTGCCACGCGGCTTGATGCCCTGTCCTGTCGTGACTCAGTTCCCCGATTTGCGGACTACTTTTCAACCAGGTCATATACACGCACGTAGTCGACCAGGAAGCGATCGGGCAGTTTGGCATCCGCGATCTTGCCTCCCCAGTCGCCCACTTCGTCGCTCAGTTTGATATCGAGTGGCGTCTGACGCCTGGATCGTATTCCTCGGCCAAGAGCAGAACCGGTTCGAGAGCATTTACTTCCTCCGATTGTGATCGATTCCGAGGAACACCGAAACCGGTGAGAGGGCCATCATGCCGGGCACCGCGCGGGAGCGAGGGTGTGAAGCGGGAATCCGCCCGCATAAGCGTCATGGGCGGCATCGTACGCGCGGGAGGTGCGACCGGTCGCTGTGGTGCAGGTCGCGTGGAATCGTTACAGTTGGATTTAAAGTTGGCGGGAAGTGCCAACTATCGGTGGGGGGCTCGAAGAATTCCCGGGCAAAGCAGCAAACGAATCGATGAAATCCTTGCTGGCCACCGATTTCTTTTCCGTAGACAGACCTGGACTGTCCGCCAGGCGCTGGACGCTCCGTGCGGGATGACTCCCGCAGTCCGGCCATCCTCCCCAAGTGCAGACATTTCGTGTTTGCGGAAGTGAGACATACCATGAAACCGGCTCTTGTACGCCCCTTACTCTTGGTCTTGATAATATTTCCCATAGGGGTGCTGCGGGCACAATCGCCTACGCCATTTGGCACACCCTCCTTGCTGCCGACGCAGGACCACTACGCCGCCTGGCAATCATCCCCGGCCCTGCCGTCTCAGGTGGCGACGCCCACACTCGCTGGGCCGGTGAACGGGCAATATGCGCCTTCGGCCTATTACGATCGGGCGGGTCAGCCGCTGCAGTTTGCCGCGGCCCGTAAGCAGACACCAGCACAACCCGCTGTTCCACCAGACGCACAGAATCCGCTCGCCCAAGATGCTCTGCAGCCAGTACCCGCTGGAGCATCGGGCGTCCAATCTGAGCTAGGGTGCACCAGCTTTGGCAACTGTGACAATGGTTGCGGTTGGGGCGAGCCGGTTTGTTGTCAGCCGTGTTGCGGGCCCACCTGGTACGCCGGCGTAGGCGGACTGGTCTTTACCCGCAATCGCCCCCGCTTCTCGCAGATCAGCTACGACGATACGAATCTGATCGGGCAGGTGCTGAGCACGAACACGGGGCTGGGGCAGTGGGATTTTGGCCCACAAGCTACCATCGGCTGGAACATCAACCCCGGTTGGGCTCTGGAATTCACTTATTGGGGCATCTATGCGGACGACACCGGGGCGACTGTCTATGCATCGCAATTGGCCGGCAATCTCAACTCGGCACTCGACTTCAGCCCGCTCAATATCGGCGCGGACAACGTCAACGATTTGTATGACGCTGCGCAAGCACATCGTATTTCACGAGACTACAGTGTCAATAATTTTGAACTGAACTTGATCGGTGGCCGATGGCCGCAGATGGACTGCGATTATTTTCGGGCCAGTTATCTCGCGGGCCTGCGCTACTTGCGGTTTGGCGAACAGTTTCAATATGCCTCGGCGGACGCCAATCCGGTCTTTGACGCGGATCCCGCCAATGAAGCCTACTATGATATTGACGTGCGGAATAACCTGTGGGGTTTCCAGTTAGGTGGACGTGCAGATTGGTACATGACCCCGCAGTTCTCCCTCTATGCGGCGCCGAAATTTGGTATCTACGCCAACTACATGGAGCAGCGTTCCCGTATATACAACGTCAACGGCGTGGCCGTTGTGGGGCCGGGGAATCCGCTCGCTGGAGGAGCGTATGATATCGCATCCGACAAGACGATCACGTCGTTCATCGGGGAACTGGATCTGGGGCTGAATTACCAGTTCACCGAGTGTTGGAGCGCCGCAATCGGATACCGGGCACTGGCCATCAGTGGTGTGGCGTATGCCACGGACCAGATTCCCAGTCACTTCGCCGACCTGCCAGGCGTGGTGGCGATCGACGATAACTCGGACATGATTTTGCACGGGGGCTACGCGGCAATAACGTTGACCTGGTAATCGCAGAACTCCGCCGCCATCAGAAAACGGGGCGCCGACTGCATCAGTTGGCACTCCGTTTTGCGTATTTGTTATTTGTTATTTGTCGGTTCCATTCTTACTCTTACTCCTAACGCGGCCGGTAGCCGCCACCAAAAGGGGCCCCAAAGCGTTTGGCCTTGCTGACTTGGACGACCAGGGAATGCGGAATGCGGAATGTTGTTTGCAGATAGAGGCGACTGGGCGATGCAGACAGGACCGTTCACTATATGCGCGGGCGGGACGCTCCAACACGACAGGCAGGCGACGTCACGCTGCCTTTGTGCAGCTCGGTATTCCGCATTGCGCACTCGGCATTCGTTCCCAGAACAGGCCGCCACCACGCAGTTGCACGCTCGGAGCAACCGGATCGTCGGCCGTGGATCGAACGATTAGGGAATGCGGAATGCGGAATGTTGTTTGCAGATAGAGGCGACTGGGCGATGCAGACAGGACCGTTCACTATATGCGCGGGCGGGACGCTCCAACACGACAAGCAGGCGACGTCACACTGCCTTTGTGCAGCTCGGTATTCCGCATTGCGCATTCCGCACTCCGCATTCGTTCCCAGAACAGGCCGCCACCACGCAGTTGCACGCTCGGAGCAACCGGATCGTCGGCCGTGGATCGAACGATTAGGGAATGCGGAATGCGGAGTGCGGAATGCGGAATGTTGTTTGCAGATAGAGGCGACTGGGCGATGCAGACAGGACCGTTCACTATATGCGCGGGCGGGACGCTCCAACACGACAAGCAGGCGACTTCACGCTGCCTTTGTGCAGCTCGGTATTCCGCATTGCGCATTCCGCATTCCGCACTCGGCATTCGTTCCCAGAACAGGCCGCCACCACGCAGTTGCACGCTCGGAGCAACCGGATCGTCGGCCGTGGATCGAACGATTAGGGAATGCGGAATGCGGAGTGCGGAATGCGGAATGTTGTTTGCAGATAGAGGCGACTGGGCGATGCAGACAGGACCGTTCACTATATGCGCGGGCGGGACGCTCCAACATGACAGGCAGGCGATGTCACGCTGCCTTTGTGCAGCTCGGTATTCCGCATTGCGCACTCCGCATTCGCACTCCGCATTCGTTCCCAGAACAGGCCGCCACCACGCAGTTGCACGCTCGGAGCAACCGGATCGTCGGCCGTGGATCGAACGATTAGGGAATGCGGAATGCGGAGTGCGGAATGCGGAATGTTGTTTGCAGATAGAGGCGACTGGGCGATGCAGACAGGACCGTTCACTATATGCGCGGGCGGGACGCTCCAACATGACAGGCAGGCGATTTCACACTGCCCTTGTACAGCACGGTATTCCGCATTGCGCATTCCGCATTCCGCACTCCGCATTCGTTCCCAGAACAGGCTGCCACCACGCAGTTGCACGCTCGGAGCAACCGGATCGTCGGCCGTGGATCGAACGATTAGGGAATGCGGAGTGCGGAATGCGGAATGCGGAATGTTGTTTGCAGATTGAGGCGACTGGGCGATGCAGACAGGACCGTTCACTATATGCGCGGGCGGGACGCTCCAACATGACAAGCAGGCGACGTCACGCTGCCTTTGTACAGCACGGTATTCCGCATTGCGCATTCCGCATTCGTTCCCAGAACAGGCCGCCACCACGCAGTTGCACGCTCGGAGCAACCGGATCGTCGGCCGTGGCTGGAACGATTAGCTCCCAATCGAGCAGTCGGCGCCACACACATGCGCACCGTGCGCGCATCCTACACGCGAAAACTTCACTCTTACACCCTGGCCCTTCCCAAAGCCCCCTTCAGCCAGTTCCGCTCCATGCCGCGTCAAGGGGGCCCTCTGTTCGGCTGGCAATGTGGTTGGCTTCAGAAGAAGGATGCGCACACCGCGCGGGCGTGTTTTGGACGAGCACGCTTCACGCCCCAGCATCGTGCCAAGCCATTCAGCGGTGCTTTTCGGGTGGGAGTTGGTACTGGAGCGCCGTGTCGTACATGGCCATCACGTTTCGCGGAGGAACGTTGGCTTGCACGTTGTGCACGGACGTGAACACATAGCCGCCACCGGGCGCAAAAACCTCCACGTGCTGCTGGACCTCAGCCACGACGTCCTCCACGCTGCCGTAAGGCAGCGTTTTCTGGCAGTCGAGTGACCCGCCCCAGAACGTCAGCTCTCTGCCGAACTCCTGTTTCAGCTGGACCGGATCCATGCCGACCGCGCTGGTTTGCACCGGGTTGAGGATGTCGATTCCCATTTCCACCAGCGACGGCAGCAGAGGGAAAATGGCTCCGTCGCTATGCAGCAGCACTTTCATCGTCGGTGTTGGCATGGATCCACTCCAGTCCGCGCTGGTAATGCGGCATCACCAGCTGGCGGAACATGTTGACCGACAGGAACAGCGACTGCTGCGTGCCGAAGTCGTCACAGATCTGGAGAATGTGGACGCGGTCTTCCACGGCGTCGACGAACCTGCGCAGATTCTCGAGCCAGGCGTCGACCAGGATTTCGTAGAGCCGATGCACGTAATCCGGTTCGCAGGCCAGCGTCATCATCCAGTTCTCGAAATCGCCGGTACCCAAGCCGTAAAACAACTCGTAGGGAGGCCCCATCGGCGCCACAATCGCGAAATCCGTGTTCTCGTACAACGCCTTGGATTGGGCGCGATAGTGCGCGCACTGTTGGGGTGTCAACAAGAGGGGCTGATAGCCATCCAGCTCGATGTGCGCGGCACCAGGGTATTTTTCCAACCGATCAAAGTAGAATCCACCCTTCGGCATTCGGGCGATCTTCTCGCCGTCGCGGACGATCACCAGGCTGCCGTCCGGTTCCTCTTGCGGCTGGAAACCGCCTGGCACCATGACCGGTGTTCCGTCGAAAGTGGTCCACGGTTTCCAGTCTTCGTTGCGAATCCCAAACGCGACATCGGGGCGATACAAGCCGATCACATCGCCGCCAAAGCGTTCGATGACCGGCCGCTCGATGTCGGCCAGCATCTGGTACAGATCGTAGACGTAGGTGGGCGTGTCGATGCCCAGCAGCTGTTTCAGCTGATGGTAGGTGGAGGCCGCGATCCCCGACTGCCGCGTGCCGCCGACGTCGATCGGTACGCGGTCCGCCTGCTGATGGTTAATGGCCCGCAGTACGCGTTCGCGCGAGTTCACGAGTTCAGCTCCTTGCATAATGCGGCAATGTATTCAGGGGTCGTACCACAGCATCCGCCAATGAACTGAGCCCCGGCCTGCAGCAGTGCTGGGCCATGGGTGGCGAACTGGTCGGCCGTCGTGCGGTAGACAATCTCACCGCCAACCACTTCGGGGATCCCGGCATTGGCTTTGATCCAGAGTGGCTTGCTGGTGACGGCGCGCATCCGACGGCAGATGCCAACGTAGCCCTCAATGCCCTGACCGCAGTTGGCCCCCACCACGTCGGCCCCGGCTGCCGTCAGACGTTGAGCCGCTTGCTCGGGCGTCACTCCCATCATCGTGCAATCGTGATGAGGGCCGGAGTCGAACACGACGCAGGCGACAACCGGCAAGCCAGTCTGCTTGGCCGCGCTGAGTGCCAACTCGGCTTCCTCCAGTTCGGCCATCGTCTCGATGACGATCGCGTCGGCACCGGCTTCCGCCAACGCGTGGGCCTGTTCGGCAAACGCGGCGGCCAGTTCATCCGGGGAGATCTCGCCGGAAATCAGCATCTTGCCGCTGGGGCCCATCGAGGCAAAGACGCGGACCCGATCCCCCGCCGCCCGCCGCGAGATCTCCACCCCCGCCCGGTTGATGTCGACCGCCTGCGCAGCCAGGCCGTAGCCAGCCAACGCCACGCGGTTCGCTCGAAACGTGTTCGTCAACACGATCTGGCTCCCCGCTTCGATGTAGGCGCGAGGCACCTGTTGCACGACATCTGGATGAGAAAGATTCCATTGATCGGGACAGGTACCGCCGGCCAAGCCCTGCGATTGGAGCTGCGTGCCCCAGGCTCCATCGGTAATGACCGGACCGTTGGCCAGCAGTTCGTCAATGAGCATGATATCTTCCTGGGGCGTTTTGCCCGTCTGCAGCTTGAGGGGTTTCCAGTCGCGGCCGAATGCTGATCGAACTCAGGGCCGAGTCGTACGCGCGTACTCCGTCAGTGCACGCAGGTTCGCGGGGGGGGTCGCCGCGGGATTTCACAGCCGGCCCCCACGATGAACCGCGGTCCGGCCTGCCGATGGCACTCGGCGATGGCTGCCGTAATGGACTGCGGTGAGCCGTTCTTGAGCATCCGCACCGGGTCGAGGTTTCCCAGCAGGATTTGCGAGTCCCCCATGGCCCGCCGCGCTTGCTCGACCGGTACCATGAAGTCGAGATCAACGATCTCGCAGCCCAGTTTGCCGATGTCCTCCAGCAACGGGCAGATGTTGCCACAGATATGCAGGCGTACGCGCGTTCCCATGGCGTGCAGCTGCTCGACCAACCGCCGCTCGTACGGCCAGACAAACTCCTCATAGAACTGCGGACCGATCAGCGAGGCGGCCGCGTCCCCGACCCCGATGAAATCGGCTCCGGCTTCCACCTGAGCGCGGGCGAAACGAATGCCCAACTGCAGCGTGAACTCAAACAGATCGCGCACGAATCCAGGATCGTCGAAGAAATCGATCATGAGCGTGTTGATGCCGCGCAGGTCAGCCGCCTCGGCACACGGTCCCTCGATCCAACCCTCGATCAGTTTCGTGTCGCCGACCTTCTCCCGGAACAGCGCCGCCGCCCGTACTCGGTCCTGCATCCTGCCCTCGGCCTGCGGGTCGGGCATCCGCAACGAGGCCAAGGCCTGCTTGTCGGCGAGCAAGGCATCGTCTTCGACGATAGCTGGCGGCTGATTCTCGAAGATCTCGACGTGCGCTCCACAATCCGTCGCTTCACGGGCCGGATCGGAGATGCAGGAGACAAAGTCGAAATCGTAATCGTTGGCGATCGCGATCTGGCTGTCGACCAACACCCGGTAATCGGTGGCGTATTGCCCGTACTTCACACCGGCGTGGTCCGCGGCGTACATCATCGTGATGGGCATCAGTGGCAAGGTATCCACCGTACCTCCTTCCAACAGGGCCAGTAGACGTTCTCGACCGTTCATAACCGTCGAACTCCGTGAGTGGAAGGTGTTGGATAAAGCGATTGCCTGGCATCCCGGCCATGGTGGTGCCGAGTCAGGAAGTCGCGCGGGCCGCCGAACCTGGGGGCCATCGGTCCCCGGGCCAATGGACGCTGTCGCACCCAATCCTACGACACTTGCCCCGCTTTCTCCAGGGCGGCACCACCTCGGTTGCCGTTTTTTGGTATCCTAAAGGACGATCATCCGGAGGCCCGATTCAGACTCCGTACCGCAGGTGAATCGGCTGCCGGAAACTGCAGAATTTGTTTTCTTTCGCGAGAGTCACCTGCACTGCACAAATAGGGAAACGGACCATGAACCAACGTGTCACGCCATCGCCGAAACAACAGCCTTCACGGCGGGATTTCTTGAAGACGTCGTCCGTCGTCGCCGTCGCCACTGGATTGGGGATGGCCCGCTCAGCACATGCCGCCGGGAGCGATCAGATTCGAATCGCGCTGGTCGGCTGCGGTGGCCGCGGGGCGGGGGCGGCTGTCAATGCGCTCAATGCGAAGGCGAATGTCAAACTGGTCGCGCTGGCCGATGCGTTTCAGGGATCCGTGGATCGGACTTACAACTCCCTGGTGCAAATGAACAAGGACCAGGTCGACGTACCGGACGATCGCAAGTTCGTCGGGCTCGATGCGTATCAGAAGGCCATTGACTGTGACATCGACATGGTCCTGCTCTGTACTCCTCCCGGCTTCCGGCCGGCTCAGTTCCAGGCGGCCGTCGAGGCCGGCCGGCACGTCTTCATGGAAAAACCGGTGGCGGTCGACGCGCCGGGCGTTCGTCAGGTTTTGGCAGCCAACGAAATCGCGAAAAAGAAAGGACTCCTGGTCGCCGTCGGACATCACCTGCGGCATGAGACAAAACACACCGAAGTCATTCAACAGATTCATGACGGCGCGATCGGCAACGTCATGTTCATGCGGGCGTATTTCAATACGGGACGTATCTGGATTCGACCTCGGACGCCTGACCAGACCGAGATGCAGTACCAGGTGAATAACTGGTACCACTTCAACTGGCTCTCCGGTGACCACATCGTCGAGCAGCATGTCCACGATCTGGATGTGTGCAACTGGATGGTCAATGCTCATCCGATCGACGCACAGTCTCTGGCTGGTCGTCAGAAACGCGACGATCCGGATTACGGCGAAATCTACGACCATCATGCCGTGGAATTCACTTATCCCAACGACGTCAAGCTGTTCAGCTACTGCCGGCAGATCGGCGGCTGTTGGGGCAGTTTTTCCGAACATGCACACGGAACCAACGGGACCGTCAACATCGAGGGGCACGGGACCAGCGTCATTACGGTGAAGGGACAGGAACCGCTCAAACGCAAACGGGAAGCCGACGGACACCAAGTGGAAATGGACCACTTGTTTGCAGCGTTGCTGGCGGGCAGGCCATACAACGAAGTGGACTATAGCGCCGAAAGCACGATGACAGCGATCTTGGGGCGCATGGCCAGCTATGGCGGCCAACTGGTGACGTGGGAAGAAGGGATCAACTCACAGCTCGATCTGTCACCCCGAAACCTGGCCTGGGAGGCGGATCCGCCGGTGATGCCCGGCGGAGACGGCGAATATGCCCTGCCTATGCCAGGGATTACGAAAGCCTTCTGAGTCGAAACCACGACTCGTCCCGTCATGCCACCAGCGCATGACGGGATGATCACAACGTGTCCCGATTCCCGCCGCAGCGTCTCGCGTGCCGCTGCGGACGGTGCGCAGGGACTACGAAGCCAGTAGGTTGCGGGCGACATCCACGGCGCTGGCAGCATCGGGTGCGTAGCCGTCAGCACCGATCTCGTCCGCGTATTCCTGGGTCACCGGAGCTCCCCCGATCACCACCTTGGTGACGTCGAGTCCGGCGCCTTTGATCGCTTCGACGGTCGATTTGATGGCCGGCATGGTGGTGGTCAACAGCGCGGAAAGACCGACAATTCGCGCTTGATTCGCTCGGACGGCATCGACAAATTTCTGGGGAGACACGTTGGTCCCCAGGTCGATGACGTCAAAGTTGGCGCCTTTCCACATCATGGCAACCAAGTTCTTGCCGATGTCGTGCAGGTCGCCTTCGACCGTCCCAATAACGGCCTTGGCCAGCGGCGTGATTCCGGCTGCCACCAAGATCGGTTCCAGCAATGCCATGGCTTCCTTCATCGCGCGGGCGGCGATGAGCATTTCCGGAACGAAGATCTCGTTCTTTTGGAATCGCTGTCCGACGACGTCCATCGCCTTGACCATGGCGTCCAGGATATCCTGGGCCGGGGCTTTGGAATCGATGGCCTCTTTGGTTAATGCTACTGATTTGTCGCGATCACCACGTTTGATCGCTTCGCCGAGTTCCTGAAGATCTGGCATCGATCAATCTCTCCAACAGATGTCGGGGATGGGTATTAGTAAGTGGGCAGCTTACAATATGGGCACACGCTTCGCAATCAGCCCCCCGTATTGTGGAGGTTTTTTTGGATGTGCGCCCGGCGGGGACGCGTTGCCAACGGTTGGGCGAAGCGGTTACCTTATCCCTTGAGCCCCGAGAACCACGAGCCTCGAGCACCACGATATTCTGCTGCCGGACGGCATTTTTCCGATGATGATACCCAAACTCCCTGCAAATAGCTTCCGGGCTCCGCCTACCGCCATCATTCTGTGCCAGGTCCTGGAACTTGAGATTGAGCATTTCGCCGCGGATGCCGATCATATCGTGCGTATCGTCCGTCTCGAGCAGGGATTGCATAACGAACCGAACAAGCTCCGTGCGCAGGTCCAGCAGGCGGTCGAGCAGATCGAGCAGGAAACGGCCGCGGAAGCGATTGTGCTGGGCTACGGGCTCTGCAGTCGCGGCACCGAGGGGATCCGCACCGCACGCTGCTGCCTGGTCATCCCTCGAGCGCACGACTGCATCACGCTGCTGCTGGGTGACCGACAACGCTATTCGCAGTATGTGGCCCAGCATCCGGGCACCTATTGGTACTCACCCGGCTGGATCAAACACCATTTGCCGCCGGGGCCGAACCGGCACGAGGCCATGTACCGCGAGTACTGTGAGAAGTACGGCGAAGACAATGCCCAATTCCTGATCGAAACCGAGCAGCAATGGCACGCCAACTACGATCGCGCCACCTATGTGGATGTCGGCGGAATCGGCACGACCAGTGAGGATGTCGAGTTCACGCAGAAGTGTGCCGATTGGCTGGGCTGGAATTTCGATCGCCAGTGCGGTGATCCTGATCTGATCCGAGCGTTGGTATTGGGGCCTTGGGATGCTGAGCGATTCGTGGTGATTCAGCCGGGGCAGTCAATACGCCTGACTGGCGATCAGCGCGTGATGGAAGTCGTGGGGCCGGGGGACGAGCCGACAGACTCGCAGTAGGTCCCCTCCCGGCAACCGTTTAACCGCAATGGCCGAAGGCCTGCGCTGGAAGGAGGGCTTGCCGACCCAGTCCCCGCCAACCAACGGTACTCGCCTGCAGGAGCGGAGAGTGAGCAAGGCGAGCAAACACAACCAATCAATATCCCGTAGGACAGGATCGCTCGGTGCCACTTCGAGCCAGGAGAATTCTGAGAAAGATGTTCGTGTTAACGATTCAACTGCCACACGACCAACGGCAGATCGAGGTACCGGCCAGCCAGCGACAACGGTTGCTGACGGACGTTTTGCGCAGTCTCCGTTTGCCGTTGAATACGCGGTGCGGGCAGCGCGGTCTCTGTAATGGTTGCCTGGTGCAGCTCGTGCACGGTTGCCTTGACGATGCCCATGGTGGAGGAAGCGTTGCGGCGGGGGACCGATTACTGCGTGGTTGCGAGCTCCGCTTGCCCGCCGCGGGAGAGGCGGAGATTCATGTTCCTGCCCGCTCGCTGCTGGCGCACCAACCGCAGGTCGTTTCATCGTTCCGGCTCAACGTGCCGCGCGCTCATGACCCGTTGTGGCAGGCATTTACCATTCGACGCGAGGATCTGGCCGGCGATATGCCTCTGAGCCAGTCGCTGCTGTCAGCGGTCGCCGCCCAGTTGGATTGCGGGCTGCCGATTCAAGGGGATGCCGGTCTAGGTGATGTGCAGCCTGATGAGTCGAATGGCTTTCACGTGGTCCTCGAACATCGTGGCGACCACCGCATCCTGCACGGGCCGACGATTATGGAACCCGGATACGGGGTGGCCGTGGACGTCGGTACGACAACGGTCGTCGTCATGCTGGTGGAATTAACACTGGTCGCGTGGTTGGAAATGCTTCGGCTCTGAATGCCCAGACTCGAATGGGTGACAATGTTCTGACACGCATCAATATCTGCATGACGCAGCCGCACATGGTCGGTCGCATGCAAACTGCCGTCGTGCGCCGTACGCTCGCGCCGCTGCTGACGGAAGCGATGAGCCAGGCGGGGATTGAGCCGCAACAATTGGCATGTATGGTCGTGGCGGGCAACAGTACCATGCTGCACCTGTTGCTGGGAATCGATCCGAGCAGCATGGGCAAGGCGCCGTTTACTCCGGCGTTTCTCGAGCACGATGTGGTTACGGCAAGTGAGCTGTCGCTGGAGCTGCGGCCACCTCATGAAATTGGCCACAGCAGCGATGACGCTGATTCCGACTCGGATGAGGTAGAGGAAACGGTGACGGCGGACGACGGTGCGGCCGAAGATGGGAAAGCCGCGCAGGCACCCGATAAGAGAAAGGTCATCCCCAACATGGCCGTCCATTTGCTCCCCGGCGCGGCTGCTTACGTGGGAGCGGATATCACGGCCGGAGTGCTGGCCAGCGGCATGGCCTATCGTGACGAAACGTGTTTGCTCGTCGATCTGGGTACCAACGGCGAACTTGTCTTGCGGCACACAAACGCCGCCTCGGACAGTCCGTTCATCGGCTGTGCCACCGCGGCCGGACCGGCGTTCGAGGGAGCTGGCTTGACCCACGGGATGCGCGCCGGAGACGGCGCGGTGGGACACATCTGGCTGGATCAGGAGACGAACGAATCCCGCATCGAAGTGATTGGCGGAGGGAAACCGGCGGGACTCTGCGGGACCGCCTACATCGATTTTGTCGCTCGAGCGCGTCAGCAAGGTCTGATCAGTGCCACCGCGCGGTTCACGACCGATGATCACCCATGCCTCATGCGGCACAAGACACACGGTTTGTCGTTCATCGTGGCACGCGGGCAAGGGAAGGAACCGCTGCTGATCACCGAAGCCGACATGGCGAGCCTGCTCCAGGCCAAAGCCGCGATTGCCGCTGGCGTGACCTGTCTGCTCCGGGAAGCTCAATTGCAGCCCAGCGATGTTCAGACTGTCTATCTGGCCGGCGGTTTCGGTTTTCACATGCACGTCGACAGCCTGCTGGGATGTGGCATGCTCCCCGGTTTTCGCGCCGAACAAGTGCAGTTGGTCGGCAATACCGCTTTGGCTGGTGCCTACTTGACACTGCTGGACAGTGGAGCGCTGCGCGAAATCCGCCGCATCAGCAGTCAAATGAAGATTATCGAACTCAATCTGGCTCCCGATTTCGAATCGATCTACATCGACCAACTCTCCCTTGCCTAGCCCACCAAAAAAACGGGGAGGCTCCCCGTTTTTTTGGCAGGATAGGGAGAATGGGTGGCTGGCTCTGGGCGAACAACACTGGAGGGCAGGTTTCGCGCGCGAAGGGAGCGAGGGACTACTAACTCGTATGCCGGTGCGGCGCCGGTCAATCGGTTTGGGTTGCCCGGGCAGTGGCGTTTGTCTGCACCGAAGTGGGGTTGATCCAAACCCAGGGGAGCGGGAAGAGTGCCACGACGATCCACACGCCCAGGCGGATGCAATTGCCAATCTTGAGTTTCGCTGGCGGGGTGGTTCCTCGTCGAGTCCATCCGCCACGGGTTTCGCTCCGTCGTGGTCGCAACAGCAGCTGGGACCAACTGTTGCGACTCAACGAACCGTACAGGAATTTTGTGCTTCCATCGACCATGGCCGCGTTTCGACCCATGAATTGCACATGAAAGAAACCCTCGGATCGATGGCCCCCGATCTGGTCAGGATCGGTTGAGGTCAGTTGATCGAGCGCATCAGGAAATGTGAGGTCTCGTGGTTGTGTCCAGGGAATGTCGTCACCGGCTGTGTCCACGATGAGCACGGTTTCAGATGTCGGATCGGCGAAATCGCCCAGCTTCTTTCCAACTGGGCCCGGCCAGGCAGTCGCAGGGCCAACGACGGCCACGTAACTCGTGCAAGAATCGTCTTGTCTCAAGCGATGAACATCTGCCGGACACCCGTACTCGACAGGCCGCTGATCGAGGAGCGTACGATTGTTCGGACCATCCCAAGGTTCGTCAAAGTTGTACGCGTCGTAGAGTGTCTGGTGTCCAAGGAAAGGCAGGATCAGCACTCGCCAGCTGTGCCGCGGCTGGCCCTTTTCGTCCGGAACGAACGCCGGTGGGAAGCACGAGTATTTCTGATGGTAGTTGTGCAGCGCCAGTGAGATCAGCTTCAGGTTTTTGCTGCACATCATGCGTCGTACCGCTTCGCGAGCCGTACTCACCGCAGGCAGGAAGCAGGGACAGAGTCAACAGCAGGAAGCACGCCGTAGAAGAAAAACGCTCTGGGACGTGAGTCGGCTGCTGAAGACAACTGTCCAGAAGAGTGCCAACGTCACAAACGCACACCGGCGATAAGTCCCGGCGGACCGAATGTACCCAACGAAGCTGCCAGCAGAGTTACGATGTAGACGAGGTGCACGAGCCGAAAGCGAAACGGCATCGGCTGGATTGGCTGTGGGACCGGGGATCGGAGGTTTCGCCTGGCATGGGGTATTGTATCACGCTCGGGTACCACTTTCCTGCAGCGTCGGATCTCCTGGGCGCTGGGGGCGGGGATTGCTGCCACACTGGCACGGAAAGTGGCACTCCCTGCCAGCCAAATGTCTCCTCTGCTCACTGGCAGAATGGCGCCCTGCGAATATTCACTCCAATCGCAAACCCATGGGCAACGATTCGCCGAACACTTCACGTTGTTCTTCGATATCCAGGTGTCCGCCGTCGCGGACCAATTCGATCAAGTGCGCGGCGGCATCGCGGTCGGTGAGCCAGGTGACGGCCTGAGTTCGATGGCGAGGTGAGACATCTCGGTAGCGGTCGTCGGTGCGGCGAGCCAACTGCATGGTGGCGATCGTCCCCATCGAGTCGTCTCCCGCATGTTTCCACAGTGTGTCGAGCCAGCGCTGGGCGTGGTTGGCAGGGACCACGGTGTTGAGCGGACCGTAGAGCGGAACACGTTGGCCGAGTCGTCCGACTGCCCAGATCAGCGGCGCTCGGACGCTCTGTAATTTGCGTTTGGGAAGCAAGTCGATCAACATATTACCGAGCTCGATTTTGCGTGGCACATCGAGTAATTCCAGCGAGCCGAGCAGTCGCCATGATTCACCCAGTTCGTTGGGACGCATGCCAGCGGCATCTCCGCGTGTCTTACCGGTGGTAGTGCGATGGTGCAGGCCGCGGATCGATGAGAGGAGGGGGTCGGCCAGCGCC
Organism: uncultured Planctomycetota bacterium; assembly: GCA_963700515.1. Taxonomy (GTDB): domain Bacteria; phylum Planctomycetota; class Planctomycetia; order Pirellulales; family Pirellulaceae; genus JAJRVM01. The sequence goes on along the minus strand of CAVOXY010000010.1, from coordinate 103,430 downwards.
TGTTGTTGACCGCGCGACAATCCCCCGGCGATACGTCGCCACAAGACCAGCGCTTCGTTCCGCACCGCCGCTCCACCGTGCGCCAACTTGCCCTGCACGTTGCGCCACGTTTCGGCCACCCGCCAATCGTCGACAGCCAGTCCATAGCCGGGGCGCAGCGCGAAGCCGAGCAGGTTGAGCCAGCGCACTTCGTGGTCGTGCTCTTTCTGCGTCCCGCTTCGTACTCCATCAGCTCTTCCCAGATCCTCCGCAGCAGAGGAGTGGGCCATTGGTTCTTCTGCTGATCGAGCGCCCGGGAAAGTGCTTTGACGAGGTTCTCGGGTCGGTCGGTTCCCTGCGGCGAAAACACGGCAGCGATGGTCCGCCGTCCGTCGGTCCACGTTTCTTCGTCCACGAAACCTTCGGCCTCAGCCTCGGACTGATGAGCCTGCATGTCGGTCTGGATGGCCGAGCGGATATCGAACTGCAGTCGCCAACTGCGATCGCGATCGACGGCAGTACACCAGAGGTCGATCGTCCCGATTTCGTTGATGCGCGCGTGCAGGTGGACCGGCAATATGCCCGTTTCGCGCCGGCTGCGAGTGCGCAGCACGGTGCGAATTGGCGGCAGCGGCGACATTTGTTCGCGATCGATCGGGATCAGCTCACCGGGTCGATCGGTCAATCGCGTACTGGAGACCAGCAGCGGAAATTCGGCCGGTTCGGAGACCAGCAACTGAAACGTGCGATCCGTCAATTCGATATCTTCGCCCGCCTGGGCGCAGCCGGGGACCAGGCAGACGGCCGACGGAGGATCACTCTCGACACCAATGTAGTAGCTGCGGGCCAGATTGGCGACGATCCTCACCCCTTCACCGCGGCGGACCATACCGTAGTACGCCGCGCCGCGCGCGACGGCGAGGTCCAATCGATCGTGGTCCAGCACCAACGGTGACCAATCGTCTTGATCGCCATCGCGATACCACTGGCGAACCAGTGAGATCAATCGTTCACGCAACAGCGGCGACGCGAAGAACCCGCCGTTGAGCAGGATAATATCGGGTCGCAGTGCCTGACGCGTGCTCCCGTCGCGTACAGCCTGTGACTCGTCGTACCGATGTGCGGTCAAAAACGAAGCCAGGTACCGTGTGATCGCCGGGTCGGCGGCATAGGGGAGCCCGAACTCCTGAAAGCCGGATTGGCGAGCGGTGGGCTTATCGTCCAGGGACACCCTTGGCAGGAACCCATCCAACAGCAATTGCTGCACTTCGTCGCGGTCGACTTCGATCTGGAGGCCGCCACCAATCAGCCGTGAGCCGGAGCCGGGGAGATTGACCGTCAGGGTCTGCGGAGCATCGGCGCCCAGCAATCCTTCCTTGACTCTCTGGCAGTGTCGCACCAACACGTCCCATTGATGGGAGGCCAGTTGGTTTCCACCGGTCAGCTTACCTTCCAAATGCCGGGCCAAAGCCAGATCGAGGTTGTCGCCTCCCAGAATCAAGTGGTTTCCGACGGCGACGCGGTGGAATTGAATCCGCTGCTGGTCGGCTTGCGTGTCGGCCGTACCTGGCTCGGTCGCGCCTCCGGCGGCCCGCACGTGAATCAGCGTGAAATCGGACGTCCCACCGCCGATATCGCACACCAGAATGGTTTGGCCCGGCTGGACGCGCGTCTGCCAGTCGTCGCGATGCTTGTAGACCCAGGCATAGAACGCGGCTTGAGGTTCTTCGATCAGCACGACGCGCGGCAATTCCGCGGCTGCCGCAGCCTCGACCGTCAATTCGCGGGCAATCTCATCGAACGAAGCTGGCAGGGTCAGGATGATATCCTGTTCGGCCAATGGTGCATCCGGAAACCGTGCGTTCCAGGCATCGCGAATATGCCGTAGAATACGCGCGCTCGCTTCAACCGGTGACAGTCGTTCGACGTCCTCGGCGCCTCGCCAAGGTAGCAGGTTCGCAGTGCGGTCCACACCGGTGTGGCAGAGCCACGACTTGGCGGATGCGATCAACCGGCCGGGAGCCTTACCACCTTGGTCGCGAGCGTATACGCCGATGGCGTACGTCGGATCGTGCTTCTGCCACGGCAAGCGAAGATTTCCGCCAGCCGACTCGCCTGCCGCCGCCTCATAGTGAAATGAGGGGAGTGTATCACGCTCTTCCACAATCCCGGGCGCTACGAACTGCGAAACGCGGAAGGAGTGGACTCGCCACTCGGCATCCAGCGTATCCACATACGCCACCGCCGAATTCGTGGTTCCCAAGTCGATTCCCACGACATACCGCGCAGGTTGCTCGTCCAGCAGTGGATCGTACATGTCCGTCATAGGTCATCTTCGCGAACGCTGAACTCCAGTTTCCATCGTCCGGAGGTTTGCGTGTTGATGCACCACAGTTCAAAAGTACCCAGCTCGGTGATCCGCGACTGGAATGTCACGGGGACATACGGTTCGTCAATCGATGCATCGGGCGGTAGAGTCGTTTCGAGTGAATCGGTTTCGACAAGCTCCTCCTCTGTCCACGACTGCAACATGGTTCCCGGTTGATCTTCTTTGCGGACCGCGGAACTGAAGAAACGGAAATGAGCTGGTTCGCCGAGTACCAGACCGATTTCGCCGGAGGGAACATCGACCTGCGAGCCTTCCTCCATGCCGAACGGCACGACGCACAAGGGCGCAGTGGGCGCGGAGCTCCGGGGATGGCCAGGCCGGCTGTTTCGATCCCGACGTAGTAACTGCGGGCCACGCCGCCGCGGATTCGTACGCCACCACGTTCCTTGGTCCAGCCATAATAGGCTGCTCCCTGGGCCACCGCGTGGTCCAAGTCGTGTTCGCCGGCGAGTAATTCCGGGGAAGTATCGTGACCACCCCAGTTCCGGAGGGTGTCCATCAGGCGCTGTTGCAGAGCCGCGGCTTTGAAGACCCCGCCGTTAAACAGCACATGGGTCGGCAGCAGCGTCTGGTCGGCCCCGCCATGTGCACTCAGGAAAGCGGCCAGGTGTCGGGTCACTGCCGTGTCGTGCTCGTAGGGCAAGCCGATTTCGCGAAATCCCGATGCTCGACGACGCTGCGGTCGGTCGGCCAGATCGCAGGATGGGAAGAAACCGTCAACCAGCAGCTGGGCTATCGCGTCGCGCTGCATCTCGACCGACACGGTGCCGCCGATCAACCGGCTGCTTCGCCCCAGTATGGAAATCGTGTGCCGATCGGGCCCGTCGGGAGCGAGCATGGTTTCCTTGGCCGTGCGGCAGGAGTGCCACAGCGACACGGTTTGCCAGGGGTCGAGTTTCACCCCCTCAGCCGCAAATCGCTCCGCCACGTGGTAAGCCAACGCCAGGTCCATGTTGTCCCCGCCGACCAGCAAGTGGTCCCCGACCGCCAGACGCTGTAACGCCAGTTCACCATCGGACTGCGTGGCACTGATCAAGGTCAAATCGGTGGTACCGCCCCCCACATCACAGACAAGCAAACGGTCGCCCACCTTGAGCAACTTGCGCCAGCGATCACCGTGCGCCGCCAGCCAGGCGTAGACGGCCGCTTGCGGCTCTTCCAAGAGGATAAGATCCTGTGGCAAACCGGCTGCTACCGCCGCTTCGCGCGTTAACTCGCGCGCGGCGGCATCGAAGGAAGCTGGCACCGTCAATACAACTCGCTGCTCTGCCACGGGTGCGTCGGGATGCTCAGCCTGCCAGGCTGCCACGATATGGTCCAGATAGTAGCGCGCCGCGGTCACCGGCGAAATCTTCGCGACGTCGTCGGGTGCGTTCCAAGGCAGGATGGGCTGCCGCCGGTCAACGCGGCTGTAACAGAGCCACGATTTGGCCGCGCCGACGGTGCGCTGCGGCGCCTCGGCCGCCTGCCGTCGCGCAAACTCACCGACGGCAAATGTTCGCTGCTCCGCCCAGGGGAGATCGTACGCGCCGCCGTGCGCGTCGTGCTCGCCCGCCAGATACGTGAAAGCCGGCAGCGCGGTCCTTCGCTCCGTCGTGCCCGCGTCGACCAACTGCGGAATCAGCAGCAACTCGACCCGCGGTTCTTCGGCGTCCAACGGCGCATAGGCCAACACGCTATTGGTGGTTCCCAGATCAATTCCCAACACATACTCTGCACTCATGCCAGGCCCTCTCTCTGCTGCCGTGCCCTAGGGCACTTCCACTTCTTCCGGTGCCACGATCATGGCGGCCTGTTCGCTCCCCGACCACGTGGGGATTTCACAGCGTGAGGCCAGCCAGCCGTGGTGGACCAACTGCCCGCGAAACGGCGGTTCGCCGCTCACATTGCCCGTCAATCGGTAGCGACCTGCATCGTAGCCCGCCGGGACCTCCACGGGGCTCCCTTCCTCCTGGGCGACGAGTGGAGTCAAGCCGAAGAGCCGATCGAGCACTTTGCCGCAATCACGCAGCACGTCTCGTGCTGCCGCGCCGACTTGCGCGTCGCTGTAGTTGCCCAGTGGCTCTTGGATCATATCGATGAATCGCGCCTCGCGCTGCAGTGTGGCCAGGAGCGTCACGGCATCACTGCGCGTCGGCCTCTTGGGAGGCGTCTTCTTCACCACCGGGGCCGGTTGCGGGGCCGGCGCGTCGGTCATCGCTGCGGCATCACCCGCCAACAGGTCGGCCAGGCGCGCTGCAAATTGAGCGTCAAACAGAGCTTTGAAGAAAGCGCGAAAAGCCAGTCCGATACGCATAATTACAGCTCCTTGTCATTTCGCGGCAGCGATGTGCGGGCTCGGGTTTCCAGCCCGATGTTCCGGTTTGGGGGGGCCGTGAACGGGCCTGCCAGATCACCCGTCTCTCGGAGATATCGTAATGGTCGAATTGCGTTTGAACGAGGCGGGGCCGGCGAATTGCACTAAGTTGTTCCGGTCCGCCGCCGGAAACGGGTCGTGGCCGGCGTGAGATCCCGTGCAGGTAGCGGGTCCCTTTCCGGGGCTTTCTTCGCTGGCAAAGGGTCGCTCAGGAATCGCTCTTGCGCTGCACTGCTTGCTCCGCTGACGCGTTGCTGCCCTATGCTAAGTCCTGTACCTCCCCGGCTGAGCGTGGCTTGCAGCAGAGGGGCTTCATACGTCAGAATCGGTCGCTGGATGCCGTGCGGACAGCCGTTGCTCGGCGTGTCTCGGACCGACCTGTCCCGTTTGAATCTGACGTCAGGAGGAAACGTGCCGCGACGTATCGCATTGGTGATTCATGCCCTCCATGGTGGCGGAGCCGAACGTGTGGCAGCCGATATGGCCAACCTGTGGGTCGCCCAGGGCGATGAGGTTGCGGTCATCACGCTCGATTCGGTCGAATCGGACGTTTATCGGGTGAACGAGCGTGTGGAGCGAGTCGGTCTGGGGCTGATGGGGACGTCGCGCAGTGTGATCCAAGCGATGGTGCACAATCGCCGACGGATCAGGTCGTTGCGATCGGCCCTGAAGGCGGCACAGCCCGATTGCGTTGTCAGCGTGACAGACCGGATGAATATCGTCACACTGCTGGCCTGCCGCGGCTGGCAGATACCGGTGGTGATTGCCGAGCACTCTGATCCCCGCCACCAGCATCTCGGATGCATTTGGGAACGCCTGCGGCGTTGGACCTATCCCCACGCTGCCGCCGCAGTGGTCCTCACCAGGCCGGTGGCGGAGCACCTGCGATCGCTCTTTGGTGACTTGCCCATCTATGTTGTTCCCAACGGCATCGCTCCGCCTGCCAGCCATATCTCCGACGCACCGGGTCAGGCATCGCAGCTGGTCGTCGCGATGGGGCGGCTCAGCACGGAGAAGGGGTTCGATCTGTTAATCGATGCCTTTGCCGACGTCGCTTCGCGTCATGACGCGTGGCGACTGGAAATTGCGGGGGAGGGTCCGCAGAAAGCGCTGTTGCAGCAGCGCATCGAGCGACAGAAGTTGGGCGATCGTATTGAGTTGATCGGCTGGGTCGACGATCCAGCGCGGTTTCTCTCTCGTGCGGCCATGTTCGTGCTGTCATCGCGCTACGAGGGGTTTCCCGTGGCACTGCTGGAGGCCATGGCAGCGGGGCTGGCCGTAGTCAGTTTTGACTGCGATAGCGGTCCGCGTGAGATTGTGCGCCAGGAGGTGGACGGGCTGCTCGTCAGTTCGGGAGATCCGCAAGCGTTAGCCGATGCGATCGAGCGCTTGATGGAAGATCCGAAGTTGCGGCAGCGACTAGGGAGCGCCGCGCGCGAAGTGGTCGAGCGTTTCAGCGGCGAACGATTTGCCGAGCGATGGAACGCGATCCTCAGTGACGTGCTGGCGGCAGCACGTCATTAGCCAATGCCAAGGATACTCAGGGGGGTCAAGCGGTTGACGTCGTAGCCGATCAGTTCCTGCTCGCTGGCGTTCTTCAGGGGGAATTGCCACTTACACCGCAGGCATTGTCCGACAACTTCGGTGGTTGTGTCGGACCAATTACAGTCGAGGCAATGGCAAGGGCCGTTGAGTTTCTCGAAATCATGCCCAGCGACCAACCCGTCTGCTCCGCATTTGGGACATGTGATCTCGCCGTTGGTCTCGAATTCGCTAATCATACCGAGATACGAGCATTCGAAGTGGTGGATCAACTGGTGGCTGGCGACATGAATCGAGCCACATGATCGGCAGCCGCTGCGAAACGTCGGCATGGCGCCGCACTTCGGGCAGACGTAGATGCGGTCCACCAGGACCGGCCGGAAAATGCCCAGTTCCACCCATTTGAACAGCGTCTCGCGGGGCAGGCCGGTGGCGAACTCGAACTTGTCGCTCTGGTAGCAAGGAATGAGGTTTTCCTCCCGCAACAGATCGCGATCGCCGGTAACGAACTGCGCTCCGACGTGCGTGCGACCTTGTTCGGGGACCCAATTGCGGACCTCCACGGTGGCGAAATAGAGCACGCCGTCATCCCCTTCAATGCCGGCCAGTAACAACTCGCTGGGGAGTTCGCTCAGGGCACCGATTTCGAACCCAATTCCCGACTCACTGACATCGACCGTGAAGCCTTCGACACGCAGGGATTGATCGGGTGTCAGATCGGGGTGGATGGGAATGGCGATCGCCGACTTGGTGACATAGTAGCGGGGACTGCGTTGCTGAATATGTGATATGCGTTGTTCCAGACGCGGAGTGCCGTTGGATCCATCTGGCAGCAGGTTGTTGGATCCAGTGTTGCGACGTCGTCGTGCGAATCCTTGACGCAGATACCGAGTGATGGTGCGATGCGTGGCAGATTCGGAGTCGAGGCAGTCATCGGCACCGTGCCGGATGGCGGCGATTGCCAGTTCTCCGTCAGGATCGGGTGCGGAGAGCACGATGACCGAGTTTTCGCGGTGAGCCTTGATCGCGGCGATGGCGTCGAGCGCGTCCTCGTCGAGTTCGGTCAAGTACATCACCACTCCATCCACATGTGACTCGGCAACATGGTTGACCAAGGCCGGCAGGCACGTGGTGTGTGTCATCTCAACAGGCAATCCCAAGGCCTCGCCCCATCGAGGATCACGCATGGTGCCAGTCTGGTCCTTGCGAGAGGCTACGCAGGCCAGTCGCAGCAGTGGTTCCTCCGTTTGTCCGTCTGGCGAAGCTGGGACCGCCGCCGATCTCCAGCGATTCGAGACCGGGGATCGCTGGGCAGCTGACGGTGACGGCCGGGGCATAAATCTCACGGCTTATCAACGCATGAACCCGGTAGCGTTCGACCGCACAGCGAATCCGATTGCGTAGCGTGTCCGTTTCAAATTCGTTGCGCAGACAGACATCTTCCACGCCCGTTTGGACCATTCGCACGGCTTCGTCGTGATCATCCACCGCGGTGACGGCAACCACCGGAAGATCGGAACTGAGACTGACGACACGGCGACAGAATGGCAAAGCATTGTTGCCCTCGCGCCGCACATCGAGCACGATGGCGTCGAACGGCGTCTTGTCGCCATGGACCACCCGCCGCTCATAATCGCTGAGACTGTCGCACTCGCAATGCGCGAGTCCACCGACCGATAGCGCAGCGGCCAGCCGTTCCGCAAACGCGCTTCGGTTTTCGAACAGTAGCAGTCGCATCATGGTTCCTGGCGAACAAGCCATCGTCTTCGCCACGATCTGGCGGGATGGCTTGATTTTCCGGTCAATTCGCTCCCCTCCGTACGACCACAGGCCGCCGCGAAGGAATCAATATTGGCACATACGTCGCGCGACGGGGACCAAGCGAACGCGGACTCAGACACCTAAGTCCACACCACAAAAGTAGCTTGCGATGCCTCGAGATGCCCTGGCGGCCCGGCCCCAGGAACACTTTCCGTCGCCAAACTGCAACGATTTGGGGCACGCAGCATCGTTGTCGGGGGTGGATCTGCCGCTACAGAACTCACGAAGCTCTACGACGGGCACAAGCGGACGCGAGTAATTGCCCGCGGATCAGTGGCCAGCGCGTCCGTTCATCCCAGCAGTAGCCCGGCATATCCGACGACACGGTCCGCACTTCCCCCGGCATCCGCGCTGGTCGCGTAGGCGACCTGGCTGCAGGTCCGCAAGGAGCCGAGATTGTGCAGCGTCTGAAGGACGATGACGGCCGGTAAGAGTCCGCACATGCTGATGTCGTGCTGTCTCACCGTGCGAAACAGCAGCGCTGGATCGAGCTGGCAGATGGCGTTCAGTGCGATGCGGTCCAGCCGGCGGTTTTCTTCATCTGACGCATAGTGATTCAAATCGGAAGAAATCACCAGTAGTGGCGGAGCGGGGTCGTCCCGCAGCAGTTCCGCCAACTGACGTGCGAACTCACGGCAATCGTCGAGTCCTCCTTCGCCGATCGTAATTCCGACGACTTTAGCGTCGGGTGCCAGGCGAGCGAGCAGCGGGAGCTGCACCTCAATCGCATGTTCGTCCTGATGCGCAGCCGAGTCGAGTTCCAGTCGAGCAATCGCCTCGGACAAGCGATGAGCCAACTCGGGATCGGACGGAACCTGCCGTCCCGGCAGAGCCCAAGTCTCGTGCGGTGCGACGGCCCAGGGAATCCCCAGTCGCGTATGCTTGGGAGCCAACACAATCACGCGGTTCGGGATCGCCACGCGCTGGAACACTTCCGCCGCGATGCGGCCCGAGTAGCGCAACCCCGCATGAGGAACCATGACTGCCGGCCACGACTCTTGCGACGACGTACCGCCTCCCGTGACCAATTGTTCGACGAGCTCGCTCAGCTGCGGGCTCTCACGCCGGGTAGAACACGCCGGCGACGGCCGGCCGCCGCGCCGGTGGGCCCGTTTGCGGACGCGGTGCGTTCGTCACCAGCAGTGATGGTGCCGTGGCATCCGTGGCAAAACTGAAAACGCTGGCCGACTGGGCGTCAAACACCTGCGCTTTGCTGGTGGCTTTTTCCAACAGTTGGTGCGGCGTGCTGCCGGGGTCATACGACCAAGCGTATCGGCCGTGCGTGGCGACGACCAACGCACGCCGTACAGGTTCCAAACCCCGCAGGTCAGGTTCGTCGACCGTGCCGTGGAGTGCGGAATCGTACAGCACGGCGACACTCGACTTCAACGCCGACAGCTCTTCCCGGGGGAGATGCAAGTTGCTGCTCCACTGTGCGGCCGCTTCGGCTAGCTGGAACAGCGTCGATTGCAGTGGTAATCCCGGACGCAACGACAATCGCGCGAATTGAGGGTTGACGTCGCGCGCTGGAAACTCGAGCGTCAGTACGACGCCCTGTACGTTCGAATCGCCGCAGTTGGGCAGGTAGTAATTGGGAGTGGCGCCCTGGATCAGGGCCAGCACATTCGCCCGACAGTGCTCCGATAGCCGTTGCAGATCCTGCGGAGTAAACAAACATGGTGTTGTCGATCGCGTGGTTTCCAAGAGGTCTTTGTCGATCGTGCCTGAGTACACGGTTGTTTCAAATGTCTGCACCTGGGCGCCGTCATCCTCCCAGGCGTTCGAGGGAAGACCCGCCTTGCGGCACACTTGCCGCAGGAATGTCTCCGCGTCCCAAGCGTTCTCAACCGCGACGGCAGGCAACAAGAGACCACCCGACTGGCCGCGATGGATGGTCAATCCGTGGCGGCCTATTTCGACGGCCGCAGCGCGATTGGCTCCCGCCAAGGTGATGACTTCAAAATTGCTCAGCAGCGATACGTCGACGTCCAGCGAACTCAGTTCCGTAATCGAAATGGGCGGCAGGCGATTGTCGTCCGTGGCGGTGCGGTGCGCTGCGTTACGTAACGCCTCCAAAAGTGGCATGGGCTGTCCGAGCGACCCGCAACAGGCACGCAAGTGCCCCTGGCGCCGGAGTGTAACAAATGCGCCCATGACCGAGATGTCCGCAGTGCTGCCAAGCGTTGGATCGGCCAATTCGACGGGGCGAGTAGCCACACCGGCCACCACAAACTCGCACGCTGCGCGAAAGACCGACAGCTCTTGCTCTGGCGTCAGTTCGAGACCCGCCGGAGGGCGACTCGCTCGCGCTGGCTCCTCGCCACGTCGCGACCCTATGCCCTCGATGTCGCGCTCCGTCGGCTGGCCTGCCGAGGAATTGCACTGACGGACGGTTTTGGCAGCTGTGTTGACAGGTTGGGCTGCAAAATTGGCGATGCGCACCGGCAGGCGACGACGCCCCCATGAACCCGGCTGGTCCAGAAATCGACCGGCAATGACACCGCTACAGCGGTGGCAACGATTACCGGTCAGGTCGTAGCGGCCCAGTTCGTGCCAGTTCCGCTCAATCAGCAATGCGCTGCAATACGGACAGTATGTGCTGTCGTGAGTTGGATCATGCACATTACCCACATAGACGTACTTGATGCCTTGGGATTTTGCCATCTCGTAAGCCATCAGTAGCGTTTCGACGGGAGTCGGCGGGCGGTCTCGCAGACGAAAGTCGGGATGAAACGCCGTGAAATGGACCGGCACCTCATCACCCAGGTTCTGCACGATCCAGTCACACATGCGACGTATTTCATCCGGCGAGTCGTTTTCGCTGGGGATCATCAGGTTGGTGATCTCGAACCAGACGTCCGTTTCGCGCCGCAGCCAAACCAACGTATCGAGGACCGGCTGCAGATGAGAATAGGTCAACTGCTGGTAAAACTCCTCGCTAAAAGCTTTCAAATCGACATTGGCGGCGTCCATCTCCTGGTAGAAGTAGCGGCGCGCGTCAGCTGTTATGTAGCCCGCGGTAACCGCCACGGTCTTTACTCCCCGCGCATGGCACGCGCGTGCCGTATCCACCGCGTACTCCGCCCAGATCACAGGATCGTTGTAAGTGAAGGCAACGCTGTGACATTCCAGCTGGACGGCCGCTTCCGCAATCGTCTCCGGATCGGCCGCCTCACTGGCACGCTGGACCTCCCGCGACTTGGAGATATCCCAGTTCTGGCAGAACTTGCAGCCCAAATTGCAGCCGGCTGTGCCAAACGACAGGACCGCCGTGCCCGGTAGGAAGTGATTCAGCGGTTTCTTCTCAATCGGATCCACGCAAAAGCCGGTACTGTGCCCGTACGTCGAGAGTATCATCTCGCCGTCCACGTTTTCACGCACAAAGCAGAAACCCCGGTCCCCCGGTTTCAGCGAGCAAGCTCGGGGACAGAGATCGCAGATGATCCGGTTGCCCTCCTCCAACTCGTGCCACCAGCCGCCCGGCATCGAGCCGTCGATCAGCCGCTGCTGCTGCGGAGTTCTTATTGTGCGAGCCATAGTTCGGATTGCCCTTCTCTGTGACACGCTTCTGGGTGCGAGAGGGAGCGCGTACGAGGCTGAGGAAAGTGTATGAGTAAGGAGTAAGAGTAAGAGTAAGAGTAGGTAAGAGTAAGAGTGGCAGGGGCACTCCCTTGCTCTACAAGAAAGCATAGCGGACGGAGTTGGGAGGCGACAACTCAATTCAAGTCACAGTTATGAGCTGGCCTTAGACGGCATCTTCGTCGTGCGCGGTGTTTTCGCCGCTGTCGCGCGATTCGCGGGGCATCCATTCACGTAGCCAAATCAAGTCCTCGTTCAATTCGGCCAGCGTGTCGCGTAGCCCGCGAAATTCGGATCGGCATTTACTCAGCGCAGCAATCAAGAGCAGCAGACCGAGTATCAGCAAGACACTTCCCATGATCAGCGTCCAGCCGGTGGCACTGACCGTGGTCAGCTTGGCGAGTTCCTGGGCGGCGATCTGCAGGAGAAGGGGAAGCCCGACCAGCGCCATGACGGCGCCGAGGGAGCCGCGGATCAAGCAGCGGCGGATGAGTTGGCGATCCGCGTTAATTTCGAGCGTCGCCAGCTCGCGGCGCAGCTTCAGCATCCGCACCAACTCCGCTCTGAGTTGGCGTATTTGGTCCTTCCAGGAGGCCGTAGGTGCGTTTTCGGCGCTATTCATGATCGGCCTCCGTCGCCGCATGACGTGCAGATCGCCGATACCGCCACGCCATGACGCGAAGTCGACGCGCCAGCCGTTCGAGCCCCGATGAAACGGTTGAGCCAAGTAGGCGATGTCGCCAGTCTTCCAGAGTGCGGTTTCCCAGTCCCCAGCGGGAAAGTGCCAGACTCGCCGCCAGGATCAAGAGCCACGAGCGGCCGCCACTTGGGGTAGTCCACCGTTCCAGCGACACGCCGCGTCTGGCGTCGGCCACCAGTTGCCGCGCATGACGATCCAGACGCCGCCGTGAACGAGCGATCTGCGTGCGAAGCTGCTGGCTCTGAATGGTCCCTGTTTGCAGGCATGGTAGGTTGGGGGAGGGTAGTGGGTTAGGGTCTTAGTCGGATGGCGATTTTCCGGTACCCGTTTGGTTGCGGCCGCCGGCCGCATTAGGCGGGATCCCGTCTCACGCTGGCCGGCAACGCAGTCCGATCGCTGTGCGACTCGGTTGCTGGTTTAGCGACGTGTGGAGCGTCCCAGCAGGAACCCAATGATTCCGACAGCGGTGAGACCGGTAATCGGATGCCGTCGCACGAACTCAAGCGTCCCGTCGAGCATGTCGCCGATCGTTACGGCGCGAGCTTCCGCAGCGTGCCGGGCAACGCGTGTGCGCGACTGCTCCAACACCTGCTCGGCTTGCTGCAACGCTTCACGCGCCTGCTCAACGACCGACTCCGCGGCCCGCACCTGCTCGTCGGCCGCAGCGGAGCGTGTGGAACGGGCACGGTCTCGCTTCCGATTCGCTGCATGTCTCCTGGCCACCGCTGGTTACTTCCTCTCGAATTTCCGCATTGCTGCCACAGCGCCACCTGTAGAACGTAGCTCATGGCAGTCCACTCCGTCAGCGATCGGTGGCGGCCAGCATCAGCGCGGCCGTGCTGCCAGAACGCACAGACCGCGCAACCTGCAGAATCGGTCGACTAGAACTCGTAGGCCGTGTCCTCCAACACGATGATCACGTTTCCCTCGATGGCCAGATACTTCGCCACTTCCTTGCCGAAACGCGTGCTCAAGTCGAAGTACTCGGGGCTGAAACGCTTGATCTTCTGCACGTTCTTGAGCTGCTCGTCCTTCAGCACGGAGTCTTCCCACCGTTCGTTGCGCCAGAAGAAGGTCTTCTTGCCAACGTTCAACACCGTACGGCACCAGACCCGAGCTATCGGCCGTTTCCAGTGCGACCTGCGGACCGCTGCCGCTTCCCATGCCCGGCATCGCGCCGGCACTCTGGCCCGCCGTAACCGCTCCGCGCCGCCCGCCGTAGCCTCCGCCCGCGCCCATGCCAGGGCCCATCATACCGGGATAGCCGCCGGAACCGGGCGCCGCAATCGATCCTGAACCCGCGGCTCCCATGGCCGCTGGCTGGGTCGCGACGCTGGATGGGTAGCCAGATCCGAGGGCCTTTTTGGAGCGCTGGAGATCGTTTTTCATCAAGCGTTGGTCGAAGGCATACGCGCCACTTTCCAACTGCAGGCCGTCCAGCGCCACACCGGCACGCCGCCGGTTGGAGGCCAGGTCGCGAACGCTGAGCGTTTCGTCTGCCAGGAACGAAGTGTAGGGTGTCAGGATACCGTGCTTGGTTGCCAACGCCACCAGTTCGTTGATCAATTCCTGGTTCTTGCCGTGCAAATCGATCTCGTCGATGATCTCGCCCACCCGTCGCAGCGCCCACAGTTTCTCGACAAAGGCCTGCGAATCATCGGCCGAATACTCGACCAGCTTGGCTGGGAAGTCAAACGATTGCTCTGCTTGATCCACCTTGCCGCGAATTGTCACCTTGGCATCGCCCGGTTGCTTGTAGCGGCCCACGACCACGAGCTGGTCGCCGGCGAACAAGTCGAAGGCTCCCTGCGGATAAATGCGACTGACCGGAGACCCCTTGTCGGCCGGGAAATTCTCCAGATCGAAGGCGATCGACAGGTCAACCATGGCCGGGGCACCGATGCGCTGGTACAGCTGCGCCACGTGCGCTTCAATGTCCTCGTTGGGCCGCACGTACTGGCTCTGGCCAAAACAGGCTCGCGTCAGCTTGTCCAAGAGCAGGCTGTTGACATCGTAGCCGACACCAAAGCTGAAAATCCGCGCTCGCACCTTGTTGGCCTGGCGAGCGTTTTCGATAATCTGCGGCTCACGGCGCTCACCGGCCGTGGGGAGCCCGTCGGTGAGGAAGACAATGTAGGTGGGACGCTGGTCGTCCTGCAACTGCGTCAGGGCTGCCTGCAGAGCTCCATCGATGTTCGTGCTGCCGCCGGCATAGATCCCCTCGACATAACCGAGTGCCTCGCCGCGCGTCTGGTCATCGTACCGCTGCAGTTCGGGCTTGAAACTCTCGACACGACTGTCGTAGGCAATGATGTTGAACAGGTCGCCCTGGTTCAGGTTGTTTAACACGAATTTCAGAGCGCCTTTGGCCTGTTCGATCTTCTGGCCACTCATGCTCCCCGACCGGTCCACCACAAACACGACGGTCTTCGGCATCGGCTTGTCGGTGGCCCGTTTGATCTCCGGGCTGACCAGCAGCAGGAAATAGCCTTCGTCGTTCTTGTCGGGGCGATAGCTCAAAACACTGGCCGCCACTTGCTGGTCGCCCACGTCGTACATCAGCCGAAAGTCCGATGTCGGCACTTCGTTTGTGGACGAATAGGTGATGCGAGCACTGGTGTCGCTGGGGCGTTTCACTTCGATCGAATGCGTTGGGCTGTAAATGTTCTTGATCGCGACGTTGCTTTGGAGCGTGACGTCTACCGAGACCTTTTCCACCGGAGTCGATGTGTACTTGGCGGTGCTCAGTGGGAAGAGCCATTCCGTCAGTCCCTGCGTCTTCCGGCAGATTTGGCTGTAACGCATCGTGACCGTTCGTTTGGCGCCCGGCGGGACCGGAAAGACGCTGGTCTTCAACATGCCGGTGCCCATCCATTCCAACAACGCCGGATCTTCGCTGCGGCGAATGTGCCCTTCGTAAACGCGTCGGGCTTCGTCGGCGCTGAGTAACTTGGCCGCGTACTCTTTGCCGTCCACCATGAACGTCATCTGATCGACGGCGCCGTCGTAGGGAAGCGGGAAGATGAACGATACTTCCATCTGGCGGCTGCCGGTGTTCACGAACGACTGCGAGACCTGCACCTTCGCCACCTGATCGGTGACGGTGGCGTGGACGTCCAGTTCCTGGATCTTGTACGACTGCGGTGGCTCCGGCCGAGGTGGGCGGGGAATCGGGCCAGGATGATGCCAGTGGAAGGGACGTGGGAGCCGATAGTGCTGATCCGGTCGATCGTCCACCAATAACCCCTGCGCGAAGAGTACCGACGGGACCAGGGTCATGACGAAGGCCATCAGGTATCGAAGTAACCGGGACATGAAAGATCTCCCCCAAGCTGTGTAATTTTCGAGGCCCCTGCGCTCGGCTCCTACAGACACAAACACGGTTCATTACTTACGACGAGCGGGGCCCGCGAAAAGTTCCCGCTGTCGCTGAGCCGTTTCGCAGCATTTCCCGTCACGCCCGGCGATTTGTGGACTTGGTCGTGGGACAGGCTTCCAGCCTGGCATCTGGGAAAGTCACACAGAATCGGCACTTGAACCGGGGCGATCGCGACAGTTTGGCAGCCTATCCCACGTAAGCTCGGTAGACTGGATCAACGGCCCGCCTGTCCCCACGGCGCAGCGACTGGCCAGCTGCTGCCGCACCGATTCCCCCCTCCACAGTGTTGGTCAGTGGTGGGTCGCGTCAATCTGGTAGCTGTGAGTCGTTGCCCAGCTGCGTAGGCTCACCTCTTCGCCCGGCCGCAAGGAGTGTTCGCTTTGGGTGACTAGTGAAGATGGGAGGATTCTCCTTCCCGGTGGTCTCCTGGAAGCTGATCTTGCCGCGATTCTTGATTTCGAGGACACTTCCGCCCCCATCATATTGTTTCCCACAGCGCGCCGGTCTCGGAGAAGTACATCGATGGTCTCTCGCCGGGCATGCCAACAGCTGTATGTAGAGAACCATGATTCCTATCAGAACTAGTTGGAAGCACATGATTCTCGTGGTGGTTCTTGCGGGACTACTGACGGGATGCGAGTGGATTCATGGTATGCACGGCCTCAGCAGCTCGGGCGTCACGCCGCAAGCGGCGCTGGCTCAGAACCCGATGTATGTTCCGCTGAGTGATCGCGAGTTTCTGTGGAACCAACTGATCGACACGTTGGACGACTATTTTGAAATTCAGCGGGAAGAACGCGTGCGATTGGTCGGCGGTGTGCTGACCGAAGGGCAGGTCGAGACGTTTCCGCAGCCGGGTGCCACGATGCTGGAGCCGTGGCGCGACGATTCATCGCCTGGTTTTGAGCGCCGCTATGCCACGCTGCAATCGATACGTCGGCGCGCGGTTGTGCACGTCCGGCCCCAGACCGACGGCGGCTATCTGGTGGACGTCGCCGTCTACAAGGAATTGGAAGACCTGAGCCAGCCGGAGCACTCCACCGTGAATATCGAGGGGTTGCGGACCGATGGCACGATCGTGCGTCCCGAAAAGAACGTCCACTTGGGCCCCGTCACGCTGGGGTGGACTGCGGTGGGCCGCGACATGGCGCTGGAGCAGCGCATTCTTACCCAGTTGCGTGGACGACTCGGTGTTGGCATCAGCAACTGATCGGCACCCGCAACGAGTGGTCGACAGCACTGGCCGAGCCTGATGGCACCCGTCGAAGTGGCGCGTGGGATCGAGCTTCAGCACTGGCCGAAAGTGGCACCTTAGCACCCCAGATTTCTCGCCGTCTTGAAATCGATGTGGCAGCCGCCTGTTACAGATGGCTAGACTGATACGAAGAGCGAGCGATCTTCTTTGCCATGGGGATTTCACAGGGACCTCTAACCGCCCATCGACCTGTACCCGGACTACGTGCGGCAAGGGTTTCTTGATATGATACAGGTGCAGTGGCGGGAGGGCTTCTTCAGTCCGGCTCCGTGCAGTCAAGTCGGACAGCATGGCGACAAGAGACGAGGATTATGAACAAGAGACTGACGGCAATTATCCAACGCGAAGGTAATGGATTTGTTGCGCTGTGTCCGGAGTTCGATGTGGCAAGTCAAGGCGGTACGATCGAGGCAGCGAGAGAATCTTCGCGAGGCACTCGAGCTGTTCTTTGAGTGTGCCTCGGCCGAGGAGATTCAACAGCGGCTGGGGGAGGAAGTTTTCGTGACGCAGATTGAGGTGGCCATTGGGTAGACTGCGAGTCTTATCGGGTCGCCAGGTGTGTGCCGTCCTCGAGCGGTACGGGTTCCAGCCAGTACGCCAGCGAGGTCGTCACGTTGTGATGCAATTGGTGAACGACGACGGGGCCACAACCGTGCCTGTTCCCGATCACGATGAAATTCGCATTGGCACATTGCGATCGATTATTCGTCAGTCAGGAGTACCACGGAGCGAATTTGAAAACTGAGATAGGCCGAAGAGAAGAACGAGTTGGTGCCATCTGAAAGGATGGCCTTCACGCGGCCGGGCATCGTCGTGCCGTGTAGCGAATCGAGGCCGTAGCCGTTGACCTAGTGTCTTGCGAGACGTGGCATGTTCCAAGTTGTCGATGTGAAGCCGCTGCCTGGGTTCAAGCTTCGATTGCGGTACTCGAACGGTGCTGAGGGGGTAGTCGATCTGTCCCATCTGGCAGGGAAGGGCGTGTTCCGAATGTGGGATGGCGCCGGGGCTTTTGACAATGTTTCGATCGGTTCCAGTGGCGAAATTCGGTGGGATGATGCTGTCGACATTTGTCCGGATGCCCTCTATTTGCTGGTGACCGGCAAGTCCCCGGAAGAAGTCTTTCCCAATCTGAAGAGGACAGGAGTCAATACCGGAGATTAGCCGCTTCTATGGCATCGTCATCAAGATCTTCTACAACGACCACCAGCCGCCGCATTTTCACGCGGAGTATGGTGCTAGTACCATGCTTGTGGCCATTGACACGCAGCTCAACCCACTTGGGATTGCCGCGGGCGAATTTCGCGTAAGGGTACGTGAAGTCGGCAATCAGCTGGAAATCCTTGTCGCACAACGACACGTGAAAATCTTCATTGGGAGCCCGCGGACTGCCGTACCGACCGCCGTGCAGTCTGTGCCGGATACACTTGGCGGTATGGCTCGCCGACTCTAAGACGCGGCGGGCTGATCGGGCGTGGCTGGGGGTTGCGTAGGCACACCCAGGACCATGCTTGGCGGGGGGACGGCGGCCGCGTGTGCCACCGGCAACAGGATGGTGAACGCGGTTCCCTTGCCCACGGTGCTTTGCACTCGGATGCGACCTCGGTGCGCCTCGACAATGTTGCGGCACGATGCCAGGCCCAGACCGGTGCCTCCCTTGCCGGTTTCATCCGGGCCATCTTTGGTGCTAAAGAACGCGTCGAAGATCCGCGGCAATTTGTCGGCCGGTATACCGACTCCGTCATCACGTACAAACAGCACGACCATGTCGCTCTCGACGTCATGGTCCAATTTGATCAGGAGACGCCCGCCTTGAGGCATGGCTTGGCGCGCATTGATCAGCAGGTTCAGGAGAACCTGTTGGATCTGGTTGCCGTTGACCAGAGCCTGCGGCACCTGAGCGATCTCCTTTTCCACGCGAATCCGGTACTTGTTCATTTCGCGTTCGAGCAAGACGAGGGAGTCGTCGATCAGTTGAGCCAGGTCGGTCGGCTCAAGCGTGTCGGTCCGGTTGCGGGCCACGCCCAGGATGGAATTGGTGATGCGAGCCGCTTTCTGGCCGGCCGCCAGGATCTTGTCGAGCGCCTTGTCGCGGGTCGCATCATCGCGACACCGCAGTCCCATCTTCGCGTAGTTGATGATCGTCATCAGCACGTTGTTGAACTCGTGCGTCGTCGTACTGACCAATTCCCCCAACGACGTCAGTTTCTGAGCATGCTGCAGTTGCTGGGTGAGGATTCGGACTTGCTCTTCCAGTGATGGATGGTCCGTATTGCCTGGCGACATTTGGGGAATCCCTTTCCGCTTATGGAGCGAAGCTGGCAGGTCTCGGGGAGATGCACGCCATTCCCAATTTGACTTGCTTGCCGCATTCTGCGTGACTGTCACGTTTTGCCCCGCGGCCGTGGGTTAACTCGTTGTGTACCTTTTGGTTAGCTCTTATTGACGTATCGGAGAACCGAACTGGGCAACTGAAACCGAAGCCGTTATAATCCGTCCCCGCTAGAACTGGTAACAGCCACGGATTCAAGGCGAGTTGGGGGAGCTAGGATGCACACAGTCGAATTGTTAGATGAGGCATGCGAGGTAGCGGGTCAGCTGGGATACAAGACCCGGCAGGAATGGCTGGGTGGAAACGGCGGCGGGGCATGTGAATTTGCCCGCCAAAAGTGGATCTTCATCGATCTGGCGCTCAACGCCATCGAGCAGTTGGAGCAGGTGGCCGACGCGTTGCGATGTGATCCGGGGATCCACTTGGTGAATCTCTCGCCACCCCTGCGGCAACTACTCGGCCTGCGGCGAGCCGCCTGAGCGGGGAACCCGTAGCTGAAGCCGCCAAGGCTTCAGACGGTAGCTGAAGCCGCCAAGGCTTCAGACGGTAGCTGAAGCCGCCAAGGCTTCAGACGGTAGCTGAAGCCGCCAAGGCTTCAGACGGTAGCTGAAGCCGCCAAGGCTTCAGCACGACCGCCAGCTGAAGCCGCCAAGGCTTCAGACGTAGCTGAGCGGCTTCAGACGGGCTGAAGCCGCCGGCTTGCTAGCGAGCCCCGAGCCCTGAAGCCGCCAGGCTTCAGATGCATGGAGCGGGCATCCGCCCTGCCGCTGAGCCCTTGGCGGGCTCAGCTACGACGTTTCGATGGGTGCCGTCCGGCTTTCTACGCCTGAGCCCTTGGCGGGCTCAGCTACGTGGCTTCATCCGTATGACGCTGCTGCTGAGCCCTTGGCGGGCTCAGCTACGTGGCTTCATCCGTATGACGTTGCTGCTGAGCCCTTGGCGGGCTCAGCTACGTGGCTTCATCCGTATGACGCTGCTGCTGAGCCCTTGGCGGGCTCAGCTACGCGTTCGCTTCCTCACCCGTATATAACTTGTGGGCCTCGATGTATTTCTCGACGGCGCGGGGAGTGCGGTAGCGAGTGCTTTGGCCGCGGGCCACGCGCTGGCGGATCTCGGTGCTCGCCAGATCGATCAGCGGCATGGTTACTTGGCAGCGCTCGAAGAGTGCCAGGCGTTCGGGATCCACCAGGTGTTCGAGAACAGACAACGACGGCGTTGGGGAGCCCTGTCGCCGCACGACGACCGGGACAGCCAGTTGGCAAATCCGCGACGGCTCGCGCCAATGAGGCAAGTCTTCCAGCGAGTCGGCCCCCATTAAGAAGAACAGCTCGGTAACAGGCAGCTGCTGGTGAATGGCTTCCAGCGTCTCAAACGTGTAGCTGATTCCGCCCCGATCGACTTCCATCGTGTTGACGCGCAAGGCCGAGTGGCCACCGATCGCCAAGCGTAGCATTTCCACGCGATGTCGGGCACTCGCGCACGTCCGCTGCAGTTTGTGCGGGGCGGCGGCGGCGGGTAACAGCCAGACTTGATCCAGTTGGCACTGTTCGCGACACGACTCGGCCAGCAGCAGATGCCCGTAATGAACGGGATCAAAGCTGCCACCAAAGAGGCCCAGTCGCTGGGGAGTATCTGCGGTCATGGGGTTGCTGCCCTATGGCTTTCCAAGCGGTGCGTCATGGCCCAGGGGCGAACGGTCGCCGCCCCACGGGCGGGACTGTGATCAAGGTACCGCAATCCCCAAGTGGATGTGAGGGGGGTGTGATGAGAGTGGGGATCGCTGGCTTCGCGCGTTACTCGGTAACCGGCGCGGCAGGTTTGTGACACCAACTGCGCGATGGGGAACGAATCGGGATGGCGGAAAGCAGATTACGGAATGAAAAATCGTGTGAAAGGTACAATTCCGCTTCCCCCTTCCGCATTCCGCTTCTTCCGGTCTCCCTCCGGCCTCCCATCAGCCACACGCCGCCGGTGTGCCCATTACCCATCACTCCCACGGCGGGTCTCTGGTAGACTGGCGGACGGTACCGAAAAGGCTAGGCCACTCTGTGAGGTGAAGAGCTGATGGGCGAACAGCAGAGGGATCTTTTTGAGAAACAGCCACCCCCCTGGGAACTAGATGACGAGCGAGAATTGTGCGTGGCGGCGGTGGTGTTTCCGGAGTTCCCGTTTGGACCGTACGACTACGAGGTTCCTCCATCGCTGCGTGCTGTCGTCCAGCCCGGGGTGCGTGTGGAGGTGCCGCTGGGGCGGGGAAATCGCAAGCGGGTGGGGTATTGCGCCGAGGTGCGGAACGCGCCGGCCGCGGGCCGGAATCTCAAGCCGGTGGGTACGGTGATCGATTCCCAGTCGCTTCTGTCGAAACCCATGCTGCAGCTGACGCGGTGGATGTCAGAATACTACCTCTGTCCGTGGGGGCAGACCCTCGAGGCAGTGGTGCCCTCTGGGGTGCGAGGTCAGGCGGGGACACGGGAGCAGGTTTTTTTGCGGGTTCCGACTGCCATCGCCGCTCGGCTTACGCAGTTGAAACTGCCGGAGAAGCAGGCGGCGGCGCTACGCATGTTGGCGATGTCCCCTCAGCCGCTCACGCCCGCCGAATTGGCTCAAGCTGCCGGCTGCACGCAGGCGCCCGTCACGGCGCTGCGGCGCAAGAAGTTGGTGATAGAAGAAGTGCGACGCGTCCACTTGGAGGTGGCCGACGCGGCCGCGGTGGAGCGTCAGAAGCATCTCCTACTCAACAGCGACCAACAGCTAGCGCTCGACGCAATTCTGCTGCCGTTACGGGAGGATCGGTACGAAACGATTTTGATTCACGGGGTGACAGGGAGCGGCAAGACGGAGGTCTATATTCGGGCGATTGACGAAGTGATTCAGTACGGTCGCCAGGCGATCGTATTGGTGCCAGAGATCAGTTTGACGCCGCAGACACGCGCCCGATTCCAATCACGTTTCGACCGTGTGGCGGTGTTGCACAGCCATTTGACGCCTCCCGAGCGGCACTGGCATTGGCGGCAGATTGCCGCGGGCCAGGTTCAGGTGATCGTCGGCGCGCAGAGCGCCGTTTTCGCTCCCACCCCGAATTTGGGGCTGATTGTCTTGGATGAAGAACACGACGCGTCGTTCAAACAGGATAAGGCTCCGCGTTACCATGCGCACAACGTGGCACTGCAGCGTGCTGAGATGGAAAACGTTCCGGTAGTGTTGGGGTCAGCCACTCCGTCGCTCGAGAGTTGGTATCGGGCTCAACAGGGTGAATATCGACTGGTGGATATGCCGCGTCGTGTTTCGCATCGGCCGCTGCCCGATGTCTCGACGGTTGACCTCCGCGCACAATCCCAAGGTCGGGGGCGTCGGGGCGCCATCAGTCAGCCCCTGTACCAGGCGATCCAGGAGGCGCTGCGTAACGATGGACAAGTGATCTTGTTGTTGAATCGACGCGGGTACTCGACCACGATTCAATGTCCCGATTGCGGCCATGTGGTGAAATGTCCCGATTGCGACATCGCGCTGACGCACCACCGTGAAGGGGAACGGGCGGCCTGTCATTACTGTGAGTACGTGATTCCGGCTCCCCCTAAATGTCCGGAGTGCGGATTTGACGGCATCCGGTATTCAGGCCTGGGCACACAAAAGCTGGAAGCTGAGGTCCATGCTCGTTTCCCACAGGTACCCTGTTTGCGGATGGACAGCGATTCGATGGCGAAACACGGTAGCCACGAACAAGCTCTGGACCGCTTCCGCTGCGGCGACGTGAAGATCCTGGTGGGCACGCAGATGATTGCCAAGGGGCTGGATTTTCCCGATGTGACCCTGGTCGGTGTGATCAACGCCGATACGGCGCTACATTTTCCCGATTTTCGTGCCGCCGAACGGACGTTTCAATTGGTGACGCAGGTGGCCGGACGCACGGGGCGTAGCCAACGGGGCGGCCGGGTCGTGGTGCAGACCTACAGCCCCGATCACCCCGCGATTCTCGCCGCCCAACGCCATGATTACATCATGTTCGCCAATCAGGAACTGCCCCTGCGACGTGAATTTGGCTATCCGCCGGTGATGGCCATGATTCGCATCGTGGTGCGCGGACCGGTGGATACCGCGGCTGAGGCGTTTGCCCGGCGCGTGGCGGATCTGCTGCGACAGGAGGCTGAGCGCCAAGGCGTCGCACCGCGGATTATGGGGCCGACAGCCGCACCCATCCCGCGACTACGCGGCCATTTCCGCTTCCATATTCTGCTGTATCACGCCGACCAGGCTGAATTGTCGGCGATCACCCAGGCCGCCACGGAGTCGCTCAAACCACCTGAGAACCTTGTGTGGACCATCGACGTTGATCCGATCGATATGTTGTGAGACTTCCGGCCCTCAACGCCTCGCCCCCGGCCCCGCCCCGGACTCGCGAGTGGCAAGCTGCTCTGGTTCCAGATTGTCAGTGCCCGTAGAATGCGGTTGGTCGTATCCCGTGATTCCCATCCGTTTGTCTGCCAGCAATCCCTCTCATGAGCTATCGCTCGATCAAACGCGTACTCGGTGAAACCAGCTTGGAGCGCAAGTGCCGCTTGCTCTTCGGCGCCTGCTTGCTGCTGTTGATCGGGGGCGCGTTTTGGGGGGTGGATTGGATCGCCGGCCGGCTGGTGATGACGACCACGCGCAATCATGGTCATGATCTGGTCGACATCATCATGATCAAAGTGCATTCGGTGTTCTTGCAGACGAACGAACAGAACGATACGTATCGTACGGAAATGACCCGCCAGTTATTGAAGGAAATCATTGTCGATTTTGAAGAAAGCCAGGATTACCGCTACGAATTCGTATCACTGTCGACCGGTTATCCCTTGAGGTCCGTGACTCCGGTTGGGCCGAAGGATGAGAAAGAACGCGAGTTGCTGATCGAACTGGGGCGGAAAGTGCAACAGCAGCGCGAGGACTTGATGCAAGTCGGGGGGCCCGCCACCAGCGTCATGACTCCTGGGCGGGTTCTGGGAGAATCAGACGAACGCGTCGGACGTCCGGTGTATGTCGAACGGCGCCCGGAAGAGGGGGGGGATGAATACCACTATTTCGAACCGATCAACTTTCAAGAGCAGGTGCGAGGATTGCCACAAATCGCTGCAGGACATGGGGACCAGTTCCGCGGCCGAGATTGGCGAATCGTACATGGCCGAACCCCCATTGTTGGCGGTGAAGGTCATTCTTCCGTACCAGGACACGGCGGGCGGAGCGATCAGCAGTTCGCGCGCGATCCTGATTGCCGTGGCGATTCTGACCGTGTTTCTCGCCATGATCACGCTCTACTTGATCGTCCGCTATGTGATTGTCAAACCATTGCAGCATCTGCGGGATGTGAGTGATGAAGTAAGTCGCGGCAAGCTGGAAGTGCGTGCCGAGATCTCTACCGGCGATGAATTTGAAGAACTGGCTCACTCGTTCAACCGCATGTTGCGTCACCTGACCGAAGCGCAGGGGGAGTTACGGCGAGTCAATGTGGATTTGGATGGCAAAGTGGATGAATTGGCTCAGCTGAATATGCGGCTCTATGAAATGAACCGGCTGAAGGATGATTTCCTGGCGAACATGAGCCACGAGTTGCGCACGCCCTTGAACAGCATCATTGGGTTTTCCGAGGTGTTGCAGGGTATCAGTGCGCTCAACGACAAGCAGAAACGGTATGCCACTAACATTCAGAAATCGGGCCGCGTGCTGCTGGAAATGATCAACGACATTCTCGACCTGGCCAAAATGGAAGCCGGCAAGATGGAAATCCGACCGTCGGAATTCCGCATCGATACGCTGGTCCAGGCCCAATGCGACATGGTCCGATCACTGGCCGAAGACAAGAATATTGACTTGGTGGTGAACGTGAACAGGAGTCTGCCAGCGGTTTATCAGGATCAGGCAAAAATTCAGCAGATCCTGACCAACTTGCTGTCAAATGCCATCAAGTTCACTCCGGAAGGGGGCCGGATCGAAGTTGCGGCTGATCACGACAACGATGGACGGTTGGTACTCACGGTGGCCGACACCGGCGTGGGGATCGCCGCCGAGGACCGAGATATCATTTTCGAGAAGTTTCGGCAGAGCAACTCCATTTTGGGTGAGGATGGTTTGACACGCGAGTATTCGGGTACCGGCTTGGGACTCTCGATTCTGAAGGAACTCTGCAAGCTGCTGCGCGGTGAAATCAGTTTTGAAAGCGAATTGGGGCAGGGAAGCACGTTCACGGTCGTGCTCCCCTGGGTCTCCGCCGATCGTTCGCCGCGCGAGAGCTCCTTGAATGCTCAGTTGCAGAACTTGACGGCGCCCAAGGCTGACGAGTTTACGGCCCGGAAACCCGGCTCGGCCGCCTCCCATCATGGCGATGACGTCGATCCAGCAGCCGTGCCCGCCAATCCGCACAGCCAGTCGCGAGAGACCTGAGCGTCCCGGCCCCAGCGCTGCCGCAGAGGCAATTGCCCATTTGCCGTGGTTGAATGTATAGTCAGCAAACCCCGCCTCGGAACTTTGATCGAAACACTTACGGCACTCGCCGAACATCGCTTTCACTCAGAATCACTTTCTCCCACGGTAGCGATCGATGAATCAAGTTGAGCGACCCGCCACGGTGCATCTGTTTACCGATGGCGCCTGCAGCGGGAATCCAGGCCCGGGAGGGTGGGCCTTCGTCCTCCGCCATCTCCCCACAGGCAAAGAGAAAATTGGCTCGGGCGGGCAAGCCGATACGACGAACAACCAAATGGAGCTGTTGGCGGTCATTCGCGGCCTGGAAGCTCTGAAACGCCCCTGCCATGTCGAGCTGTTCACCGACAGCGTGTACGTCGGCAAGGGACTCCAAGAATGGATGCCCAAGTGGAAACAGAACCAGTGGCAACGCCGCGAAGGAAAACGATGGCTGCCCGTCAAGAACGAAGAACTCTGGCGCCGACTCGATCAGCTCGCTCAACGGCATCGCATCAAATACACACGTGTGGCCGGTCACAGTGGCCATCCTGAGAACGAGAAGTGCGACGAACTGGCAGTCGCCGCTTGTGAACGGTTTAAATGACCGCAAGTCACCCGAATTCTCCCCCAAAAAGCCGGGGAGGCTCCCCGTTTTTGCGGAAAGGGGCGTGGGGGGAGTTCTGCGCTGAGGCGGCGGTGGCTAGTGGTCTGGAGGGGGCGATTTGGAGCAGTTCGACCACGGCCTGGGCGAGCGTTTGACGGCGTTGTTCGATCGGGGCAGGGTCGGTGGTGAACGTGGTGATGTTGGCCGTAATTTCGGGCGGCACGGTCAATAGGGCCTCATAGTCTGCCCGCTGCGCGGCCGTCAAGCGTGCGCCGCGACTGCGTAGCAAGCCGCGGAGGATGGTCAGGTACTCATAGTCCTCGATCCCGTCGCGGAGCATTTCGAGCCGTATGCACTCGACGGGCCCTGCCAGCACAGGCTCTGGTGGGGTGGCCGTCGGCCGCCGCCTCGGGCGGGTAGAGGAAGCGACCATCGCCGTTGCCCCAGGCGCGGCGGACGCCGTCCGGGGTGCTGTAGCCGCTGACCCAGCTCATCGGATCGGCGTAGGGATTCTGCGGCTGATCGGCCATCGGGATAGGCGGCCGAGGAGGTCCAGTAATTCGTTTCCCACACCAGGATGCCGGCAATCTGTCGCTGCCAGGTCTGCCACAGCCACACGCGCATCTCGGTGCCGGGATGGTCAATGAACAGCGTGCAATAGGGCGCCTTCGGGCCGGTGCAGACGTACCACCAGAACTCGTCTCCCGCCGCCCGACGTTGTTCGGCTGTCTCCGGGTCGTAGGAGGCTGTCAACGGACACCAGATGTTGGGGCCGCCGATCAGGGCAGGCTCGACTTGCTCGGTCAGCATGCGGTGGATGTCCGGGGCCCATTGCTTGAGTTTGGCAAAGCCGTTGCTGACGAACTCATAGTCTTTTGGATCCGGCTCGTCGAACCAGTAGACGAAGGCCTCGTCGAGCCACCCCTTGTCGCGCAAGTGAGATTGCAGCTGTACCGAGGTACGCCTTCATCGCTTCCTGATATTGAGGCGTGTCTTCCGCGTACCCGAGCAACTGCGGTGCGTAGCGTTGATGAAAGGTACCTCCGCCCAGTCCTGGGACCGTCAGGCGAAACGTATTGAAGTGCAGTTGATCGATCGAGCGGGTCATGGCCTGATCCCAACGCGTGAAATCGAATTCCGCCTGGGGTGTCGGCTGCTGCGAGGATTCAAATCCACCGCCGACAATTCGCTGTTCGCCACTGGACTGGTCGATGAGCGAGACATCATCGAACCAGACCGTGCCGGTGGGGGCACCATCTTCGCGCCATAGCGTGGCTCGCAGATCGAGCAGTCACCGTACGCGCTTCGGCGGGGAAGCGATCGATGATCCGTTCGCAAATGTCGCCAATCCGTGCTCCCCTCGATCTGCAGGTCGTTGTTGCGACCGGACAGCCAGTGGTGAGCGGCATCAAAGTGCTGCAACGTTACGATGAACGGCTGATCGGCCCGGCCGGTACGATACCAGAAGCTGAGTTTCAGACCCTGCGGAGAAATGGGAATCGGCGTGTGATACTGTGCCGACACATTTTCCGTGGTGGAGTCATCGGCGACTTTCAGCGAGGTTTTTCCAGCATGCGGGTTCTGTTGGTCACGTTCACCGCCCCCCCACGCCGGCAAGTTCTTCCAGGTGACCTGGATCGGATCCAGTGGAGCGGGTTCGTAGGGCGAAATGTGATGTGCGGAGAGGCAGCGGAAGTACTTGTCCATCACTTCTCGCTGTTGCTGCGGCGTTTGCAGCCGGTGATACCGTGGCACTAGTGACGTGTCGAAGCCGAATGCCGTTTTGCAGGTCATGCGGTCGGGCAATTCAAACCCGAACACGTCGACGTGCAACGGGACCGTCGCCGCAATTCCCTCGGCATTGAGCGAAAGCGTACCGCGATAGAGTCCGGGTCGTTGCGATTTGGGAACACGGACACGGATCCACAGAGGGAAGTTCAAGTTGGCCTTCAGGTCCATGGCATCCATCAGGGGAGGCAGCGGATCGGGCCACCATCCTGCGGTTCCTGTCGCATCGGTCGGCTGCGTCACGTGCACATAGCGAACCTGCAGGATATCGATCTGCGCCGCGGGAATCTGCTTGCCATCAGGACTGGTCAGGTCGCTGGCGGAACAGGTTAGGTGACGAAGCGGCTTGAGCGGTCGCAGCACGAGTTGGGCCGCTTCCGCTTCGTTCGCGGCGGCACGCATGACCATGGCCGGGGCGGTCGTGGTGGGGATCCCGCGCTGCTGGCTGATTTTCCAGCCCGACGAGCACCACCAGAGTCCCAGTGACGCGGGGGCATCTTGCAGCGCCGCACCGTAGTGGGCGGCGTGCAGAGCCGCGACTTCGACGCTCGTGTCGGCTGTAAATGTGGCGTCGCCCGACAGGGACAGTTGTACACGGTACCGTTGGACTCCTGAGAGCGCGTAGGAAATCTGGAGCGAGGCATTTTCTGCTCCCGCTGGAAGCGTGATGGCCTGATGCGCGGGAGCAGCTACCGGCGCCTGCGACGTGGCATCAGAGAGTGGTGTTACGATCACGGAGGCACTGAGTGCCAGTGGCCTATTGGTGTGATTCTGCAGTCGCAGTTCTATCAAGTCTGGGTCTGCCCGCAACGGCGTCTCCCATGCCGAGAATCGCGACGTTCATTTTCGGATCCTCCTGCGTGACGGCAAAGTACTGGGTCGTTCCGACCAGGTCCGCAGGCTCCCCGGCCAGTTTCGCTTCGTACACGTATCCATACAGTTGCAGCGCGGCGGGCGCTGGATCTCCGGCTTTCTTCCGCGCGGAGAATCGGATCCAAAGTTCCTTGGCGGGAAGCATATTGCCGGGCACGCGAAACGTCTGGCTGCCGAGCTGGGCGCAGGTACCGAGTGGTCGCCATTGTTCGCCTTCTGCACTCACCTCGACCAGTAGCTCGCCCTGCTGGTACCAGCCGATTTCCACTTGCACGGTTACGTCGCTCTGCAGGCGACCCAGGTCATGGTGATAGACGATAGCGGAATCAGGGGACGACAGGACCCAGCGATTGGAATTGAAATGGCATTGTTGCCAAGCTAGTGGTCGCGCGTGATTGGCCGAGTTTTTCCCCAGCGGCGCGGTGAACGTGTAGTGCCCGTTCTGGATGATTTCGCCATCTCCCAGTTGGAAACCGTCTTGCAAGCGGTATACCGGCACAACGCGATCCAATCGCACGTCGTCGAAAGCGACTTCGCCAGGTACCTCCCATTGGCCGAACCGGAGTCGGGCTTGATCCTTGTCAAGCTGACGCGGCGTCACGAAAAACGATTCGCAGCCTGTCCATTGCTGATCGAGTGCCCCGAGATCGCGGTTGCAGAACAAGGGGCCGCTCACGGGCAATCCGCCGCTACCTCGTACTCGCCGCGCCTGAAACTGCAGGCGATACACCGTATTGGGTGAGAGCGACAACGGTGCAGACGTCCACGCATTGTTGGACGTGCCATCACCAGCGACCGAGAGGGCTCGTTGGCCCTCAGCACCTGGCGAGATCAATGCGCCCTCTCCTTGATTGAGTGTCCAGCCCTTGGGCGACTTGTCACCTTCCTCAAACGAAGCGTTCGGCACGGGCACTTCGCACCGGCCGGTGCCTCTGAGAGACAGCAGGATCGTCAGGGCCACGGCAATTCGATGGTGAGGCATGGGGGTACTTTCGGAGCCGGTTGTGGGGTTGGCGCGGATCGCAGGTTCTGCGGGGTAAGAAAGCCACTGCTATTTTAGCCCTTTGTGTAACCTCTGTGTGCCTGGCAGCCACCGACGTGATGGTTCCCGTGGACAGTGGTGTGTGAGCGGTCGGTGGCGTGTGCGCTTCTCGGCCCACGACGCGCCGGTTTAGTCCTGAGCTAGACTCATCTTATGACAGTTTCTATGCTGGATCGCGGCAGGCCAGTCGACGCCGGCAACGCATCCGACGCTAGTCGGCCAACGGCGCGACTGATCAGACGGACTCGCTGGCACGGTGCAAAGCGAGCACACGGACACGTCTCGGACGGACCGTCAGCTCGGAAGTGACGCCGGTGCGGTCACCAGCGTACTGCCACCGCCCCGTCCACCTCGCGGATGGGACGATCGACTTCCACCGCCCTGCAGAAACAGATGTCAATCCAGCAACGGTAGCAGTCAGTATCCAGCTCAGTGGCAGTCCGCCAATCGGGCCATGTCGGACGCTTGGAACCGGCTGGGTCAACAGACCCAGAGTCTGAAAAGCAATGCTTCCGTGTCGGGAAACCACAGCGGGATGGGGAACCAGGGACCAGTCACGTTTGCGCGTCCCAACAATACGCTATCGGGAGGTGCCACCCTGCCGGCATTGAACCAGATCAAGACACCGCAGCGGTCAGTGCCCATTCGGCGCAGTAGTGGCGTTCGGTAGCTGAGCCCGCCGAGGGCTCAGCCGAAGCGGCAACGGTAGCTGAGCCCGCCGAGGGCTCAGCCGAAGTGGCAATGGTAGCTGAGCCCGCCGAGGGCTCAGCCGAAGTGGGTGGACGTAGGAGCTTCGTCTGAAGCCTCGGCGGCTTCAGCGGCAATGGTAGCTGAGCCCGCCGAGGGCTCAGCGAAGTGGGTGGACGTCTGGAGCTTCGTCTGAAGCCTCGGCGGCTTCAGCTACGCCTCGGCGGCTTCAGCGGCAATGGTAGCTGAGCCCGCCGAGGGCTCAGCGAAGTGGGTGGACGTCAGGAGCTTCGTCTCGAAGCCTCGGCGGCTTCAGCTACGCCTCGGCGGCTTCAGCTACAGATTATCCGACGCTACCCAGGTCGAGTGCTTCGCCATAGCGCCGCACCACCTGGCGGCGGAGCAATTCGAAGTCACTCTGAAAGAACGCCGCATCGTCGGCCGAGATCATGGCCAGCGCATCGCGGCGTGCTTCTTCCAGGATGGCGCCATCCCGTTGCAGATCGGCCACTCGCAGCGGGGGCATGCCGTGCTGGCGTGTGCCGAACAAATCGCCGGGGCCACGCAACGAGAAGTCAAGTTCGGCCAGTTCAAATCCGTCCGTGCAGCGGGAGAAGGCGTCGAGTCGTTCTTGCGCGGCGGGATTGGCAGGTGTGGCGAAGACGCACACGTAGCCGGGGAACGTACCGCGTCGCACCCGGCCGCGCAGCTGATGCAATTGCGCCAGGCCAAATCGTTCCCCGTCCTCGATGGTCATCAAGGTGGCATTGGGCACATCCACGCCCACTTCGATCACGGACGTGGCGACCAGCACTTGCGTCCAGCCGCGGCGGAACGCATCCATCACCGTTTCCTTTTCGGCGGACGACATGCGCCCGTGGATCAGGTCGACGCGAAAGGCTTCGAGCGGCCCGTTGGCCAGCCGCTCGTACTCCGCTTCCACATTCGATACCTCCTGCGATTCGGTCTCCTCCACGCGCGGTGCAATGACGTAACCTTGTCGTCCTTCGCGGAGCTTCCCCCGGAAAAACTCCCACCACTGGTCGCGCTGGTCGCTCGATCCCAGATAGGTGTAGACGTTTTGCCGTCCCGGTGGCGACTGCCGCAACGTGGAGACGTCGAGGTCGCCGAAGAGCGACATGGTCACCGTGCGGGGAATCGGCGTGGCGGTCATCGACGAGATAGTGCGGATCCGCGCCGGCTCCCTTCAGGGCCGCCCGCTGCCGCACGCCGAACTTGTGTTGCTCGTCAATCACCACCAGGGCGAGACGGGGGAAAGGAAGCTCTTCGTGCAGCAGTGCCTGGGTTCCAATCAGCAGATCCACTTCGCCGGCGGCAATCGAGTCGTGCAATTTCGTTCGCTGCGAGTGGGTCAGTGACCCGGTCAATAGCTCGATCCGCACGCGACTTTGGCGGAGGTCTTCGCTGAGCGTACGCAGGTGCTGCCGAGCCAGAACTTCGGTCGGGGCCATCAGAACCGACTGGTATCCGTGAGCCACCGCCAACAGCATGGCGTACTCCGCCACCACCGTCTTGCCGCTCCCCACTTCGCCTTGCAGCAGACGATTCATCGGCACGTGTCGTCCCATGTCCGCCGCGATTTCTTCAATGGCCTGTTGCTGGTCATCGGTCAATTCGTAGGGGAACAGACGGCGAATGCGCGCATTGATTTTGGTGGTCGCCGGCAGTGCCGAGGCGAGACTCGATCGCTGCAGATTCCAACGCCGCAGTGCCAGGGCCAGTTGCAGGACCAGTAGTTCCTGATAGACAAATCGCCGGCGGGCATGCACGACATCCTGCGGATCGTTCGGCAAGTGGATGCCCCGCAGTGCCGCGCCGATCGGCAACAGGTGATGCTCGCTGAGAAACGACGCCGGAAACACCTCCTCGATGATGTCGGCAAACTCGTCGACCAGGAGTCGCATGATGTGCCGTAAACGAGACTGGCCGAGGCCCTCAGTAGAAGCATAGACAGAGAGCATTTCTCCGCGCGCCGGCTGCTCATGCTCGCCGAGCGTCACCACGCGCGGATGGGAAAGCTCCCAGCAGAGGCCGCGGCGCTTCGGTGTGCCCGACAACATCACCCTGCCGCCCCGCGTCATCTTCTGCCGCATGAAAGGCTGGTTGAACCAGACCGCGCGGATGGGGGCCGTCTCGTCGCGCAGCAACACTCCCAGCACCGAGCGTCCCCCGGACAGATCCTGCAGCTCCACTTCTTCGACCGTGCCGCACACACAGACCTGGCCCGTACCGTCGATGGAATTGACGGGACTGATGTGCGTCAGATCCTCGTAGCTGCGAGGAAAATAGAACAGGACATCGCGAGCTGTCTTTAAATCCAACCGACTGAGCAAAGGTGCCAACCGCGGCCCAACACCCTTGAGGAATTGTACCGGCTTCTTCAATCGCTCGGCAACCGTCTCTTGATCGCTCTCCGTACTCATGGCTACCAGCCCCCATCCGTGCGCAGACCCGCCTTGCGCCCGATTCGCGAGAGAATGTCGTGTGCCCCCTCGCGTCGCCTGCGATCATTGTACGGCGGTCGACCCGCGGAGAAAACCAGCTGACGCAGCGGAAGCCGCCCAGGCTTCCGAGTGTGGCGCTAGGCTCGCTAGCGGGCAGTCGTAGCTGAAGCCGCCCAGGCTTCCGATGTGTGGATCGCGTATTCGCGCTGCGGCTGAGCCCGGGCGGCTCAGCTACGTAGCGGAAGCCGCCCAGGCTTCCGATGTGTGGATCGCGTATTCTGGCTGCTGCGGCTGAGGGCCCTTGGCGGGCTCAGCTACGGCGGGCTCAGCTACGGCGCGGTCCAACGGGCTGAGTTCGATGGCCAGTTCCCGCGCCTCCACTTTCACCAGGCGGCCGTCGCGGGTGATCCAAAACGTGTTCTTGATCGGCTCCACGAAGCACTCGAAACATTCGACTTCCTGCTCGGCGACCGGGATCTTCTTGATCTGTTTCAGCTGGAATGTGAGGGCGATCACGCTCATCGACGAAGGGTGAAACGTGCGCAGTTCGACCTTGCTGTTCTCCTGCAAGTCAAACTGGGAGCAGATCAAGGCAAATGACGAAATCAAGTTGTTATCGAAGCAGTAGATTCCTGGCTTGAGTGAAATCTCCCGCTCCATTTCGGTCGGCCCGGTGATCTTCACCTTGACTGCATCATTCTGGAATGTGCACTCTTGAGTGACTTTGGTGCCGCGGTCTTCATGGACCCGCTGGAAGGAGCGCGGCAATACGTTCGGTTGCACCATCATTTGAGTTGTCGACTGGATGTGCGTTCCTTGAGCGGTCAAGTCCAGCGTGTCGGTCACCGTTCGATACTCCTGGCCGTCCAGCTCGGCCTTGGCGACCCGGAATACCTCGGTTCCCAGCTTCACAGCATTTTGAACGTAGGTATAGGTATAGTCCTGGTCGAGTTTCCAAGGGATGGGCTTGCCCTGAGCCAGCGTCGTGTCGGCCACTTCCCGGTTCGGTGGCTGATACTCCAACACTTCGATCTTTCTGGGTATGACGCCACCCATTCCTTCGAACAGTTTGATGTGCACGGCGCTCAATACGTCCAACTCCCCGGTGGTCGGGTCAAAGGCTACCCAGCCGTCTTTTCCCATGTCGACCTCGACCCAGGCATGCTGCCCAAAACTCCCGCCAAACGAGGGCGTGAAGATCACTCCTCCGACCAGCTTTGCGGGAATGCCGACGGCACGCAACAGCGCGACCGTCAATGTCGCGTGCGGTCCGCAGTCGCCCGTACGTTTCTCGAGTGCCATGCGAGCCGACGGGGAATCGGCAATGGTGTAGCGGATTTCCTTGTGAACCCAGCCGGCAATCTTGAGTACCGCCGCCCACCGCTCATGTGTGTCCTGGGTAAGTTCTTTAGCCAACGCGACGATCTTGGTATCGTCGCTCTCGATCAAGTGCTCCGGCTCGAGCCACTGCTTCAGGTCGGGAGTCGCAGGCTCCGTGGCCGGCCACGGTATCGCTTCTTGCGGGGTAAACGGCTGGGAAGTTATGGTCACAGTGCCGGTGATCGCGTCTGTTTCCTTCTCGCCTTCAAACTTCTGCATGGCGGTATTGAGCACCGACTGTTCGTTGGTGATTCCCTCGCCAATCACCGACACGTCGATCTTGGCCCGCAGCATCCGTACTTTAAGGAAATCATCGAATGCGACGTTGGATTGCGCGAAATGCTGGGCGAGGATCTCCTGGGCGCCCTCTTGCTCGGTAGCTTGCACCACGCCTTGGTCGGCCAGCAGTACGGTCGTCTTCTGAGCGGGTATATCCATTTTCAGCAACTGCCCGTCTTGAGCGTCAACCGATAGATCAATGCCGGCATCTTGTAGTTGCCAGATCTGGCAGGCACGCGAGACGCCGCGGACGGTGAGTTCTTTCTTGTCGCCACGGACCAGGCGAAACTTCTCGATTGTCCCGGTGTCCGGCAGGTACACGGTGAACTCAGCCGGGCCGTCGGTCGCTGCGCTGGTGGCCGCCTTGGTCAGCAGATTCCAATGTGCGAAGTTGTTGTTCCCCAGGATTCGCGTGTCGGGCTGCAATACCGTCTCCTGCGGCTGGCCCTTCGACGCCCCTCCATCCCATCGCCATGTTTGCACTTGCTTGTCACCAAACTTGCTCTCCACGTGCGAGGTAGCGTCATTCACTTCTTGAGTCAGTTCGAAATAAACCGGCGATCCCGTCTTGGGATCGACCAGGGTAGTTGAGCGGCGGACGGTGTTGTGGGTGGTGCCGAGCAGGGCGAATTTGAGTGTTGTCACCGACCGCAAGCGACGCAGTTGCTGGCCATCCCACGTCACATCGTCCACCTCCACCTCGGCGTATCCAATCGACTTGCCGTCCAATTCAAACGAGTAGTAGGTCTTCTCGACGGCACCGCATGTGCCAGTCAGTAGGAAGAGAACCACGACGACCAGAAGTGAGCGAAAACGACTCATGAAATACTCCCGAATCAATGGTGCGCACGGTTCAACGCAGGGCCTTGTCCGAGATATCCTTGCGGCACCAGGCGCCGGGCCAACGGATGCACTTGACGGCTGTGTAAGCTTGCAGTTTGGCGGCGGACACTGAGCTTCCCAGAGCGGTGACGCCGAGTACCCGTCCACCGCTGGTAACCACCTGGTCGTCCACCAGCTTGGTGCCGGCATGGAACACCTTCACGTCGGGCAGCTCAGCGGCATTTTCCAGACCGCGAATCGGCCTGCCACTCTCGTACTTGCCCGGATAGCCCTCGGCAGCCATCACGACGCAGACGGCAGGACGAGGGTCCCACTCAAGCGGCGCTAGTTCGTCCAGCCGGCCATCGACCGTGGCTTCCAAAATGTCCACCAGATCGCTCCTGAAGTCGCATCAGTATCGGCTGGCATTCGGGATCACCGAACCGGACGTTGTATTCGAGTACCTTGGGACCTTGGTTCGTGATCATAAGGCCCGCATATAAGACGCCACTGAACGGATTGCGGGAACGTTTCATGGCGTGTACGGTGGGGACCAGTACATGCTCTTCGATCCAGGAAAGCATCTTCTCGTCGACCAGCGGAGCTGGGCAGTACGCTCCCATGCCACCCGTGTTCGGACCCTTGTCTCCGTCATGGGCAGGTTTGTGGTCTTGTGCCGGCGTGAGCGTGACGATAGTGCGGCCGTCCGTGACCGCCAGCACGCTCGCTTCCTCACCGTCGAGCCGTTCTTCGATAATGATTTCGCGACCCGCATCTCCAAATTCGCGTTGTACGCCGATCCGTTCAATGGCTTCCAAGGCATCATCGCGCTTGGAGCAGACAATCACGCCCTTGCCGGCCGCCAGTCCGTCCGCTTTGATGACCAGCGGCACATTCTGACCGCTGTCGGGATAGCGATCCGCGATGAACCGCGTCGCGCCGGACGCGTCGCGAAACACCTGGTAGTCGGCAGACGGAACATCGGCACTGCGGAGCAGATTCTTGCAGAACACCTTGCTGGCTTCCAGTTGAGCCGCAGCTTTCGAGGGCCCGAAAACCTTCAAATTCGCTCGCTGAAATGCATCGACGATCCCTGCCGCCAAGGGCGCTTCCGGACCAATCACGGTCAAGCCGATCTGATTCTGTGTGGCAAACTTGATCAACCTGGGGAAATCACCGGCGTCGATCATCACATTCTCCGCATCGACCGCGGTGCCGGCATTGCCAGGCGCGACAAACACGCGCTCCACGCGGGAACTCTGAGCGATCTTCCAGGCCAATGCATGCTCACGACCACCACTGCCAACGACCAGCACGTTCATCGCTCACCATCCCTTACTGCAAATTCCCGGGCCCCGACAACTTGCGATGAATTGTGCTACGAACCCGGCTTGATGTCCACCCGGGGCGTATGACGTAGGCTTAGTAGAAGTAGGGTGTGCCAAGCTCGCCGGGTCAGACTCTCCACAACTGAAAACGATTACGGCGAGCGCCGGCACACCAGCATGGCAGTTGACGCGCGACTGCGCTGCGTAATTGACGCTGGTCGACGTGACGGGGCTGCGTAATAAACGGACTGAAGTCCGTTCTACGTAGGGGTCAGTCGTTCACTTGCGAGCCCCACCAGTGATTTCGGGGATCGAAATCCTCGCGCAAGAAACCGGCCGCTTCTCGTTCCAGATTCCCGATCCCCGTGGTCCGGATCTGTTCTGCTTCCGCAGCCGCTTTCGTCGCGTCGTAGTGGGGATTCGCAGCCGGGTAACGTGCACCGGCTTGGATCAGCCAGGTAGCGAGTTGAGCGGCCATATTGCGAGTGCGATCGGGGTGCGCGGACGCCACGTCCGTTTGTTCTCCGGGATCGTCCCGCAGATTGTACAGCTCGTCGCGTCCGTCTTCGTAGTAGTGAATCAGTTTCCAATCCTCTTCCAGCAGGATCGAAGAAGGTTCGCCTCCCTGGTTGCCGTAATGGGGGTAATGCCAATAGAGGGACCGAGCAGGTATCGTGCCACCCTTCAATACGGGGACCAGGCTCACGCCGTCGACATGCTGTTGCGGCAATAAATCCAAGTCAGCCATATCCAGCAGAGTGGGGAAAAAATCGGTACCGGTGGCAGGTACGTCGGTGGTGGACCCTGGCCGTACCACGCCCGGCCACTTGATGTAGTACGGCTCACGGATGCCGCCTTCCCACTGCCGCCCCTTGCCGCCACGTAGCGGCAGGTTCGAAGTGGCTTTGCCGTCGCCCGCCGAGACTCCTCCGTTATCGGACGTGAAAACCACAATCGTGTTCTGTTCCAGCCCCAGGCGATCGAGCGTGTCCAAGACAATTCCGACCGCCGTATCCATCGACTCCACCATGCCCGCATAGACGGGATGGTCCTGCACCTGTCTTACCGGCGTGGTGCGGTCGACGATAAATCGATGTGGGGGCAGGGGAAGCTGAGCGGCCTTGTCGCGGTACTTCCGCCAGAGTTGCCGCGTGCTCTGGATCGGAGCGTGCACGCTGTAGAACGCGAGATAAGCCAAAAACGGCTGATCCCCGTGGGCGGCGGTGTGGCTTTCCATGAACCGAGATGTCTCCCGGGCCAGTCGCTGCGGCAACGCTTCTCCCGATGGGCCGTCCTCCAGTTTCGGGTTCTTGTACGGCGCGAAATAACCACCCGGTGGACTGCCAGCCTGAAATCCGCCCACATTGATGTCGAAACCGTGGTCATCCGGCAGCGATCCCTCGCCACCCAGGTGCCATTTGCCGGCGAAGAATGTGCGATAGCCGGCGGCCCGCAAGGCTTCCGCCAACGTCGTGTCCGCGGCCGGCAACGCATGCAGGTAAGTGGGCGGCAGCAACTTCGTGTTGCGTTGCCAGGCTGTCCCTTCGGCAGCACCTATATATTCGGTGATCCCGTGCCGGGCGGGGAATTTGCCCGTCATGATGCTGGCCCGCGACGGACTGCAGACCTGGCAAGCGGCATATCCACGCGTGAAACGCATGCCCTCGCGGCCAATTCGATCAATGTTGGGAGTTTCGTAGAACGTGCTGCCCGCTATCCCAACGTCCCGCCAACCATAGTCATCCACAAGTATGAACACGATGTTGGGACGCTCCGCGGCGTAGAGACTGGATGACGTAAGTAGAATCACTGCGGATATGACGTATTTCATCGATGAACCCCTCCAACCCTGCCTGCCGCTGCGTGGTCAACGAGTCGTTTCGGTGGCCTGCCTATTGTGTACCACAAAGACCGGCTGAAGCAACCGCGGCCCTAGCCGCGATCGCCAGACCGTGGCTGCCACGGACAGACGTTCTCCACACTCCCCCACGCTCTGGCGAACGGCGTTCTGTTGCGCCGCGAAAACGCCCCATTTCGGGCAGTGTCATGGCAACCCCAGGGCCGCAATGGGCATGGAATCAGGAAGCTGATCGTGCTATCTTCGGGTGTCTTGCACACCTGCTCCAGGACTGTTTTCCCGGCATGACACCACCGGAACCAGTGTTGCGGCAAGTGTCGGATTGCTTCATGATAAGAGCGGGCTCGCCTGACGCATGGCAGCTTGCGATGTCAAACTGTTAGCTGGCTTCCCCTCCGATGGCCGTACTCTCTGGTCGTCACCATGTTCGACGGTGCAAACGGGGAGGCCCGCGCAGCAAGGAAGCAGCCACGAGGCAGCTAAGGGCAAGTGGCCAGCGGGGAGGGCGGAACTTGCCCGGCGGTGTGAGCCGCGGCGAGTCGTGTGCCCGGCTGATCCGTCGCGTCTGGGTGCCCTCCATACCTTGCCTGAGTCAATGATCTCTGCCGGAAGTCCTGCCTGTCCTCTCGGTGATCCGGAGAATACGAAAACGATGAACCAGCCGTCTCGTGACGAGGCAGACCGCCCTGAAATAGCTCTGGCCGAGCGTGCCGATGCGGGGCAAGTTGAGGCGCGGAGCGAAGCTCGCCGCGGTTTCCTGCGTCGATTCTTCGGCTTCTTTTTCGGGTCGCCGTTGGCGGTCGGGTTCACGTCGTTGGCGGTCACCCACATGATGTGGTGGTTGGGTTGGGTGAGGTTCATGTTCCCGAACGTGTTGGTGGAACCTCCCACGACATTCAAAGTGGGGGTGCCCGAGGACTATGCGACGGGGCAGGTGGAGACAAAATACAAGGCTCAGTTTGGGATTTGGATTGTGCGTCACGAGTACGAGGGGCGGACGCAGATCTACGCCTTGAAGACCGTCTGCACGCATCTTGGCTGCACTCCCAACTGGCTGGAGGCCGAGCAGAAGTTCAAGTGCCCCTGCCATGGCAGCGGGTTCTACAAGGACGGCGTCAATTTCGAAGGGCCGGCACCACGTCCGCTCGAACGATTCGCGATCCGTAGGACGGAGAATGGGGAGTTGGAGGTCGACAAGAGTCGCACCTTCCGGGAAGAGCTGGGGCAATGGGAAGATCCCGAGTGTTTCGTCATCGTCTAATTGTCCCGGTCGTCCAAGTCAGCAGGACCAAATGCTCTGGGGCCCTTTTTGGCTGCGGCTACCGGCCGCGTTAGGAAATATAGTAGCGGTTCAATATGCCATCGCTTGGGAAACATATTCGCAACTCGCAGGTGTGGAAGAGCATCTTCCGACATCCTGCGCCGGTCGACCGTCGCAATCGCGTGGCGGTCATCTTGACCAATTTCTTTTTGCATCTGCATCCCGTTTCCATCAACAAGCAAGGAATTGCGCTCAGTTACACCTGGTGCATGGGAGGGATTGCTTTCTTCCTGTTTCTTGTCGAGACGGTGACGGGTGTATTGCTGATGTTCTATTACCGGCCGACGACCGAGTGGGCTTATGCCGATATGCTGGTGTTGCGCGACGTGGCCACGCTGGGCATCCTACGCGAGTTGCATCGCTGGGGGGCTCATGCGATGGTGATCGCCGTCTGGCTGCACATGTATCGCGTCTTCCTGACGGGGAGCTATAAACCGCCCCGCGAATTCAACTGGGTGATAGGCGTTATCTTGTTACTGCTCACCTTACTCCTTTCCTTCACGGGCTATCTTCTGCCGTGGGATCAGTTGGCGCTATGGGCGATCACGGTGGGATCCAACATGGCGCGAGCGACTCCGCTACTGGGCCACGAGGGTCCGGGAGCGCAGTTGCTGACAGTGGATGGTATCGACATGATTACGAGCGTCTCGGATGCCCGATTCGGGTTGTTAGGGGAACGGTTTATTGGCGAGTTCACGTTGCTGCGATTCTACGTGCTGCATTGTGTGGCCATACCGCTGGGGGCGGCGCTGCTGTCGGCCATCCATTTCTGGCGCGTGCGCAAGGACGGCGGGATCAGTGGGCCCCTCTAGGACGACGCGCTGGGCGAGCGAGTAAATGGGCGGATAGGCAATGCATGTTCCGGTGAACGAAGCCGAGTTTTTCCAGGACCTGAGTGGGTATCTGGGGTTCTTCTACCTGACAGCCGCGTTGCTGAACGCGGGGGCTGCCTGGTACTGGTGGACGGTGCGTCGGCGGATCGTGCGCGTCCAGCGTGGCGCGGGGCACCGCGTCAGGGCCGACCTGGCTGGCCTGGCTATGGTTCGGTATGGCCCTGTTCTTTGCCGCGTTGGTACCGATCGCGCTCAGCGGCGACGCCCGTTGGATGCGGTGGATATCCTTTCCCCTGTCGGTGCGCGTTTCTCTGGATCGAATCATGGGGCCCACGTTGTTCATGGTGGGGAGTACGGCGGTGTTGAGCTGCTGCTACATGGGCCGCAAGTTCTTCTCGCGACCGGCAGTGGCCTGGGCTGGGCTGAACTTGGTGTTGCTCTGCATGGGGCTGCGCGCTGACCGATCCCGATTTTGCCGCGATCGTCTCCAAACCGGACAACGTGCCGATTGTGGGGCTGATTTTTTTGCTCGGTTTCTTCACCTGGTTGTCGGTACGCAAGGCCGTATTGAATGACGAGCGTCTCTCGCGGGGGCTGGTTCCGTGGGAGGCGGAAGACAACGAGCCGGTGCTGGTCTGGCCCGATTTGGTCTACATCGAACTGATTTGCATGGTGGCCTTGACGGCGTTGCTGATCGTCTGGTCGATCCTGCTCAAAGCCCCGCTGGAAGCCGAAGCGAGTACCGTCGTGACGCCCAACCCGTCCAAGGCGCCGTGGTACTTTCTCGGTTTGCAGGAGATGCTCCTCTATTTCGATCCGTGGCTGGCAGGTGTGGTGTTGCCGAGTCTGATCATTCTCGGATTGATAGCTATCCCCTACCTCGATTTCAACAAGGCGGGCAACGGCTACTATACGATCAGCCAGCGCCGATTCGCCTACGTGACTTTCCAGTTCGGATTTCTCGTGCTGTGGATGTTATTGATGTTGATCGGCACGTTTTTCCGCGGGCCAAACTGGAGCTTCTTCGGGTTTTTTGAAACGTGGGACGTCCACAAAGTTGAAGCGCTGAACAATGTGCAGTTGTCCCAGCGGTTCTGGATCGATCTCTTGAACGTTCCCTTGCCGGAAGCGCGGCGTGGTGCGGGAGGGTTGACCAAGCTGGGTTATATTGTCTGGCGCGAATTGCCGGGTATTGTGTTGTTGAGCTGCTATTTCATTGTCCTGCCGGTTGCCTTGGCGAAGTATAGCCGCGTGTTTCGCGGGCTCCATCAGCGGATGGGGCTGCTGCGATACCTGGTCCTGGTCTATTTGTTGCTGATCATGCTGCTGTTGCCGATCAAGATGGTTTGTCGTTGGTCTTTCAACCTGAATTACTTTCTTGCGATTCCGGAATACTCCTTGAATCTGTGACGGCTACGCTTGTGAGCCGTATTGCGACATGGAAACTCGATCGATCCCTGTAGAACTCCACCCCCCCCTGCGATCACAAGGCGACCCGATGCACCAGCAGCGCGGCGGTTCCTTGCGGATGGCCGGGCCCCATCGACGTGACAGCTCGGAAAGGGCGCTCTGACCATGCCGGCAACTGAGCAAACTCGGTACAACATGCCGCGACTGCACAGAGTCTTTGCGGTCTCGAGCGTCTTATTGACGCTGGTCACCATCTGGATGTTGGCGCGCGATCATGCTCGCCAATGGAAAACGATTCAGCGGACCAACGATCGGATCGAGATGCAGATGACCGCTTGGCGCAAGCTGCAAACACTGACCGAGGATGTGGTCAGCGAACATGAGCGACTTGAGCAAGCGCTCTCCGAAGCCTTATCGCAGCCGCTGCCGGAACCGTTGATCAGTGCGTTCTGCCAGGCGGTGGAGAGGGATGCTCTGCGGCGGCAAGCCACAGCGCCGTCATTTCAGCCATTGGAGCAGGCGATTGCCCGGTTGGATGCGGCGGCCGAGGAGGCGGCGTCTGCCCGTCAGGCCTGGCAGGAAGCTCGTCTGAAAGCGGACAAGACGCGTCTGGACGTGGAGGATGCTTGGGGACGGGCCCACCGGGGCGCAGGTGACGAGGGCGAGTCGCTGAAACAGGCGGCCCGCGACCTGGAGGCCACCAGCCGGCTGGTGACGGCCGAATGCGAGGACGCCGCGCTCCGCAAGCGTGCGGCGGAAGCCGCCGTAGTGCCCCTGCGAGACCGCGTGTTGGCGGCGCTCGACACGCTGGTCAACGCAGCGCGATTCCGCGAGGACGAGTTGTTGCGTGCGCGCAAGGTGGAGCTGGCGGAACTGGATGTGGTCAAAGCTCAATTGGGATTTGGGGTACGCGATGAGCGCGCCGATACGGCCCTCAAGCAGCTGCAAGACGATATCGACGTGCGCCAGAATCGCATTCGCGAATTGACGCTCGACGCGGACGCGGCTGCCCAACACCGGCAACAGCTGCAGTCGCTCCGGGGCCAGTTGGCCGACCGTGAAGCGGCCATCCGGGCACGACTCGACGAGAATCAAGTGGAATCGAAACGTCTCAGCAGACACCTGGTGGAGAAGCGCTCCAACTACTTCAACTTCTGGGGTTTCATTCCACTACCGGGCAAGAAGTGGCTCGAGTTGCCCATTTTCGATGCGTTCAATTCACCACGGAAGATCGATAATATCTGGCATGAAGGATTAGATCGACGCGGCGGGTAGTTTCGGACGCGTGCCGCGCTTCGACCGTTGCACAACTTGTCACCAGGGCGTGCAGAAGTCACTGCCGGATGCCGCTGACGAGCCAGCGCTGTGCGAATCAAGGATAATCGATTTCGCGCTGCAGATGCCCACCGAGCGGCAGCATGGCGCGCACGATGTTGCTGCGGATCCACCGTTGTCGAACCAGGAGAAATTGCGGGAGTACTTCGGTTTGCAGCTGGCAGAGGACGGTTTGTTGCAGGAGCGCGATGTGACGGTCCAGTTCGTCGATCCCAAGGGACTTGCCCAACGCGTGCGACGATGGCAGGACGTTGGGAAGAGAATGCGTGCGGGAGACATCCGACAACAGATGCTGTTTGCTCCCCCAGCCGCCGTAGAGGAAGGGCACGCGTCGGCCGGGCTGCGGGTCGGTGATGTGATTGAAGCGATTGATGACGACCCGGTGCCGACGGACGTATCGGCCCGTCAATGGGTGATCGATCGACTGGTCGCTCGCGCGGTAACGCATTGGGCGGCACTCCAACAGGGCGAAGACCCCCAGCCGCCACTGCGGCTGCGCGTGCGGCGGGGACTGCCTCACCCGTATGCCGGGCACCCGAGTCTGGACCTGTTTGTTGGCGTCGACGAGTCCGCACCCGGTGGCCGAGTTCGGTTGCACGGTCTGTCACGAAGGGCAGGGGAGTGCCACTGAGTTCAAGTGGACTTCGCATACTCCCGACGATCTTGCCGCACGTCAGCAATGGCGAGCGGAGTACGACTGGTTCGACAATCGCGACTGGGAATTCCCCATGTATCCGCGGCGGTTCGTCGAAAGTTCCTGCCTGAAATGCCATCACGATGTGGTGGAACTGGAAGAGAGCGAGCGATTTGAAGATCCACCAGCACCCAAAGTGTCGCGCGGCTACCGGCTGATTCGCACGCCTGGGCTGCTACGGATGCCACGAAATTCCCGGCTTCGACGGTCAGGGTCGGCCCGTGGGGCCCGATCTGCGTCTGGAACCGAACTACCATGCCGCAGCGCTCCAGTTGAAAGGCGCGGCGGGAACGGGGTACGAAAAGCTCTCTGACACCGAGAAGGCTCTGGTCGACCGGCTGATCC
This sequence comes from uncultured Planctomycetota bacterium, assembly GCA_963700515.1. Classification (GTDB taxonomy): domain Bacteria; phylum Planctomycetota; class Planctomycetia; order Pirellulales; family Pirellulaceae; genus JAJRVM01. The sequence goes on along the minus strand of CAVOXY010000010.1, from coordinate 58,599 downwards.
AACATCCCGATGACGATGACGCGCGGCACCAGGTTGCTGCCCTGCTGGTCGACGATGCACGCAACGCCGCGCGGCAGACGACCTCAGTCGGTGTTGGCGGCCGCCGAAGAGGGGGAAGCAGCGGCCAGCGAAACCGACGACCGAGCAGGCTCGGTTCTCCGACTACGTGCACCAGACGCTGCTCCCGTTGCTGAAAGATCAGGAGCACCCCGGTTCCTTGCGCAAAGTCGGTCCCTCGTTGCGGTTTGTCCGCCACAAGTTGGATGACGCGTTTCTCGCCGACTGGATTCGCCAGCCGAGCCATTTTCGGCCGGCCACACGCATGCCGCGGTCATTTGGCCTGTGGGAACATTTGCCGGCTCGAGCAGCTCCGAGCGCGGAGGGAGGTGTGGCGGGAGGGATTGCGGCGAATACGGGACGACGCTTCGTCCCAGCCGCCCCGCGGTACGAAACAGCTCGAGTCGAATCTGGCCGCCGTGGAGACAGAGTTGGCACGCATCGACGAAGCTGAAAAACGCTTCGAGCCGATTGCCATCTACAGCATGGTGCATTACCTGCGGGAGCGCAGCCAGGCGTACCGTTATGTCGAAGCACCTCCGGGTATCACGCCGGTCGTTACCGACCAAGAGAAGCAAGCCCAGATTGCGCGCGGCAAGATCGCCTTGGAAGAACGGGGGTGCCTGGCCTGCCACGACCACATTGACTTCCCGGATGTCGCGAAATACCGCGATGCAAGTTACGTCGTGAAAGGACCTGAATTGTCCGATCTGGCTGCCAAATTCGCACCCCAACGCAACCCCAACGGAGTGAAATGGCTCTATAGCTGGATCTCGCAACCGACGTTGTACAGTGTCCGCACCACGATGCCCGATTTGATGTTGACCCCCGTGGAGCAACGCGATGCCGACGGGAACGTGACGGCTGTCGACGATACCGTGGCGGACATCGTCGCGTATCTGCTGAGTCGGCCGGCGGGGGATTGGCAGCCGAGGAGCGAGGTTGTGAGCCAACTGGATGACGCCCAGCGGGAGGTGCTCGACGAGTTGGCGCTGACTTACCTGAAGGACATGTTTCCACAAGCGACGGCGCAGCGGTTTCTGCGGGAAGGGATCCCGTTTGAACAGCGGGCCAACTGCGGGGTGCGGAACGTGAATTGCTGATCTCTCCCGAACAGCAAGGACAGGTCACGGTCGAGCAGATGGTCGACAAGCGTCTCTGCTACGTCGCGCAGAAGTCCTTTACCAGCAGTGGATGCTGTGCCTGTCACGATATTCCGGGCCTGGAAGACGCAAAACCGATCGGGCCAGAGCTTTCCCAGTGGGGTCGAAAGAACACGTCCCAGTTGGTCTTTGGCCACGTGGCTCAGTATCTACAACAGACCGAAGGGGACGGCGCGGCGCGGCCGCCAGTGGGGATCGGCGCCGAACGGGTTGAACGCCTCGGCCGCCGGCACGCCGCCTGACGCACTATCGCCACCCTACTATCGCCAGCAGTTTGAAGCGCGGACTCGGATCGGCTTCATCTTTCAGAAGCTGAAGGAGCCGCGCAGTTTCGACTACCATGAAGCTCGTAATAAGAAATATACCGAGCGACTTCGCATGCCGCAGTTCTCACTCACGGTCGAGGAGCGGGAGGCGATAATCACATTTGTCTTGGGGTTGGTCGGTGATCCCCCGGCTCCCAAGTATGTCTACGCGCCCGATGCGCACACCCGGGCGCTGCTGCGGGGGCGGGACGTGATGACCAAGTTCAGTTGCCGCGGCTGCCATCTGGTCCGCGCGGAGAAGTGGGACCTGGCCTTTACCCCCGACTACTATGGCCGACAGATGGCTCAGCCGACGTACCCCTTCCTGTCGGTGCCGCTGGCTCATGCTGCCTTGGCTCTGTCACGCGGGATCGATCGTCAGGGGTTGCGCCATGCGCGCATCGAGGGCATGCCGGCTATCAGTCCCGATGGATTGCCCATGATCTTCGACGAAGAGGAGTTTCCGATCGAAGAGGAGGAGGACGAAGCATTCGCACTGGATCGGTTGATCTACTCGTTCAACCTCCGGCGGCCAACGGCCGTCGATGGCCAACCCTATCAAGTGGGCGAAGCCTCGTTCGCTGTGCCGGCGGAACATATCGAGCGGCGTCAGTCGTCTTACGGCGGAGCACTCGCCAAGTACTTGTTGCCGCGAGTCGTATTGCGCGAGAAAGAAGTCAATCCGAATGCCAAGGGGTCCGAAGCGTGGGCTTGGCTCCCCCCGTCGCTGGTCGGCGAAGGAGAGAAGGTGCAGCCGGAGTGGCTTTACGCTTACCTGCTCCAACCCCATCTGATCCGACCGGCAGCAGTGATGCGGATGCCACGCTACAATATGTCCGACGCGGAGGCGAGGCAGCTGGTGGACTACTTTGCGGCCCAGGACCGTGCCGAGTATCCCTACAATTTTGAGTCGATTCGTCAGGCGGATTATCTGGCAGCCGCCGATCGTCGTTACACCGCCCACTTGCGGCAACTGGCCGACGAGGGTGCCCTGCAGCTGCCAGACGCAGGTCGTGGCCGCCACTTGAGCGATGCCATGAAGATCATTACGAGCAGCAGTTACTGCGTCAAATGCCATCTGATCGGCGACTTCAACCCGACGGGAATCGATCGTGTGAAAGCGCCTGATCTGTCGACAATTCACCAGCGTCTTCGCACTCAGTACGTGCGCAAATGGTTGGCCAAGCCGACATCCATCCAGCCGTACACCAGCATGCCGGTGAATATTCCCTTCGATCCCACCGCTCCGCTGACGGGGACGACCGTCCCACAGAAACTGTATCACGGATCGAGCCTGGATCAGTTGGATGCGCTGGTCGATCTGCTGATGAACTTCGATCAGTACTCCCGCGATCGTTCTCCGATCGCTCCGATGGTGGAGCAGAACGCCGGCTCCCTGGCCGTCCCCGGAGACACGTCGTCCTCCTCCAATTGATAAGCGCATCCTCGTAGGACGAATGACGAATGACGAATGACGAATGACGAATGACGAATGACGAATGACGAATGACGAATGACGAATGACGAATGACGTATTTCGGGGCGGGGAAAGAGGCGATGACAAAACCACAATACACGTGTGGACGACTCGCGGGTATCGTATTTGGACTGGTGCTCGGCGCGGTCGCGGTGTCCGCTGACGAGTGGGGGAACTTGAAGGGACAATTTCTTTATGGTGGAGACCCTCCGCAGCCGGACAAACTAACGATCACGAAAGATGAACAGGAATGCTGCCAGCACAACCTGGTCGATGAGTCGCTAGTCGTGCAACGCGAAGACCACGGACTGCGAAGCGTCGTTGTCTTTCTCTACCCGGCCAGGGATCAGCAGGTGGCCGTCCATCCAAGCTATGATGCGGATGAGAAGGCCGAGTGGAAATTGGACAACCAGGCATGCCGTTTTGATCCGCATGTCTTACTGCTCTGGAAGCGGCACACGCTGTTGATCGGCAACTCGGACCCGATCGGGCACAATGCGATGGTCGACACCCGCAAGAATCGGCCGATCAACGTGACGATTCCGTCTGGCGAGACAATCCGGCACAAGTTCACTCTCGAGGAACGGGAACCGATTGCGGTTTCTTGCTCCATTCACCCCTGGATGCGTGCCTGGTTGTTAGTTCGCGACAACCCATACATGGCGGTCACCGACGAGCACGGCAGGTTCGAGATCAAGAACCTACCGGTGGGGAAATGGGAATTTGCGTTCTGGCAGGAACGAGCGTCGTTCCTGACGGATGTGGTACTCAACGGCCAGCCAGTGCGCTGGAAGCGAGGACGCACGGAGATCGAGATTAAGCCGGGTGACAATGACCTGGGGGTGGTCACCATTGAGCCTGCCGCGTTAAAGTAAGAGGGAAGGTCAACTATTCGCCCCTTAAGTGGTGCTGCGGGAACCATCGTGTTGCATGTCCGAGTTCTTGATAACAACAACGGGAAATTGCCATAGCGGTCCAGAATGCCGAGCTGGAATCCCCGACCGTCGAACGCGCGCTGATGTTCCTGGCCGTGGCATCGTACGGCCACGCTGTGACCGGCCGCTGCAGCCACGTTTCGTTGCCGCCAATGGTCTCGTTGCGCGGCACGCGTGTGGCTGGTTGTTATTTGCTCTGCTGATCGCCGTGGCCGGCTGCGGCCAGGAACCGGCGTGTTTTGAACCGAACTTGGTCTATATGCGCAGTCAGAAACTGGCGGAGAGGCCAGATGATTTCCAGACCGAGCGGCTGCAGGCACGCATCAAGGATATCGAGCATGTGTTGGCGGTCTACTTTGGCGCGCCCGACGAACCCACGTTGCCGCTGCTCGAAGGTGTCGACCTCGATCTAATTCTCAGGCTGGACATGTTGCAGATGGCGGCGGGATCGAGCCAGCAATCGCGGCCGGGGGCAGAACGAGGATTGTTTCGCCAACTATGTGCGCGCTGCCACGGTGTGTCAGGCAGTGGCACCGGACCGCTGGCTGCCGGGCTGAATCCTCACCCACGCGACTATCGTCGCGGGATCTTCAAATTCAAGCAGACTCCGTCGACGTTACCCCCCACCAACGAGGATCTGCACAATGTCCTGGTGCGCGGTGTACCGGGCACAGCGATGCCATCCTTCCGTCTGCTGACCGAGGTCCAGCGGGAAGCACTTGTGCACTATGTTCGCTACCTGAGTATTCGAGGGCTGTTCGAACGAGCGCTTATCGAGGAGGCGGCCTTTGAGTTGGACGAGAACGAATTGCTGCTCGACCCAAAGTTGGCACGGACCAGTTCTACTTTGTACGCCCAGCAGATGGAGATTTTGCAGTCCATTACCAGCGAAGTGATTCAACCGTGGCTCACTGCCGATCGAGAGGCGGTGACGGTACCTGCGGCACCGCCGGACTACGGCAGTCTCCGGTCGATTGCCCGCGGGCGTGAGTTGTTCTTTACGACGCTCACCAATTGCGCTACTTGCCACGGAGCCACCGCCTTGGGAGACGGGCAAACGGAGGATTTTGACGAGTGGGGCAAGGAACTCGAGCCGACCAGGTCTGGCGACCCTGCAGGAGTATTTGGCGCTGGGCGCTTTGCCGCCCCACAAGTCTCAACCGCGAAACCTGCACGAGGGCATTTACCGCGGAGGGCATCGAGCGCGTGATCTGTTTGTCAAAGTCAAAAACGGCATTGCGGGCACGACGATGCCCAACGTGGCGGCGCAGTTGTCGGACGACGACATCTGGCATCTCGTTTCCTATGCGCGGTATATCCCCTTTGATCCGATTAGTCATCCTGCTGCCGCCCGCCGCGGACGCCACAATGGTGGGAGCGACTACACCGTTGCCGGACCCGTGACACACCGAGGAGAGAGCGGGTAGCTGAGGACCGAAGAATCGGGATTTACTTGTCATGACGCGAAAACGGCCCATACGTGCCAAAGGACGGCTGGAGAATCGGGACCGCACCGCGCCCCAGCCGCGCCCCAAAGTGGTCGAGCCATCGGCTGAGAGTCCGGAGCCGGCTGTCGGCATGCCGCCGCGCAGGTCCCTCACCCGCTTGGCGACCGGCGTGCTGCTGACCGGCGCCGCAGTCGTTTATCTCTCGCTTGTCGTGGTCTGCATCTGGCAGCGTTGGACCAGCGAGCCTGGAACCTGGCCAACTCCGGGCGAAGTTGGGCTCTCGACCGCCGCGGGGATGGCCGGCACGGGACTGCTGATTGTGACTAGCGTGCTGGCAGTGCTGGCAGGTCGCTCCGCCGGTTCCGCCGCATCGTTCGCGGCCCGATGCTGCCTGCTGTTGGCACTGGTAACGGGTGGTCTGTTTGTGGCCTGGCGGACCTACGAGTTTCGGGAACTCTCTGCGGATGGTCTCTGGCAGCGCGGTGCCGCCACTTCACCGCACGATCATCCGGATATCTACTACATTCAAGCAGTCCGCTTGCGCTTGCAGGAGTTGTTTCAGCAACTCGAGGATCGACGCGCTAATCATCCGGATCAGTTTTCCGAGACGCAAGCACAACGGCTGGAACTGGTGACCAACTTGCAGAGAAACATGGTTGCCTGGACGGAGCAGCAAGTAGGCCATTGGCTGGAGGATTTGGCACAACGCCGCGGGCTCATGAAAATCGTGGCGTATCAGATCCATCCGCTCGCCAGAGACAAGGCTGCGGTCGAGCGTGCGTTGCAGCAGGAAGCGAGTGATTCGGCCCGACAACGGCAGTGGTTTGCCATATTGCGCGATTACTGTGAGCAGAAGAGCGAATTGCACCGTCAACTCGGCTCCACGACACCGGCCGAAGGTGTCGAAGCCAGTGCCGCTGCGGTTAGCCAAACGGTGGTGGCGGCAAGGCCAGCCAAAATCGAACTCCGCCACACGTCGCTGGAAGCAGCAGATCTCGCTCTGCAACAGAAGCTGACATCGTTGGGGTTGGAGGAGTGGTCATTTGCCCGTAGCGTAATCATCGACACGACGAATGTCTCCCTGACCGGCGAGCGACTCAATCAGATCGTGGCTCAACTTGATGCGATGGACTCGCGGGAGTTGTTTGTTGACGAACTGGTCCGCGGCGTCCTGGAGCGGCCGGAGGCCGAGGGCTTGAATGAGAAATATCGCTGGCTGCGGTTGCCGGTGTATTTTCCCCACGCACGCCAGTGGGCTGGTTGCTACCTCGCGTTGACCGGCTTCCACGTCGTGCTCGTGGCGTGCGTGATCGTGCTGTCGTTTTTTGTTCTGCTCTGGCCACAGCGTGACTCGCGCGTGGCGCGCTGGCGAATTGTCCAGTGGTGTTGGCACACCTCTAGCTTGATCGCAGCTACCCTGCTCCTGCTGTTTTACATCGTCTGACGCGACCGTCGGCTTCTGTGTCGTTTAACCCGCAGCCGGAGGCGAGCAGCGGTAGGAGCTGCGTCCTCGCCTCCGGCTGCGGGTTAAACGAAGTAGCTGCCGACAGTTATGGTGGGCAATCGAACATGAGTGATGCTGTCGACCGAGCTGGTGCCACTGCATGATGCGACGGGGGTCCATCTGCCACCACGCTTCCTGCCTTCAGAGCCGTGCTCATCTCGAACCACGACAGCGACCACGATGGGCAATCGAGGAGCGGTTCCGTATAATGAGTGTCGCACGTGGCCAGTGGCCACAACCGAACATGGACTCACACGAAGGGACGCTGCTCGTCGCCCCAGATAATGCACTATCGACCCCCGCCGGATGGGAACTCGCCGGTCTACCGGTTCCGAGCTGCCGACGCGCTACGTCGCTCGCCAATAACAAATAACAAATAACCAATAACAAATAACAATTAGGAGGATCCCAATCATGCGCAAGGCACCCACATGGTTGCTGGTGGCGATACTGATCGGAATATCGGCAAGTACTGGAGAGGCTGCGGAGTGGGGAGATTTGAGCGGACAGATCATCTACGACGGGCCGCCGCCAACTCCTGCCAAGGTGAAGATTACCAGTGATCAAGAGGTGTGTGGGAAGCACAATGTTTTTGACGAAGCGCTGCTGGTCAGTCCTGAGAGTAAAGGCGTGCAGAATGTCATCGTGTTCTTGTATCAGGAGACCGGCAGCAGGCGGCCGAATGCTGACGACGCGAAAGAGGTACCGATCCACGAGAGTTATGAGGCCCTCAGGAATGAGCCGGTGAAGCTCGACAATGATTGCTGTCGCTTTGCGCCGCACGTCGCGTTGCTCTGGAACGCGAGAAAGCTGCTTGTAGGAAATTCGGACCCCATTGGACACAATGTCAAGATCGAGACGCGCAGCAACGGGCAGTCCAACGACACGATTCCGTCGGGAGCGACGATCGAGAAGACGTTTGAGAAGCCGGAGAGGATGCCGGCGGCCGTCAGTTGCTCGATCCACCCGTGGATGAAGGGTTGGCTGGTGGTTCGCGACACCCCGTACATGGCCGTCACCGATGAGAACGGCAAGTTCGAAATCAAGAATCTACCTGCCGGAAAATGGCGGTTTATGTTCTGGCAGGAGGCGGCTGGATATGTGAGGCAGGTCAAGGTGGACGGCCAGCCTCAGACCTGGTCTCGCGGGATAGTCGAGTTGGAGATCAAGCCGGGCAAGAATGATTTGGGGAAGATCATGGTCCTACCGGATCTTTTCCAGTGAAAGTATCCTGGCCCGTCACGTCGTACCAGCGATTCCCAGGTATGGTCCGATTTGCCCGCTACGGTCGGTTGTCTGTCGTGCTTTGTTGGACCGTCGTCTTGGCTGTAGCCGGCGGCGGTGCGGCGACACTCTGCGGTGGCGAGCTGGCTGACGCGCAGGTGCCGGAGGTGGGGAATGATGTGCTGGCGGGATTGGAGCACGCCGGTGAGTTCATCAAGGACGCTCAATACAGCGATGCGGTCGAGACGTTGGCACGGATCATGGAGAATCAGGGCGACGCCCTGATTCAGATTCCCCTCGCGCCGCGTTGGCAGGCGAGTGGTTTCGCTGCCTATGTACCGTTGCGGGAATACTGCCAGATGGAGTTGGCGTCGTGGCACACGCGGGCACCTGCCGCTTTGCAGGCTTACCGCCAGCGTGTAGATAGTCTGGCCGCACGCTGGTACGAAGAAGCCTTGGCGGCACAGAGTGAATGGCAGTTGCAGCGGATTGTGGACGAGTTGCTGCTCAGTTCCAGTGGTGATCAGGCTCTGTTGCGACTGGGTGAACTGGCTTTGGAGCGTGGCAACTACACGCTCGCACGCCGGTCTTGGGAGAGTCTCAGCCCGCAACTGCGGGTCCCACCCGCGGTGGCTCGGTTGCTGGATGTTCCACCGGGCTGTTCGTGGTGGTCCGCGCTCCGCGGTCGTCCGCTCGAGTCGATCTGGCAGATGGTGGCCGAGGCATTGAAGCAGCCGGTGCGGGATGTCACCTGGCTGGCGTACCCGGATACCGATATCCCGCTGGGCCGCCGTGCGAGCGCGTTTGGCGATGTTGTCACTGCTGGAAGGATCTCGGGAGCGAGCCGAGTTGGAGCTGGAGCTGTTGCGGCGTCTCGATCCCGCTGCGGAAGGGGAACTGGCGGGTCGCCGGGGCAATTATGTGGAGCTGGTGGGAGAGCTGGCCAGGGACGCTGCCACGTGGCCAGCCCCAGTCGTTCCGCCGGGCTGGACAACCTTGGCGGGTTGCCCCGCCCGCAACCGTGTCGTGGAAGAAGGCGTGGATGTGGCACGGCGACCGATCTGGCACACTGCGCTCCCACAACTCGACGACGACCAGGATCAGCTCTCGGTCGAGCGGATGCGGGTGGGGGAAAGAGCGGACGGATTGCTCAGCTACGAAGTGGCGGCGAGTGACGGCATCGCCTATGTGCTACAGCCGGGCATGATCCGTGCCATTGAGGTCGGAACGGGCAAGCCGGCTTGGCCGTTGCATCCGTCGAGTCGTTCGCCCGAGGATGCCAGCTACGGAGCGTTTTATCAATGGTCGCGCGGATTGGATGAGGTGATTCCTCGACGGTCGGCCCACGCCGGCGTTCCGCGCTATGCGCCTACGGTAGATGGATCGCGTCTGTTTGCCCGCATGGGAGTCGCCTGGACGGGCGGTGGCGGTGAGCCACTGATGCGTTCCGACCAGCGGAGTTTTCTTGTCGGCTTCGACTTGCGCACCCAGAAATTATTGTTCGACCGGATTGCGCCCGGAGAAGCCGGCTGGGAATTTGAATCGGCACCGGTGGCGAACGAGTCGCACTTGTTCGTCAGTTTGCGGCGACGGGATCCGGCCAGCGCGCAGGTGCGGGTCGCCTGCTATTCGATCGAGACGGGACGCTTGGTGTGGCAACGCGACATTGCGCGCGGTGAAGCGGTCGGCGGTGTTTTGTTCGAGATCTCCAACAGCGCCCTGACTTTGCAGGATGACCTGCTGTTCTACAATACGAATCTGGGGGTGGTGGCGGCGATGCGTGCCACCGACGGCCAGCTTGGTTGGATCTGCCGCTACCATCGTGCGGGGCTGCGCGAAAGTGGTTCGGACGAGGATGACCGCCATTGGTTCCGCGACCAGACGCCCTGCCTGATCCACCGCGATCTGGTCATTGCCGCACCGGCCGACTGCGACCGGATTCTGGCCATCGATGCGGCTTCCGGCCAAATCGTCTGGACGACCGCTGCCGAGGTCGCTGCCGATGCCATACACTTGTTGGGTGTTGCCCAGGGACACCTGCTGGCAAGTGGAGATCACCTCTACTGGATCAACATCGCGTCGGGGGAACTGGACTATCAGTTTCCGGCTCCACGCAGTCCGTTACGCGGCTACGCTGCATCGACACCACGCGGCTACGGGCGCGGAATCCTCGCGGGCAACTGGGTATACTGGCCGACCCTCGATGATATTTACGTGTTTGAACAACGCTGCAACCGGCAAGTACGCCAGCCGATTGATTTGCGCACGATGGGAATTACCGGTGGAAACCTCGTGATCCACCAGGGGACGCTGCTTATTGCCGGAGCGGATCGGCTGGTGGCTCTGAATCAGTCTGGACAGGTGGCCCAGACGGCGCATGATACAGTATCCCCTGACCAGTGACAGAACGGACTGCCGGTGAACCGGCGAACGCCTCCGCTGGGCTTGTCCCAGTGGGGCGACGACGAGCAGCTACAAGGTAATGGGAACAGCGATGACACTTCCAGATGGCGATCGGCAGGCGGTGGACACACTGACCGAAGCATATCAGCAGATTGTTCGCGAGTTGGGCAAGGTCATCGTCGGACAACAGCAAGTGATCCAACAGTTGCTGGTGGCCATGTTCGCGCGCGGACACTGCCTGCTGGTCGGAGTACCCGGCTTGGCCAAGACGCTGATGATCCGAACCCTGGCCGATACCTTGGCGTTGCAGTTCAGCCGCATTCAATTCACACCCGACCTGATGCCGGCCGACATTACCGGCACCGAAGTGATTCAAGAGGATCGGTCGACTGGTCTGCGGGATTACCGCTTTCTTCCCGGGCCGGTGTTTGCCAACGTGATCCTGGCGGACGAGATCAATCGGACCCCTCCCAAGACCCAGGCGGCGCTGTTGGAGGCGATGCAGGAACGGCAGGTCACGGTCGGGGGCGAAAAGCATGTGCTCCCTGATCCATTCTTCGTGCTGGCCACGCAGAATCCGATCGAACAGGAAGGTACCTACCCGTTGCCCGAAGCACAACTCGATCGCTTCATGTTGCACGTCTGGGTGGACTATCCCTCGGAAGACGAGGAGTTGGAGATTGTCAAACGCACCACGGCGGATCGTCATGTTGAATTGGCGCCGATGTTGAGCGCCGAGCAGATTCTGGAACTGACACGCATTGTTCGCAAGGTTCCGGTGGCCGATCATGTCGCCCGCTACGCTCTGCGGTTGGCCCGTTTGACGCGTGGCAACGCAGCCTGCTGCTCCTGACTTCATTCGCCAGTACGTGATGTGGGGTGCGGGGCCGCGGGCCAGCCAATACATGGTGTTGGGCGCCAAAGCTCGAGCCGTGCTCGAAGGACGTTACTGCGTCAGTCACGAGGACATTCAGGCCCTCGCACCGCCCGTGTTGAGGCATCGTATCAAGTTGAACTTCAATGCCGATGCAGAAGGCGTTACCTCCGACGATATCATTCGGAGGCTGATCGAAACCGTACCTATCGTGGCCGAACAAGAGGATGCCGGTGGAAGAGTCCCCGAAGTCTTTAGATCCGCGGACGCTGGCTAAGCTGAAGGGCTTGCACCTTCGTGCGCAGCACATCGTCGAGGGATATGTCGCGGGACTGCACCGCAGCCCCTACCACGGCTTCTCCATTGAGTTCGCCGAACATCGGGAGTATGCGCCCGGTGATGATCTGCGATATGTCGATTGGAAAGTGTTTGGGCGGACGGACAAGTTCTACCTGAAGCAATTCGATGATGAGACGAATCTGATCTGCCATCTCGTGTTGGATGTCAGCGAGAGCATGAGCTATCGCGGGCCGGATTCGCCCCTCTCCAAATTCGAGTACGCGCAGAGCGTCGCCGCGGCTCTCGCTTGGCTCGTCCTCCAGCAGCAGGACGCGATTGGATTGGTGACGTTCGATAACCAGATTCGATCGAGTGTCCGCGCCAGCAGCAATCCATCGCATCTGCAGCAGATCTTCCAGGTGCTCGAGTCTGTTCGGCTGGAAACCCGGACCGCCGCCGGTCCCATCTTTCATGAACTGGCCGAACGCATGAAGAAGCGGAGCGTGGTGATCGTGCTGAGCGACTTGTTTGACGACGTCGGCTCCATCATGGCCGGGCTGAAACACTTTCGGCATCGCCGCCACGATGTCATCGTCTTCCACGTATTGGATCCCGCCGAACTCGATTTTTCCTTCACGCGTCCCACGATTTTTCAAGGCCTGGAACAGATGCCCCGGGTGGTCGCCGATCCCCGCTCGCTAAGGCGGGCCTACGTCAAAGAACTCGAAAATTATTTGGGCTCCCTGCACATCGGTTGCCGGCGCCTGGCCGTGGAGTATCAGCAGATGAGAACCGATCAACCCTTCGACCTGGCGCTGACCAACTACCTGTCAGCCCGCCGCAGCCGCGTCCGCGGTTGAAAAGCTGGTAGTCGATATGCCCGACAGGCAGCTTGGCCTTTTCATTCGCTTCTGTCTTCAGAACAACGGTCAACTATCAGGTCGAAAACGTAGCAGGCACTTTGATTTCCTTACCGGGGCCTGTCCAGATGATCATCGGCTGTCACACGGCCAGCGACCTCCAACTCGGCCGCCGTCGCTGGTATGATGCAAAACACCCAGGAAAACGGGGAGGCTCCCCGTTTTTGCGGCAAGATGGGGGGAGTGGGTGGTTTCTGTGCGGTGTTTGGTGGTGCGGCGGGTCCGTTGGCTGACAATTCATGATGATAGCTGCTCTTCTGCAAAATGGTTTGCTCGCCTGGTGGGTGCTGGCCAGCCCCTGGATGCTGCTGTGGGCGCTGGCGGCCATCGTGCCCGTGTTGATCCACTTGTGGAGCAAGCGGCGGTACGACGAGGTGCCCTGGGCTGCCATGAAGTTTTTGCTCGCCGCCATCCGCAAGAACGCCCGGCGCTGGCGGATCGAACAGTTGTTGCTGCTGGCAGTCCGCATCTTCATCTTGGTGTTGCTGGCCATCGCGCTGGCAGATCCCGTTGTTTCCTTCTTGGGCGACACGGGAATCATGGGGACTAGCAGGGGGGACACGCACGTCGTGTTGGTGTTGGACGCGTCTTATTCCATGGACTACCGGCAGGGAGATGCGACGCGGTTTGACCTGGCCAAAGGACTGGCGAGCGAATTGGTGCGTCAGGGTGAGCAGGGCGATGGCTTCACGCTCATTCGCCTGGCGGCTCCGCCCAGTGTTGTGGTGAGCGACCCGGTCTTTGATCGCGAGGACATGGTGGCGGAGATCACCCAGTTGCAGCGCACCGACGGGGGGGCGAATTTGGAGGCCACGTTGGCGGAAGTGGAACGCGTGTTGGATCACGCTATCGAGCGGGAGCCCCGTTTGCAGCGGCGGCGAGTCTGTATCTTCACCGATATGGGCCGGACGACGTGGGAAGATGTTGTTGGCGATGCCGTGCAAACGACGTTGGCGCGGCTGGCCGAAAAGGCGGAGCTGAGATTATTCGACGTCGGCCAAAGTGGTGGGCAGAACGTGGCCGTCACACGGCTTTCGACAACGGAGGGAGTGGTCACGGTTGGCTATCCGACGCGTCTGGATATCGAGCTGGAGAACTTTGGCAACCAGGATCGTTTGCAGCAGAGGGTCGAGGTGCTGGTGGATGGTCAGAACGTCTCCGAGCTGAGGGAGGACATTCCTGCCGGGGGCGAGGCGACGGCGTCCGCGGTGCATCGTTTCCAGATGCCTGGCGAGCACGTGGTGGAGGTCCGTTTGAGTGAGGATCGGCTGGAGGTCGACAATCACCGCTGGCTGAGCGTGACGGTGCGCGCGGCGATGGAAGTCCTGTGTGTCGAGGGGAAGTCCGGCTCCGCCCGCAATGTCGCTCTGGCACTGGAGCCGGCGTCCACGCAGCAATCACGAGTGCGACCGGTGGTGCGATCGGAAATTGCGCTACTGGAAGAGGATCTGAGTCGATACGACTGCGTTTTTCTCTGCAATGTCGGTCGCTTTGGCCGTGATGAAGCGCGGTTGTTGCGAAGTTACCTGGAACGTGGTGGCGGAGTCGTTGTGGTATTGGGGGACCAGGTCCAGCCGGAGAACTACAATTCGGTGTTGGGGGTCGATGCGGGGGCGTTGCGCTGCTTGCCGGCGCGGTTGGGCGAGCCGGTGGCGCCGGGCCAGTACCTGTTTGACCCACTCGAATACCAGCACCCGATTGTCGCACCGTTTCGCGGCCACGAGCGTGCCGGTTTGCTGACGACGCCGATCTGGAAGTATGTCAAGTTGCAGTGTGACGCGGCCACCCATGTGGCGAAGGTGATGGCGTTTCAAAACGGGGATCCGGCGATCCTCGCAGAGTCGATCGGAGACGGGCGCGTGATACTGTTGGCCACCGACGCCTCGAGTGTCTCGCTGGATCGGTCCACCGAGCCCCCAACGCCGTGGTCAGCGTTTGCGGCGTGGCCCAGTTTTCCGCCGCTCATCCAGCAAATGCTGCGATCCGCCGTGCGCGGTCGCACGCAGCTACGTAATGTCATCGCGGGGGAATCGTTGCGTGGATCCATGCCGGCAGGCAGTCGCGAAACGACGGTGTCGATTGCCAATCCTGCCGCGAAAAGACAGCGGGTATCTGTGAAGATGGATGGCAACGAGAATCAATGGACGTATACCGAGACTTCGTTGAGTGGCGTGTATGGTGTCTTCATCCAGTCAGAGACGGACCGCATCGATCGTTACGCGGTCAACTTGGACACGCGCGAAAGTCACCTGGACCGATTCGATGTGGAGCTTTTACCGAGCCAGTTTCGCCATGAAACGACAGCGGATAACACCGATACTCCGAGTCTGCTCATCCCTCAACCGGCCCATTTCTTCCGATACGTGCTGACGGTCGTTTTGCTCTTGTTGATTTGTGAATCGTTGCTGGCGTGGTTTTTCGGACGAGCTGCCGCTTGAGGAGTGAGGAGTGAGGCCGCGGGATGTCGAGAGGATCCCTTACCCAAGTGTTCAGCGATTCTCACTTTTGATGCCCCGTTGATGGCCACGCCGGGTGGTTGCATCCAGAAGGATGCACATCGGGCGGGGGCGTCCGAGAACTGAGACCCTAGCTGTGGAGGATATGCATGTCAGAGTGGCTACAGGAATTGTGGAGCGGTTTAGTCGGGATCCCCCCGCCGCGGGCCGGCGAAGGGCTCGACGAAGCGCTCGTCCACAGTTGGCCCTGGCCTCCCTGGCTCACGCTGCTCTTGCTGATCGTGGCAGCCATTTTGTTCGTATGGCTCTATTTGCGCGAGCCGGGTCAGGCGCGGAGAAGCACACGGTTATGGCTCTCCGCAATTCGATTGGCGCTCCTCGCGCTGGTGGTCACCATGATGTACGGTTGGATGCGCGATCGCTTCCGCACGGATCTCCCCGACCTGGTCGTCGTGGTCGATGATTCGCAGAGCATGAGCTTTGCTGATCAGTACGGAGACAGCCAGCTGGATGCCCAGTTACTGGAACGACTCAAGAGCGCGAAGCTGGAGGAGTCCTCGCGCATCAATCTGGTCAAGAGCCTGTTATTGGAGCCGGGGGCCGGTTGGCTGGAGCACCTGCGCGACAAGTACAACCTCAAGGTTTATCTCCTCGGCACGACGGCTCGAGTCCAGAGCGGTTCGGTCAGTTCTCTCGAAGAGACAATCCGCGCGGTGCAGGCGGAACAGTTGTCGAGCCGTCTGGGAGACGGCTTGCAGAATATCCTGGAGGCGCAGCGCGGGCGGCCGACGGCCGCACTGGTGCTTTTGAGCGACGGCGTGACGACCGAAGGGAAATCGATTGCAGAGGTCGCGCACTACGCACGGCGCAAGGGTATCCCCTTGTTCCTGCTGGGGGTTGGCGACCAGCGGCCGCCACGTGATGTGCGACTCTCCGATCTGCTCGTGGATGAAGTTGTTTTTCTGGGGGATCTCGTCCATTTCGATTTCAAGCTCGCCGGGACCGGTTTTCCCACCGAGAAGGTTGTTGTCCAACTCAAACGTGAAGGTTCGGATCAACTGCTGGCCCAACAGCAACTCGAACTTGAGCGGTGACGGCGTGGCCCAGGGTGTTCGCTTGTCGTATCGACCGCCCGAGGTGGGCGAATTTAAATTTGTAGTGGAAGTCGAGCCGCTGCAGAACGAATCGAATCTCAGTAACAACGAATTGTCACAGACGGTACAGGTTCGTGACGAGACCATTCGCGTGTTGTACGTGCAGGAGTATCCCAGCCTCGAGTTTCGGTACCTCAAGACTATGCTGGAGCGTGGTTTGAAGTTGGGGGGAAAGGGGAAAGCGATCCAACTGACCACCGTGCTGCAGGAAGCCGATCAGGGCTATGTGGAATTGGACGAGACGGCACAGCGGGTCTTTCCAGTCAGTCGCGACGAGCTATTTGCCTACGACGTGGTGATCTTCGGTGACGTCAATCCGTCCTACATGAGTCGCCCGGTGCTGGAGAATCTGGCGGCTTTCGTGAAGGAACGCGGCGGCGGTGTCGTGGTGCTGGCTGGTCCCCGGCACACGCCGCTTGCCTACCGGGACTCGCCGCTGGAAGATCTCCTTCCAATGGATTTGAACACGACTTCGTTGCCCGACGAAACAAGGTTGACGGAAGACGCGTACAGCGTGAATCTGACACGTTTGGGGCTGGTCAGTCCCCAATTGCAGTTGGCCGACACACCGGCCGCGAGCCTGGCTGCGTGGCAGGAGTTGCCTCCCCTTCGCTGGTTGTTGCGCACGCCTGATATGCGGCTCTCGACTCGCGTCCTGGTCGACACCTCAGGGATCGCGCCCGATGGTCCCTTGCCAGTCATTTCGATGCAGTTGGTGGGGGCGGGGCGAGTCGTATTTCATGCCACGGATGAATCGTATCTGTGGTCACGCGTGCACGGCAGTGACCAGTACTACGAACGATACTGGCTCCAGACCATTCGCTATCTGAGTCGCACGAAACTGCTGGGAGCCAACAAGACGGTCGAGCTTGTTCCCGATCAAAGCCAATACGATCGTGGCGAGACGGTGCCTCTGCAAGTGCGATTCTTTGACGATCGGATGGCGCCGGTCGCCGACGACGGAGTGGTTGTCTTGCTGGAACGGCAGCAAGGAAGACGGCAACGTGTCAAATTGCATCGGGATACGGTGCGGCGTGGCGTGTTTGAAGCCACGGTCAGCAATCTGGCGGAAGGATCGTACCGGGCCTGGATCGTCGTGCCGACGGTTGAGGGACCGCCTCCCACCTGGCAATTTGCCGTGGTGCCACCCCCAGGGGAACATGCCAAGCTGGTGATGGACGAGGCCGACCTGCAACAAGCGGCGAAAACCTCCGAAGGGACGTTCTACACGATGCGTGATGCCGATTCCATGCTGGACCATTTGCCACTCGGCCGGCAAGTACGGATCGAGTCCCTACCGCCCACTCCCATCTGGAACTCACCCCTGCTGGCGGCTCTGTTTGTGCTGCTGCTGTTTACGGAATGGTTGTGGCGGAAACGGATCGGTTGGTTGTGAGAAGCAGGCCGGTACGATGTCTGGGAAGTGGGACTTGGATATGTGCTTCGGCACTGGGCAGAGCCAGTGACGCCCGGTTGGTTCTTTGCCCTTTTATCCTCCGAGGGGATAGAATGGGGCACGGGAGCTCATCCGGGGATGTTCGTGGGACGGGATCCCATCCCGTTCAAGCTCGCACGTACGGTCTCAAGTAACCTTGGTTGTGGCCGAGGGCCGCGTCAAGGAAGAGGGGAATACACCAGTGACAGTTTGCTGGGGCCTTCTCGAGCCTCAGGCCTCGAGCCTTGATCGAGTGACGGTTCTCAGTGCAGGACGGAATCCGTGAGAATGCCAACTTCCTTGCAGCAGAAAGTCCACCGAGTTGCACGACGTGCGCGCCAACAAGTGCGTCTGTACGGCGCCAGTTGGTTCGTGGCCGTGGTTTGCCTGGTGGCGCTGACCGTCGGCTGGGTCGATTATCTCGTACGATTTGACGATGTTGGCATTCGGTTGATTTGTTTTGCGATCCTGTGCGCGACGATCGTGGTGGGGTTTGTGCGATTTCTGTGGGGGACTTGGCGTTTTCGGTGTACCGATTTGCAGGCGGCGCATCGCATCGAGCGACATTTTCCGGCGCTTGGCGATCGGTTGTCGAGCGCGGTGGCCTTTGCCGCGGAGTCGCTGGACGACGAACTTTCGGGATCTGCCGAGTTGCGTCGGGCAGTGATAGCCGACATGGAAGTGGTTTCGGAACCGCTCGATTTCGACCACTGCATCAATCGGCATCCGTCCGTGAACGCTCTGTTGGCGGCCGTGGCGGTAGTGGCCGCGATCGTCGTGCTGGGACTGTGCGATGGTCCCGCGGTAGTGCTGGCGGCCAAACGCCTGATGGTTCCGTGGAGTGACGATCATTGGCCGCGCCGTCACGTGTTGGAGTTTATCAACGCGCCCCATCGTCTGGCCATTGGGCAAGATTTCGAAATCGAGTTGGTGGACGCGAAGGGACGCCTGCCGGATCGAGTGGAAATGCACTATTGGTTTGATGGTGACGACGCGACTCACATTCTGACTCAGCAGATGCAGCCGTTGGGTCAGAAGCTGGTGCACAGGCTATCCAATGTCACACGGTCATTTCGCTATCGGGCGACCGGTGGAGATGATCAAACGATGCCCTGGATTGATCTGACACTCGTTGAGCCACCAAGTATCACGGAGAAAGAAATCACGCTGCACGCACCCGACTACACGGGCCTCGAGACGCGGCGGGCAGACGGGGAGTTTCGTGCGCTGGTCGGTACTCGGGTCACGTTTCGGGCGCGGACCAGCAAGCCGTTGTCGGCCGCTTCGCTCGAGACCGACACCATGGGCGGCGTCGTTTCTCGCCTATTGACGCTGGATCGTGACCGACGTGGTTTCTCGCTGGACGTCGATGCGGCGGATACCTGGGTGATTGCGCAAACCGGGGTTTACGGATTCCGGCTGGTCGACCAGGATGGACTTGATGCCGGAGTACACGACCGGTGGGAAGTGGAGGCGGTGCGGGATCTGCCTCCGACTGTGTCACTGAAGTATCCCGCGGCCGATCTGCTGGTTACAGCTCGGGCGGAACTGCCAATCGAAGCCATTGCCAAGGATGATTTGGCACTTCGCTCCGTCGCGCTGCATTTCAAACGGTCGGCAACCACGGATCAGGCAGAAGAGAGTACCGCGCTATGGAACGGACCGGAGCAGATAACACTCGAATCGGCGCGCGACTCGCAGGAGAGCGAGGAGGACGTTCACCTGACCGTGCAGCACCTGTGGGACCTGACGAAGCTACCCTCCATGAGACCGGGTGAAAGGATTGACTTTCGCATCACCGCGGTCGACTACCATGGGCAGCTGGGAGAGAGCGTGTGGCGGCGTTTGACGATCATCTCCGCGGAAGAGTTGGAGGAACGGATTGCACAGCGGCAGGCGGAGATTCTCGCACAGATTGCCGAAATTGCGAAACTGCAGCGGGCGACGTCTTCCCAGACATCGGAACTGGAGATCCAGGCGCGCGAAGCCGGTACACTCGACCGCAACGATATCGATCAGCTGCAGGTTGCCGAACTGAATCAGCGTCAGGTGCAACAGCGCCTGGGACATCCGGGTGACGGGGTCGGGACTCAGATCGCGCAGTTGATCAGCGAGTTGAAGAGCAACCGGGTAGACAGTCACGATCTGTTTCAGCGACTGGAACAATGTCGCGACACGATACAACAGTTGAACGACACACAGTTGCCCCCCATTCAGCATCAGCTCATCGACGCGTTGAAGATTGCTCGGGAGGTGTTCGCACCGGAACAGAATGCGTCCCCGCCCGCCGGCCCTGCCCGCGATGAGTTGACCGGTCTGCTGCAGCAAGCAAGCGGGGGCCAGCAGAAAGTGGTCGAGACGTTGGAAGCGTTGCTCGGCCAGTTCGCCCAATGGGATAATTACCAGCGTTTGGCGCGCGAGGTCGGGAGATTGAAGCGGGAGCAGGAGAATGTATACGGCCGGACACAGCAATTGCGGCTCGACACACTCACGAAGGATCCGAACGATCTGAGCAGTCAACAACGCGCCAGCCTGAAACGACTTGCCGAGCTGCAGAACAATATCTCACTCCGGTTCAATACGCTCACCAGCTCCATGGAGGCTACCCAGCAGAAACTGCTTGAGAAGGAACCCACAGCAGCGGCCACGTTGGCCGATGCGCTCGACATGGTTCGGCAAGCCGGGATCGGCGGGCTGATGCGCGATGTGGGGCGGGAAATGGATCACAACCGGTTGGGGCAGGCGACCGATCAGCAAGACGAGGTGATCCGGCTCCTGGGGGAACTCCAGGATGTCCTGGCCAACCGGCGTCAATATCAACTGGATCGAAAGATCCAGCAGTTACGTGATGCGGCGGCCCAGCTCGCGGAGATCCGCTCGCGTCACGAGGCGATTCGACGGCAGCTTGACGATACCCAAGCGGCGGCGCTCGAACAGCTCCAGCGATGGGGAAACGAAGAATCGAGTCTGGCCCGCCTGGCGTCGCAATTGGCCCGCTCCGCACGTCGACTCCAGGCGGACGCCGCCGTCGCATCGTTGCAGCAGGCCGGAGAGCAACTCGAACAAGCTGGCCAGGCCGGCAGTGCGGGCGATCCGCAGCAAATGCGACAAGATGCCGACCGAGCCCAACAGAGTCTTGACGAAGCGCAGCGACAGCTGCAGGAGGCCGTGGAGCAATCGCAACAGGCGTTTCGGGACGAACGGATTGCACGCCTGCGGCAGACGGTCAATGAGTACCTCTCGCGACAGCAACGGATCCTGGACGAGACGCTACAAGCGGCCACGCAGCAACAGGCCAGTCCCCCAGAGCTGACGGCGGATTTAGCACGTACGTTTCGATCGCTGGCCGATGACCAGGCGACCTTGAGCCGCGAAGTGGGAGATGTGGCGGCAACGCTGACAGATGCTGAAGCCTTTGCCTTCGCTCTGCGGCAGACCGCCGAAGTAATGGGTTCTGCCAGCGGATTTCTGGCCGCGCGCGATGCAAGTGAAAGGACGCTTCAATTTGAGCGGCAGGCCGTCATCATGCTGCAGCAGGTGCTCAACGCCTTGATGGAAGAAACTCCCCGAGAGCCAACGGCCAGTCCGCAACAGGCACAGCCTAAATCGCCGCAGGATGATCAGCAAGCGCACGCGAAATACCTGCATGGCACAACTTAAATTGATCCGGACCCTGCAGCTCCAGGTAAATGAGCAGACCGCGGCCCTGAGTCGGGAACCCGGTCCGTGGGACGAGACACGCGTGGGCCGGCAACAAGCACTCGTGCAACAGCAACGCCGCCTCGCGGAGTTGGTGCTGCAGTTGCTCAAGGAGGGAGGAGAGGAGCCGAAGCCGGTTATCGTGCGACCGCCTGCCGGTGGACTTGACTCGCTGGACAAGAAACTCGAGGAAGACGCGAAACGTTAGAGTGTTGGTCGATAACGTGCGTGCATGGTGCGCGCATGTTTGTGATGCCGACCGTTGGATGGAGAACGAATCGGGAATGCGTAGTGCGGAGTGCGCAATGCGGAATGCGAGATGGCGTTAAAAGTGCAAAGGGGTGGCGAACACCTCGACAGTGTGCGCAGTGAACATGCGACTGCTGATTCCGCACTCCGCATCGCGCACTGCGTATTCCCTCATTCCGGTGAAACCAAGTCAGCAGAACCGGACGCTTTCAAACCCTTTTTGGTTGTGGCTACCGGCCGCGTTAGGAAGGAAAAGAGACAATGTCGACCCGATGTGCTACCCTCGCTGTCGCCCTGATCTGCCTGCTATCGACCGTTTCGGCTTCTCTGCTGGCGCAAGACAAATCGGAGCGAACCTCCCAGAACCCTGCAGGCATCGACGCCGCGGAAGAGCCTGGATGACAAATTGCTGGACGGATTGCCGGCGGGGTCCACTCAGGACCGTCAGCAGACCGACTCGGCCACACCAGATCAGACGGAAGGTCCGCTTGCTGCTCCGACCGGCGGCGTGCTCGATCCGTTTGCTGAGGGCTCCGACATCGAGACCACAGAATCCGCTCCAACGCATCAGCCGTCACATGCATCAGGTGCAGCAGCGGCTGACGCAGCGTGATGTCTCCAGCGAGACTCAGCAGACGCAGCGTCAGATCGTATCGGATCTGGACGAGTTGATTGCGGCGCTGGTGGCTGAGCAGCAATCAGCGGCGCAACGGCGGCGTAACGCATCGAAAACGGGCAACCAGGAGGCCTCCCAGACAGGCACGCAGGCGGCGCGGGACAGTACCGGACAACTCGGGAAAGAGGAGCCGCAGGCCGACGAAACCGCCGCCATGCGGCAGGCTGCCGACGAGATATGGGGGCATTTGCCGGAGCGATTTCGGCGGCAAATGCAGAATGCTGGGGCGGTCGAGTTTCTCCCCAAATATCGGAAACTGATCGAGGATTACTACAAGCGACTAGCCGAAGATCGGGCGATTCAACAATAATGGAGTCGCCCCATGCGGGTTCGCAGGACGAGATCCTACAGGCGTCGATGCTCGCCCATAGAATCCGGAGCACTCTGGCTGCGGCCACCGGCCGCGTGAAGAGGAGTAAGAGTAAGAACGGACCAATCACGAACGACGAATGACGAATGACCAATGACCAATGACCAATACCAATGACCAATGACCAATAACCAATGACATCATATGAGAACATCGACCGACGAAGATTCCTGGGCCAGCGGCGGCGTGGCTGCTGGTGATGGAGGGGACTGCCGGCGTCGGCCGAGCGCAGGACGACCCCACGAAATCCGCCCTCGACATGCTGCGGCCTGGCACGGAGCAAGTCATTTCGCAGGGGCTCGATTACCTGGTGGCACATCAGAATGAGGATGGCAGCTTCGGCGCGGAGGGATATCGACGTAACGTGGCGGTGGTCAGCCTGACCGGTCTGGCACTGATGGCCAACGGGAGTACTGCCGGGGCGGGGGCCCTACGGAAAGCCGATCAACCGATGTGTCGGCTACCTGCTGAATCACGCCCAGGATAGCGGTTTCATTTTTGCCCCGGGCAGTACCAGCTATGGTCCGATGTACGGTCACGGTTTTGCCACCATGTTCCTGGCCGAGGTCTACGGAATGTGGCCCGATTCCGCAGTGCGTGAGAAACTGGTGCAAAGCGGTCCGACTGATTGTCGACACTCAGAATGACGAGGGGGGCTGGCGGTATCAGCCGGAGCGGCGGGAGGCCGATATTTCCGTGACGATCTGCCAGGTCATGGCCTTGCGAGCAGCTCGCAACGCGGGCGTTTACGTATCGAATGAGACGATTGATCGGTGCACGGCGTACGTCAAGCAATGTCAGAACTCGGACGGTGGTTTTGCGTACATGCTGCCGGGCTGGAGAGAGTGCTTTTCCGCGCACGGCGGCCGGCGTGGTGGCGCTCTATAGTGCCGGCATCTACGAAGGCGATGAAATCAATCGAGGTTTGGAATATCTCATGCAGCGTATACCAGATTCGGATTCATTGAACATCGAGAACCATTTTTTCTACGGCCACTACTATGCGGTGCAAGCCATGTGGCAGGCAGGTGGCGATTACTGGCGTCGCTGGTATCCTGCGATTCATGATGTTCTGCTGGCCCGACGCAAAGAGGATGGTTCGTGGTTCGATCAGATCTGTCCTGAATATGGCACGGCGATGGCCTGTTTGATTTTGCAGATGCCCAACAACTATCTGCCCATCTTCCAGCGTTAATTCGTGGCGGCCGACGGCTGGTTCGAGAGGAATGGGGACTGTGAGTCATCGATACCTGGTTTGCCGCTACCGTTGGTCCGCCGCTGTCTGGAGAGGGCTGTGCCTCTTAGCGGTAGCTTCATGCTATGGGGGTACCGCTTCGCTGGCGGCAGATCCGACGGGAGGAGTGGGGCGTCCACTCGAGGCGGGCCACGGCTTTCCAACGGTTGGCCTGTTTCCGCTAGTTGCCCAATTGCGGCAGGAGGACAAGCTTGCGGGTGCCGGTCGAACGGCGACGCTGCTCAGTGACAAAGCGATCCTCGCGCGACTGGTAGAACGGACGGACCAGGGAGAATGGTTGTTCAGCCAGGCGGGGCAGCGGATCACGGTGGCCAGAGATCAGCTGGTGATGTGGGGGGAGTATCGCGATCGCAGCCAGAAGCCGTGGGTGTTATTGACCGATGGAAGCCTGCTCGTGGCCGAATTGCTCTCCATCGACCGCGAGAACTTGATCGTTGCTGGGCCGCTCTGGTCGGAAACACGGGTGCCGCGCCAGCTGGTACGAGCGATCGTGTTTCGACCAGCGATCGAAGAGCGGGCACGCGATCGGTTGTTTTATCGTGCCCTGACCGAAGTGCGCGGCGAGGATCAATTGCTGCTCGAAAATGGCGATGAATTAAAAGGGGACATGCCCGACGAGCTGAAACCCGAACCAGGTGCCTTTCATCCGGCGCGTATTCGGTGGCCCGTGAGTGGGTCAGCCCAACCGATTGACATGCCGTTGGATCGCGTCTCCGCCTTGTTGATGGCAACTCGGTTGGTGGCAACTGGGCAGAATGCCAAGTCCGTTCCCGGCGACGCGGTCTGGGTTGGCCTGATCGATGGTAGTCGAGTGCTTGCCAGTCGCATGACGCGCACGGGCAAATCGCTTGAATTCGAATTGGCCTGTGGTGCACGACTCGTGACGGATGCCGGAGGCATCTCCTCAGGTGAACCGTACGACGCCGTCACCATGCTGCAACCGCTCGTCCCTGCGGTCACGTTTCTATCCGATTTGCAGCCGCTGGGGTACAAGCACATTCCATTCCTCACCGTCGCCTGGCCATACTGGAACGACCGGAGTGTAACGGGGGGCCAACTGCGGCATGACGGTGACGTGTATCTCAAGGGACTCGGAATGCACAGCAGTTCCCGACTGGCCTACCAACTGGGTGGCCAGTATCGGTCGTTGCAGGCGGAGTTGGCGTTGGATCAGCGTGCCGGTCGTGAAGGAAGCGTGGTGTACCGCGTCTACCTGCAGAATACGGCAGGCGAGTGGGCGATATCCTACGACAGTGGCATTGTCCGTGGCGGTCAGGCTCCCGTATCGATGCGTGTCGA
Organism: uncultured Planctomycetota bacterium; assembly: GCA_963700515.1. Taxonomy (GTDB): domain Bacteria; phylum Planctomycetota; class Planctomycetia; order Pirellulales; family Pirellulaceae; genus JAJRVM01. The sequence goes on along the minus strand of CAVOXY010000010.1, from coordinate 33,417 downwards.
TGTGCAAGGGGTGGAGGCGATCGCGCTGATCGTCGACTTTGCCGATCGCGCTGACCAGTCGGATCATGCTAACTGGCTCAATGCGCGACTGGTGCGCTGAATGCGCAGTTCCGTGCGCGCATGTCCAAAATCCAAAATCCAAAAGGCTCGATCGATACTTCTGGCCTGTCTGGGACTTCTGATACCGGTGCCACTGCTCAAGCATTCGCCCGCTCCAACCGTGGAGAGCGTGCGCGAATGAACGAGTCTGCTGGCACGGAGAACCTTGATTTGAGCAGTGCGCGGCTGGAAAACGGCCTCCACTGTCCGGCTGGAACGTCGGTACCCGCTTCACACTGCGTGCCTGGGGCGGCGGCGAGTTGGTGCCTGGTCACGTCCTGTTCGTTGGTCGCTCGCCTGGGAATCGCGTTTCCGCACGCAGTGGCACGACGGTACGGTGGCGGTACACATCGAAGTCGGTTTATTATAGAATCGTACCCTGAGTCGGACTTCTCAACAGCTCTACCCCTCGGAGGTGCCACGAGGTGAATGTGGGTGGCGATGGTGCTCGAATTCGTTTTCTGACGCGAGCAAAGAAACGGCTGTCCTCTCTGGCAGGTGTTCTGGTCGGTGTGATCTTGCTGGTCGCTATGGGGTCCCGTGTGCGGATGCCTAGCCGCCGACGAGCCGCCGCCGGGCAGAGAGATCTACCAGCAGCAGTGTGCGCGCTGCCACGGCGGCGAAGGGCAGGGCGTGGCAGATGAAGGGACGGAGCCGTTTGCGGGGTCTCACACGTTGGCCGATTTGACTCGCGTCATTGACGAGACGATGCCGGAAGACGATCCCACTGCGTGCCAGGGCCAAGCGGCTCAAGCGGTAGCGCAGTACGTGTACGATACTTTCTTTGCATCCGAGGCTGAGGCCCGGCAGGATCGAGCACGCATTGAATTGTCGCGACTGACCGTTCGCCAGCATGACAATGCCTTGGCCGACCTGCTGGGGACGTTTCTCGGTGACGGAAGACTCGGTGAGGGACGAGGGCTGAAGGCCCGCTACTTCAACGCCAGGAATTTTGCACGTGACAAACAAGTGATCGAGCGCATGGATGCGCGCGTGCTATTCGATTTCGGCGAGGCGAGTCCCGAGGAAGGAAAGATCGGCAACGAGGAATTCGCGATTCAGTGGCAGGGGGGGGTGATTGCCGACGAAACGGGTGACTATGAATTCTGCGTCACGACTGAAAACGGTATGAAGTTGTGGGTGAACGATCCGCGGCAGCCACTGATTGACGCGTGGGTCGCTTCGGGAGGACTGCAGCAGCATCGAGCCACGATTCGGTTGCTGGGGGGGCGTGTCTATCCGATCCGGCTGGAGTTCTTCAAATTCAAGATCAAGACGGCGTCGGTGGAACTGTCGTGGCTTCCACCGCACCGCAGTGAAGAAGTGATTCCCGAGCGGAATCTTTCGCCCGACTGGTTCCCGCCCGTCTATGTTGATACCACCGTGTTTCCGCCGGACGACAGCAGTGTCGGTTACGAGCGTGGCACGACCATCTCGCAAGCCTGGAAGCAGGCCGTGACCGACTCGGCGATCGAGGTGGCCCATGCGGTGGTGGAGAACCTGGATGCGTTTTCCAAGAGCAAAGCGGATGCGGCGGACCGCCGGGAACGTGTCAAGGACTTTTGCCACCGTTTTGCCGAGCGAGCTTTTCGTCGCCCGCTCACCGACCAGCAGAAGCAGTTCTTTGTCGACCAGTTTTTCGAGGGAGAGGTGGCGGTAGAAAAAGCCGCTAAGATCGCGGCGCTACTTGTCCTGCAGTCCCCCCGATTCCTGTATGTCGGGTTCAACAATCAGCAGCTGGACGATTACGACGTGGCCTCGCGACTCTCCTTCGGCTTGTGGGACTCGCTCCCGGACAAGGCTTTGCTGGAGGCAGCGCAGGCAGGCAAGCTGCACACGCCCGACGACGTTGCCGCGCAGGCCCGACGCATGCTGGGTGATTTTCGCACGAAGGCGAAAATGCGTTCTTTTCTGCACGGCTGGCTCAATATCGATCACCTCGACGTTATCGCGAAGGACAAGCAACGGTATCCCGAATTTGATGATGTGGTCTCGTCCAGTTTGCGCACGTCGTTGGATCTCTTTCTGGACGACGTCATCTGGAACGGCTCGGCCGATTTCCGCGAGTTGTTGCTGGCCGACTGCCTGTTCGTGAACAAGCCCTTGGCCGATTGTTATGGCATCCAGGTGGAGGCGGAGGAAGGTTTTCAAAAGGTGTCGGGTGATCCGCAGCAGTGTGCGGGGATTCTAACGCACCCCTATTTGATGGCGCGGTTCGCCTATCACAAAACGAGTTCTCCGATTCATCGTGGCGTCTTTGTGGTGCGCAGTCTGCTGGGGCGTTTTCTCAAGCCACCGCCGATTGCCGTCGCTCCGCTGGATGAAGGAGTCGATCCCAGCTTGACCACACGCCAGCGGGTTTTGCTGCAGACCAAGGAGCCGACGTGCCAGACCTGTCACGGCATGATCAACGCCCTGGGGTTCAGCCTGGAAAACTACGATGCAGTCGGTAAATTCCGCCAGTTCGAAAGGGAGCAGCTGATTGACGCGTCGGGGTCTTACAAGGACGAACAGGGACAGGTGGTCGATTTCACGGGGGCCCGGCAGCTGGCCGAGTTCCTCGCCGGTAGCGAAGAAACGCATCGCTGTTTTGCCAAGCAACTGTTCCACAATGTGGCGAAACAGCCGGTTATGGCATATGGTCCGGAGACGATGAGTGGCCTGGAGAAGTCGTTCGCGGAGTCTGGCTTCAACATTCAGGAATTGCTCGTCGAAATTGCGAAAACGTCCGCGCTCGGGACGAACAAGGAGTAACAAGGTGCAATCGAGAAGCATGCGGAAGACACGTCGCGATTTCATTCGCGATCTTAGTCTATCGGCGGCGGCCATGCCGTTCGTCTGGAACTTGCCGAGTCTGGGCTATGCCAATACCGAGGTGCAGAAGAAACGAGTGGTGTTGGTCTTCAGTCCCAACGGTGTCGTGCCCGACAACTTCTGGCCCACAGAGGAAGGCGAGGATTTCACGCTGCCGGAAATCCTGACGCCGTTGGAGCCGTTTCAGAGATCGACTCCTGACACTGCATGGAGTCTGCAACAAAGTGCGCGGCGACGGTGACAGCCACATGCGCGGGATGAGCTGTTTGCTTACCGGGATCGAGCTGTTCCCCGGCAACGTCCAGGGAGGTTCCGACACGCCGGCCGGTTGGGCAAGTGGTATTTCGATCGATCAAGAGATCAAGAATTTCCTGCAACAGCGCGAGGAGACTCGAACTCGATTTGGATCCCTGGAACTGGGTGCCGTGGTGCCTCATCGAGCGGACCCGTGGACGCGCTGGGTCTTTGCCGGGCCGAACAAGCCGTTGCCGCCGGTCGACGATCCGTATCAGACGTTCGCCAAAATGTACGGGCGCGTGGAGGATCAAGAGAGCTTGAAGACGGTGCTGGACGACGTGCAGGAAGACTTGCGCCGCGTGCGCAGCATCGCCAGTGCCGCAGATGTAAAACTGTTGGATGAGCACGAGGCGTTTGTGCGGACCATCGAGCAGGAGTTGCAGGAGGCCAATCAACGGCAGAGTTCCGTGAAACCTCCGCAGCTCGAGCCGGGTGTGAAGAACACCAACGACAATATGCCGAAACTGAGCCAGATGCAGATCGACCTGCTGGTGAATAGCTTCGTTTGTGACTGGACCCGCGTCGCTACTCTGCAGATCACGAATTCTGTCGGGCAGGCCCGTATGCGCTGGCTGGGGATCGACGAAGCGCACCACGAATTGTCCCACCATCCAGATAGCAACGTGGAGTCACAAGAGAAACTGACCAAAATCAACAAGTGGTACTGCGAGCAAGTGGCTTACCTCGTGCAGAAATTGAGCGAGACGCCGGAACCGGGGGGGAGCGGGACGCTGTTGGACAATACGCTGGTTATCTGGACCAACGAACTCGGTAAAGGGAACTCCCATACGCTTAACGACATCCCCTTCGTCCTGGTCGGCAACGGTCTTGGTTTCCGCATGGGACGATCGCTCAAATACGATCGGGTGACCCACAACCGGCTGCTCCTGGCGCTGGCACACGGTTTTGGACACACCCTCGAGACCTTTGGCAAACCCGAACTGTGTGACGGCGGCGTGTTGCCGAATTTGGTGTGAATCGACTTTGTGCCACTGCGTGGGAAGACGCGTGTCCATGTGGGGATCGCGTTCAGGATGTGACATCCGGCCAGTTCGCCGACACCCAAGGCACGCAGTGTGAAGCGGGTACCGGCGTTCAATATGGAACGGCACTACAGGCTGCCGGCTGCTGCCACACTCTGCTAGTGCCGAAGCGGCTATCCACTAATCTGTATGCTCATCGCCCCCACCGAGACGGAGAGTTGGTTTTAGCCCCAGCACTGGACAAAGCCTGTGGCACCCAGTTGGAAGGCCCCGTGCCACCTCTCGCACGACCGCCTGATGGTTGATAGCTTGTACTTCAGCGGAAGGGACGATCTCGAACCGTCGTCGCGGAGTGCTGACGTATGTCACATTAAGCAGAAACTCCTTGCGTGTGCTATTGGCTCGCTGTTGCTGTCGCAAATCTCTCAGTTGCATGCCCATGAGCCCGGCAGTAACGTGAAAGTCCCGGCGATCGTCGGGCAGTATGTCACCGTGTATCGGCCAGCGGGCGATCGCTTCCCGGGTCCCGATACGCCGCAGCTGAAAGCAGGACAGTTCTACCGCGATTGGGTCCCCAACGACCACGCGATCATCAAGGGGCTCGACAATCGCTGGCACGCCATCGGCATCACCCATCCGTTGACAACCACCGAAAACGTGCACGAGGGTGAGTTTCAGTCGTTTCATGCCGTATCGGCTGAAGGTGCACTGCGCGATGTGTGGCAGGATGGCGCATGGAAAGACCGCCCCAAGATTCTGTCTCCTGCCGCACGTCCGGGCGAAATTCTGGAAAACCATGCTCCGTTTATCATCCGGCGCGGCAACGAATACGTGATGGTATTCGGCCCGAGCCCCTTAAGGTGGGCAACGTCCCCCGATTTGTCGACCTGGACGGCTCGTGGAACGCTGCTCCGTACACCTCCCACGGGTCGAGATCCGAATATCCTGCTGTGGCAGGATCGTTACTACCTTCTCTATTGTGTGGAAGACCGCGTGGATGCATGTACCTCCACCGATCTGGTAAACTGGAGCGAGCCGCGCACGATCCGCAAAATGCCGCAGAATGTGGCACCTGAGTCACCGTCCTTGATCCACTGTCACGGCACATTCTATTTGTTTGTGTGTGGCTGGGATGGAATTTGGGATCGCCAGACAATCGAGGGGGCTTATCAGCATGTGACGTACGTCTATCAGTCGGACGATCCGCTCGATTTCGAGTCGCGGGAAGAAGTCGCTCGGGTAGAATCGCATGCACCGGAGGTGTTTCAGGACGAGCAGGGCGACTGGTACATTTCGAGTGTCGAGTGGCCGGCACGTGGCGTGAACATCGCCCGGCTTGAGTGGCGGTAGGCCCGGCTCGCCGCTGTAACCGAAGGCACAACGAACGGCAGGAGCAACTCATGGTTCGCTTGACCGTACTTTATGGACACCCCGAGGACCCAGACGAGTTTCAACGGTACTATCACGAAACGCACATACCGTTGGCCCGCAAGATGAAGGGGCTCAAGGGTTGGACGATTGGCCTGTGCGAATCGGCCACGGAGGGCGAACAGCCGCCGTACTACATGATTGTGGGGCTCTACGCCGACTCACGCGCAGACATGGAGGCGATCCTGGCCTCACCCGCCGGGCAGGCGACGGTGGCCGACGTACCGAATTTCGCCACAGGCGGTGTGATGTTTATGTACGATCAGGAAGAAGTGCTGATTCCGTATGAGCTGGCCGATTGAAGGCCGCCAGACAATTAGGAGTGATACATCCATGTCATCCAGATTCGTGCAGACTGTGGTTTTCATAGCATGTTTTGCTGGTCTTTGTCTTCCAGCCTCCGCGCAGACCCCGCCGGCGAAATCTGCTGCCGTCGGTCCGCCAGAGGAAACGCTCCAACAGCGTGACCAGCGGATGGCCTGGTGGCGTGAAGCTCGTTTCGGCATGTTTGTGCACTGGGGCCTGTATGCCGCGGCAGCGGGCGAGTGGGACGGAAAAGTCTGGACGCAGGGGGGCATGGAATGGATCCAGCGGTATGCGGACGTTCCCGCCGACGTCTATGCCGCGCGACTTGTGCCGCAGTTCAAGCCGAAAGAGGGATTTGCGAAGCCGTGGGCCGAGCTGGCCAAGGCGGCTGGCTGCAAATATGTCGTGTTCACGAACAAACACCATGAGGGGTTTGCGCTGCACGACAGCGCCGTCACCGAATTCGACGCCAAAGATGCGACTGGCCGCGATCTGCACAAAGAGATCATCGATGCAGTGCGCGAGCAGGGTTTAAGAGTGGGAGCCTATCATTCACTATGGGATTGGCACCATCCACACGCCTATGCCGGGCCCGGCTCGAACAATCCGCCGTGCGAAACCATGGAAGGAAGAGACCCGAAGAGCTATGTTCAATTTCTGCACCAGCAGATTCGCGAGATTATTACGAACTACGGGCCGTTAGACATTCTCTGGTTTGACTACTCCAGCCCGCAGATCCAAGGCGAGAGTTGGCGCGCGAACGAACTGGTGGCGATGGTCCGGCAGCTGCAGCCCGCGATTATCACCAACAATCGTCTGTACAATTCGGCCGAAGCCGGCTGGCACGACGATCATCATCTCGAGCCGTTTGACAACCGATACGGGGATTTCTGCACTCCCGAGCAACGAATTCCGCCCACTGGCGTCCCCGGCGTTGATTGGGAGACGTGCATGACGATTAACACCACGTGGGGTTATTCGAAGCATGACAATGCCTGGAAACCAACCAAGACGCTGATTCGCAACCTGGTTGACATCGCGTCCAAAGGAGGTAACTACTTGTTGAACATCGGTCCCCGGGCAGATGGTTCGGTGCCGGACGAGATCGTTGAGCGAATGCTCGGCATCGGCACATGGATGACCGTCAATGGCGAGTCGATTTACGATACGACCTCCAGCCCGTTTGCCGAATTACCCTGGGGCCGTTGCACAAAGAAACTCGGCGCCGAAACGTCCACACTCTATTTGCACGTTTTCGACTGGCCGGCCGATGGCAGACTGATCGTGCCGGGGCTACAGAGTCCAGTCAAGCGAGCCAGCTTGCTCGCTGGCGGCACCGACCTGGTAACCAAGAGCGAAGACAAGGGGACGGTCATTCAGTTACCGGCGTCGGCTCCCGACGAGAACGTGAGCGTCGTTGTCGTGGAGGTCGACGGGGTGCCGCGGATTGAGTGAAGCGCTGATGCGGCGCGTCACCGCATGGCCCGCACTTCGACGACTCCCTCGGTGCCGCCGTTGGCGATCACGCGGTGAATACTCAACCGGTTCCTGTCGTCACGAGTTGTGATGGGGACCCAGGGACGAGCGGATCGCAGCGGTGCGAGGTGGCGCACGATGGTCGCGTCGTCGACTCCTCCGCGATCTTCCAACGGGCCGGAACCGAACTTCGATTTCGCCGGGTCGGGGTTGTCACCGACGTTCTCCAAAAACTCAAACCCGCGCGGCGACGCCTCCTTGTTGCTGGTATTGATGTTCGAGCCGATCAGGCCCCCCCGCGCTCGAGGCTGCGTTTCGTTGCGCCACACGGTGTCGGCGCTCGTACCGGGCTTCTGCACCCAGAACTGGTTGTTCAGCGCGAGCACACTCGTGTGGCTGCCATCGCCGCGCAGTTCGAAGCGACACGTTTCCTCTGTTTCGACCGGCATCAGCATGCAAGTGGCCAGGGTGAAGTAGCCGCGAAAACCGTCGGCAGCGACGGTCGGAGCGGCTGCGCTCGTGGCATAGGAGAATCGCGTCGCGTCGATCGACAATGTCCCGCTGTCGGTCAACCGCAGACCGCTCAGCGAATCGGAACTTCGTTCATGGTACACACCGCGAACCACCAATCGACCTCCGTGCCGGACATTGTATTGAGGGGCGGCCGTACCGGTCGCTCCTGTAAACACGGCGACGGTAGAGTCGGTATCGCTGGCACTGGTATCAGGGGCACTGTCCGGCCCGATCACTTCAACCCAAGTACCACTGTTCCCACTTCCCTGCAGCGCGCGGAACTGCAGGGTCGTGTTTTTCAGGCCCGCAATGCGCAGGGCGGCGGTCGAGCCGTTCGCCTTTCCCGTTGGTCCGTTCGTGTTCAACTGATCCATGAAAACCTGATCCCCGCTGCGATCAGGCGTTTCGACGAGCATGGCGGTGGACGAACCAGCCTGGATCTGCAGGTCGCGGATGGTCGCCTGGCTCGGTCCCTCGATGCGCAGTAGCACTCCACTCGCCGGGCCAGTCCACGCCAGTCGCGTAGCGATTTCACTTGCCCCGTCACCCACCAGCTGCAGATCACAACCGGCCGGAACGACCAGCGTACGGTCGATCTGGTAGGCTCCCATCGGCAGGTGGATGATCGGCCGCTGACCGGCGAGTGCGGCCGCTTGGTCGATCGCCTGCTGGATGGCCGAGGCGTCGGCAGTGGGTGGCAGATCGAACACCTTGCGTTGGCGATGGGCCGGAGTGGCGGGGAGAGTCGGGAGCACATCCGGAATGTCCCGCGGCCGAACCACTTGTTCGTCGATGCACCGAAACCGACCGCGCTGCTCCACCGCATCGCTGTGCGAGTACTTGTTGCCGACAAACGTCTGGTCACCCCACGTCATGCGAATGCCACGTGACTTCTCACTTGACCGCAGCACATTATCGACGACCAGGTAGGGGCCCGCGTTATCCAATAGCATCGCCCATTCACCGGTGGGGTCCAGCACCCGGTTACCGGTGATGCTGGTGGGTGATCCCCACGTGTGTCCGCTAGAAAAATCGAGAAAGCAATGCGATCCCACGCTGGTGTTGTTGACCACCGAAAACGCCATCAGGTTCTCAATGCTCACATCCGAGACTCTTGAGCGCAGAAACAGGTTCTCCCAGGCGTGCCAGTTGCCCATGACGTTATGGATCCCGCGGCCACAATCCTCGAAGCGACAGTACCAGACCCAAATGTCCATCGAATTCCAGTTCACTGTCTGGATGCCCACCTCGCACCGTAGAAACTGGCAGCGTAGCACCTCGTTCTCAGCCTGGCCGGCAGTATCGGGGCCGCCCAGCACGATGCCCTGTTGCGCATCTCGGCAAATCAAATCGCTGGTCTCATTGTAGGTCGAGAACCGTGGTCCATAAAGAACGCACGTGCCGGCGCGGCCACGACCATCGAACGTCAATCGTGACAGCTTGGCATACCACGCATCCCACTGAAGCATCGTGCCGTTTTCGTTCCCATCCCACGTGAGCACAACTTGGGATGGATCCTCACCTATGATCGTGACCATGTTGTCTTGATGCGCTTGCCGAGCGGTCTTCAGGGTTTGCGTGATGCGGTATGTGCCGGCGGGAAGATAGAGTACACAGGCCCGTTTGTGATCGCGAATTTCGTCCAGAGCTCGTTGCAGAGCACCCGTGTCATCCGCCTTCCCATCGCCTACCGCCCCAAAGTCGCGCCGCACGTCCAGCCAACTGGCAAACGGGCCAACAAATTCCTCCTCAGCAGCTATCGCAGCGAGCGGCGCGAGGCATGCGATCATCGCGGGGATGCCGAGTGAGATAACGTACAGACACTTACAAGCGGATGACTCAGACTGACCTGGGATAGTCGGTCTCATCAAGAAGCTCCTACAATGGCGATGAATTCGGGCGGGACGGTGAACTTGTTGTTGAACCTGGTTTTCTTGTTTATCGTCCTCCTCGTGCTGTGGCTACTGTCGCGCGAGAGTATGACCATTTCGGACGCACGGCCGTTTGTTGTCTTTGGCCGTCGAGGGTTCCTCGGCCTTTGTTTGTACTTGGCGCTGTTGTATGGAGTGACCTATCCCTATTTGAGACCCGAGGGACTTCCTTCGGCCGGTGTGCAATTGTTTACGTTTGTTTTCTATGCTGTGGCGATTGTCGGGATTATGCTGCACCGTCGACGAGAGCCGCTGCCAGTCAAGTTGTCGAGCGTGGAAGATCGAGAGCTGCGCTTGGTGAAAACTCTTTTCGCACTCATGTTGATCTTGGCGCTCGTACTTTCGGTACCCGCACTCAGGGCGCTGGTCATTGTGCCGATTGTATTGAACTTCATCATCTGGTCGTTTCTCGGTTTCTTGCTGACGTGGGTGGCATTCAATGACGGCATTTGGGAGCGTCTCACGCCTGCCGAGGAATTGGCTGATTGATTGATTTGTGGCTATTGAGACTATGGCCGATCGACCTGGAAGTAAAAGCGGTACCAAGCTGCTTCCTGCGTGTTGGGTGGCCCGGTCGGTAAACCGGCAGGCTGCAGTTCGTTGCACCACCGCTCCAACTGCTTACGTAGCTGATCGCGTAAATCGGGATGCTCGGCAATCAGGTTCTTCCTCTCGTGTTCGCCACTCTCCAAATCAAACAAGAACTCGGCTGTATTGCCTAGCGTGAGGTACTTCCATTTTCCCGCGCACAGGGCCGCTTGACTCCAGAACCGCCAGTAGAGCGCGTCGTCGGCGCGCCGTGCTGCTTTCCTGTGAGGAATGGCATCAAGTCCACTCCGTCCAGTTGTTGATCGGGGGGAAGTCCGGCCAGTGCATTGGCCGTGGCGGCGATGTCGAGTGAGCTGACACTCTGCGAGAAAATCAGTCCAGGGGGCAAAGTGCCTGGCCACCGCAACAGAAAGGGGACGCGAATGCCTCCTTCAGAGAGCATTCCCTTTTCGCCGACCCAGGGATCGTTCAACGAGCCGTCCCAATCCGCGGTCGAGACGTTCACGGGCTGCCGGTCCTCTTTCGTCATCTTCAACGGGGCCCCGTTGTCGCTCGTGAAAATGATCAACGTGCGCTCGTCGATGTTGAGTCGTTTGAGTGTTTCGACGATGCGGCCCACCCCGTCATCAACGGCGGAAGTCATGGCCAGCGCGTGGCGTCGCCGTGCGGGCATGTCGCCGGTAAAACGGGCAAGGTATTCGGGCGTGGCTTCCAGCGGGACATGGGGAGCGTAATAGCAGAGATACAGGAAGAAGGGACGCTCATGGTTGCGTTCCAGGAATTCCACCGCGGCTTCGGACTGAACATCCAGCCGATAACGGTTGTCGGTCATCCAGAACGCATCGCCCTCCACCGGCGCCGGCTTCGTTACGTTGGCGCGTCTGGCAGCCTCGGCACGGGATCTCTCAGAGGCAAAATTGGCGTAATAGCGGTGCATTTCCCCCACGAAGTAATCGTCGAATCCCTGGCAATGAGGGTAGTACTTCAGCAATTCCCCCAGCGGAATCTGCACGCGGCCTCGCTCCGGCTGAATGTTCGGTAGGTTCTCTCTAGCCCATTTCACACAGAGTACATTGGGGTTGAGATGCCACTTGCCAACCATGCCCGTAACGTACCCGGCCCCCTTGAGCCGCTCGGCAATCGTGACGGCGCTGAGCGGCAGAGGGCAGTCGGGGATCTCGTCGATCCCAAATCGCTGTTGGTACCGTCCGGTGACCAAGCCGGCTCGCGAAGGGCTGCACTGTGGCGCCGTGATGTACCCGGCCGTGCAGCGAACTCCTTCGGCCGCCAATCGGTCCAAGTGAGGTGTCCGCACATCCGGGACCTGTCCCTGGACCCCGAGGTCTGCGTAACCGAGATCGTCGGTGAGGATGACGATCATGTTCGGAGGCACATTCGAGGGCAGGGCTGGCGATGACCATGCGCAGATCGGCAGCGCAAAGAGGAGTGGCGGCACCGCGGCGAAAAGGATGCGCGCGAGAGGATATTTCGCTGGCTCAACTGCAACAGAAGAAAAACAAGATAGACAGACTGACGTTCGCCATGTCATAACTCTTAACATGAATCCGCTCCCCGAGTACTCTTAGCCATGAGAGTCGGTTTCAAAACCGGGAGGGCGAGGCTACTGCGGAGCCGGGATCTCGGCCAGATGCGGCTTAGCAGGAGCTTCGCTCTTCCGAAACGTGGTTTTGAAATGGGCTCTCGTCTCTGTGTGGTTTGTCGATAGCTCGTTTACTTGCCGCCAAACTCCCATTGCTGCAGTACCTGGCCATTCTGGTCCACCAGCCGCAACGACTCAACAATAACCGTGCCGGGGCGGTCGGTCGGATCGAGTCGAAGGGCGACGACTGGCTTCTGTGCCGGGAGTGCAATTGTGTAGTCGTGAGACTCGCCATCGGCGAGCGGTTTCAAATCAACGCGCCGGCTGCGATGAAAGGCCGGAGTAACACCTTGCTCCTGCCAGAAGACGTGTCCGTTACCGGGTATCAGGGATTTCATGCGCAGCTGTACTGTCAGCGTACTGGCGGGAGCCGGCTGGGCAAGCTGCAGCACAAAATGGGGATCACCTCCCGTCGATTCTGCGTGCAACTGCCCGTCGTGTAGAGTCAGTCTGCACTGATTGATGCCCGTAATGCCGTATTGAGCCATGGTGACTGCGGCCTCGTCGTAGTCGGGGTTCGCGAGAGGAACAACAGCGTGGGTGTCCTGCAGGAAATGGTCGATCAGTGTGTCCATTTCGTGGACTCGCTGTGGCTGTCTGGCTGCCAGGTTGTCCTGTTCCCCGATGTCCTCTCGCAAATTGTAGAGTTCGTAGCGATGTTGGCCTTCTTCGCCATCATAGAAGATGCGTATGAGCTTCCAGTCTCCTTGGTGAACCGACACGGCAGGGGGGAGATAGTCGGGTACTTTTGGTGCATGCGGGAAGAAAGTGAACGTCGGTCTCTCTGCAAAGCAGGCAGATGCTTGCGCATCCGATTTTATCACTGGCACAATGCTCGTGCCGTCGAACTTCTGATCCGCTTTCGCAGGCAGCCCCAACATGTCCAACAGGGTAGGGTAGAAGTCAACGCTCTGGATACGGACATCACTGGAGGATCCACCTTCCATGACTCCCGGCCAACAAACAATACAGGGGACTCGGATCCCTCCTTCGTACATGGTGGCCTTGCCACCCCGCAGCGGGACATTGCTGGTAGGTGTTGTACCATCGATCTCGTTGTACATGTTGCCGCCGTTATCGGAGAAGAAGACGATGATCGTGCGGTCGGCGAGCTGCAAATGATCGAGAGCGTCGAGGATCTTGCCGATGTTGTCGTCCAGCGATTCCACCATGGCGGCGTAGGTGGGACTCCGCTGCGGGTTGTTCGGATTGACTCGTGCGCGGTGCTTTTCGATCAGTGACTTCTTGGCATCAAACGGGGCGTGGACCGAGAACTGCCAGTAGTTGAGCAGGAACGGCTGATCTTTGTGTTGACTCATGAATGCGACCGCTTCATCTCCCATGCGATCTTCGATGTGTTCGCCCGGCGTGCGCTCTTGGAAAGCAGGAAATCGCCAGGGCGCCACGTAGCTGCCGGCCGGGCCGGGACCAGGCCAGTGCGGCACATCGACGTCGAATCCCTGGTGCAACGGATCGTACGGTTCGGAGCCCAAGTGCCATTTGCCGAAATGGCCGGTCGCATAGCCCGCATCGTGCAGAGCCTCGGCCAGCGTGTAGTACTCGGTCTTCAGGCGGCTTGCACTGGTGCAGGAGATCGACTTGTCGGTGGCTGGCGCGCGCTCGGCAACGGACGGATCAAGCCTGACTTCTGCCAGATGGCAATCGGGCGCAGTGATACCGATCCGCGCCGGATTGAGCCCGGTCATGATACTGGCCCGGGTGGGGGAGCAGAGTGGACTGGCCGAATAGGCACTGCGAAACAGCATACCGCGGCGGGCCAATCGCTCGATATTCGGCGTCAAGTAGAACTCGGTTGTGCCGAAGAGCGTGGTGTCGCTCCAGCCTAGATCATCCGCCAGGATGAAGATGACATTCGGGCGTTCGCCCGTCGCAGCGGAGGCTCGCTGAACGTAAACAGTCGGCCACAAGCAGATGACCCCAGCGAGTGCGGCCAGTATCGTAGTTCCGTGTGGCGGCCGACGCCTCTGCGAGTCGGGCAATGAGGTCCGTGTGAATGCGGACAAGCCAGTCATGATCCGTCCTCTCATGCGTCGCACGCGACCAGGATTCACTACTCTCGCACTTTCTATCACAATGACATCACCTGCGAAAGCTGCGAGGCAGTATCCGTCATCCCCCTCGCTCTGGCGAGCCTGGCGAATAGCAATACATCCCTGCGTGTGCCTGGCCAAGCTGGAGGCACTATCCAAATCGTGCCAACGTGCAATAGTATTGTTGTTTACTTTAACGACCGCCGGCACGCAACCGGCGAGGGTGCGGCTTCGGGCGGACGGCCAGTGGTAGCTACACAGTCGTATTCCCACCGGGATAAACCCGGTGGAGAATCTCGAAATGTGGGTAAGGACAAGGGCTGGAAGCCTATCCCACGTAATCCGGTGCCTTCCTTCCCCGCGTCCCAGCCAGTGACCAATGACCAATGACCAATGACCAGTGACCAATGACCAGTGACCAATGACCAATGACGAATGACGAATGACCAATGACCAATGACCAAACCGCCACGAAGCAGACGATCTTACTGACCGGTGCGACCGGCTATGTCGGTGGACGGCTCCTCCCGCTCTTGGAGCAGCGGGGCTACCGGGTGCGGTGTCTGACGAGGCGTCCTGATGCGCTGCAGGCAGTGGTGGGTGCGGGGACGCAGGTCATGCAGGGGGATGTCCTGGATGCCGAATCGCTGACCGCCGCCATGGACGGCATCGATGCCGCTTTCTATCTTGTCCATTCGATGGGTTCCACCGCCGATTTCGAACAGGAAGATCGGCACGCGGCGGGGAATTTTGCGGAAGCGGCTCAACGTGCGGGTGTGCGCCGGATCATCTACCTAGGCGGTTTAGGTACTCGCGACAAAGAACTCTCCAAACACCTGCGTAGCCGCCAGGAAACGGGTGATATTCTGCGTTCTACCAGCGTGCAGGTTATCGAATTACGAGCGTCGATTGTCATCGGATCGGGAAGTCTTTCGTTCGAGATGATTCGAGCCCTTGTGGAGCGACTTCCGATCATGATCTGTCCGAAGTGGGTGCGTGTGCTGGCCCAGCCGATCGCGATCGAAGACGTGCTGGCCTACTTGCTGGAGTCGATTGAGCTACCCGAAACAGACTCGAAGATCTTCGAGATCGGTGGGCCGGATCAAGTCTCTTACGGCCAGATCATGCAGGAGTACGCACGGCAACGTGGCTTGCGTCGGTTCATGATTCCTGTGCCAGTGCTTACTCCTTATCTGTCCAGTTTGTGGCTTGGCCTGGTCACGCCACTCTACGCACGAGTCGGCCGAAAGTTGGTGGAAAGCCTGAAGAATGCGACCGTTATTTCCAGTAATCTTGCCGACACCGCCTTCTCGGTCCGACCGCGATCGCTATCGGAAGCGGTAGCCCGCGCACTTGCGCATGAAGACCGCGAGTTCGCCGTGACCCGTTGGTCCGACGCCCTTTCCTCTGCCGGGGAGCCGGCGACGTGGGGTGGCGTCCGCTTCGGATCACGCATCGTCGATTCGCGCACCGCTGAAGTCGACCTGCCGCCGGGTGTTGCCTTCGCGCCGATCGAACGTATTGGCGGCCAGACCGGTTGGTACTACGGGGACTGGCTGTGGCGGGTGCGCGGTTTTCTGGATCTGCTTGTCGGCGGAGTGGGAGTTCGGCGGGGCCGGCGAGATCCGGTCAACCTCCGAGTGGGAGATCCGCTCGATTTCTGGCGCGTCGAAGGATTTGAGCCCGATCGCTTACTGCGTCTGCAGGCTGAAATGAAGGTACCGGGCAGAGCTTGGTTGGAGTTCGAGGTGACCGGCCACGGCAAGCAAAGCACCGTCCGCCAAACTGCGATCTTCGACCCTGTCGGTCTTCTCGGCCTTGCCTATTGGTACGTGCTCTATCCCCTCCACCAGCTCGTTTTCGCCGGGATGCTGCGGAATCTGGTCAGGGCGGCCACGCGGATAAATACGACTGAGGGTGAGAAAATCGATGACCCCCCGCATGATTCCGGGCGAGAATTACGTCGGTAGCGGGTAGTTGAGTACGCGACAGGCAGTCTGTGGCCAAAAGCTGTGATTTTTCTCCTTCCCAATCGCGGCTTCCTGTCTACCGTGCTGTGACACGTACCGAGTCCAATTGGGAGGGTTTCAATGTTCACTATTTCAGTGTTGACCGCTGTGACAGTAGTCGCGGCCGGCGATGGCAGGAAATTCGATCCACCCCAGGGACCCGCGTTGGAAGTCCGAATAATGCTCACCGACGTTCTGGCCAAGATCGAAGATTCTGCACTGGAGGCCTCAGAGCAGATCCGACTTCTCAGCGCTGCGATTTCCGAGGCGGTTAAGGAACTTCAGCCTCACTCCCCGGTGGCGGACTCGCTCAGCGGCGCCCTCGTTGACTCCAGCCAACAAGCCTCTGACACGCGACTCGCACTGCTCAAACAAGTGGTCAGCGACGTCCTGGCAGATCTGCAGTTTGAGCCGATTGCCGAAGCCGGGTTGCCCAAAGGGTTTCCGACCTACACGTCCGTCGGCACGATCGAAGTGAAGGAGTATCCGGAATATCGGATGGCTGCCGGTCCCGGATTCTGGACGCTGTTTATGCACATTCAAAGCAATGGGATTGCCATGACGGCTCCCGTCGAGATGACCTACGAGGCAAGTGGGGCGGGCGAAGTGAAAGAAGCTGGCATGGCTTTTCTCTATGGCGATCAGAGCATCGGTCAACCCGGCCGTAGCGGCACAGTTGAGGTGATCGATCACAAGCGCAGACTGTCGTCGCACTTGGAATCCGTGGCAGGCGTACTGCGGCTGTGCTCTCCGACGCGCGCCACAGACTACAGCAATGGATCGAATCGCAGGAGAAGTACAGGGTAAGCGGGTCCATGCGAGTAATGGGCTACAACAGTCCTTCAGTGGCAGCCGACAAGCAGTATTTCGAGGTACAGATTCCGATCGAGACGGATTCGCACCAATAACTCGTGTCGCCACGTTCGCGTAGAACTTGGGAACCCAGCTTCCAAGCCTCCCATATGCCGCGAGCCGTCACCTTTGACCTAAAAACTGAAACCGGCGTACTGATCCCAGTTCTCGGTGGGATTCACCCAGGCGGTGAAGAGTTGAGGTGTGGTGGATGCGGCCAGCGAGAATTGGCAGGCCTTGCCGAACTGGCCGTCGACCAACTGGACCGTGCCGCAGGGAATCTTCGTTTTGTCCGCCGTGGTGATCTCGCCCCGCTTGTGCTGCACGCAAGCCATATCCAGCAGCAGCGGCGAGTCGGTCTGAGCCCAACCTGGAACGGTCGGCAGCAGGAGAAAAGGGACGGATATCCACAGTCCTAGCATGATGGCAGCCGACAGAAATCGGGTGTTTCGTTGGGAAACGCTCGGGGGCATCTGGCACAATCCTGCAAAACTTTTGGATTTTTGTCCAAAACGGGGGAAGGCCTTCTGATTTATGATAGATGCGGTCGGACACCGTGTCAGCCACCCGAGGTCAGTCATGCAGTGCGAATCAAGCCAGTTGCTATCGCCCGAAGAGTTTCTGCAGCTCTTCTTGCGCAGCGAGCGCGAGATCTTTCGCTATGTGGCGGTGCTGGTGCCGAATTTCGCCGACGCTCAGGAGATCGTCCAGGAAACGGCTGCCGCGTTGTGGAAAAAAATCGACCAATATGATCGCACGCAGCTCTTCACGGCCTGGGCCTGTCGATTCGCGTTGATGGAAGTCCGCCAGTATGCCAGGATTCGACAGCGCTGGCCGGCCCTGTTGGATGCGGAACTGATGGAGCAGCTTATCGAACGGCGTGAGGAGTTGGCTAAGCAGTTGGATGTGCGGCGCGAGCACCTCGCGGAGTGTGTCCGCCGTTTGCCCGCCGATCAGCAACAGATTATCGAACGATACTACTACGACCAAGCTTCCGTAGAGACCATTGCCTCGGGAACCGGCAAGACGAAGGAAGCGATCTACAAGATGCTGCAGCGAATTCGCCGTGCTTTGTCTGACTGCGTCGAGCGCAGGATTCGCACGGAAGAGGCCGCGCGATGAGCAGAAGCCGCAAGCAGCTTGACGAATTGTTCAGCGCCGTCTGTGAGGGGACGGCAAGTACGGTGCAAATGCAGGAACTGGCGGCAGAGTTGCGGAGCGACAAGGATGTCGTGGATCGCTATGTCGAATACGTCGATTTGCACGCACTGCTGGCGACCGATCCGCAATTGTCGCTGGTGACGTCCTGCCAGAGAGTTGTTTCGCCACAGCTCATCGGCGATGGTCAGCCGCGGTGGGCTGCTCGACGCAAGACGCTACGCACCGTTCTGCAAACCGCCGGAGCAACGGCGGTAGCCGTGACTCTTGTGTTGGCAGCTTTGTGGTGGCGGAGCGTCGCCCAGCCCGATGCGTCGGCGGTGGCATCTCCCCAAGGAGTACGGCCGTCTGCGACCGGTGCCAGCGGCAAACAGACCGACAGCGTGGACAGTCGCGTCGACAATCTGCCGCGGCCCAGGGGGGTGTGGCTGTTGCCTCCGAACCAGCTCGGCGGCTTGATTCTCATGCCGCCGTCGAGCTTAGTCCGTGGGACAAGAGTCGCCTCCAGACCGTCTGGGATAAAGTTGATGCCGGCTCGCCAATCGCTACCGGTGAGTGCACAGGGACCGTTCACGATGCGAACGGTTATGCCGCTCGCACGATGGCCAGCGAGTGAACGCTCGCATGCTGTCGCGCAGACGGAGGCGTCCTCCGACGACCAGCAGACATTGGTGGTGTCGACGTCATTCGACGAGGAAGAAGCCGATAGCTTGGTCCTCTCGCACACGCAACCGTCTTGGCAGCGGCATGTTCAGTCCAAATTGTCGATGAATATTCCTAGTCTTGAATTCGATTGGAGGAAGACCGATGGTAAGTAGAACGCGTTGGATACACTCTGTGACGCTGTCCCTGTTGGCAGGCCTGCTGGTTTGTGTCACGTTGGCGTGGACACAAGGAGCGACCGCCGCGGAACCTGATCCGGCCGCACCGGCAGCCGCTCAAGATCGCGAACGGCCGCGGGGTGAGGAAGGGGCGATGCGCGAACGGCTCGCCGCGAAGGAACGTCAACTGGCTGAACTCGAGCGGATGATCAACGAGGCGCGGGAGCGGGGCCAGGAAGAGCGGCTGGAGGCCTTGGGACGCGAGGCGGACGAAATCCGCCAGCAGATGCGAGACATGAGCCGCGAGGGCCGGGATCAACCGCGTGACGAACGCGTGCGTGACGAGCGGATGCGGGATGAGGAACGGGCACGAGATGAAGAACGTGCGCGGCGCGAACGGGCAGGGGATGAGGAGCGAGCGCGGCGCGAGCCGGGCGCGAGGAAGTGGAACGCCTGGAGATGCACGTGCGGGAACTGGAAGACCATCGCCGGCAGTTGGAAACCGAACGGGCCGAATTGGCGGCGAGTTTCGGGCGATTAGAGCTGGTTGGCCGCATCGCGGAGATCTCGGAATCAGACCAGACGGCGGCCGCGTTTGCCGTAATGCATGTGGAGCGGTTTATGGAGTTGCCGCAGGCAGTCGATTTTCTCCAGGAGATGTTGGAGCAATCAGAAAACGAGGCCGTGCGCCGCATGATTCGGATTCGCCTGGTTGAATTGAGCGCCAGCCTCGATCGTCGCGACGATGTTCGCGAGCAACTCAAACAGCTGATCCTGGGACACTGAATCGGAAGAGACTCAGCGGTATTGCGCCGGGCTGATCCCGCTTGCACCGGCGTGACGTGGGTGGCGGGCGCTGGGTAGCTGGCCAGTTGTCGTCCCACCGAGACGGGCTCGGTGGAAACGCGGGTGGCGCGGGCTGGGTAGCTGGCCAGTTGTCGTCCCACCGAGACGGGCTCGGTGGAAACGTGGGTGGCGCGGGCTGGGTAGCTGGCCAGTTGTCGTCCCACCGAGACGGGCTCGGTGGAAACGTGGGTGGCGCGGGCTGGGTAGCTGGCCAGTTGTCGTCCCACCGAGACGGGCTCGGTGGAAACGTGGGTGGCTGCGCGCGCCTGGGTAGCTGGCCAGTTGTCGTCCCACCGAGACGGGCTCGGTGGAAACGTGGGTGGCGGGCGCCGGGTAGCTGGCCAGTTGTCGTCCCACCGAGGCGGGCTCGGTGGAAACGCGGGTGGCGCGCGCTGGGTAGCTGGCCAGTTGTCGTCCCACCGAGACGGGCTCGGTGGAAACGCGGGTGGCGCGGGCTGGAGTGTCTGTTACAGCGTCATGCAACTTATCGGGCGATGCTGCGCTCGTTCCCATTGGACCTGACTGGCACGGGAAATTTCATTCCGGGCATCATGCGCAAGGCCGTCCTAACGGAATTGAAGCCGGTGGTAGAAATTAACTGCGAACGATAAGATGAGTTGGCGTTTTCGTGTGACGGTTGCGCGCGTCCCTGTGACGGTGGCCGGCCCAAAGAGGAACGAGTCGGGAAATGGGAGTGCGAAGTGCGGAATGAAGGATGGATTGGGGCCGAACACTTCGGCAGTGGTTCTTGGTAATAGGTATTTCTGATTCCGCATTCCGCAATCCTTAATCATTTCCGCTGCCCAGGTGAAGATCCCCAGCCCACGACCCTTTCTTGGTAACGGCCAATGGCCGCGTTAAGATGAGACGATTCATTACCCACGACCGCTGTTTACTCGTCTTTGTCACTGTTGTAGCGATGGCCTCCTGGACCAGCGTCTGCGCCGCTGCCGCGCCGTCACCTCTGAAGGTCTTCATTCTGGCCGGGCAGTCGAACATGGAAGGCCAGGCCGTGGCGGACCTGGACGGGAAAGATTACAACGACGGCAAAGGCACGCTTGTGGAGTTGTTGCAGGACCCGGCGAAGGTGGCGCTGCTGGGACAGCATCTCAGGGACGAGCGAGGCCATTGGACGGTGCGCGACGATGTCTGGGTGCGATACCAGCGCGAGGGCCAATCGCTGCTGCACGGTCCGCTGACAATGGGGTTCTCCGTCTATGGTGATTCGCATCACTTCGGTCCCGAACTGCAGTTCGGTTGGGTCGTGGGGGATTTCTGTGCCAATCAGGTACTGCTCATCAAAACCGCTTGGGGCGGCAAGAGTCTCTACAAAGATTTTCGACCGCCGAGTTCGGGCGGCCAGGTCGGTCCTTATTACACGAAGATGATTACGGAGGTTCGTGAAGCGCTGGCGAACTTGAAGGCGGATTTCCCGACCTACGATGGCGGCGGCTACGAACTGGCTGGCTTCGTCTGGTATCAGGGATGGAACGATGGTTGTGAGCCGACGACGGCTGTGCCAGAGTATGAATCCAATCTGGTCAATCTCATCAAGGACGTGCGCAAAGAATTTGGCGCGCCGAGCTTGCCGGTCGTGATCGGTGAATTGACCGGCCCGTGGGTCGAGGCCCCTGACGCGTGGGATACGCTGAGGCAAGCTCAGGCGGCGGCAGCGGGACATCGCGAACTCCGTGGCAATGTACTCTTCGTTGAAACGCACGATTTCGTCCGCAAACCGGAGAATTCGCCGAACCCAGGGCACGGCCACCACGAGTTCGGAAACGCGGAAACGTATTTTCTGGTGGGCGATGCGCTGGGCAAGGCCATGGTCAAGCTCTTGGATGATCACCCGGCAACAGGCCATGAAAGCGGTCAAGCCACAGGGAATCAGACGGCGACCAAGCCGAAATCGGAAGTCGGCGTCGTCACGCAGCATTCTCAAGGTTTACACGGTTATATCGGGTTCAGCCACGAGCGATTTCCTCCCGGGTCCGCTTACAGTGCCGGTATGGGTTTCTACGCAGCCGTCTGGCCGCTGGTCGAAGAGCCGATTGCCAATTTTCAAATCGGTTTGCCCAGTTCGTGGATCACGCCTGACAACTCCGATAATCGGGACCAGCCGTTGGCGCCGGAGGGGACACTGGCTCGGAAATGGAAGGAGCGAGGTCCCACCTGGAGCAGCGTCTTCCAAACGGTGGAGGGTGGTTTGGGCTATTGGGCGGGCAACCACTTCCGCTACGGTCCGCCGAAATTCAGCATGAACGCGACGCCGCAATGTTACGACTACGAAGTTGGCTCGCCAGGGTGGTCTTTCTTCTACAGCAACGAAGCGTTGCCGGACAATCGGCTGGGCGTGGCTCAACTGAGCAATCGACTGCTGATCCCTCCCGATGCACTGCCGTTTGAGGGGCATCCCAACGGCGAGTTTCTTGGCTACACCTGGATGGCCCTGCCGTTTACCGACCCCGCCACCGGCGACCCGCCCACCGGCGACCAGAGCTGGACGTGCTTTCTCAGCGCTGCCAATTTCAAAGGTCCAATCGCTTACTACATTCCGGAAACCTGGAGCAAAATCGGCAAGCTATTTGACTATCCGTTCCTCTATGGACGTGGACTCGATGCGCGCCCCGGCATCATGGGCGGCGGTGCCATGGAGATCAATACGGTGCCGCGTTTCGATGCCAAAGACGCGCAAGGGACGGTCTACTCGAAGCTTCCCAAGCTGCAATTCCCGGTCGATGCGGAAGGCCGAGCGCTGTTGGTACAAGACGTCACCTACTATTCGAAGGCCGCCATCTACGACACCTTCAAGGCCTGGCGTGAGGATGGATCTGTCTGCTCCGGGCAATTCGACATGCAAGGCGCCTGGCAGCCTAAACTGACAACACGCACGACGCGTTACGATCAGGCCGGCAAGAAAATCAGTGGTGTGGAAGGCGTGTTCGACACCAAGATCTTCGAAGGCAATGTCTGGGGCCTGCAGTGGACCAGCAACGATGTCAGTGCGCCAGGTCTGTTTCCACAATACTACAAGCACGTCGGAGAAGAGTCCGTAGCGGTGGCGGCGGAGAATGTGCCAGCGGAAACCAAGCTCCTGGCGCAGGAGTTCACGTTGGCCAAGCCGGGCCCACCCTACACGTCACCAGCCGCCGGTGCATGGAGCCAACCCGGTCCGAAACTAGGACCGCTCACGGTCAAGCTCGTCGATGGGTCTGTCGTGACTTATTCGTGGTACCGGTTTGTGGATCAGCCGTCTCTCCAGCAATATAACTGGAGCGAAGAAAAGAAGGCGAAGCTGCAGGCATTCGTGGAGAAGCTTCATGCAAACTGGCCGATTGATCGCCAGTACATGCCCCCTCCCACCCGCGGCACGCTCGTCTCACTCGATCCAGGCCTGCTCGTCACGCCACCCGAGGGCTTGGAAGTCGGTTACGTGCCCATCGTCACACATCAAGCGGCACCCTGATTTGGATGCCGCTCGCGCACGGCTTCCGTCGGGCTCGCCCCGGCGGGGCCACAACTGGTCCGCTACAGCATCGCACAAGAGCATCCACGGCTTCCGTCGGGCTCGCCCCGGCGGGGCCACAACTGGTCCGCTACACCACGGCACAAGAGCATCCACGGCTTCCGTCGGGCTCGCCCCGGCGGGGCCACAACTGGTCCGCTACACCACGGCACAGGAGCATCCACGGCTTCCGTCGGGCTCGCCCCGGCGGGGCCACAACTGGTCCGCTACAGCATCGCACAGGAGCATCCACGGCTTCCGTCGGGCTCGCCCCGGCGGGGCCACAACTGGTCCGCTACAGCATCGCACAAGAGCGTGCACGGCTTCCGTCGGGCTCGCCCCGGCGGGGCCACAACTGGTCCGCTACACCACGGCACAGGAGCATCCACGGCTTCCGTCGGGCTCGCCCCGGCGGGGCCACAACTGGTCCGCTACAGCATCGCACAGGAGCATCCACGGCTTCCGTCGGGCTCGCCCCGGCGGGGCCACAACTGGTCCGCTACAGCATCATACGGACTCATGTGGAGGTATCGATTTCGAATTCCGGTTCAGAACGACGAAAGATTCGAGGGTTCGTGCCATCTCGCTGAATCTCGTTCAGGCCTCTTAATGGGGCTCAACGACTCCTTGCCACTCGAGGAAACGGGGCGTATTCGTGGCGGGGAATCTCCGGACCGGAGTCTTTCTGCCAACTTTATCGCGATTTTCCTTTCAACAATTTCATCCTCTCGCGCAAATAGACGGTAGGGTCGCAGAGGAGCCAACGCATGGGACCGCGTGAAGACTCGGATGAGGGCTTGATGCAGCAGGTGGCACTCGGCCAGTTCGAGGCCGTCACGGCTCTGCTGCGGCGTCACGCCAATCCGCTGTTGGCTTTCATCCAGAGGACGGTGGGCCATCGGCAGCGAGCAGAAGACCTTTTTCAAGAGGTCTTTCTGGCCGTTTGGGTCTGGCGTCGCCGCTATCGCTACCCTCGTCCCTTTCGACCGTGGTTGTTCGGCATAGCCATGAACAAGTGCCGAGCCGAGTTGCGGCGGCAGACCTACTGGCCGACGTTGATGGACGACGGCAACGTGGCGTCCACGGCTTCCTCTGATCCGGCTCCGGCTGAAGCGGCAGTCGACTTGGAAACGTCCGCACTCGTTGCAGAAGCGGTTGGCCGATTGCCCCCGGCGCAACGGGCGGTCGTGACAATGCGAGTCTGGAACGGACTGTCCTATGGCGAGATCGCCAAGGCGATCGGCCGCAGCGAAGCGACCGTTCGCTCGCACATGTTCCACGCTCTCGCCGCGCTCCGCAGGCATCTCGAACCGCGCATGAAATGAAATCCCGCTCCTTGATGTGGGAGGTCCTTAATATGTTAAATCCGCACAATCACGTTCTTGAATACGTTGATGCTTATCTTCACGATCTTTTGCCCGCAGCGGACGCGAAGGCTCTGGAGAAGCACTGCGCAACGTGCAAGATCTGCCAGGTGGCGCTGCAGGAGGCCCGTCGGCGATTCGATGCGCTGCAGTCGCTACCGGTCGTCGAGGCCTCCGAGTCGCTCATCCGAGCCACGCAGTCGAAGATTGACCGGTATCGTCTACGTCGGCTGACGCCCGCTCGCGTCGGTTGGCTGGCTGCCGCTGCGGCTCTCATCATGGTTGCCGGCCTGCACGTCTACTACCAATCGTTGACTGCCTCGTCCTTTGACCTGAGAATTCTCGGGCAGAGCGAGTTGATAGCCCAGAGCGGGGCATCGCTGCGCGTGCTGCTGGTCGATCATGGCAGCGGCCAGCCACTGGCCTGCGTCCCGGTCGAAATCGATCTTGCCGATCGCAAGGCAGACCGGAGGGTCCGCCTGGCCAGTTTCACCACGGATGGCTGGGGGAGCGGTTCTCCTCGGTTCACGCTGCCGGATTGGGAGAGCGGCGAGTACGAATTGCAGGTGTCGGCACGTCCCGGTCACAGTAGCGAGAGCATCGTCCGCACAGTGAAACTCAAGCGATCATGGCAGTTGATGGTCACCAGCGATAAGCCCGTCTACCAACCTGGCCAGACGATCCACATTCGTAGCTTGGCGCTAGCCCGGCCCGAGCTGAAACCAGTCGCCGGCCACAACGTGTCGTACGCCATCCGCGATCCCAAAGGGAATGTGGTCTTTCGCAAAAAGGATGTCACCAGTCGCTTTGGCATCGCTTCGGCCGATTGTCCGTTAGCGGATGAGATTGTTGAGGGTGCCTATCAGGTTCAGTGCGACGTAGGCGACACCACGAGCACCATCACGATCGAAGTCAAGAAATACGTTCTGCCGAAGTTCAAGATTGAAATATCACTCGACCAGCCTTACTATCAGCCGGGGCAAAAGGCCCGCGGCACGGTCAATGCTCGCTACTTCTTTGGCAAGCCGGTGGAAAATGCCGAAGTCGAGATTGTTGTGGACGCGGCCGACGTGGAGGCCGCCCCAATCAGTCAGCTGCGAGTCCATACCGATCCAAATGGCTCGGCCGACTTCGAGTTCACCTTGCCCGAAAAGCTCGTCGGACGGGAACAGCTTTCAGGCGACGCGTCGATCTCCATTCATGCCACGGTTGTCGATTCAGCAGGCCAAAAGGGATCCAGGACACTGTCACGAGTTGTGACGGCCCAGCCGATCCATGTCGAAGTGATCACCGAGTCAACTGCCTTGGTCAAGGGAGTTGCCAACGTCATTTACCTCTTTACAAGCTATCCCGACGGCCGGCCGGCCCAAACGCGAATCGTCGTCAGCGACATCCATCGCGAGCTGACCACCAACCGCTTGGGAGTGACCCGTGTGGAACTGACTCCCGATGCCGACCAGGTGACATGGACGGTTCGTGCGACCGACGACGAAGGACGAATTGGCCGTCGTGAGGTAGTCCTCAAGTGCGGCGAAGCTGTCGACGACTTCCTAGTGCGCACCGACGCTGCTGTTTATGACGGCGGACAGACCCTGCACGTTGTCGCACTCGGCAACGGCGACGAGCCGGTGTTTCTGGACCTGATCAAAGACGGCCAGACGATGCTCACTGATTTAATCCCCGTCAGCAATGGCCGCGGACAATATGACTTCGACCTTCCTCCGGATTTGTTCGGTACGATCGAGCTATCTGCCTATCGTTATGCCGCGGCGGGCCTGCCGGTGCGCAAGACGCAGGTGATCTATGTCCGGCCATCCCGAGCGGTCAACATCGAAACCACGCTGGACCGCGAGGAATATCGACCGGGCCAGCGGGCCAGGATAAGCTTCAGACTCACCGACGATCAGCAGCGGCCCATGCCGGGGGCGTTGAGCTTGGCGGCGGTCGACGAAGCGGTCTTTTCCGTGCTCGGACAGCCGTCAGGGATGGAGAAGACATTCTCTACGTTGGAGCAGGAATTGCTTAGGCCGGTCTATGCCATCTATCCCTGGTCGCCCGACATGCTCCCCGACGTGGCTCCGGCGGACCGAGCCGGCTTGGAGAAAGCGTTATTCTCCCGCACGGCGCGAAAGCCGTTGGATCGCACTGCCTTGCTGGACGAATTGGTCAAGAAATATGCCGAAGGTAATATGCGAATATTGGACGTCCTGCAGCGATCTGACCTGGAGCAATTGATGGACAACGTTGTCGTGCCGGACGAGATGAAGTCTCTGCTGCGCAACGACACCGGTACCTATACGTTGCAGGCCACAAGCTACCCGGCGAAGGTGCGGGAAGTCGAACAGGATCGCAGGCAAACGCTGGGAATAATCAAGAAGAGTTTGGCTAGGCCTGGCGATTATCGGCGCAATTGCAGTCATGATCGTTGTTCTTCCAAGGTTGATAACAGGCTTGGCGGAGTTGCTGGTGGCGCTCACGCTGATCGGCGTCTTGATTGGCCTGCTGTTGCCGGCGGTTCAGGCCAGCCGCGAGGCGGCCCGCCGCATGCAGTGTGCTAACGACCTCAAGCAACTCGGCCTTGCGTTTGCATACGCGGAAGAAGCGGGGGAGCTACCTGGCGCAAAGTCGCAGTCCCCGGGGACTGAGCCGACTCGTGTCCGCGATTGGTTTCCCGAGACACTACTCTGGCGGCCCGAACTGATCACCGACGACCAGGGGCGGGCGACGCTCGATCTGGACCTGGCCGACTCGATCACCACGTGGCGGCTCTCGGCCAGCGTCATTACGGCCGCCGGACAAATCGGGCGCGGACCAGACATCGATCCGCGTGTTTCAGCCGTTCTTTGTCGACCTGAATCTGCCCGTTGCCCTGACTCGAGGTGATGAAGTTGCACTGCCCGTAGTCGTCTACAACTACCTCGACAAACCACAGACAGTCGAGCTGACACTTTCTGGCGGAGACTGGTTTAAGCTGCTGGGAGAATCGACTCAGACGGTCGAGCTGGCAGCCGGCCAAGTGTTGAGTGTCGCCTACCGGATTCGTGTCGACAAAGTCGGTGGTTTTGAGCTGGAGGTTTCTGCCAGCGGCAGTGGTGTGGCCGACGCCGTGAAGCGGCCGATCGAAGTTTTGCCCGACGGTAAGCCAATCGAACAGGTGTTCAACGGAATTCTGCAGAAGACTACCGAGATATCCTGTGCGGTGCCGCCGCAAGCTATTGAGGGGAGCGTGAAGGCGATCGTCAAAATCTATCCGTCCAGTTTCAGTCAGGTCGTGGAAGGATTGGATGCGATCTTCCGGCTTCCTTACGGATGTTTTGAGCAGACCTCATCGACGACCTATCCTAATGTGTTGGCGTTGGACTATCTGCGGCAGACGAAGAAGAACCTGCCCGAAGTGGAGGCCAAAGCGCAGCAGTACATTCATTTGGGCTATCAGCGGCTCTTGAGCTTCGAGGTGGCTGGCGGAGGTTTCGACTGGTTCGGTAATCCGCCGGCGAATCGGATATTGACTGCTTACGGTCTGATGGAGTTCAGGGATATGGCCCGCGTCCATGACGTCGATGCTCAGTTGATTGAGCGGACTCGTCAGTGGCTGCTCAGAGAGCAACGGCCGGACGGGTCATGGGATCCGGAACGGCACATGATCAGTGATGGTTTGGCTCGTAACATGGGCGAACTTGCCCGACTGGGCACGACGGCCTACGTCGCCTGGGCGGTTTTCGACGGCGGCAGTGCGACGGCCGAGTCGCAGGCCACGCGCCAGTACCTGTTGA
The DNA here is from genome assembly GCA_963700515.1 of uncultured Planctomycetota bacterium. Lineage (GTDB taxonomy): Bacteria > Planctomycetota > Planctomycetia > Pirellulales > Pirellulaceae > JAJRVM01. The sequence continues at coordinate 4,982 of CAVOXY010000010.1, read as the reverse complement.
CGTATCGGCCCGAGATGATCAGCGACCCTTACGTATTGGCCCTGGTTGCCAACTCGCTGCTGGCTTTGAATCCCGGCGGCATGGATGCTGTTTCATACCTGGATCGGCTTGACAGCGTGAAGCATTCATCGGCGGATGGAAAACTCGCGTGGTGGGATTCACCCGCCGGTCGGACGATGTTCTATGGCGATGGTCGCAGTGGAAGTGTGGAGACTACGTCGCTCAGCGCCCTGGCGATGCTGCGTGCCGGCCGCCATCCAGCTACCGCGCGCGGTGCGCTTGGGTGGCTTGTCGGCCAACGCGACGCCAACGGAACATGGTACTCCACGCAAGCGACCGTGCTGGCGCTCAAGGCGCTCCTGGCGGGCAACGGCAAACCGCTCAGTGACGGTCAGCCTCTTCACGTGGAAATCCGCTGCGACGAGCAACTTGTCCGCGACCTGATGGTTCCTGCCGCACAGTCTGATGTGGTGCAACAGATCGATGTTTCGTCATTGGTTTCGGCAGGCGAGCATCGCTTGAGCATCATCGACCGCGGTGACGCCGCAGCCGTCTACCAGGTGTCGCTCAGGTACCATTTACCGCAGGCGAAAGAGGCAGCCGAGCACGAGACATTGTCCATCGAGCTTGCCTATGACAAGACCGACCTGACTGTCAATGATACCGTGAGTGTTACGGCGAGAGTGGTCAATAAGACCGACCAGACGGCACCGATGGTCATTCTTGACCTGCCGATTCCGGCCGGTTTTGCGATCGAATCTGAGGACTTTGATAAGTTAGTAACGGAAAAGGCGATTGCGAAATATCAACTGACGCCGCGTAGCGCGATCGTCTATTTGCGGCAACTAGAATCGGCCAAACCGTTGGTGCTGCAGTACCGCTTGCGAGCGACCATGCCGGTGAAAATCTCCGTCCCTCCGGCCCGCGCCTATGAATATTACGATCCCGACAAGCAGGCCACGAGTGGCGAAGCCCATCTAAGTGTTGCCGCCAACAACTGACGAGGCGTCGCACTTATCGTCGATGAGTGTGGATGGGTGTATCGTCATCTTATCACAGCCACTGGTTAACGTTGCCAGAGACCTGTCGATGCAGGTTTCGCCCTTTCGCTGGCCGCTGCGGATCTGCAATGCTGATGTGCTCATGAAGCAGCGATCATGGCCATTGGGCGAGGACTCGCGGGCTGAAAGTGCTAGTCATACAATACTTTTGTCCCCGATTGTTAAGTGTCGATGTTTCTTTCTCAAACCAGATCGGGCCTCATGATGCCGCGGATTCCTTGTTGCGTTCTGGCGGTCGTTCTCCTGCCGATTCGCGTGGCTCCTGCGGCAGCGGAGGAAACGATGCCCCGGCGGGATCACAACTGGTCGGGCTTGTCCCGGCGGGATCACAACTGGTGTGCTACAGTTGTCGCCATATCGCGTTGCGGTCATAAGGTCCAAAGGTCCCGACGTAGTAGCTGAATCGAAGGACCGGCTTCATACCCTGAACATACGCCAGATTATTCATGATCGACAGAGCTACACTCGCCGGCGACTCTGTCACATGCGCGCCCAAGAGCACGTGCACGTGGTTACTCAGAATGCCGATGCGCACCAATCGCCACTGCTTCTTGGCCGCAGCGCGAATCAGCATCGAACGCGACTCCTGAAGAACGCTCTCTCGTATCTCGTGCCAGTCTTCCGTATTCTCGACGACCACCTGCAAGTTGTAGATGAATTGGCCGTAGTTGCTCCTTCGCGTTTGGTCGAGGTCGATTGATCTATCGTGCAATTGCAGCGACTGCAGACGTTTCTGTACTTCGGGGTCCGCCATAGTATGCTTACTCGTTTGCCCTGCAATATATTGACCAAGGACCTGGCAGTTCGCGTTGCCAACGCTGCCGATATAGTAGTTGCGACGAAATGCACTGGCATGCTGTGTGCGGATCAGGTACTGCCAGCGGCCCTTCAGGGATTTTACGATCTGCGAAGGCGTGGTGTGAGGTTGGGTGCTGACGAAGAACTGCCCTACGTTCTCTTGTTCGAGGCGTGCTTCCAATATACGCACGCCATCCCCTTGACTGTCGGCTTCTAGTTGGTCCAGGCAGTCCGCAAAGGGCGGGAGAGCGACTTTGCCAAACAGACTGACGGACCAGTTTAATTGGTAAGCCGGTACGGTGTTCTGTAGAGTGTAAATTGGGTGCATGGTAGCTGGCCAGTTGTGGCTCCGCCGGGGCAAGCCCGACGGAAGCCGGGTGTGCGTGTGCATGTGGTAGCTGGTCAGTTGTGGCTCCGCCGGGGCAAGCCCGACGGAAGCCGGGTGTGCGTGTGCGCTGTGGTAGCTGGCCAGTTGTGGCTCCGCCGGGGCAAGCCCGACGGAAGCCGGGTGTGCCGAGACGAGCCCGACGGTAGCCGGGTACGCCGAGACGAGCCCGACGGAAGCCGGGGCTCAGAACGGGAGGTCTCGATCGGATGACTCCCAGTTCGATTCCGAGGATGGCTGGTCCAGTAGTGTGATCAGCTGGTTCGTTAAGGACTCGCATTTCGGAGCAAGATCGGGACGGGCCGACGCGACGTTGGCCAGCGTTTCCGCGAAGCAGTCGATAACGGGGGTGACGAGCGCTTCGGCCAGCGATGGCTCGGAGTTCTGCAGCAGTTCCCGGAGGTTGCCGAAATCGCGGTTGAGCTGGTCAATGGACTGCCGAGAAGAGTCGTCATCCGCGTCGCCACGCAAGTCGACGATCAGCTCGGCCAAATGGCAGCCAATTCCGAAAACACGAACACCCAGCGGCACGTCGGCGGTGTTTCCCACGGCAAAGCTGGACGACCAGATGGATGCCGAATTGTCTCCGCTGAGGTTGGGGTCCGTCACGCCCAGATGTTTGCATTCGTTCTGCTCGGCCTCAAAACGCTTGGCGTTTTCTTCCCAGCGATCGTGCTCCAGTTCCCAGTCTTCACGCGTCGCGCTATAGATGTCAAAGGCGAAGTCGTCGTCCATGTTGCAGCCATCCAGATGCCAGAAGCCTGGCCCTGGCAGGTCGGCTAACATCTGGCAGCAGGGGCCAAGAGCAGCGGACGGCAGCGAAAAGCAGAAGTCGCCCTCATGCAGGCATGCCGCCGGTTTCATTAAATCGCCTGGCTACGCAGAAAACATTGATCGAGCGGACGCCCCGAACACTGGCCTTTTGCCGCTTCCAGACGACGACAACTGGAACACATCAAGGCGCGCAGATTGGACATGGCGACAGGCGGCGCGTCAGGATTCCGGGCAAGATCCTCTGCCATCCTGGCGACCTGCGTCACTAATGGCCGCTGCGGATGATCCTCGGCAAGCACCGCAAGCCATCGCTGGCCGATCTGCAAGGCATCTTCCAGTATTGTTTGCTTGTAATGGGCGGTACAGTCCTTGGGTATTTGCGAGTCGGTGTCCGGAAAGTCCTTCGCGTGCTGATGCTCATGTCAGGCCGACGCCTGAAAACATGAATTTTTTGCATCATCCAGGCGCACGCTGAGCAAAAACATTTCTTCACCGCCAGGGTTCACTCTGTGCCAGATTGAGTTCGACTGCAATCCGGTGTCCGTCGGAATCGGTCGCTTCGAATTTTCGCCACGCATTGTCGGCGCACAAATAGACGAGGTATCTTTGATTAAAACTCGGCGAATGCTCGCTAAGACCAAACTCTGCAATGGATTCCGAAATCCGTTTGCCGATGAGGCGGACCTGGATCGGCGCCGAAAATCCTCTCTGCCGGCGATCCGCAACTGAGGATTCGTCCCAAGCGATCCAGAATCAGGCGACCGGTTTCGCCATGCCCCGCAAGGGTGGCCTCGGCATGGGCCATGTCGCGTGCCTGGATCAGACTCCGACTTGATCCGGAATGCTGCCATTCAGCTTGATTCTGGCTGGCCATGATGTTTCCTCGCAGACAAAAGGATGCGAGACCCGCCCCAAGACCAACAGGCCCCTACCCCATGCCTGCAACATACCCGGCACCGATCGCGATGAGAATACTCAGGTGGCCTTATTCTTGATACAGGGAAACCGGTAGTACTTTTCGCGCCGACAGGCGCTTGAGAACTCCGCCGTGCGGCAGCCCCGACGCCTCGGCAATACGGCCAGACACCGATTCCGCGCCGATCAATTCAGCCGTTTCACGGGGAAACCCCGGATATCCTGACCGATCGGGGCTATACGGGCCGACGGACAGCGTTTGCGGCAAATGAAAAACGCCCCGACGTGTTCGCCCGGGCGTTGCACTGAATCGGCTGAGTCTGAGAAAAGACTATTCGCGACGCGCTTCGCCGCGCTCGGTGCGCTTTCGCTGCATGTATAGATCGCGCCCGGCTTCATGCACGTCGCGGCGTAACTGGCGGCGCTCTTCCGCTGAAAGCCGGTGATCGCGACGCGAAGCGACACTGTCTTCCGCCGCCGCTTGCTCGCGAACCGATTCAGCGGAGATCGCCGCGGGCCACCCGTTCCCGCACCGCGCTCGGGCATGCGCTGCGGCCCCTGCGCCGCGGCTCCGGCCACCAGCAGCCATAGCGCGACTGTCGCCACCGCCCATCTCGGTTTGCACCCTGTCCTCACGATTGCGCCTTAATTCCCATCAATGCAGGAGATCGTAAACCTGCTCGCCCGCAATCCTGCTGGCTTCCATCAAATGATCGATCGAAACCTGGCGCGGCGCCCCACAATGCCAACCCGGCGGCCAGCGCGATGCTGAAAAACAATGCTTTCATGGTCGTCTTCCTCTCTCGCAAGTCGCTGTATGGCGGCCTCAAAACCGAAATACTCTCCGGCACGCTTGCATTCTCGGTGCTGCCTGTAAGCGGGATGTTGCGCGGGCACCGGCTTTGTAATCGTTTGTAAAGCCTGCTGGCAGAATGCGGGCTATCCCGCTAGGATTCAGGCCATGAATGAACTCAAAGCCAAGATTCTTGTCGTTGACGACGACCTGCGACTGCGTCAATTGCTTGAGCGCTATCTCTCCGATCAGGGAT
>CAVOXY010000009.1:0-99430 GCA_963700515.1 uncultured Planctomycetota bacterium | reverse complement strand
GAGCGAGAGAAAGCGAGGCCAGGTCCGCTGCCCTTCACTGGACACTCTCGTCGACGATCAATCATCCCATCCAGGGGAAGAAGGCACGAAACAATGTCGCCCCTCGTGTGTCGGACTATTCCATACTCCGGCTTCCGTCGGGCTTGCCCCGAATACCGCAAGGTTAAGGCGAAAGTGCTAGTTTTTCCTGGTCTCGCGGGAGTTTCATTTTTTCGTACTTGCTGTTTCGGCGTTTGATCTTCCGAGGCTCGCTAGGTCGAGGGCGATTGTGTAGCCGCGAGTCAGCGATAGACCAGAGCAGCCATGCAATATCGTTGATCTCTCGACCATCCTGTCCCAACTGTAGCCACGAATCTTTGGCGTTCTTAAAGCTAAGATCGCGGGGCTTGCAGTCTGCGATTTGCGCCGCGTCGCATATCGTCACTCGAATTAAGTTGTATGCCAAAAAATAGACCATCAGTTCACGCTCAAGCATCTCAGGCGTGTGGCAACTCAACCATGTCATTCCCAGTACCGTTTTGATCGAACGTATGTCTAGTTCACAGGTCCAGCGATACTTATAGAGTTCTGCAATAGCTTCGGCAGGATAAGCTTCGGTGTCAAGTAGCGTGGTCACGATCGTCACGTCTGAATTACGGCCTTCGACCTTGTAGCGAATAATGCGCACGTCCATCGTCTCTGGCAATTGCTCCCATTCTTCGCGCGTGAATCTGGATTTATCAAATCCGGGGCGCGGCAATGTTACGATCTCATCATCGATCATTTCGCATGGTCCAGTAAATGGTGACGTGCGAGTACCATTCATGTTGCAAACCATATGCACGCCCTGGGCGGCAAGCATCGCCATATCGCGATAACATTCGAAGTTACTGTCTGCGACGATGATGTCGCCTAGCGTGAATCGACTGAACATTTGACGAAAAAGCGTTGCTTCTCCAGTCTTTTTGCCTTCTACCGGACCATATTGAACATCTGTAACCACGCCTGTCGTTAAGCAGATCGACGCGCACAGGCGAATTTGAGGAAAGCCCAAGCCAGGTTTCTGCGAGCTTGGCTGAGGATACTTTTCTTGATTCTCGGGCGTGTCAGGAGCGCTGACAACCAGTCCGTCGACCAACAGCACTCGATGTCCGCGCCACTGCCAGTCCGCCGGTAGTTGATCGAATGCTAACTGAGCCGTTTGTTGTGATAATTCTTCAATCAACAGCAACGGAATTCGCATCCTTGCTCCGCAGTAGCTCGTCGTGTTCGTGCTTACTTCCGAAAGCTGTTCTGCCTTGCGACGTTTGTTAAGCAGCGTGATGACCTCCTTGCATCCACGATCTTTCGACAGAACTTGTTGCACGAAAAGCGAAAGCGTTACCGGGACACGATACACACGATCACGACGAACCACTTCCTTCGGCTCAATCTCTTGCAGCAACGCTTTGACCGAAGAATCATCGAAAAGCTTCGGCAGCAGAAGTTCATCGGAATCCAACATCGCCTTCACCTTCCTTCGCACGGCGTTGAATGTTGGCTTTTTCTTCCCTGGCTTTCGATCCGCGGTAGCTGTCTTGGTGCGGCTGGATCGGTTAAGCTGAGCGCGAGTTGGTCGACGCGGGCGAGATTCTTTTAGGGGTGCTGAGCATCTTTGGGCTTCCTTGCCTGAGTGGGGCGTTTCGTACCAAACCACCAGCGCAGGGAAGCCCTTTTATGTCCAGATCAATTGGGAAACAAGGCCCAAAACCTTAACCTTGCAGTATTCGGGCTTGCCCCGGCGGAAACCGAATCTGCTCACACCTTGTCCGCGAAGTGCAGTCGCCTTTTGCTCATGGAACCTTTCTTTGGATTACGTTATGCTAGCGCAATCGTGGTAGACTCGCGGTTTCTTTGGAGGCATTACTTTCGTGCTTGTTATGAAACACGTCACCATCGTCGTACTCTTCGCCGTTCTGGCGACGCGCTGTGTCAGAGTCGGCGCCCAGGAACTAACTCGCGTCGAGCTTGATGCGACGCGGACTGGCGCGGTGATATCGCCGTTGCTGTTCGGTCACAATCTGGAACATACGCGCCGGGCAATCTGGCAGGGCATCAGCGCCGAGATGATTGCCAACCGAAAATTTGCCGCCGTGGAAAACGGATTGCCCAAACGATGGACAATAATGGCCGACGGTGGCCGAGTGTTGGCCGACGACAAGGTGGCCTATGCCGGCAAGTACTCGATTCGACTCGAAAACGGTGGCGGCATCGGTCAAAGCCACCGATGGTTGGCCTTCCGCCAGGATGGGCGGTACGGTTTTCGGCTCTGGACGCATTCGGACACTGAGCATCGCCTCCACATGCGGGTCATGGATGCGGAGAAGTCGCGGAGCATCTATGAGCAAAGCATGGTGTCCAAGCCTGGCGACTGGCAGCTCTTGAGTGGCGAGTTTGTGGCGCCGGCGACGGAGACCAATGCCTGGGTCGAGATCCACAGCGAGTCGGAGGGTAGTGTCTGGATTGGTGCCGTATCCTTGCTGCCAGCCGATAACTTCCATGGCTTGCGCCGGGACGTTGTGGACCGGCTGAAGACGCTTCACCCGGGTTGCCTGCGCTGGCCGGGCGGCTGTTTTGCCGAGTATTACCCCTGGCAGGATGGACTGCTGGACGTCGACCAACGACCCCCACTGGGACCGGCGCAATGGGAAGGCTTGCTACCTGACACGGACGGCTACGACAATCATGAGATTGGCATTGACCAGTACATGTCACTCTGCCGTGAGCTGAACTGTGCGCCAGCCATCACCATACGTTATGGCCAGGGCAGCCCCGCGGAGGCAGCGGCCTGGGTCGAGTATTGTAACGGGGCAGCGGACACTCGCTGGGGCAAGGTCCGCGTCCAGCGCGGTCATCCAGACCCGTACCGCGTAAAGTACTGGTATGTCGGCAACGAAATCTGGGGGATCAGTCTGGTCACGAACAAGGATCCCAAAGCCTGCGCCGTCATCAGCCGCCAGTTCGCCGAGGCAATGAAGAAGGTGGATCCTACGATCGAACTCATCGGTTGTGCTCCGACCCACGATCCCGCACTGTTGCCAATCTGGCTCGCGCCCCTTCTGGACGAAGCCGGCGGATCTTTGGCCATGGTTCAGAACGGCTGGTATTTCCCCAATCACGACAAGATGAACATGGCCGACGTCGCCAAAGCGTCCACCCTCGAGGCGTTGCCGTTGCTCCGTTCGCTGCGGCAGTTTGTCGACCGCACTCCCCACCGCGGGAATCGGTTCGGCATCGCCTATTACGAGTGGAATGTCGATTGGGGCCGCTCGGGCGACGTGGTGGGCGGAGTCTTTGCCGCGGGAATGCTTAATCTCTTCTGTCGCGAGGCGGAATCCCTTGGCTTGGTGCTGACAGGCTATTTTCAGCCGGTCACCGAGGGCGCCATCAAGGTTGAGCCACTCAGCAGCGAACTGGAACCGGATGGACAGGTCTTCGCGCTGTACGCTCCACACCAAGGCAACCGACTGCTGAAGACGTCCGCCATCAGCCGTCGATGCCGACATCGACCTGTGCGCTTCGCTGACGCCCGATGGTAAACGTGTCTATGTCACCGTGGTCAACCGGAATACCGCCGAACAACGTACTCTGGAATTATCGCTGCGCAACTTCGCCGCGCCTGCCCAGCCCATAGCGAGACTCTTGGTCCCCCTCACGCTCGACGTCAAAGGGACATTTGTTCAACGCGATGAAGATCTAACGATTGTTGACGGCCACAAAGCGACGTTGACGATTCCGCCGTGCGGTATCGCTCGCATACGTTTCGGGGAGCCAGGGTCATTGGAATAAGTGGCGACAACAACGACGGAGAATTGTCGATATTGACTGCGCAGCGGAAGAGTGGGAGCGACGGTGGAATTCACAACCGGACTGAATTCCGTTCTACATTGCTTGCCGCCACAATCTCGTTGGAACACAATCAGAGTTCGCCCTGCTCAATGATGCGAGCCACGAGGCGGTAACCAAGGTGTCACACAGATGGAATTAGCCATGATCAGGCGAACATGTGCGTGTGAATTTCGCGCAGTAATCGCAGCTTGACCGTGGCATCGAGGTTTCCGCTGGGTTCACCCCAGCCGGGACCGCAACTGGCCAGCTACCGGAACACGTGTTCGAACGATTCTCGAGGGACTGGCTGACCAGTTCGCTCCGCCGACAAGCCGGAGCGCTGTTCGCGTGGTAGCTGACCAGTTGTCGCTCCGCCGGGACAAGCCCGACGGAAGCGGCGTGCGCATACGCGATGTGGTAGCTCGCCAGTTGTCGCTCCGCCGGGACAAGCCCGACGGAAGCGGCGTGTGCATACGCGATGTGGTAGCTCGCCAGTTGTCGCTCCGCCGGGACAAGCCCGACGGAAGCGGCTGTTGCGGGCGATCGGCATCTGATTTGGTCGTGGAAGTTGCAGCGAGCGGATAATCAGTTACATTCAGAGAATACCGGTACCCATTCACTGCAACATGCTCGGAGTCTGCCATGACCGTTGCCCACACAAGTCGTATTCGGATCGAGAAGCACGAGGGACCGCATCGCACCGCTCACATCGAGAATTTTGACGAGCCGCTCCATTTCGGCATTCATGGCGGCATCAAACATTTCTACCAGGACAAGTATGGCCGGGAGATTACGGGCCCTGAGTACCCCGCCACGCTGGACCACATCATCGCCGGTGTCGCCGGGTGACTGACCGGCACCCTGGGATCCGCACTGGACGTGCGGGAAGTCAAGTCGGCAGGTAATTTGGTGGCTGATGTCGAAGGCGATATCGAAGACGTAGACGGCGTGCTCAAGATCACGAAGATCCGATTGCGATATCGATTCAAGATCCCCTCGGGCAGCCGCAGCAAGGTGGACCGGGCACTCGAATCCTACGCCGAAAAATGCCCGGCCTACCAGAGTGTGAAAGGCTGCATCGATTGCACCTGGGAAGCCGTCATCGAGGAAGGATAAGGTCACTCGCTCGACAGTATTTGAAACACCGCCTCCGCGATGATCTTTGCCCCTCGGCTATTCGGATGCAACTCGTCGCCAAAATGCTCGTCCCGCAATAACGAGCAGATGTCGGCCAACGGAATGCCGTGCTCGCCGGCAGAACGCGTCGAGTCGTGGATTGTGGTAGTCCCGCTTGCCATGGATCTCCCGGGCCATGCGGGACGGGAACACGCGCTCATTGACGTGCGGCACGTTGAACAAGAGCGGACGCTTTCCTCGGTCCAACACCGCCTGCACCATTTGCTCTAGATTGTCGATGATCCGCCTGCTCGTTTCCTCCGTGTCAGGCCATGTCCCCAGGTCGTTGGTTCCCATGCCAAACACGAAGCAGCGCGCGTGGGGAAACAGCTCAAGATAGTCGCGAAGCTGCTGCGGACCGTTGTCACTGATCTCGCCGGCGATGCCCCCGTTGGCGACCCGCCAGCCAGGTGGCTGCACAAAGCTCTTGCAGAAAGTCCGGATACGTGGCAAAGGGCCAGCCCTCGACCGGCCCGAAGTTATTCCAGCCCGTCAGGCTGTCACCGGCGCATACGATATCGACAGCGGCCCGGTTTGCCGCGAAGGCTGCGGTGCCGCGTTCGACGACGTATACAACGTCCATGCTGGCCGCTCCGCGGGGGAACTAGTTCGCTGCCCGTTTCTGTTGCAGCAGCCACTGGTACAGTTCGGGGTCGGCGTAGGCCTCGGTCCACGAGTCGTGTCCGGCTTCCGGGAAGACGGTGAATTTGACATTGCCTCCCGCCTTCTTCATCGCTTCGACCATTCTTTCGGACCGTTCCAAGGGGACCACCGAAATCTTTCGCGCCATGGAACACCCAGGCCGGCACCTTGGCGAATAATCGGGTCGTAAACGGCTCGCCACCGCCGCAAATGGGCACAATGGCAGCGAATCGCTTGGGCTGGTACGCAGCCAGTGACCACGTGCCAAAGCCGCCCATGCTGAGCCCCGTTACATAGATGCGATCCTGATCGACCTTGTACTTCTCGACAATCTCGTCCAACAGTGCCGCCAGTTCGAACGGCTCCCACCAGCGACCTTCCGGGCACTGAGGTGACACGACGATAAATGGAAACTCCTGTCCCGCCTCGATGAGCTTCGGCGGGCCATGCTTCTTCACCAGATCGAGGTTATCGCCCCGCTCGCCAGCACCATGCAGGAACAACAACACAGGTAACGATTCCTGTTGATCGTAGTCGTTGGGTAGTTGGAGCAGATACTTCATGTGGACCTTGACGTCCCGATCTAGTTGGCAGGGCTTCTGAAGGGTGACAATAGCCTGACTTTCGCTCGGCGGTTCTGCTGCCGCAGCCATCAATAGCGGGCCAAAAACAGTAGCACCCACCAACAGGATCACGCGTCGCAGCGGCAGTCTCATCATAGCGGTCACTCCAGAGAAATCGTTCGGTTCGTCAAGAGGTAGGATCCAGAATCGGACAGGCAATTCCGTTCCTGGATCCCGTTGTGCACTTCCAGCAACATGCCAACATTGTAGACTCGCCAAAAGCCCAATAACACCGCACTAAGAGGCTGTCGTTTGCCGGTAACGGACGCATCGGAGGAAGGAACAGTTGCCGGCTTTCTCGCGGCCTGGCACGGGAGGATCGCCCCTCGCCAAGTGGAGAGGCGGTGGGAACTGCGGAAACGCAGTGAATTCGGTTTTGCGTAGGGGAAGTGGGGAGCGATGGGTGCTGCATAAACGGAATGAATTCCGTTCTACGTAGGAGAGCATCAGCGCCTCTTGCACCGCGCAGCCGGCGGAGCGATATTGACGTTCTTGCAGCGAGACGACGTAGTCGTTTCGAACTGATTATTGCCAACGCGGATAGTGATCCTTTGCCGAGGAGAAGTGAAGATATGTGCACTTACACCGTCACGACCGCCGAGAATTCCTGGCTGGCATGGGGCTGGGCGCGGCAACGTTGCTCTGCGGTAGAAAACTCTTGGGTGCGGATGCGCCGGCCGAGCCATTACCGCACGTGTCAATCAACCAGTGGTCCGTCGGCGCGATGCGCGGCCGCGACAAGAAGCGGCCGGACATGAGCTTCGATGAGCAGTTGTCGGAACTGGCCGCCTGCGGGATCGACGGGCTGGAACCGGGGCTTCAATCGCCCGAGCAGGCTGAAGTGTTGGCCTCGCAATTGGCCCGGCACGGCCTCGAATTGCGCAGCGTCTATACCGGCAGCGAGTTGCTCGATCCAGCTACATCCGAAAAGGAGATCCAGCGGATCGTGGCGCTTGCCAAGCAGGCGAAGGCCGTCGGAACCAAGATCATCGTCACCAACCCAAGTCCGCTGCCAAACCGGCTCGGGAAGACCGACCAGCAGCTAATTGCCCAGGCCGCCGGCCTGAACCAACTGGGACGGGAACTGGCCGCTCTGGGCATGACTCTGGCCTATCATAATCACGATGTCGAGCTCGAACATGCGGCACGGGAATTCCATCACATGATGCTCGCGACCCAACCGGACTGCCTGTCCCTCTGTCTGGATGCCCACTGGGTCTACCGCGGCGCAGGTCATTCGCAGGTGGCCTTGTTCGACGTCGTGAAGCTGTATGGCCAGCGGGTCACCGAATTGCATCTGCGTCAGTCGCAGAACAACATCTGGAGCGAGACTTTCGGCGACGGAGACATCGATTATCGGGCTTTGTGGAAGACGCTCCGTGAAATGGGAGTCAAACCGCACCTGGTTCTGGAGCAGGGCCCGGAGAACGGCACGCCACAGACCATGGATATCGACGAGGCCCATCGCCTCAGTTGCCGCTACGCAAGAGAAGTGTTTTCCAAGCGGTCCTAGTTGGGCAGCGCGATTTCATATTCCATTACGCAACGTAACAGTCGGTAGCAACATCGTTTAACCCGCAGCCGAAGGCGAGGAAGCAGCTCGTACCGATGCCGCCCAATCCTACCGTGTCCTCGCCTCCGGCTGCGGGTTAAACGACCAAGTAGTTTGTGGTTCGCGAAATTGCCTCACAACAAAGTGGCGTTACGATAAGCAGGGGAATTTCCGATGAGTATCTTTGGCAACAGATTGACTCGACGTTCGATGCTCATGCAAAGCAGCCTGGCAGCGGCGGGACTGATGGCGGCCGCAATAGAGCCGCTGCTGGCGGCCGCGGACTCACGCTGGTTCAAGATCGGCGGATGCGAGTGGATGCTCGGGAAATGTGAACCCGCCTCCCTCGAGACGGCGCGACGGATCGGGCTGGACGGTATTCAGCTCGGCATGGGCACGGGCGACGACGGCGTGGATCTCCGGAAACCCGAGGTGCAACGAGCGTACTTGGACGCCGTCAAGAATACGGGTCTGGAGATCAGTTCCGCCTCGTTGGCGTGGACGAACACGATGCCACTCAAGAGCGATCCCCGCGCGGCACAATGGCTGGCCGACTCGATCGACGCCGGCCAAGCGCTGGGCTTGTCGCTCATCATGCCTGCCTGCTTCGGTCCCGGCGATCTCGATATGGCCAACACCAAGGAGATCGATCAACTGGTCAGCGTGCTCAAGGGCGTGGCTCCCAAGGCGGAGAAGGAAGGAATGACCCTGGGGCTGGAGAGTTACCTGAGTGCCGAGGATAACCTGAGGATCCTCGAGCGCGTCGGCTCGCCGGCGCTGAAGGTTTACTACGACGTTGGCAACTCGACCGACAAGGGGCGCGATGTACTCAAGGAAATCCCGCTCCTGGGCAAGGCCATCTGTGAGTTTCACTTCAAGGATGGAGACTCCCGGCTCGGGCAAGGGCGCATCGACTTCATGAAGGTCCGCCAGGCGCTGGATAAAATCGACTACAGCGGCTGGATCCACCTCGAGGCGGCCACCCCCCACGGCGCGGCTCAAGACTACGCCGCCGATTACCAGTACCTGCGCAGAATCTTCCCAGAACGCGCGGCGTGATCAAGGGGAGTCGATCTTTTTGTCCCACAGCTTTCTCTCGATCCCACATCACTTCAAGCCGCTCACTGGCGAAACAAGAACAGCATAACGTCCAGAACCGTGGCGGGCCAAGCATTGTAGCGTCAGGAGTCGTATGACGCGAAAAGAACTTGCCATTGTTCGCATCCGGGCATCGTCCCCTTTCTGTTCCGCGCGTGCCTTCAGCCCCGTCGGGTTGATCCCGGCGGACTGCGGACTGGCCGGCTACTGCCGATGAGCCGCAAAGTGTGCCGGCCGAGTCGACGATGCGAAGGCACAACGGCGACACGACCGAGGCCGCAACAGGCCGCGGCTTGATTCGGTCTCGTAGGCATGCCGCTGTGATGGCACATTGAGGACTCAACCGACGGTGTGTCATGGTGTGACGGTAGCTGACCAGTTGTGGCCCCGCCGGGATGAACCCGACGGAAGCCGGGGAAGCCGATGGCCGAGCCTAGCTGACCAGTTGTGGCCCCGCCGGGATGAACCCGACGGAAGCCGGGGAAGCCGATGGCCGAGCCTAGCTGACCAGTTGTGGCCCCGCCGGGATGAACCCGACGGAAGCCGGGAAAGCCGATGGCCGAGCCTAGCTAACCAGTTGTGGCCCCGCCGGGATGAACCCGACGGAAGCCGGGGAAGCCGATGGCCGAGCCTAGCCGACCAGTTGTGGCTCCGCCGGGATGAACCCGACGGAAGCCGGGAAAGCCGATGGCCGAGCCTAGCTAACCAGTTGTGGCCCCGCCGGGATGAACCCGACGGAAGCCGGGGAAGCCGATCGAGGGAACAAAACTGGTCGCCACTGCACACGACAATACAGTGTCGAAGAGCCGTTTTTTTAGCGGCTCATATCACTACCCGTGCCTTCCTTTACTCCCCCTATTTTCCCCGCCAGAGTCGTTCACGCAGCTGAGGAAAGAGTTCCAGGGCGTTTTCTCGCATAATCTGCCCGCCGATTTTGAGTGCGTGTTCTTCGCGGAGTTCGCCGCGGATCACCTTTTCCGCCAACGCCTCGGCCACGCACCGTCGCGTGAATTCGGTGGCGCCGTAGATGCCTTCCGCCGTGCCCGTATCCGATCCCCACATGATCCGGTTCGAGGGACATACCTCCAACCACTCCTGATAGGCGCGCTTGGCCATCGTGTAACTCAAGGTGGGCAGCCAGACGGAATCGATCCAGACGTTGCGAAAACGCATGGCAATGACTCCCGTTTCTCCCACCCAGGGAAACCCGCCGTGAAAGAGGATGAACTTCGTCTTGGGGTTTGCCTCAATCAGGTCGACCAGTAACATCGGGTTGGAGCCTTGGATCCTCGCCTGTCCCGTGTGAATCTGGAACGGAAGATCGTGTTTCGCACTCAACTCGACCAATCGCCACATAATGTAATCTTCGAAGTCCTTGATCTCCCGATCGGATAGCTCCGAGCGCGGTCGCCCAAACGCTTTGGCCGCATCCTCCTTCGAGACGTTCTCGAATTGCAGCGTCCGATTGTAGGCGAGCGTCGTCTTCAGGCAGATGGCGCCCTTTTCCTTGGCGGTGGCCAGCAATTGATCGAGTACGGCTAGATAGTCATCCAAGGAATCCACGTCCAGGCCATGCTGCTTGGCGAAGACGTAGGGATCGTCCAGCGGATCGCTGAACTCGGTCGCGTGAAACCCTCGCACCACCGAAGTCACGTTGCACAGCGCGACGGTGAACGGATAGTCGGTCGTGCAGGCCAAACGTGCCCAATAGGGATCGATCACCATCAGCTCGATGTTGGCTCGTTCGGTAATGACCTCCGTCAGCCAACGGTCGGTCTTGTAGTTCTCGAAAATGCGGTCGTTTAGCTCACGAGCTTGCTCGGGAGTGATCCTGTCGAAGTCGACATGGTACAGATCCTGAAATGCCGGCAGAAGATAGCGGTAGAAACTGGTAGCCCTGGCATTTGTGAAGTTGTGCTGAGCCTTCGACCACCAGTTGTCGAACTGGCCGTCTTCCGGCCATGGCTCCAGAGGATGGATCCAAGGGAAGTAGCTCCCCGCCCAGATGCTTCGCAGCGTCATTCCCTCGCCGCGCTCCGTCCGGTCGCGAGGTCCGATTCGCTCGAACGGCATCAAGATGATCGTGCGTGTTGATCGCTGATACCGCATCAATACTCTTTTTGATGCGGACGTACGTATCTGTCGTCTTGACGTCTTCCGCGAGGAGCGACGAGATGAGGACACAGAACTGAAGAGTCGTGAGGAATGCTATGCGCATGACAATCTCCGCATTGAGGCAGAAGTCGTGTGGAGTATACCCAGCGTGACAGGGGACACGGCGATCACGCTGAAGAGCCGCCGCAAGTCGCTGGGCCACTTACTCCCGGAGCCATTTGACGTAATCGGCGTAGAGCCTGGTCGCGTCGGGGTGTCCAGCCGGCGACTTGCTTCCCGGTTTGTTCATGATGCCCTGGTATTGATAAATCAGCACTTTGTCGACGTACGGTCCGACCGCTTCCAGTTGCTCCTGAATCCGTGAAAAGGGTGCCGGAATCAAGGGGGACTCCGGACTGTTCGGCTCGCCTTCCCAGGCAAACGTCTCCACGTCGGCCCACAAAGCGCGTTGGGGCACCTTGTCATGTACGGCACGCAACGTGGCAAACGCCCGGGCGCTCTGCTCGGGAGTCATTCTCAAACAGCCCACCTCGTCCTGATAGGCGATGATGTCCACGTCGAGTCCGTCTAACTGTCTGACAAATCGATCGTCGTTCACCGCCTTGTGAGTATAGTACGGCGCCGTCAAGCATCTTGGCCTTCGGCGTGAGCTTGCGTGCTTCCCGGCTGCACGTGTTGATGTACTCGACGAAGGCCGGCACGAAATAGGGGGTCAGGTAGGCTTCGATCGACCAATACCAACCATAGAAGCTCTCGTGGTGCGCGTACTGCTTGGCGACCTCTTCCATCATCTGCAATCGAGCCCGCACCGTCTCGGGCTCGTTGAGCGTTGCGGCAGTCGGCCAGTCGCCGAATAAGTCGCAGCTCAAAAAGAACTTCACTCCGTACTTGTCGGCCGCCGAAAGCAATGCTTCGATCGGATTCTCGCACACCAGCTCCTTCGCCTTGGGCAAGAGCGGTGTATCGTAAAATGCCTTGCCACCGTTGGCAACGGTCAACAGTACGAGATACTCCATCCCGATCTCGGACATTTCCTTGACCGCATCGTCCCATTGCTGGGCCGTGAACTTGGCACATGTATCGTTCCAATAGAAGTGCCGCCGGTCGTTCCACAGAATACTGATCCAACTCCCCGCAATCGGCTTGCTTCCGGGCGTCCTGCCCGCGAGTTCCGCGGCGCCGCCAGGAATCCCTGGCAAGGCCATCGCGGTCGCAGCGCCGACCGCCTTGATAAAGTTACGCCGACTGCTCGTATTCATTTGCGGTCCGCTCCTTTCGCTTTCACCATAGTCTAACAGAACACGCAGCCAATTGCGACTTTCGACCGTTGGTCCCGTCTAGTGTAAGCCTTTGCGGCTGGAGGCTGTGAACGGTTGCTGCGACTGGTTGCACGACGATTCGCATGACTCGATAATGGGATGACCGTGGAATCGTTCAGGGCTTCTTTTGTCTATCCATGTAGAGGAAGTGTGAGATGGTACGAGCACCAAGCCTGTTCGGAGTCACTTTGTCATTGGCACTGGTAGCCGTCTTTGTTACCACTGCTGCTCAAGCGCAGCAGCAAGGGCGCGGCCGTGGAATGAGTCGCAGCAGTTTCCTTGGCCTGCTCAATAGAGAGCAGGTCCAGGCGGAAATGAAGCTGACCGACGAGCAGAAGACGCAGGTGAAAGCGATCACCGAGAAACTCATGGGGGAGATGAGGGAGCAATTCTCGGCGCTGCGGGATATCGAAGATCGAGCAAAGCGCGCGGAGAAGATGAGTGAGTTGAGCGATCAACTGGACGGCAAGCTGCGCGAAGAGATGCGAGGCCTGCTGGAGAGAGAGCAGATGATGCGGCTCTTCCAAATCCGCTTGCAGGTCAACGCGGCGTCGGACAGCCTGACCAACGAGCGACTGGCCAGGCGACTCGAGATTTCGGACCAACAGAAGCAGAAGTTGGCTGAAGTGAAAACAGAGCTGCAGGCGAAACAGGCGGAACTGTACGGCAAGATGAGCGACGCGAGCCAGAATCAGCGGAGTTCCTTGAATCAAGAACTTCGTCAGCTCCGCGCCGACGCGGATCAGAAGGCGCTCGACGCACTGACGGCCGAACAGAAGAAATCGTTTGAGGAAATGAAAGGCAAGATTATTGAACTGCGAAGGCCGAATCGAAATCAGAGCAACTGATCGACTGGGTGTCCGCGAGAGCAACTGTAGGTCGCACATCAGACGGTGCTGTTGGAGGGACCCAACGGCACCGTTGTGGCCTTGCTGATGGTCACGCTAAGACAACACTGAGGAACCCACGCATGTACTATCCAGCAATTCTCTTGCGTCGAACGCGATGTTTCGTTTCGCTCTTCATCCTGAGCCTGACTGGCGGCACCGGCCTCGTGCATGCCGCGACCACGGCCACGTCGGAAGAAATGGCCACGGCTCACCGCTGGGTGGCGGCGAAGTTTCAGTCGCCGCCGCAAAATGCAGAGATCCGTGCGGGACTCGTCGTACTGGCGAATCACGATCCGGTCCTGCAAAACACGCGAGGTGAAGGTCGCCCGTTGACCGTCGCAGGCGCTACCTACGACCGTGGGCTCTACTGTCACGCCAAGAGCAGCGTGGTGGTCCGTCTGCCCGGACCGGGAAAGACGTTCACCGCGGTTGTCGGTGTGGACTCGAACGATCAGACCATCGGCGGCAGGGGGAGCGTCATCTTCTCCGTCCTCGTCGGTGATCAGGAAAAGTTCCGCTCGCAGGTCATGCGCGAGGGCATGGCGGGCGTGCCGCTGACCGTAGACTTGGACGGCGCCACTGAATTCATGCTGCAGGTCGACGATGCGGGAGACAACATTTCCTGCGATCAGTCAGATTGGGCTGAAGCGAAGGTCGTGCTGGAAGATGGGAACGATGTTTGGCTGGGCGATCTTCCCATCGCTGGACGACGATCCGATTGCCGCCAGCGACCCGCCGTTTTCATTTGTCTACGATGGTCAGCCATCAGCTGAGCTGTTGAAATCGTGGGAGGTCACCCGTGAATCTCGCCGCGTCGATGACCAACGGACAGAATACACGCTCACCTACACCGATCCGAAAACGGCCTTGCAGGTTCGGTGCGTCGCAATCGAGTATCTCGATTTCCCGACGGTCGAGTGGACCGTTTATTTCGCGAACCAGGGCGAGACCGACACGCCACTATTGTCCGAGATCCAAGCGATCGACACGCAGTTTCGTCGCGGCAAAGAGGGCGAGTTCACGCTGCATCACAACACCGGTAGTCCTGCCGGGCCAAACGACTACCAGCCCCATGTCACGCCGCTGCCACCGGGAGCGACGCAGCGAATTGCGACCTCCGGCGGCCGCTCGACCAACAGCGACATGCCGTATTTCAACGTCGCCTGGCCGGGGCAAGGCGTCATCGTGGTGCTCGGCTGGCCGGGCCAGTGGGCTGCCGAGTTCCGCCGCGACGACGCGGTCGGCCTGCGCGTTCGCGGCGGCCAGGAACTGACCCGCTTCAAGCTCCAGCCGAAGGAAATGGTGCGCACACCGTTAGCGGTCGTCCAGTTCTGGAAAGGGGACGTTGTCCGGTCGCAGAACATCTGGCGCCGCTGGATGCTCGCACACAATCTCCCCCGGCCCGGCGGGAAACCAATGCCGACCGGGCTCATGATGTGTACCAGCGATTCGTATCCCGGCATGCGGAGCAACGCCGCAGATGAAATGAAGTACGTCGATGCCTACGTCAATGCGGGAGTGAAGCTCGACTACTGGTGGATCGACGCCGGCTGGTACCCGTGCGAGCCGGAGGGTTGGCCGCACGTCGGCACCTGGCAGCCGGACCCACACCGGTACCCCAAGGGCCTCAAGGAAGTGGCCGACTACGTCCACGCCAAGGGCATGAAACTGGTGGTCTGGTTCGAGCCGGAACGGGTCCATGCCGGGACCTGGCTCGCCGAGAATCATCCCGAGTGGGTTTTGGGCGGCAAGCAAGGAGGCCTGCTGAATCTTGGCAACGTCGAGGCCCGCACGTGGCTCACCGATCACGTCGACCGCATGCTGACCGAACAGGGGATCGACCTGTATCGCCAGGACTTCAACATGGATCCGCTGGGCTATTGGCGCGGCAATGATCCGCCCGACCGGCAGGGGATCACCGAGATTCGCCATGTCGAAGGCTACTTGGCGTACTGGGACGAGTTGCGGCGTCGGCATCCCGACATGCCGATCGACACGTGTGCCAGCGGCGGGCGGCGAAACGATATTGAAACGCTCCGCCGAGCCGTGCCGCTGCTGCGCAGTGACTATCGGTTCGAGCCGGTCGGCACGCAGTGTCACACGTTTGGAATGGCGCAGTGGATTCCGTACTTCGGCACCGGCGTGCCCGACACCAGCGACTACGTCGTGCGCAGCCATTGGTGTCCGTGGCTGGGCATCGGCCGCGATCAGCCGCGGCAGGAGGGACTCGACTGGACGCAGTACCACCGCATGGTGGACCAATGGCGTCGCGTGTGCGACTACATGCTGGGCGACTATTATCCCCTGACCCCGTACAGCCTGGAAAACACCGCGTGGATGGCGTGGCAATTCGATCGGCCTGACCTCGGCGAAGGAATGATACAGGTGTTCCGCCGAGCCGAAAGTCCGTATGAGTCGGCCCGCTTCCTGTTGGGTGGACTCGAGCCCGACGCCCAGTATACGCTCACCGATCTGGACACCGGTCACACCCAACAACTCTCCGGCCACCAGTTGATGCACGAGGGACTATCGGTCACCATCTCGCAACGCCCCAGCGCCCCCGTGCTGCTGTACCGGAAGGACCGCTGAAGCCGGACTTGCGTCTCTGCATTATTGCGGACTGCGACTGCGACAGGCACGAACAAAAGCGAACGAAATTCCCGTGACCGCAGCAACCGGGAAAGCAAAGATCGTGCCGATTGCGAGCATGAATGGTCCCCAGGCAAGATTCACGTCAAAGTCCGCCAACCAGGTCTCGTGGGCCAAGTTGACAATGGAGGAAACAACGGCAATTACCACGCAGGCAACAACGTATCGACGAACAAAGAGATGAACCGCAAGCGAGATAATCGTCACCAGGATAGCGTATTCTCTTACGCCATAGAACATGTCACACGCTCTCCTTGACGAGTCGGAAAAGGAAGCCGAAGGCATCCGCGGAATGCGGCTTGCGCGACCTATCGGGTTCCATCCTATCGGGTTCCATCCCGGATTCTGGTGTGCCGGCGCTCGCCTGCAGGCCTCATGCGACTGCCGACTTTATGCATGGCGAGCTTGTCACACTCTACGGGACCCCCCAATCCGCTAAAGCGTTACTGATTTTCTAACAACACCGCCGTTGTCGCAAGTGCAAAGGGTCCGCAAGAGCACTCCGTGTTCTTTTCGCTGTCCAGCGAATCAGCGTTCGCCCTTTTTTGTTGCCTTCGCCTTGCGGCGCACTCGGGACGTGACATTCTCAACATAAAGCCCTAGCAACGTGAGTACGCACCACGCCTTCCAAGCAAGCAACCACCAAGGTTTCCACCAGGCTCCCGTGTGTAATTCGAAGGCGTCTGAAGCTCCAAACAGAAGGAACGTAAAAGACGCGATACAACAACGCGTGCGGGCCGAACCAGCCTGGCGAAACGCAGCGATTAGAAAACCAACTCCGAAGACGACCCAGATGCCGACTTCGATCCTGTTGTAGACGGAATGCAGATTTTCCACTTTACATCGCTTTCGTGTGCTGCGCGGAAAATGGGGAGTGGTATGGGCTGCTAATAAGTCGGTTCTTGGACCCTGTCGTGCCGTGTACAGTGGCAATCATTCTTGATCCCTCGATCGGCCTGGCGCCGGCGGAGGATCGACTGGTCAGCCACCCTCATGCGATCTGCCTGGCAGGCTTCCGCCGGGTTGATCCCGGCGGGGCCACAACTGGTCCGCTACGATGAGGCCATCCACCTTTTAGGCTTCCGCCGGGTTGATCCCGGCGGGGCCACAACTGGTCCGCTACGGTGAGGCCATCCACCTTTTAGGCTTCCGCCGGGTTGATCCCGGCGGGGCCGCAACTGGTCCGCTACGATGAGGCCATCCACCTTTTAGGCTTCCGCCGGGTTGATCCCGGCGGGGCCACAACTGGTCCGCTACGATGAGGCCATCCACCTTTTAGGCTTCCGCCGGGTTGATCCCGGCGGGGCCACAACTGGTCCGCTACCTTCACACCATGACACACTGTCGGTCGCGTCCCCAACGTGCCATCACGCCGGCTCGCCTTCGCGACCCAGTCAAGCCGCGGTCTGTTTCGGCCTCGGCAAGCCGCCGTTTTGCCTCCCCGCGGTTGGCTCGGCCGACACACTTCGTGTTTCGCTTGCAGTAGCTGGCCAGTCCTCAGTCCGCCGGGATGAACCCGGCGGGGCTGTAGAACCGAGCGGAACAGAAATGGAATGATTCCTCCATGCACACAAGGGCGAGTCTTTATCGTGCCATACTACGCCCCTTTTCCTCGCCCCTTTTCCTCTTCGTCATTCCGCATTCCGCATTGCGCATTCCGCATTCGTTCGCGGGGAGGTCTCGCTACCCGAGGGGAAGTGCCCGCCAGCTAACGCCACGGGTGTTCGCCTGTTGCTGCCTCGAATATGGTCGCGCGTCTACGTTTAGCCACGAGAAATCCTGAAGCCCCATTGCCTGATCGAGTCCGAGCCTACGCATCTTGAAGCGGTCCGCAAATGCAAAATTCCTTGAGGAGCCGTTCGGTGATCTCTGGCGCGATCACTTTGAGGTGCTCCAACTCAGAAGAGTGTTTATGACCGCGACCTCTTGGGCCTCTCGGTTGGCGGTTGCACTGATCATGTTGTGCTGGGACAGCCAATACGCGACTTCGCACCAATACCAGAGCGGTTGCCCCTCTACGATGTTGCACGCTGGTGGAGGAAATGAGCCAGGGCCGCGCTCGCCAGAAATATACTGACCAACTGCCTGCCGCGGTCTCCCCATGCGTCTGGCAATTTCCGCCTGCGTCACAAGATTGCAGCTATCCACACGCATCACGCCCGCACACACCGACGCCTTTCTGACGTCTTCAATGGCGCTCGTTATCGCCGCAGCCAAGCTCTCACGATCCCGACAGAACGTCACATAGATGCGACCATATCGCTGAGCGATCGTCGCGTCACTGCAACCCGCTTCGTATAAGGCATCGATGTTCTCATCGGTGAAATCACTGATGTCGTCGGACAGAATCAGGGTGAAATCGTATTCAGCCATATTTCTCGCTCAACTCAAAAGTGATCGCAGAGATCGATTTCGCTACGCAATTGACGTGCGTGATTCTCTGGACTTCTGGGAGTCGAATAGACAGCCACTTTGCACCCGTCGCGTGTGTGTCGTGGGCAGTACATTTTCCCCCATATGTGGGCCTGGCCACTGGATTTTTCTACTCGCCACCCCAGCGTCTCAGCGTACTGGAGGACGTTTTCAATGTGTTTGTTCTGGTGACGCGGCCTGGAAGCCATCGGCTCACTCAATACTAGGTCGGGCGTTGACACATGTCAACATGAGTGGAGAGGCGGGAATTGCTTCATACGTTCTCCAGCATGCCGGTTCCAACCGGAAATTGACGAGAGAAGGAATACGGGACCATTCTTCGCGCCCGCTCCTGGCGCGTGCCGTGAAACCGTTCCTCTATCTATATAATCACCGTTTGGCTTAGAAATCCCTCATGCGAAAGTGAAAACGCCGCGGGATTTTCTCGCGCTCAAGGAAGAGGCTTGGCTCGATACGATGCCAGCGTTACGACAGCGTCATCTGCTACGCTGTCCTATCCGCGGCGGCCAGGAGGGGCGGTCCTTGATGCGTCAGTGCTGAATCATTTCAGTTGGTAACACAACAACAAATCCTGGTCGCGGATATATAGATAGCCGTTGGCAATGACGGGGTACGGCCAGGCATTCTTGCCGCTGAGATGCGGTTGCTCGAAACGGCCTCTTTCCTTGTACCCGGCGGGAGTGGCTTCGACGAGCGTGATGGGGCCTTTTTCGTCGCGGCAGAAGAGCATGCCATCCGCATAGAGGATCGAACACTTGCCTGGTTTTCTGTCGCTCCACTTCACCTCCCCCGTTCTGGCATCTACACAGGTCAGCAGGCTGGGATTATTGGTGCCATAGAGCATTCCATCCACGACAACGATGCCCCCATAGTGGTTTTGCATCTTCTTGGTCAGGAAGGTTTCTTCCGCCTTGAATTGATCGCCGACACGGCGGATATCAATCCGTGCACACCCGAAGCCGTAGGCGCGCGTAGCGAACACAGCGTCCTCGGAAATGATGCAAGTCGAGATCGTGGCCCCCGGTCCTCCTTCGGGGATGGCCAAGGCGGCGTATCGCCAAAGCAATCGGCCAGTCCTGGCTTCCACGCCAATGACACCTTGGCGGGTGGCATTGACGTATTGCTCAACCTGATCGAATTGGCCCTTCACGATCGAAGAATAATCGGCTTCATCGCCAAGGGGTGATCCCCAGGCCAGGCTGCCATCCGACTTGTTCAAGGCGAGAATCGTGTTTTCCTTACCACCAGGAGTACAAACTACGTGGAGACCATCAATCAGAGGCGATTCGGAATAGCCCCAGTAGGGAACCTTGCCGCCAAAGTCCTTGACCAGGTCTTTCCGCCAGATTGTTCGGCCATCATTGATATCCAGGCAAACCAATTCCCCGGCAATTCCCAGAACGTACAGCCGATCCTCGTCCAAGGAGGGTGTTACTCGAGTCCCAGGGTAACCGCTCCCTTCGTGCCGTACCGGGCCGAAATCGGTCGCCCACACCTGCTGGCCGTTCTGGCTGACGTCCAGGGCAAAGACCCATTGTTTGCCATCCTTATGGCCTGTGATATAGAGCATGGTGCCCCTGATCGCGGGCCCGCCATAACCTTCTCCTATGCCGGTGGTTTGCCAGGCCAGCGGGGGACCGGCCTCGGGCCACTCCTTGGGGAAACCCTTTTCCAGGCAAAGGTTGGTGCGGTTCGGACCTAACCACGCAGGCCAGTCCTCGGCTGTTACCCTGGGAATCCACCCGGAGTAAACACCAAGAACAGACACCAGTACCATCAGTGTGCGGATTCTCAAGTCCATGTTGGTCCAACTGCTCAAGTTCCCAGCGGGCAGCGAATTCATCAGTCACCGTTACACCTGTATACGCTAGGCATTCATTCCCGGCTGTTTGAGGATATGGCAATGGTATAGCTGATCACACAATCGGTTTCCGGTTGTGCCATGCACAGTGGCGAGCATTTTTGCTCCCTCCGTCGGTCAGTTGTGCCGGCTGAGTATCCTTCCGTGGCAGCTACCTGATGCGATCTGCACAGCCCTAACGTGTGACGCAAGGCGGCCTCCACGGCCGGCATGATCGTGCACCGGCCGATCACACGGTCGATTTCCACATCCAGCACGGTGGCGAGATTGTCGGTCATGACTACCGAATCGGTCAGTAGACCCATCTCGCATCCTTCCGTGGAAGTGCGAGGAACCGCAACCCTGCTAGGGTGCCCGGCGCGGGCCTGGTTGCTGGTAATCATGGCCACGATTGTCTGGGCAAGTCCCGTCCCGAGAGCGTCGGCCTGTATTACCAACGCGGGTCGCCGCTTGGCGGTCAAGAGATTGGAGTCGGGAAAGAGTACCAGGACTACATCGCCACGCTCAGAGGGCATCGTAAACGTCCATTTCGGAGCGACTCCAGTCTTCCTCGAATGCCGCCAGGCGACTCCGCAAGTCGGCAGCTTGAGCCGGATCGACGCCGCGCTCCGCCAGGTTCACAGCGACAGGGACGGACAGGAAAGTGACAATCACCCGTCCCTCGGCCCCTTGCGGTGGCGGTTCGAGCAGCTCTACCTTTCCTGCCCGATAGATCCCTTCCACAGATTTCACCATAATCGCGCTCCTCCAACGTCACCATTCTAGCCCGCTCGTCTCGACGGGGCAATTCCCGCTTTCGACGCCGCCCAAACGCATCCGCAGGTTACCTACTTCTGATAGATCGGCAGATAGTGATACTTGACGGATAAACTGAGGATGGCCATGGCGGTCGCATAAACATGTCCCACCCCACTTTCGGATCCGTTCTCAGCCTTCCAAGAACCGTCGGGATTCTGTTTTTCCAATAGCATATCTTGGACCAATTGCCGAGCGGTTTCGGAATGCTTGCCGCCTCTTTGGTACATTCCTTGAGCGTAGTAGTAAGTGCCATAGGAACAGAATCGCTCGTTCCACCTGGGAGGATGTTCCAGTAGCCAATCGGCCGCGCCGATGACTAACGGAGACTCGTATTCGCCACAGACCTGCATGGCCAGCAACCCGGCTGCCGTCATCGTGAACGTGGGATTGTTCTGCCCCGGCGTGTAGCAAAAGCCACTCGCTCGATTATCGGGGATCCCGTTACGATCCAAGGGGGACGCGTACGACCGCCGCAGGTATTCGACCGCTTCTTCAATCGCCGTTGCCGGCACTTTCAAACCATCGTTCTTGGCCGATCGCAGCGCCATCAGTTGCCAGACGCTCACGGATAGATCGGCGTCGCGAGAGTCGGGAGTGTAGCGCCACCCACCTCGAAACTGGAACGACTTATTCTCCTTTTGAGAACTAAGGATCAGATCGATGGCCTGCTGACATCGCTCGTGAATTCGCCCGTCCAGCTCCTGATTGGGGCTCATTCCCAGCATCTCGCTCAACATCAACGTAATGATGCCGTGCCCGTACATTCGTGAACCATCCTTGGCTCCGTAATAGCCATTCTTCTCTTGACGATCATCCTTGAGCACAAACGCTAGCGCCTCCTGCATCACTCGGCCTTCCGATGAAGGATCACCTGGCTGCACGCCGACGCTGGCCATCGCCATTATCGATAACGCTGACATGGTCGTGTCATACGAGTCATCGAGAATCGCCCCATCTTTTCGCTGCTTGGATACCAGGAAACTGACTGCCTTGTCGACGGCCAGATCGACGCGATCCTTGTCAAACGGAGAGACCTGCAGAGTCGCTGTCGAGAGGTCGCTGGTATCCGCTACCGTTTCCGTCTTTTCGGACTGAGCCCCGACGTGATCGACAGGGAGGCTACCGACCAGACAAAGGGTGAACAATGCCCACAGGACTGTACGGGATACAACAATGGTGGAGTCAGATCGTCTCATTGTTTCTGCCGCGCCCTTTCAGCGAGTACTCGAAAATAGGCTTCCACGCTTTCCCGGTACTCGGCAGCCACCGCTTCACGAGTACCCTGGACGGTATCTTCGGCGGCGTTTCCGCGCAGCATACCCCACTCTTTCCCATCATCACGGTTGATCGGTTTCACGGCAAAGCCGCGTCCCAACTCGCCGGTCGAGGCGGGCTGGCCCAGCGAATCGAGTGCGTTGGCCGACGAGTTCGACGACTGGGGAGTCCGGGCGGCGGCTAGTGCGGCGTTTCGCGCCCGAGCGGCTTGAGCCAAATTCAACAACGGTCCCGTGGCGGCCGGAGTCTGCGGTCCCTCCGCGGTCGCAAGTCGTTGATCTAACTCGTCGAGCGTCCGGGCCAGCAACCCAGCACGTTCCAACTCGGCCGGTGACTGCCTGGTCGCCTGACCGGCACCCTGCCCTGTGTTATTGCCGGCTGTATTTTGGCCGGCTGTGTCTTGACCTCCTGGGTCTTGTCCCGGTTCCCCCTGCTCACTTCCACTATCCTGCTCGACGGCGGCCGACGCCTGAGCAGCGTCAGCCGCTTGGTCAGCCGCGTCCAGAATCTGTCCTAACTGATCGGCTTGGGCCGTGATCGCCTCTTCGGATACCTGGACGGCCTGACGCGCCGCCGTAGCGTTCCGCTCAGCCGGTTTGGGAGCAGACTCCTGCTCGGGCTGGCCGCCGTCGGCCGCATCCGCGATTGCCGCCTCCTTGGCCGCCTCCTCAGCGCCGCTCAACTGCTCGAGGGCTTGTTGGACTTCGTTGGCCGCCACTTGCATGATCACTTCGGCTGCGTTCTCCAGCGACTCAATGGGATCCTCGTTCTTCAGCCGCCGCTCGTGACGGGCAGCGCGCGCGACATCTTGGCCCGCCTCGCGTACATCGCGTTGGACCTCCGTCTGGCGTTGGCCGGCCTCGGCCAGCGGCGCAGCTGGTGGTTTCAATTGATCGGCCCAGTTGACACTATCGGCAAGTTCATGCGATCTCTTAGCCAGGTCTTCGACGATGCCGGCAGCCTCCTGCGTATACTCGTGTGCTAATTCGGCGGCTGGATTGGGACTGGCCAGTGGAGCGAGTTGGCGTTGCTGCATCGCCTTGGCTGCCTCATCCGCCTCACGACTGACCTGCGTCGCCGCATCCACGTTCTGCTTGGCTGTATCGACTTTTTCCTGAGCCGCTTGCTGGCCCGCCTTCGCTTGATTCAGCGCGTTGATCAATCCCTGGTCTTGCGGTTTCTTGTCAGCCTTGGCCTGTGCCTGCTCGGTGTGGCGTTGGGCATTACCGAGTGCCTTCTCGGCCTGCTGGGCAGCCTCGGTCGCACGGCGCCGAGCGTCCGCCGCTTGCTTCGACACATCCTGTGTCGACTTGATCCGCTGGTTGTGGAAATTCTTGCGGGCGTTCTCAAAAGCTTCCTGGGCTGCCGCGCGGGCCTTGTCGTCCGCGTGAATTTCCGTCTTCTCTGCTTCCGCCGTTTCACGTCTCGCCTCGGCAAGCTTCTCGGCGGAATCGCGCACTTTCTCGCTGATATCCACCGCCGCCTCACGGATTTCCGCGAGCAGCGTGTTATCGTTCAATTGATTGGCGCTGGCCTGAGCTTCACGAAGTTGTTGTTGAGTGTCAGCGAGTTTCTTCCCGCTCTCGGGAATCTTGCCTTGATTGGCAGCGGAGTTTGCCTGAGCCACCAGCGTATTGCCGACATTGGCGGCCTCCTGGGTTAGTCGTTTGAGGTCGTCGATCAGCTGGTGTTTCTGAGCTTGGAACTGGGGATCGGCACGTTCGATCTGTCGCTGCAGTTGGTCATCTTCTCCAGCGGCATCGTCCAGCGCATTCTTGGCTTGTTGCAGGGTATTTCTCGAGATTCTGGAGAGCGACTCTTGCATGGCCGGATTTCGCTGCAGTTCCGCTTCCAATTCCTGCATCAATTGCTGCGGACTCTTGGCTGCGCCATCCGGGCAAGATCTTCGGCAGCGGCATACTGCCCGTCCAATGGCCTTTCCGTGCCGGGCACTGCCGGATCACCATCCGTCTGCTGGCCATCGTTCGTTTGTGGCGGCCGAATCGCGGCCCTCGTCTCGGTCACGTCCTCGCCCGCTGCCAGGCGATCGAAGTGATCGGCAACCTTCTGCAATACGTCGGCGGCCTGGTCTTGCTTCTCGGCCGCTTGGGCCAACTGGCCGGCCTGGTCTTTGGGCTCCGAGCTCTTGGCGGCTTCGTCCAACGTCTCGTTCATTTCTTCCGCCGCATGCTGAATCATGGCGATGCTCGCGTCGGCATCTCGCGCACGTTCCAGCTGATCGTCGTCCAAGAGATCGGCCTGGTTTGCGTCCTCCACCAAAGCGTCGATCAGTTCTTCGATCTGCTGGTTGATCTTATCCTGCTCTTCCTGCAAGCCACCCAGCGGCGGTACTGCCGGAGGCTGCTGCGTTTTCAGCCTGGTCGGCCGTGTCGATCGTCTGCTCCTGTAACGCTCGTACATCGTCCGCGGCCTGTTGAGCCATTTCGGGAATCGTGGGGACATATCGGGCGATCAACGCACGAGCCTCGGTCAGTACCGGATCGAGCTGTTCCAGCACCGGCTTTCAGCTGGGTCTGCAATTCCGACAGTTCGTAGCCGGCACCCACCATGGCGTCGCGTCGCGTTCGACGGTCAGTAATTTTTCGCGCCGCCTCTTTCGCCGACGGCGACCACCGTAACGCATCGATCATCGAGACCAGCTCACCACGAACACCGGCTTCTCGCAGTCGGCGCGCGGACAGCTCGATCTCACTTGCCAGAGCATCCCACTGACGAGGATGATCCAATCGTGCGGTAATCTCCTGTGAACTCCAGCGTTCCGTCGCCAACAGACTGTCGAGCGCGTCACGAACGCCGGCCATTTCATGACCGGCCTCCAAAATTCGATACGCCGGGGCAATGTCGGCAAGTGCCTGTTGCAGAAGCGGTTCGGCGAGCGGGTCTTTTTGATGGAGCCCGATAGAGACCGGCGACAGCTCGCTGCGTAAGGCCGGCATCGACGGCATACTGCGCATCGCCGTCGCGGCGCGCTTGCGTCAAGCTACGACGCACTTGCAGTTGACCGCTGCGCCGCGACTTGATGAAGCTCTCAAGGCGATCCCGGCCGACTCAATCGATTTCTGGATCCGCTGACTTTCGGCCGAATCTTCGCTCGTCTTCAGCTCAATCAGGCGACCATAGATCTCATTGGCTCGCCCTCCCATCTCTTGCAGCGGAACAAAGAGAGTGCCACTGCGATTATCCAGTTCATTGCGCGCGTTCACGATGCTGCTGGGCAAACGCCCTTCGGTAACGTCCACCCGCTGTCGTTGCTCCAATTCGCTCAGCAACGTGGCAGCTGTCTGCCGTAACAGCGCGAGCTTCTCTTCCGACTCCATCCCCTGCTCCAAGCGATACCGGCACGTCTGCATCCAATCCAGGTACTGTGCCAGCCAGTGATGAGTGGATCCCGGAAGGCGTGGTCGCTGGTCTTGGATCAACTGTTCCAGCATACGGAACTGATTCTGCACCACCGTTTCCTGGCGAATCAGTCGCTCCCAGGTGTGAGTCCCCCCTTTGCACCGTCAGCTTTTGCTGGTGCAGCAACGCGTCCAGGTCGAAGGCAATGGCTGCCAACACGTTGTGTGCCATCAAATCCCGATACAGCTCGGCAAGTCTCTGGGCGTCTTCAGCACTCCTGTCAAAGACCTGCTGCAGACCGGAGTAGGTCTCTTCGATTCGCTTCTTGTCGCTCTCTTCATTCTCACCAGCGCCGTCATGCCTAAGGGCCTCGAGCAAGCGAGTGGGCGTGTTCGCATATTCGTGCTGCAGTCGGCCGACAACACGGCCCACGAGATCCAATTCGTAGGTGTCTGCACCAGCAGGCATCTGGCGGAGGATCTCGCTGAGTCCGGTCCAATAGTTCGCCCGCCTCCGCGTATTGCTTGGCTGCGACCTCGCGCAGGCTGGCAAGATCCGCCACCGCCGCAGTCGGCGGACCGAGTCGCATCTCGGAGACGATCCAATAGTTCTTTGGCCTTGGTTTTGTGTTCCGCAAACCGGTCGGCGAAATCAGCCACTTCATCGTAAAACTGGCTCTTCAACAGTGCCGCCGCATGGCGGTTCGGGTCGAACTCTGGCGCAGCAACGACGATGCGCAGCGGCACCGATTCACCGACGTTCCCCTTGCGATCGGTCGCGACCAGCCGAGTCAACACCTGATCCCCCGACTTAAGGTTCAAGGAAAGCAAATCCCACTGCCAGTCGGTCGTGACGCGACGGTTTGATTCGATGGGCAGCTCCGCGGTCTGCCAGTCGCGACCGTTAACGGCAAACTGCTGGTCGAGCCGGACCAGCGGCAAGTCGTCCTCGGCCAGGGCCGAAAGGGCCACAATATCGTTCGGCGGCAACAACAACGTCGTCTCTTGTTGGTTGACGAAACCGACGCGAGGAATGAGATCCGGTAGTGGGCGAACCTCGTATTTGGGACTGAATTTATTCTCAAAACCAGTCTCTTTTGATACCAGATGCACTTTGTAGATGGCCGATGAATCGATCGTCAGCGTGGCACGGAAACGGCGCTGGCCGTCCGCGGCCAGCGCAATCGACTCAATCTCTTCCGAAGTTCTCACGCTGCCATCGCAACTCGGCATCACCGACATCCTGGTCAACTTCCAGAGAGAGTTCGACTCGAGTCCCCTCGAGCACAGTCAAGTCACCCTGTTTCTCGATCACCGTTTCATCTGGTAGCCCTGTGTATTCTGGAAAGTGGAACGTCTTATGAAATGCCAGTACCCGCGGACGTGGACGCGAGTCGATAAGGTACCTCTCCGTGACCGCATCACCAGCCAAGATCCGATACTCGATCGGTTCACCGGCCACCTGCAGATTGGACGCGAAGATGGCGTTCTCTCGAGGTCGCATCGACTGTTTGCTCAAGCCCTGGCTCGGTGAGTGAATCTCCAGCGTCACTTCGTTTACGTCGCCCCCCGAGATGTCGACCACCACCGCAACGGTCTCATCCTCGGCCAGCGTCAACGAGTGGGGAGTCGGCTGCAGAATCTTGACTTGGATCCTCGACACGCGAGCGATATTCGCCCCAGGGAGCATGGCCCGTGTGGCCAGTCGCCGAAACGGAGCATCGGAGAGCGAGAGCAGGATCGCCCGTAGACGCCACGAGCAACAGCGCAGCCGCCAACCAGCCGCCGAGCAACCGCCACGGCAGCAACGACGAAACCCGCATCGTCGTCATTCGCCGGGCGACCTGGTCCTGCAGCAAGCTACGGAACGCCGGTGAGTCGTTGAATCAGCGCCGGATCTTCGGTCGCCAACTCGACGGCCGACAGCAGATTCTCGCGGAGTTCCGGTTCGGCGACTTCCATCCGCGTCGCCAGTTCCTGCATCGCCGGCTTGTGAATCACTCGCCGCAAGCAACTAAGCCACACGCTGATCACCACCGCGGCGTAGGCCAAACCACTGAGCAGCCAACGGACAGGGTCGGCCAACACCCACGTCCAATCGGCGAAAGCAATCGCCGAGATGAACACGAGAACAACTGACGACACCGGCACAGACACCGCGGACCCAAAGGAGTCGCCGGCGACGTCGGCCGAATTGCAGTAGCTTGCCGACTACCACCGGATCGAGCCTGGTACTACTCATTGGTATGCTCCTGGAACCCTGTCCTACAACAGACCCGCTCGCTTGCGTAGCATCCATTCGATCGCCAAGAGACCGACAATCGCAGAAAACCACCAGTAGCTCTGCCACAACAGTGTATCCGACTCGACCACGTGGCCGTTACTCAGCGGACGCAGCACGGCGACAAGTTCCCCACATTGTTCTTCACGGAGATATTGTCCACCTGACTCTCCCGCCATCTCACGCAACAGCTCCTCATTGCAGGCCGTCTCTTCCAACTCACCCGTGTCGAGTGGCTCTACCACGAACTCGGTCTTCGCTTTCAATACCTCGCGGCTATAGCCGGATGCTTGCAGCGTGACCTCGTAGTGCCCGTCGTCCAGGGCAGTCGTGCGACCTCGAAACAGTCCCGGGATCGTCTCGTCGGGATCGAGCCGCGCAGTCGACACAACTTGCCCATCCCTCCACAGCAAGGCATCCACCGTGGTGTCGGTCGCCGGTCTCCCGTCCAGGCCAAGCAGACGAACCCGAATGTCCGCTGCCGCTCCGTGAGGGTAACTTGCCGCTCCGGTGTCCAGTGACGCGTATTGGTCACTTACGGTAAACGGTTTCGCCATCATCGCATTTGCGAGCTGTATCCAAAAACGTTGGTGGTAGGTGTCGGCCGCCTTGTACCTCCAACGCCATGTCTCATCGATTGCCGAATAGAAGACTCGCCCTGCCCCAAACGACCGCAGCACCATCACCGGGAATCGCTTGTCGCCCACGCTCACATCCAGAAGCACTTCCGCGTCGGGCAACGCCTCGACGCAGCTCAAGTTGTGAGGCGGCGGTAACTCGCCCCACAAACGGCGATTCTCCCCGTCATCGACAGCCAGGCGGAAGGCCGACTGACTGGCTCCTCGCTCGCGTCAATTGGAATTGAGTCGGTAAAGTTCTCCATCGCTTCGTCGTGCCATAACACCGGGATGAGCGAGACAAAGTTGTCGTCGGTGTATCTTCTCAGCAGCTGTCGCTGCCCGTCGATCACCAGTAGTCCGCCGCCGCGTTGTTCGACAAACTCGCGCATCCACGCCAACTCGTAGTTCTGCCATACGTCGGACGAAACCTCTCCCAGCACGATGAGATCGTAACCAAAAAGCCGCTCACGATCGGTCGGAAACGTCCCTTTCACATCTCCCCGCGGAAGCGACTCATTGTCGGTCCCTGGGCCGACGATCAATGTGTCAATGCTCCACTGGCTATCCCGTTGAAAAGCATTTCGCAGATAACGCGTCTCCCACCGAGAACGACCGTCGATCAACAAGATACTGTAAGTTTCGGTAATGGCAGCGAGACGCATCACCGCCGTATTGTTGGCGATTTCCGTCTCTTCGTCCAATGGTGCGATCGCTGCCTCCAAGGTCAACGGGACCGCATGCTGCCGCAACTGCGGGTCGAATTGACTCTTTAGCCGCTCGACGAGGTCGGTCACGGAGAACTCGAATTCGATGCGACGCCGCGACGCGTCCTGCGTGACCAGTTCTTTCCTCCACAACACCTCGTCGCCGTGCCGGATCTCCATCACAAAAGGCCGCCCTGCCGAAATCTTGTCGCGAATCGTCATTTCTCCACGAACATTATCTCTCTGAAAGACAATATCGGGAAACTGCATCTCCAAGATGGCCAAGTCGGGTGGTTCACGGCGACTCCCCATGCCAACCGAATAGACGGCGATCCCCTGCTGCCCCAGCAGTCGTGCCACTTGCTGAGGCGATGGTCCCGAGTTGTGTCGACCGTCGGAAATGAGCACAACGGCCGTACGCTGCCCCGCTTCACCACTTTCGTTCGTGGAATTTCCAGCGCCGCGTCGCAGCGTTGCCGCCTGGACACCGCTGGCCAGATTTGTCCATTTGCCGACCGGTAATTCCAGCAATTCGGTCGGCTGCTCAGCGCCCGTGCGCCCGTCCCACTTCGAGTCGACATTCTCTTCATCGAGCGCCAGGATCTGCACGTCGTGAGCGTGCTTCAGGGCCGCGACCACTCCTCGCTGGCCGTCGAGGAGTCCCAACTCCGCGCGGCGCCATCGAGGCGTGGCGTCAAACCGAACCAAAGCGCTGCGAAGCGCCTCGTCACCGTCAACCTGCTCCTGGATTTGCCGATCAAAGCTGCGGCGCAGAAGTGACTCGTAGCTCATGAGATCGTCACACAACTGCAACAGGATACGCCGGGAATCTGCCCCCGCATTCGCTGACTCACTCGATGGAGACTCCCCGGGAGAAAATGTGATCGCAGCCGCGCGAGCCGAAACGTCGCGCACAAGCTGATCGCGGGCGTCGCCACTGGATGATTCCTTCGCATGCCTTGTCGGCGTCCTGCTCTGCCGAGCTGGCATCTGTCTTGGGAGGTGTGTTATCGAGCTGCCAGCTGCCGTTAAGTGCTCGCCATTGCCGCTCAACCGACTCCAATCGTTTCACAAAGGAACTGCGAATTTGTTCCAACTCGGTTTCACCGACCGGTTCGGCCTGAAGCCTTCGCACTGTATCCGCGCGAAGCGACGCCAATTGCTCCGCCACCTCCCAAACGCGCGTGTCCACCTGCTTTGAGGGGAACCAGCCCAGTTGCTGCGCTACGAGCACCTTGCGCGCGGCGGACATTTGCTTATCCGTCGCCCCCATACTCTGCGAACCGTCGAGGTAGATCAAGACGCGCCCGAGAACACCGACGACATTGCGGTGGTGCAAGACGGGCCCCGAGAGGACGAACACCACCAGGAAAATAGCCATACTCCTCACGCATGGCAGCACCCATCGCAGGGAGCCCGTAAGGCTGTGTGCTTCCCGACGATAATAACGCCAGGCGAGCATACTTCCGGCCAACGCCAATAACACGCCAAGCCACCAGGGCAGCATTCCGACGAATCGAACACTCGTCATACTCGCGCCCTCGCAAACCACTGCTGTAACACCAATTCCAAGAACAGCAATGCCAGCACCAGACCCCAGGCGAACTGCCACACTTCGCGTCCATGTCGCCGTAATTGATCCCGATCCAAAAAGTCGGCTGCCGAGACGCGCGATGTCCGCCCGCATCCGATCGGCCAATGTCGCGAATGCCGCGTCGTCGAGCAGGGTCAAATCCGACTCTTGCCGAGAGGACTGAGCCACGTAATGGATCGGAGCGCCGCCGGGAGTCGTTAGCGTGTAGACACCGGGACGCTGAGTCTCGAGGAACCGGGCCACGCTGCGGCCCCCCTGACTCTGAAGGGATAGCGGTAAATCGGTCGCCGTCGGGTGTGGTTAAAGACAACGGCACATCGCCGGGCACGCCGCGAAACACGGCCACGATCGGTTCGCCCGTCGAAATGTTCTGGGGCGGGGCAACTTGTGAAGCCAATGAGACGACCAGCTGCTGCATCAGCGGGAGATAAATCGGCCGCATCGGCAGATCAGACCAATCCGCATCGCAGGCTGTCGCCGCTTGCGCCACCACGCCGTCCTCCACACGCTTTTGGACCAAAAACGGATCTCCTGAATCAAGCCTCGCCAGCACGGTCAATTCAGCGAGGTCCGGTGGTCGCGCTGCCGAATCGACTCCCGGTGCGACCGGCCCATTTTCGCTGGCTTTGGACCCGACCGCTGCCGCCGCATCACTGACCTGCCCCAGTCGGTACCACCGGCGAATGTCGGCGGTCGACAAATCACCGTTGGCCGGCTCATTAAATATTTCCAGGGCTGGATGATCAAAGTGCTGGGAGACGATGTGAGCGGGGTGCGAGTCGGCTCCGGTGATACCGATCGCCTCGGCAAACGGTAGCGGCAACAGCCCGCCCCGGTCGGCAAAGAAAGCGTCGTTGTACCACGAGACATCGATGCGATCGCCAGGAAAGACCAGCAGACTTCCGCCGGCTCGAACGTAGTCGGTCAGATCGCTAAGCTGCTCCGCGGAGAGCTTCGGTACGTTGGCCAGTACGACAACTCGGGCTCCTTTGACCGTGTCGGCGCGAAGATCGGCTGCGACAATTGTTTTCGTTTGAATCAGGTCAGCCAGTTTAAGACGTCCGAGCGTAAACGGGGTCAAAGCGACGGAGAGAAAGTCGGCTTCTCCTTGCAGCGGCTGAGAACTCGGCGCACCGTCCACCAGCACGACGTCGATCCGGTCCCAGACGTTGACGGCGGCGGCGGCGTGGTTGTCTGTGGCGAGAGGGTCGTCCACGCCGAGTTCGACGGCCAACACGTGCGAACCGGGAGTCTCAAATCGACAACTGAAGAGCACCTGTGTCACGGCCCCGGCGTCCAGGTCCACTTGGCTCACCGAATCCTCCGCGGAGTCCACAAAAAGAGTGACGCGAGCTTTCTCGTAGGGATCGGCCCCGTGGTTCTTCACGTTCGCTCGAATCAGCAACTCCTGGCCAACTCCCAGTGCGAACCGCGAGAGCTCAAGCCCGTCGACCGATACATTACCCGTCGTGGCCCGGCCGACTCGAAGCAATGTTAGTGACGGAGGAAAATCGGCCGAATCCAGCTGTGCGCGAATCTGCTGAGAGAAGGAATCGTCCTTGACCGTCCAATCCGACGACTGAAAGTCACTGATGACGATCAGTTCACGGCCAGCGTGAGACATTCCCCGAAGAGTCGCGAACGCCAGATCAAGTGCCTCGGGCATCTGACTGGCGCCCACACCGCCGGTGAGCTGCCGCACCCTATCGATCATCAACGGCGGATCGAAGATGGGTTGATCGAAGACCGGCGCCGGCCGCCCACCCGTTTGAATGACAGACACTTCGCAGCCGCGACGCATCGCCTTCATCACGGTAGTGGCCTGCTCCACGGCCAGGTCGAGGTTCTTGCCTTCGGCACTCGAGGCATCCATCGAGTAGCTGGTATCCAACAGAATGACCGCCGAGATGGGGGCGTCACCGGCCAGGATCTGCCAGCCGGTCAGGACGGGCCGCGCAGACAGAAGGCCAACGCTACCGGAATCGAGCAGCGGACCAGCAACAAGATCAGCTGCTCGATACGAAATCGTTTCTGATTGACTCGCACGATGGAATCGAGCAAGTGCATGGCTCCCCACTGAATCGTGCGAAAACGGCTCCGATTCAGGATGTGGATGACCAGGGGAACCGCGAAGGCGGCTGCTCCGAAAATCAGCATCCCATTGAGAAACGTCACGGTCCCCGCCTCCGTAGGGCGAGGTAGGTCGCCAACGCGTCCGCATACGGTTCGTCCGTCTTCATCGGCACCAGATTGATGCGATGCCGGCGACAACCGGAGACCAGCTGCTCGCGAAATCGATCCAGGTTCTCCAGATACGTACGGCGAATTTGTGCCGGATCGACCAACTTCCGGTGGGAGGCCGACTCGAGCGATGCGAACTGCGTCCAATGGCGGAAGGGGAAGTCAAGTTCGTCGGGATCCCAGATTTGAAAAATGAGAATCTCGTGTTTGGCATGGCGAAAATGCGCCAACGCCTTCAGAAGCTGGTCCACATCACCAAACAGATCGGAGATGATGACGACCACACCTCGCCGATGTATCTTGGATACCAACTGATGAAAAACACCTCCCAATTCTGTTTCACTCGTTGGACTTGAGGTGGCGAGTTCGTTGACAATCGCCTGCAAATGCTTAGGGCGACTGCGCGGTGGCACGTACTGCCGCATATGCGTGTCGAAGGTTACCAGCCCCACGCTGTCCTGCTGCTGCAACAGCAAATAGGCCAGACAGGCCGCCAGACGAATGGCGTAGTCATGCTTTGTCATGCCGTCGCTGCGCGAGCCCGAGTAGGCCATCGATCCGCTGCAATCGACCAGCAATGTGCAGCGGAGGTTCGTCTCCTCTTCATACTCGCGGATATAGAGCCGATCCGTCTTGCCGTAGAGTTTCCAGTCGATGTTTCGTGTCTCGTCGCCTCGAACATACGCCCGGTGCTCCTTGAACTCGACGCTAAAGCCCTTATGCGGCGAACGATGGAGGCCCGAACAGAAACCTTCCACGACCCGCTGAGCCAACACTTGCAGGCGTGAAAGTTTCTCGATGTCCTTGGCGTGAAGGAGATCCGATACGTGCGGCATCCGTCGTTCCTAAATGGGATGGCGTAAAGTCGGGAACATTTCGTTGCCCCACGTACATAGCGTCCCTGCGTTGTCAAATCCATTCAGAGCAGTGGTGGATCTTTCCGAGGCACTTCCCGCAGTAGTCTCCCGATCAGGTCGTCCACGGTCACTCCCTCGGCTTCGGCGTTGAACGTGGTGACGATTCGGTGCCGCAGGACAGGGTAGGCGAGCGACTCGACGTCATCGCGTGTCACGTGGTGGCGTCCTTGAAGAATGGCCCGCGCCTTGGCTGCTAGTACTAGCTGCTGACTGGCGCGCGGCCCTGGTCCCCATTCGATCAGCTCTTGTACCCAGGGAGCCGAACTAGCGTCTTTGGGCCGCGCTGCGCGAACAAGATCGAGAACAAATTCCTTGACATGGTCTGGCAGCGGGACACGTCGCACCGTCTGCTGGCACTCGATGATCTCGGCGCCAGCGGCAACCGGACTGAGATGCATTTCCATGGTGGACGTCGTCCGATCGATGATCTCACTCTCGTGATCGCGATTGGGGTAATCGACAACCACATGGAACAGGAATCGGTCTCGCTGCGCCTCGGGTAGCGGGTACGTTCCTTCCTGCTCGATCGGGTTCTGCGTCGCCAGCACAAAAAACGGCTCGTCCAAAACATAGGTCTTTCCGCCGACCGTCACCGCGTGTTCCTGCATCGCTTCCAGCAGCGCGGCCTGGGTCTTGGGAGGGGTCCGGTTGATTTCGTCCGCCAGCAGCATTTGCGTGAAGACGGGGCCCTTTTCAAAAAGCATTTCGCGGTGCCCTGTCCGGCGGTCCTCCTGAATGATGTCGGTGCCGGTGATGTCGGCCGGCATCAAGTCTGGGGTGAACTGGATGCGATGAAACGACAGACTCATCGACTCCGCCAAGGACCGCACCATCAGCGTTTTAGCCAGTCCGGGAACTCCCTCCAACAGACAGTGACCTCGTGCGAGAATCGCGATCAACAGCTGTTCGATGACCTCGTCCTGTCCGACAATGATCCTGCCAACTTGATCGCGTATCTTCCGGCATACTTCCACCAGCCGCGCGGCACGAGCTTCGTCCGCGTCGGCGTCAAGGTGCTGGACTTGTTCACTGGTCATCGGGGGTCGTTTGCCTTGTGTCAGTGGGCGAATTCGCGTCCCCGATCAACCACGACGATCGAGCTGACCGGACGGACAGGACGGAAATTAACGGCGGGAAACGCACGAGGTGCGAAGCCAGGGAAAACCGGGAGTGTAACATGCAGACCACCAGACTAACAGGAGAAAATGGTACGTTCGATGGGCCGGCGAGGTGCCGGCCGTAACGAAAGGCTCCATCGTCGTTTAACCCGCAGCCGGAGGTTCTGAAGTTGCGATGTTTGACGAACCGCAACGCGGTTCAACTCCACAGCCCAGGGTTGGCATCCACGGCGGCGGCCGTGGATGCCAACCCTGGGGCGACCACATGCAATCTCCCGCGACCCCAACGGGGTCGGACAAAGATGCGGTATCCCAAAACACGGCCGCGTCAATCTCGATCCATCTATTCGGCGGATGTACGTGACACCACGTGCGACGACGGGGCAAACTCGGTCCTGTCGCATCCCTTCAGGATGCCCCCTCCTTTCTCCATCGCGTCCCCAGGGTGCGCCGCGCTGCGCGGCGACCCTTGGGCTGCGTTGTGCCACCACTTCGTGGTGAAGACATGTGCCATTGACGAACCATCTCAGATGTCTCGGCTCCGGTGTGAAACGCCTTCGACGTGGCATGGTGAAAGGACGGTGCCACGACCGTTTTTCGGTTCTGTTCCTCATGCGAAAACCCCGGCGTTTTTGGGAATTTCAGGGACCGCCCGGAACGGTTCTGCCAAACAAAACACGGTCCTTTCACCATGCCACCTTCGACGTAGGGAATCTCACGACAAGAAGACTATTCCCGATCAAACAGCGCAACTTCAAAACCTCCGGCTGCGGGTTAAACGAGGTCGCTACGGACAGGTGCGGTGCGCCGTCAAATAGGAGTCAAGCCACCTTGGCAAGATCGAGAAGGATAATGATCGAAGGATTGCCAACCGGGGTGTAATGGCCGGTGAATTTCAGGCCGCCGGTCTGGCGATTCACCTGGAAAAGGTGTCTGCCGCGACCATTGCCGGGTGGCAGATCCATCTGCGTTGGCAACAGATCGCGAAGCGGAATACTGAAGGTGCCGACGTAGGCAATGAGTGGCCCACTCGCTTCATTCGAGTGCGCTCGGAGCATACCGGCAAGAAGCGGGGTTGTCCCGGCGGATCGTAATGTGGCAGTCCCAGGCCTTTCCGCGTCGCACCGTCATCGGGACGTCGCGCTGAAAATCCCCTTCGAAGCCTTGTCGGGCGCATCCACAAAATGGGTTTCCAGGAATTTTTCCATGTCTTGCTGCGCAAGATCGATCGCCGCCTCCATCTCCGGCCACGCACCGGTGGTTGACGCCGGCCTGGGATCTGGATCACCGAGCTTGGCCACCTTCTCTTGGCAGACGTTCTCTAGATCGGCCGTCATCACCGCCAACAACTCCTTGGTGAGCCGCTGCACTACCGCCTGTTGGCCGTCACTACGCGCCGCGCGAAGGGAGGTCGCGAGATTGGTTTCGCGCAGATGGTACGCGTACGAGACGCCCGTCGCTCAAACCGTCCCAAATCGAGCAGGTTTTGTGCAAAGCTCTCGGAAATCTCCTTTTTCAGGGTTGGCTGAATCGGAACGCCGACACTCAAAGCTTGAGCCATGCGACTGGCCGCGGCCTCGCAACGCAGCTGAACATCTTCCAACATCCACGGATGGGGTGGATACGCCGGCTCGATTCGCAGGAACGTCGAGTGCCGTGAAGACCGCCACGACGGCGTGCCAATGTCCATGCCGCGCAGGGTCGCCGAAGTGAGGCTATGGTCCACTCGGCTACGCCCGATTTCGCGGATGAACCAAGAAGTCTCCCAAGGGAACAACTCCATTGCTGCGCTAGTCAGCCGCCAGAAACGAATCATCTCGTCGGCCGCCGGACCGTAGGGCTTGGCTAACTCTTTCAACGCCTCCTCCTCGCCGATGGCCGGATTGCCAAAGAAGAGTCCCGTCATGCGGAGGTTTGGGTCATCACGATCGGGCCCCAGTCCGTAGTACTCCTTGATCCCGACCAGGCCCTCTACCGCCGCGATCGCCTGGAGTCCGCGAAGCGTCACCAGCGGATGCGACAGGAAATACGGCTCCGTCTCCTCGCTCGTCCCACCCAGAAAGTACTGTACCATCACCGGGATCCCGCGTTGCTGCGCAATCGCACCCATGTTCTTGACCCAACGATCGACGGGCATCGTGGCCATACACTCCGCTCCGTTGCAGTGCATGACCAAACCGAGCCCCTCTGGGTCGAGCAACTCGATGCAGCTCAGACTCTCGCCCGAGGAGAGTTCCCACGGCTCCCACCAGACGCGTCCTCCCGGGTTGACCTTGTGCCACGTGGAAGTCAACGTGTTCACGAACGCAACCAGCCGTTTGTGTAACGGAACACCCCGGCACCTCGGGCACTTGCCAAATTCGCTGCACAGCCAAGCGTCCACATCGTAGGTGTAGACCTGCAGGTCATCTAACCCCGGCAACACTTTGACAAGCTGCTCCAGCATCAAGGCGTGTCGTTCCGCAGTCTTCTGGTCCAGGATGCAATTCGGCGGATCGTCGCCGTACCGGGCATGAGCGTTGTACGGAGTGCCCACCAGCAGCAGTGTTCGCAGGCCCGCCTCTTTGGCCAGCGCGATGCGTTTGCGAATCGTCTCCTGACGCGCCGCGAGGTTTTCCGCTCCGGGCTTGCTGCGTAGCGGAACCGGCTGCGGGTACGCC
Source organism: uncultured Planctomycetota bacterium (assembly GCA_963700515.1). Classification (GTDB taxonomy): domain Bacteria; phylum Planctomycetota; class Planctomycetia; order Pirellulales; family Pirellulaceae; genus JAJRVM01. Next base: position 61,659 of record CAVOXY010000009.1, on the reverse strand, counting down.
TTCTGTTGCTCTGCCGACAACTCGACGATGTCCTCGATGTTCAGGATCTCATCGTCCGGTCGCGTCCAAGCCACATCGACCTGGATCACGGTGAAACCGAGCGCTTTGAGCTTGCCAATATTTTCCTTGTTCCACTCGATGCTGCGAAGCCATGCCGGCTCGCACGAGGCCGGCTGAGCCAAGAATCCGACTCGGTACGGCGCATCCGTTCCCTGCGCGACCGCCGGGCCGGCCCATCGACCGATCGCCAAAGCCACCACGGTCATCACTGCCGCACTTCGCATTGCGTTTCTCAACACGGCTGTTTCCTCGCTCTACGGTATCAGGACTGGTTGCCGAAGGAACACGGTTTGAACAACGAGTCAGTGTACCAAACGAAGAAGGGGGAGTTGTATGGCGCGACAAACATTCGGCGTGTCGTGGGTTGGGAGTTTATGCTGTTTTTCTTTCGGGAATGAGTGGCCGCCAGGAAAAGGCACCTGGTCCCTCTATTCAAGGCGGATTCTCAGATGAATCCGGCCAGTGTGCCGATGGCCAGCACCACCGCCGTCGAGAGCAGCGGGACAATGACGCTGACGACGGCAATGTCCTTGTACGATTGGCGGTGAGTAAGGCCGCAGATGAGCAGGAGCGTGATCACGGCGCCGTTGTGCGGCAGCGAATCCAGTCCGCCGCAGGACATCGAGGCGATGCGGTGGAGCAATGCGGGATCGAGGTGTAACGCTGCCGCCTGATCGTAATACGTGTTACCCAGGGCTTCGAGCGCAATGGTCAGGCCGCCCGACGCGGAGCCGGTGATGCCCGCCATGAGATTGACGGCAATCGCTTCAGAGATGAGCGGGTGCGAGGGCGCGACGTTGAGCACCGCTTGTTTCATTGCTGCAAATGCGTTGACGGCCGCGATGGTCGCCCCATAACCGACCACCGAAGCGGTGTTGAAGATTGGCAACATCGATGACATCGCGCCGCTAGTGAGCGCCTCGTTGAGTCGGCGGCGCGAGCGGTAGCGGCTCACGACAAGCAGACTGATCGCGGCGAGCAAAGCGACGAGAGTTGCCCAGATCCCCATGACGCTCGAAAGCTGCGTGGAACCGAAGCGCGCCTCGGCCAAGTAGTCGGCATTCCAATGCGGTAACACAACCTGCGATAGCAGGTAATTCAGCCCAATGACGACGAAAATCGGTGCCAGTGCGACGGCGAAGCCGGGCAGCGGGACGTCGGTCCCAATGCTCGGTTCCTGCAAATGGTCGCTGCCGTAGCCCTCACCGGCTTGTCTGGCGTGGCGGGCGCGGACAGTGAGCCAGAGCAGGCCGCCGATGAGCATGAGCAGGCCGCCGATGGTTCCGAGCAGTGGAGCGGCAAAGGCGGTCGTGTGAAAGAATCCCATGGGGATCAAGTTGTGGATCTGCACCGATCCCGGCAGGCAGGTCATGGTGAAGGTAAATGATCCCAGCGCGATGGTTCCCGGGAGCAACCGCTTGGGAATATCCGCCTGCTTGAAGAGCGCGGCGGCGAGCGGGTAGACGGCGAACACGACGACAAACAATGACACGCCGCCATAGGTGAGCACCCCACAGGCGAGGACGGTGGCGGCGATCGCGCGGTGAGGACCGAGGGTCGAGGCAATCTTGCGGGCGATCGCCGCCGCGCATCCCGAATCCTCCATGAGTTTGCCGAAGATGGCGCCGAGCAGAAACAGTGGGAAAAACGCCGCGATGAACCTGCTGAGGGCTCCCATGAAAATCTGCGTATACGACGCCAGCAGCGGCATGTCGCCATCGCAGAGCACGACGAGCATCGCCATCAGTGGGGCGAGGATGATGACGCTGATACCTCGATAGGCCAGCGCCATCAGCAGTACAAGGGACAGAACAATGCCGAAGATACCCAGCGTGCCACTCCTTAAACTCGGGTGACGGAAACGGCCGCCCCCATGCCGCCGCCGACGCACAACGTCGCCAGAGCCGCGGCCGCAAGAGCCGGCGGCGATGCGGTGGGCGAGATGGACGATCAGCCGTGCCCCGGATGCGCCGATCGGATGACCCAGCGCAATGGCGCCGCCGTCCACGTTGACTCTGGCGGAATCGAGTTTCAGATCGGCCAGGCAGGCCAGCGATTGCGCGGCGAAGGCCTCGTTGAGTTCGACGGTATCAAAATCGTCGAGCTGCAGAGAGGATTGATCGCAGAGGCGGCGGGTCGCATGGACGGGGCCGAGGCCCATCAGCTTCGGATCACACCCGACGGCAGCGGCAGCTTCGATGGCGGCCAACGGTTTCCATCCCTGCTGCTGCGCCGTCTGTTCGTCACACAGCACGAGCATGGCGGCGCCGTCGTTGATACCCGAGGCGTTTCCCGCGGTCACCGTGCCGGCGGGATCGAAAGCAGGCTTGAGCTTCGCCAGTGTTTCGATGGTAGTTTCCGGCCGGGGATGCTCGTCACGCTCCAGGCCGTCGACCACCGTCATCTCGGCACGAAAATGACCCGCCACATCGGCCGCCGCGCAGCGCCGCTGGCTTTCCGCGGCGAAGGCGTCCTGCTGCACACGGGTAATGTTGTATTGCTTCGCGAGACGTTCGGCCGACAACGCCATGTGCTCGTGATCGAAACTGTCAACGAGACCGTCACGCAGCAGCGTATCGATGAGCACCGCGTCACCCAGTTTCAAACCCGCCCGGGCGCGGTCGAGCAGATAGGGGGCGTTGGACATCGACTCGGTCCCGCCGCAGAGGATGACATCCGCCTCGGCATGGCGGATCGCCGAGGCGGCGAGCATCACCGCCTGCATGCCCGAGGCACACATCATATTCACGGTAAACGCGGGAGACGTCACCGGCACGCCAAGGCGAACGCCGATCTGTCGAGCGATGTTCATGCCCAGCCCGGCACTCACCACGTTGCCCACAATCACTTGCTCCACGGCAGCGGCGCCGATCGACGACAGAGCGGCGGTGCCGGCGGCGCACGCCAGATCAACCGCTGAGCACTTGCTCAACGCGCCCAGCAAGCGGCCCTGAGGCGTGCGACGAGCTCCCACAATGACCACACGTCTCATATATCGACTCCTTTTCTCGCCGAGGCGGCCGCCAAGGCGCTCTCCGGCATGGGGCGGACCTCACGCACGATTGGTCGGCATCGCATGGCCCCGATCACCTGGGTCTCGATATCGATTCCAGGAGCGACTTCGATGAGTTCCAGGCCCTCGTCTGCCAGACGAAACACGGCCCGCTCCGTCACGTAGAGCACCTGCTGCTGCTTCTGCCGCGCCGTCTCGGCGCTGAAAGACACTTGCTCCACGCGATCAACAAACTTGGTCACACTCCCTTCCTGCACGATGCGGAGTCGGCCTCCTTCGACGGCGACTCGCAGTCCGCCGGCGGTGAGTGTGCCGCAGAAGACGAGTCGCCGGGCATTTTGAGCGATGTTGACGAAGCCGCCGACCCCGACGAAGCGATGGCCGAATTGCGAGACATTGACGTTGCCTTCGCGATCGATCTGGGCCGCTCCGAGAGCCGCGAAATCGAGTCCGCCTCCGTCATAAAAATCAAACTGCGCAGGCTGATCGATAATGGCGTGCGGATGCGCCGAGGCGCCGAAACTCAGGCCGCCCGCGGGCATGCCGCCGATCGGTCCACTCTCGACGGTCAGCGTGCAACGATGCAGCAATCCGCGCTCGGCAGCGATGCGAGCCACACCTTCGGGCATGCCGATGCCCAGGTTCGCCACGGCGCCATCGGTCAGTTCATCACACGCCCGGCTGGCGATAATCCGCCGCTCATCGAGCGGCATCGGCTCGGCCCACGCCGCCGCCTCACGTTCGTGGTCGGGACCGACCGGGGCGGGTTGGCAGTAGCGAGGATTGAACGGTTCGGCGAATGTCTGCTCGTGCTCGTGAGGCTCGGCGACGACGACGTGGTCGACAAAGATGCCAGGAACTCGGATGTTTTTAGGTGAGGCCGGCAAGTCGAGCAGGCGCACGACCTGGGCGATCACGATGCCGCCGCTGTTGCGGACGGCCTGGGCGATCGCGAGCACCTCGCCGACGATCGCCTCGTCATCCATCACCAGTCCGCCCCCCGGATCGGCCCCGGTGGCGCGGATGAGCCCGACGTGAATGGGGAACGCTTTGTACCAGAGCCACGTTTTGCCCCCCAATTCGACACGCTCTACCAAGCCCGCGGGCGTGCGCTGATTCAGTCGTCCGCCCTGTTGGATGGGATCGATGAACGTCCCGAGACCAACGTGAGTGATGCAGCCCGGCCGCCCCGCGGCAATGTCGCGCAGCAAATGGCAGATCACCCCCTGCGGCAGATTGTAGGCTTCGATCTTGTTGGCCAGCGCCAGATCACTCAGACGAGGCGCCAAGCCCCAGTGACCGCCGATGACGCGCCGCAGCATGCCTTCGTGGGCCAGATGGTTCAGCCCGCGCGAGTGGCCGTCACCCTGGCCGGCGGCGTAGACCAACGTGAGCTCACGCGGATGTGCCATCTTCTTGAATCGCCGCTCCAACGCCGCGGTCAGCGCCTCGGGATGGGCTGCGCCGACGAAGCCGCCGCTGGCGACGGTGACGCCGTCGTGGACGAGCGCCACGGCCTCATCCGCCGTGCAGAGCTTTTCACGCAGCCGGCAACTGCTCATGCCCACCAGCCTCCGTTGACGTGGATCGTCTGACCGGTGACGTAGGACGCCATGTCGGAGCAGAGGAACACGATCACCTCGGCGATCTCGCGCGGCTCACCGAAACGGCCGAGTGGAATGCTGGCGAGCATCTGCTGGCGAGCTTCCTCGGGGATCGATTTGCCCATCTCCGTGAGCACGACGCCGGGGGCGACGGCGTTGGCCGTGATGCGCCGCTTGGCCAGCTCGCGGCTGAGCACCTTTGTGAACCCCACCACGCCGGACTTGGCGGCCGCATAATTCGCCTGACCGAAAAAGCCCATGGCGGCGCTGATGGAGGCGAGGTTGACGATCCGCCCGCCGTCTTTCAACCGCTCGGCGGCAGCTTTGGACACGTTGAAGACGCCGGTGAGATTCGTGTCGATGACCTGCTGCCAGTCGTCGAGCGTCATCTTCTTGATCGTCTTGTCGCGGAGAATGCCGGCGTTGTTCACGACGATATCGAGCGACCCACAGCGGCGGATTGCCTCGTCCATCATCACATGGAGCGATGCTGGATCACGGACATCGGCGGCCAGAGCAACTGCGCGATCTCCTAGTGCAGCCATCGTTTCCTCCGCCCGCTGACGATTCGTCCCGGTCGGATCATCGAAGTAATTGATGATGACGTGGGCCCCAGCGCGATGCAGGGCCTCAGCGGTCGCGCGGCCGAGCCCCTGGCCAGCGCCAGTGATAACGGCCGTTTTGCCGGCAAGATCGATGGTGAACATTCAGCGTTTTCTCCGGCCGGGAACCGAGGGGGCTTTGTCGAAGACCTGGGTCATCTGCGTGAGCCGCGGATCGTGCCGTTAGCGGTGCCTTCGTCCGCAGGAAACATCATACTGCCATACGAACCGGACGCAAGGTACAGTGGAGGCGGGGCCACACACGCCCTTCCCACGTTTCCACCGAGCCCGCCTCGGTGGGACGACAACTGGCCAGCTACACCCACACCCGCCCCTCCCACGTTTCCACCGAGCCCGTCTCGGTGGGACGACAACTGGCCAGCTACACCCACACCCGCCCCTCCCACGTTTCCACCGAGCCCGTCTCGGTGGGACGACAACTGGCCAGCTACACCCACACACGCCCCTCCCACGTTTCCACCGAGCCCGTCTCGGTGGGACGACAACTGGCCAGCTACGTTTCCACCGAGCCCGTCTCGGTGGGACGACAACTGGCCAGCTACACTCACACCCGCCCCTCCCACGTTTCCACCGAGCCCGTCTCGGTGGGACGACAACTGGCCAGCTACACCCACACCCGCCCCTCCCACGTTTCCACCGAGCCCGTCTCGGTGGGACGACAACTGGCCAGCTACGGCGACGCACGCAAAACACTCCGCTCGCTGGAACGTGAAGGCACGACTGAAGCGGTTCGCAACTGGCAAACGCTCTCCACTGCCGCAGCGGAACGTCGGTACCCGCTTCACACTGCGTGCCTCCGGCGACGGCAAGTTGGCAGGTTGTCACGTGGTGATCAGTTTTCCCTGCATTGAGCAGCCGACTCCGCACACAGTGGCACGCTGCAGCGGTTGGCGCCGACCAGTTGTTCGAAAATCAACAAATGGGTGAATCGACGAACGTGGCTCGATTGTATCGCCAGCTGCCAAGTGGCGATAGAATGATCCACGCCGCGCAATCTTTTCCGCGGAAGGCGATCGTCGTCGCGTTCTCGACGCGCCTTCCCGTAGGTTCAGGGAGCATTCGATGAAATGCTGTTATTGTCTGGTGATAGTCAGCCTGACGGTCGGTGATGCGACCCAGGCACGAGGAGAGACGCTGTCGCTGGCCGGTTCCTGGCGATTTGCCCTGGACTCGCAAGGCGTTGGCGAGAATGAGAAATGGTTTGACAAGACTTTGGCCGAAACCACCCAACTGCCCGGATCGACCGACGAGAATGGCTTCGGGACCCTGAATACGCGACCGCCCAACTACGATCACTTGAGCCGCATTCGCGAGTACGTTGGCCCGGCATGGTATCAGAAGGATGTGGAGATTCCGCTGTCCTGGGCAAAACGGCATATCGAGCTGTTTCTCGAACGCTGCCATTGGCAGACCAAGGTTTGGATTGACGGTCATCAGGCCGGCACACAAGACAGTCTTTGCACACCGCATCAATACGATCTGAGCCGTCTGCTGAACCCCGGCAAACATCGGCTGACCATCTGCGTCGATAACACACCGAAATATTTTCTCGGCCCGTTCGCTTCTTCTATCTCGGAAGAGACCCAAACCAACTGGAATGGCATTGTCGGCCGAATCGAGTTGTGTGCGCGGGATGAAGTGTGGATCAAGAGCGCACAAGTCTATCCAGACATTGTCCGAAAGGAAGCCGAGATCCGCCTGAAGATAGGAAACCGGACAGGCACACCGGTCGGCGGCGAGTTAACGATGCGAGCCTGCAGCAACGGTCTCGTCGATATACCTCAACAAGTGTTCCGTTACCGGGCGAACGATGCCGAAGCGACACTCACCGTTCGCCTCCCCATGGGCGACAGTGCCCTGTTGTGGGACGAGTTCTCGCCCTCGCTCTATCAGCTGACGATCGCACTTAGCGGAAACGGGCCCAGCGGCAGTTACGCCGACCAATACACGACCTGCTTCGGCATGCGGGAGCTGACCATCAAAGACAAGCGGTTCGTGCTCAACGGCGACGCGATCTTCCTGCGGGGCACGCTGGAGTGCTGCATCTTCCCGTTGACCGGTTATCCTCCCGCGGATGAAGCGGCTTGGAGTCGCATCTTCGGTATCTGTAAGTCATATGGGCTGAACCACATGCGTTTTCACTCCTGGTGCCCGCCGGAAGCAGCGTTCGCCGCCGCCGACAAAGCCGGGTTCTTCATCCAGGCGGAAGCCCCCAGGGCCAACGTCGGTACCGACGCCCCGCTGGACGTGTTCATCCAGGAAGAATCGATCCGCATTCTCAATTCCTATGGGAACCATCCATCGTTTGTGTTGATGTCGATGGGCAACGAGCTATCTGTTGCCGACGACGTGCTGACGTCCTTGTTGGCAACTTTGCAGGCGCACGATTCCCGGCACTTTTACACGGCCAGCACGGGGGTGGGGGTCGATATCATGAATCCGGTCCAGACCAGCGCGAAGGGGATGGTGCCGGCCGAGATCAAGAAGGAGTTCGGCAAGGACCTGGCATTCAGTGGTGCCATTGACGTGCAGCAACTGCTCCCCAATGCATCGCCAGAGGAAGTGAAAGACGAAGTGAAAAGAGTATTGGATGCCATGGGGACCGGTGGCGGATTTTTCCCCGGCCCAGCGCATAACATTCAACTGGGAACACCACCCGAGAACGTGGTCGCCATGTACGAAGCGATGGATGAGTACTTTGGGACAGCGCGATGCGTCGGTTGAATTTCGTGATAGTCTCGCTTGAGGTTACATGGCGAGCTAACTCAGCAACCCCCTCTTTTCGCACGAAGCCGACCGCATTCGGCGGTCACGCGCGGCGCCAGCAAGACTAGACGCGGGGGCTATCGTCAAAGATGATGATGAGTGGGTCAACGGGGCCTTCGTGGCCTCTCGACCCAATATGTCTGGCTGCTCTTCGTTTGCTTTTCGGGCTGGGAGTAGCCAAGGTACAGGAGTGGCTCAAGTTGATTTTGGTGAGAAAGCATGTTTTCTGAAATCGAAGGAAGCCGAAAGGCGATCGGCGACGTTGACGTTGTATACCACGACGGCTTATATCACCTGTTTCATCTGGTGTTGCCCAATCATGACTTTATCGCCCACGCTGTGAGCACTAACGGACTCAACTGGCGACGCGTTAATAACGCCCTGTTCATTGGAGATCCCGGTAGCTGGGATGACCTCATGTTGTGGACGATGCACGTCACACCGGATCCGCACCGTCCCGCCTGCTGGCGGATGTTCTATACGGGGCTTTCACGACGTGAGCGGGGGCGGATACAACGAATAGGCATGGCCGTCAGTGAGGATCTCTATCATTGGCAAAAAGCTCCCGTAAATTGGAAAGACCTACGAGGCCCGAGCGACCCGGAGTTGGTCAAACAGGCTCGTCACATCAGCCGACATCTCCGCGTCAGCAGCCACCATGCGGAAGTGGATGCTGCAAGCAGTTTTCCCCTCGAACCGGACGGCCGATATTATGAGGCGTTACTCGATGACGGTCGCCACTGGGTCAGCTTTCGAGATCCTTTTTTCTATTCGGAAGATGGTCAGGGCTGGTTAATTGCCGCGGGGCGAGTCAAGGAGGGACCCGTGGTTCGCCGCGGCTGCGTGAGCGTCCTGAAAGAAATCTCTCCCGACCACTTCGAATCAATGCCCCCCCTCCACCATCCAGGCCTTTATGACGATATCGAAGTGCCAAACCTGATACGACTGCACAACGAATACTACCTGATTGGCAGTATCCGTGAGGACGCCAAGATCCGCTATTGGCACACCGACCAGATCGGCAAGCCGTGGCGCAGCTATCACGACAATGTGTTAATGGCCAAGGGAAACTACGCCGGTCGAGTCTGCCAGGATGATCGGGGTTGGCTGCTATGGAATTTCTTCTCGACAGACGCGGCAGACCGTACCGTACACAACTTGATGCCACCGCCGAAACGATTAGTCCGAACCGAAGAAGGCTTGCTGCGCGTGACAACATTCGAAGGGTTTGGGGATTGGCTCGAAGAGCAGGTCGACACGCGCTGCGTTCATTGTCTCAAGGAGGGAATTGGAGAAGAGCATTGTGGCGCCGACGGCAATCGACTGGAACTGCAAAGTGAAGCTGGGTTCCAGGCGTTTGTCTTCGACGAATCGCTCATAGGCTTTCGGTTCCAAGCCTTTCTCCGCTTGCGGGGAAAAGGGAAGTGCGGGCTGGTGTTTCGCGTGGATCCCAAAACCCACGATGGATACTACCTTTCGCTAGATCTTCTCAAAGGAGTGGCTCAGCTACGCCGCTGGAAAACGGGACCGGCAGGCAGCGGCGAAGAAATGATGCAGTTTCGTACACTCCAGAGCGGCAATTGGTACAGCGAAACGCCGGGGCAGGCTCACATGCAATTGATCGCTTTCGGCAGTTATCTTGAGTGTTCGATTGATGGCCGCGTTGTCTTGTCGCTGGCAGATCAGACGTTTCACGAAGGACTGCTCGGCGTCTACTTGGAAACGGCACACCTGGAACTCTCCGAGGTCAAGCTGAATCGCATGCGGTCGCCATATCAGTCCGATGATCATCTGGTGACAGGGTAACAATTTCTTTCTAGTTCTCAGCGTCTGGTCATAAATACAACCTCTTCAGGCAACGCTGTGAAGCATTTCCGTAGCCGAATTCGCCAGGATTCGGGCAGATTTGGGCAGCCCCCGAAGTCTGGCGACTTCGGCTACGAGCTTGCAGCGCACTTTTCTCGACTTCAAAACTCTTCACCGTGTCGCCTTTCTGTGGGGAATGTGAAATGAACGGCCTTCAGCCCGAGCCGCTGGGGTTCTTTGGCCACTTCCTTCTCTCGTGCTATAATCCTGTCAGTGAAATTCGTTGTTGTATTGGGAGAGCCTGTGATGGCGTATCGTCGTTGAAGCCACGTACGAAAACGGGGTGCTCAAACCGGCTGAGCCGCTGCCGCTGGACGAGCACCAAAAGGTACAGATCACGGTCCACACGGGTGCCAGCCGCGTCAAGTCGACCGCCGGATTGGTCGGCTGGAAAGGAGATGCCCAAACTGTGGAACGGATCGCCCTGGAACCCGAATTCGGAACTGAAGAATGCCCGTAACGCTGGCCGATCATTCCTGGCGGTGCAGCCGTGTTCTTGGACGCGAACGTATTCGTCTACCACTTCGCGCCGCATCCAGTCCTGCACCTCCCTTGTCAACAACTCTTGGAACGATGCGCGGAACAGGAACTGGTCGGGTATACCTCCGCGCACGTGTTGACCAATGTTGCCCATCGCACCATGACCCTGGAGGCCATCGACCGGTTTGGCTGGCCGACTGCGGGCATCGCTCGACACATGCTGCGTCATCCCGACGATGTTCGGCAACTGACCCGGTTTCGCCAGGTCGTCGACGAGATTCCGGACTTCGGCATTCAAATCCTGCCCATCACCGCGCACCTCGTTTCCGCGGCAGCCGCCATCACTCAGCAAGTCGGACTGCTGAGCGGTGATGCCCTGGTTGTCGCGGTGATGCAGGAACATGGCCTGACGAATCTGGCCAGCCACGATGCCGACTTCGATCGCGTGCCAGTCGTCATTCGTTACGCGCCGGCTTGAATTCGCCAACTCTGCCATTTCGTGAAGCAACATCATTTCTGTTCTTGTTGTTGAATCAGTTCCTCAGCCGTGCGCTGCAAGAGCTTGAGCTCGATTTCTGTGTACACCGCCGACCGCCACTGCCCCTTTCGTAGCGTTTCCGCCAACAGCGGCTTGCCTTCTGCCAGATACGTGCGGGCTTGCTCCAGACGCCCCGCTCGTGCGTGATAGATGGCCAAGCGGAACCAGACCCACTCGTTCGGATTGTCACGAAAACGCTCCTCGAGGGCCTTGGCCTTCTCTTCAAATCGACCAGCCCACAAGAGCACGGATGTGAGCACACCATCTGCCCAGTCGGTCTTCGCTTGCTCGACGTTCCCCTGCACCTCGAACGCGAATCCGCGTTCGGCATAGGAGAACCCATCGGCCGGATCGAGCTCAATGGCCTGGTTCAGGTCGGCCATGGCCTGATCGATCTCGTGCTGCTGGAGCCGAATATTAGCGCGGCCGGTATAGACGCGTGCGAGTTGCGGATCAAGCTGGAGAGCCTTACCGTACTCTGCGACAGCTTCCTCGGATGCTCCGGTCCCAGCATATTTCGCTCGTTCTCTACCGCCTCACGATACAGCATCTCCGACTCTGCGAAGCGACCTAACTCGGCGTACATGAGCGCCAGTGACGCTTGAGTTTCGAGTGTCTTCGGGTGGCTAGGGCCGAGAACCGTTCTTTGTATTCCTAGTAACGATTGGAACAGCGCCTCAGCCTCGGCCTTACCATTGCCGGAGGTAGCCTGCAGATGCGTCCGCTAATAGGGATTCCCCTGTCCGTACGACTGAAGCAGGACGCAGAGTCGCCTCTTGGCTCGGTAATGTCGATAGCCTAAAACCGTCGCCGTCGATCATTCTCACTGACCAACCGCCTGCCGTCGCCCGCACCGCTTCTTCAATTCGCGGGAACCGGCCACCGTCGTTGAGGAGAGTGAGTTAAGCGCAGGCCTCTTGTTCACCGACCACCATCCGGGCCGTCACCATCCGGACAGCGCGTCTCCTCCGTGCAGGTCGAACTCAAACCGCCAGACCGCGACGATGCGCCACCGTGCGATAGACCGCCAGCACGTTTTCGATCGGCGTGTCAGGCTGAAGCTGATGACTGGGCCCCAGGATATACCCGCCACCGCGACCTACCTCGTCCATCAGGCGGTTCACTTCCACCTCGATCTCCGACGGCGTGGACCGTTGGAGCCAGCCTTGCACATCGACCGCTCCATGCAGCGCCAGTTGGTCCCCGAAATCCCGTTTCAGTCCATACGGATCCATGCCGGCCGCTTGTCCTTGGATCGTCTGCAAGGCATCCATGCCACAGGCGATGAACCGGGGGATCAGGGCTCGACTCGAGCCGCAGCAATGATGTGTTACCTTGGCTCCATAGGAGTGCACCAGATCGAACAGTTCTTTCTTCTTCGGAGCGAACAGACGATCGAATGAAGTCGGGGAAATCAGTGGTCCACGCTGCGAGCCGAAATCGTCGCCGCACAGAACCAAGTCGATCCGTCCTCGGGCGGCCTGCAGAATCCGCTCGATGTACTCCAAGTAGAACTGGTGACGCCGAGAGACGATGTACAAGTAAGCCGGGTTCTCCTCGGCGATGTCCATCAGCACCTGCTCCACGCCCCGTCCAAACGCAACGCCGTTGATAAAGTCCTGCACGCCAAAACTGCCGGCGCCGATAGCCTTGTCCCCGTACCGGGCACAAATAGCGGGTACCGCATCGTAATCGAACCAATTGGGGTCAGGCCACGGGAACGCGGCCGCCTGTTGGGCAGTCGTCCAACTGGCGTAGGGTGAGTCGACAGGCTCGGCGTATTCGCCGAATCGGTTGGGCACGGGTCGCCGCCGAATGCCCCACAGGTCCATGGTGGAGCCGTCGTCGAACGAGGGGAGCGGCGGACCAATGTAAGGAGGTGCGATATAGCGGATGTCGGTGCCGAGCCGCTCTGGCAACAAGTTGTCCCCCGGCCCACCCATCGGCGCAAACGCCAGCTGCGACGCGCCTGGTGCGTCGGCCAAGCCAAAATATTCCAGCAGCGCGCCGTGGATTTCCGGAGTGGCATAGTAGTCGCAGGGTGTGAAGTCCGGCTCGCTATGCGCCAACGCGGCCAGTACTCGTTCTCGAGATATCATGGCACCGATCCTTTTCCAATCAGCGGCGCTGCTATGCGCCGGGTTTCAAGCGCAGCGATAACGACACCTGCGCGGTGGAGCGTCACAGGGTCTTGCACGTATCGTAACATGCAGACCCTCTGTTAGACAGCGCCGCTTCATATTCGATCACGCATAATCAACGTCGGTAACAGCATCGTTTGACTCGCAGCCGAAGGCGAGGGCGCAGCTGGGATTGGTACGAGTTGCTTCCTCGCCTCCGGCGCCATAAAAACTCGCCCTGGTGCGCATCCTGGCATCGTCTCATTTATGTTCCGCACATTCCTCCAGCCCCGGCGGAGTGCGGACGGGCCGGCTGCTGCAGAGGAGCCGCAATCCGTGCCGGCCGAGCCGAGGATGCGAAGACGCAACGGCGACACGGCCGCAAGGCCGAAACATGCCGCGGCTTGATTCGGTCTCGAACGCGTGCCGGTGTGATGGCACGTTGAGGACTCGACCGAAAATGTGCATGGTGTGAGCGTAGCTGACCAGTTGTGGCTCCGCCGGGATAAACCCGACGGAAGCCTGCAAGCTGGATGGCCTGACGGTAGCCGACCAGTTGTGGCTCCGCCGGGATGAACCCGACGGAAGCCTGAAAGGTGGATTGCCTGACGGTAGCCGACCAGTTGTGGCTCCGCCGGGATAAACCCGACGGAAGCCTGAAAGGTGGATGGCCTGACGGTAGCGGACCAGTCTGCTGGCTCCGCCGGGATAAACCCGACGGAAGCCTGAAAGGTGGATGGCCTGACGGTAGCTGACCAGTTGTGGCTCCGCCGGGATGAACCCGACGGAAGCCTGAAAGGTGGATGGCCTGACGGTAGCTGACCAGTCGGTCCTTTGCCGGCACAAGGCCGATGGAGGGAACAAAACGGGCCGCCAATGCCCACGGCAATACAGCGACCAAGAGCCGACTTTTTTACATCCCAGATCGCCTCCCCACTGAGACATTGGCACTCGACGATGGAGCAGCACAACCCCCGACAGGAATAAATAGCCTATCTTGTGCATTACGCGCAGCCACTATCTTCCACTGAATCGCTAAAGTCGACTCAACCGGCATAACGATAACAACCTAGCAGGAATCAAGTGGATCCACCTAAGCGCTCTCGAGCTCGAAAGCCGTGCCTGCGGTCGAGTCATCGGAAATCAGTGCATGCGAGCTTCCCACCCACAATTCGCGTTGCCGGCGATCATTCTGCTGCTGAGCAGTTGTGGTCACTGCCAACGGGTGTTCTCGCACCAAGTACCGCCTGGCAGCGGATCGTGAAGCGTACGATGTGATCGGCGAGCGGAACGCCGATCCGCGCTGGCGTGCGCCGGGTTACCGCATCGAAATGGATCCGCGCAGTCGGTACTTTGATCCTTGCGATCCCGATTGTTCACCGATGCCGCCGGACGACCCGACTTCGAACCAGTACATGCATTACGTGGACGGCACAAAAGGCTGGAAGCACTGGGGTGACTTCGGCCAGCGGATTGGCCTGGAGAATCCCGCCTGGCGAGAGGCGATGCCCCAGTACGTCGACACGGAGGAGGATGGTGCGGTCAAACTCAACGTCGAATCCGCGCTCAAGCTCGCCTACGTCAATTCGCCGCAGCACCAAACTCAATTGGAAACGCTCTACCTATCCGCCCTGGATGTCACGGCAGAGCGTTTTCGGCTCGATACACAGTTCTTCGGCGGCTATGACGCGCACTACACCCACAACGGGTCGTTGGTTCCAGCCGGCTTGCGGTATAATCCGGCGCTCGGTCGCTTCGAGGTGGGCCCGGCTTTTGACGGCGAAGGAGTCGAAAACAATCGCGTGACGCTGGGACGTCCGTTTGGGGCGGATCCGGCGTTGCAGGCACGGCGGCATTTCGCGACCGCCGGTGATCTCCTGGTGGGGTTTGCCAACTCCTTCGTCTTCGAGTTTACCGGCAATGACGCGAACTTGGCGTCATCACTGGCGAATTTCTCGCTCGTCCAACCGCTACTGCGGGGAGCGGGCAAAGACGTCGCCTTGGAACAACTGACGCTGGTGGAGCGGGGATTACTCGCAGACTTACGCGCCTACCAGCAATATCGCCAGGGATTCTACACGCAAATCGCCATCGGCGACCTGGGGGTCATCGGACCACAGCGGGGCGGTGGTGGCACCAACCTTCTGTCGTTTTCCGGGGGAGGGGGCGTGAGAGGTTATGTTGGCCTGGTGCAGGAGCTCCAACAGATCCGCAACACCGAGGATAATCTCAGCCTGTCACTCCGGACATTAGCCCAACTAGAAGCTCTCCTGGCAGTTGGTATTATCGACCTGGTGCAAGTCGACCAGTTTCGACAGAACATTGAAAGCCAGCGTGCCAGCTTGTTGGCAAGCCAGAACAACTATCAACTCTCGCTCGAATCATACAAGACGTCCACGCTTGGTTTGCCACCAGACCTGCCCGTCGAACTGGATGATGAACTAATTCACCAGTTTCAACTCGTCCCTCGCGAGGCGACCGCGGTCCAAGACTCCATCATCGCCCTGCGAGACCGCATTGGCCAGTTGCCGGACGATGTGGGAGTCGAGCCGATTCGGCAGGTTCTGACTGACATCCGTCTGCACATCGAGCCGGTTCGACGCCAGCTTGACGAAGTACAGGCAGACCTCGCTCGCATGGACGCGGCGATGCCGGAACGTGCGCGATCGATGACCATCGAGCAGCGGAATCGACTCCAACTGGACAGAGAACAGCTTATTGAAACGCTCGCGGACCTGCAGCAGCAGCTGGGGGCTGCCGTGGCCGAGTTCGACGAAATCGACAACGGGCTCGCTGAACCGACCCGAGCCGATACGGTAAAGGACCTCATAGTCTGGCTCGGTAAACTCATGCGTCTTGTGCAACGCTCGATCACGGTTCAGGCGCGTGCTCGTCTCGAAGCGGTGACCATCGATACCATCGATCTCAAATCGCCCCAGGCATATGGAATCGCCTTGGCAAACCGTTTGGATTTCATGAACGCCCGAGCGTCGTTGGTGGATCGCTGGCGATCCATCCAGGTCAGCGCCGACGCGCTGCAGTCGGTATTGAATGTGACGGCAGGGGGTGATCTGCGAACGGCGCGGAATAACCCTCTCAGTTTTCGCGCCCCCACGGGAAGTCTCCGGCTAGGTCTCGAATTTGACGCGCCTCTCACACGATTGCTGGAACGGAACAACTATCGCGCGTCGCTCATCAACTATCAACAAGACCGTCGCGGGTTTATCCAATCATGTGACCGGCTTAACCTGGGACTCCGCGCGCTGCTGCGAGATCTTACGCAGCTTCGTGAAAGCCTCGAGATTCAACGCCGCGCCGTCGCGATCGCAATTCGACGCGTCGACATGACACGGGCCGAGCTCTATGCCCCGGTACGGCCTCCCCAGCCGGGCCAGCGAGCGGCTCAATTCGGCCCCACCGCGGCGATCAACCTTCTGTCGGCGCAGTCAGCCTTGCGGGATACGCAGAACGCTTTCATGGGCGTCTGGCTCAACTACTATGCCACCAAAATGCGATTGGCGCGCGAGCTGGGCGTGATGCAGCTCAATAACGACGGTAGCTGGATGGAATACGTTGTTCCAACATCGCGCCCCGATGGCTCGCTCGACGGTGACGATTTGGTCCCGGAGGAGATGCCAGCGCCGCCACCCGTGCCAGCTCGGTGGATCGAAATGGCGAATTTCGAACAACCGCTATCGAACGACTCGCCTCGCCGAGAGGCGGCCGCGGTCTTTGACAGGCCGGCCGCGGACCACCCCAACGAGGCGGTCAGGCGATTGCCGCCGATCGCCGCCCCCGCGCCGACCAACGGATACAATTTGTTACAGAATAACCACTGACTCCCTCCGTCCGTTGCCGGATAATCAATCGTAGGCAACGGCTGCTCGCCCAGTGGATTCGGGCGTACCTGCCATGGCGCTGCCGTACGGTCTCGCCGCTGAGAAGATCGTCACTCGAACGCCTTTCAAAACCATGTTTCGGGAGGGCGAGGCTCGCTGCTGAGCCGCGTCTGGCCGAGATACCGGACTCAAGTCGCGTCGGAGCTGGTACAATGGCCGATGGGAGACTGCGCACGGTACGCGTCCCTTCTGCTGTTATCTCTTGCGATGCGCGTTCGCAATGGAGACTGCTCATGTCGATCGCGGTGCATCCAGACACCGATCCACAGCCGGAAACCAGTCGCCATCCACCACCGGAGGGTTCGCCACACCACGGCCCCGCGCGGGATACTCCACCTGGCCGATGGAGGAAACGCGGTCTGCGCGCGGTCGCTGCGGTCGCCGTGGTCGCCCTGCTCGTGCTCGTGGCCAAGTTGATCCCCTGGGCCATTTCTCCGCAGGAGTCTGGTCCCAAGCTGACTCACACGATCACGCGTGGCGACCTGCTCGTCTCCGTCACCGAACAGGGGACGCTTGGAGAGCTCCAACAACACGGAGATCAAATGCAAAGTCCGAGGTTACAGCACCGTCACCTGGGTGATCGAGGGTGGTACGGAGGTGAAGGCAGGCGACGAATTGGTCAGGCTGGATACGAAGCGCATCGAGGATGCCGTCAGTCTGCAAACGACGAATGCTCATACGGCGCAGGCCACACTCGAACAATCCAAGGCGGAGGTGGCCAAGGCGGAGATCGCCATCGCGGCATACCTGGAAGGCAGGTATCGATCGCAATTCGAATCGTTGGAGCAGGAGGTGACAATTGCCAAGGCGAATCTACGTACCGCGCAGAAGATGCTTGACCATTCCGAGAAGTTGTTCAAGCATGGCTACGTAACGGAATTGGAAGTTGAGGGGAATGCGTTCACGGTCACGCAAGCCGAGTTGGAGCTGAAGGTCAAAGAGACCGAGATCCGTGTTCTTGAGGAGTACACCAAGAAGATGCGATCTGGAGACGCTCAACGGCAACTTGATCGCAACCAAATCAAAGCTGGAAGCGGACAAGGCCGGGCTCGCCATGGATGAGGGTCGCCGCGATCGCGCGTTGGAGGAGCTGGAGCACTGCGTCATGAAGGCCGACAAGGAGCGGCTTGGTGATTTACCCCTCGGCCGCACAGTGGAAGGACACACCCGACATCACAGAAGGTGCGACGGTGCGCAAGGATCAGAGTCCTGCTGCTCATGCCCGACCTGTCCAAGATGCAAGTGAAGGTCGGTATTCACGAATCGATCATCGACCGCATCGAAGCCGGGACTGGCTGCCACGATTACGCTGCCGGACCAGACGCTTGACGGCAAGGTTTCCTCCGTGGCTTCGGTCACCAGGCCGGCCGGTTGGTGGACCGGAAATGTGGTGAAATATGACACGATCATCGAGCTTCCCTCGGTGGAAGGGCTGAAGCCCGGCATGAGCGCCGAGGTGGAAGTGATCATGGATCGGCACGAGGACGTGCTGACGATACCTGTCGCAGCGGTGGTGGAAACGGAGGAGGGAGACTTCTGTTGGGTCAAGACGGCCGAGGGAGCGAAACGGCGCTCGCTCGCGGCTCGGCGACACCGACGACTCGTTCATTGTCGTCAAGGCGGGTCTGAAGGAAGGGGATGAGGTCGTGCTCAATCCGCTGGCGTTCATCGAGGAAGCACAAACCGAGGTGCTGAAACCGCGCGACGAAACAGAGCAGCCGGAAGCGGATTCAGTGCCGACACCGCTGCAGGGCAACCGGCGCAAGAGCTAACCGGATGGACGGGGAGACCAATCATGTCGACTGACGTGCTTCCAGCGACGCAGAGCCCGGCACAATCGTTGCGGCCGCAGCGGCGCAGCGATCGTCGGGATTCCACGCCCGTCCGCTGGTGGCGGCGCGGTCTGCTGGCGATCGGTGTGGTCGCCGTGTTGGCGTGGGCTGCCGCGCTGATTCCTGGTGCCAGTTCGCCGCAAGTGACCGGTCCCTGCTGACTCACACGATCACGCGTGGCGACCTGGTCGTCACGGTCACCGAACAAGGGACTCTGGAGAGCTCTGACAACACGGAAATCAAATGCAAAGTCCGAGGTGATAGCACGGTCATCTGGGTGATCGAGAGCGGTACGGAGGTGAAGCCGGGAGACGAACTGGTCAGGCTGGATACGCTGGCGCTCGAAGACGCCATCAGTGAACGCACGAAGTATGCTCATTTGACGAGATCCGGGGCCGAACGAGCCAGAGCGGATGTGGCGAGCGCGGAGCTCGCCATTCCGGAGTACCTGGAGGGCAGGTATCGTCGCGGAGCTGATGACGCTGGAGAAGGACCTGGCCATTGCCGAGTCGAACCTGCTGACCGCGAAGAACATGCTCAGCCACGCGGAAATGATGGCCGAGCGAGGCTACGTCAGTGAATTGGAAGTCGAAGAGAAGACGTTGGCGGTCACGCAAGCTGAGTTGCAGGTGGAAGTCAAGAAGACCGAGATCGATGTACTGAAAGAATACACGCAGAAGATGGAGCTGGAAACGCTGAAGGGCAACTTGAACGCAGCCAAGGCCCAACTCGCAGCGGAGGAGGAACGGGCCAAGATGGATGCCATTCGCCGCGATCTCGCCATCGAGGAACTCGCAGTACTGCGTCGTGAAGGCCGAAAGGAGCGGCTTGGTGATTTACCCGTCGGCCGCACAATGGAAGAATACGCCCGAGATCGAAGAAGGTGCGACCGTGCACAAGGATCAAGTCCTGCTGCTGATGCCCGACCTGTCCAAGATGCAAGTGAAGGTCGGCATTCACGAATCCATCGTCGACCGCATCAAGCCGGGACTGGCTGCCAAGGTGACGCTGCCGGACAAGACGCTTGACGGCAAGGTTTCCTCGGTGGCGTCGGTCACCAGGCCGGCCGGTTGGTGGACCGGGAACGTGGTGAAGTATGACACGATCATCGAGCTTCCCTCCGTGGAAGGTCTGAAGCCCGGCATGAGCGCCGAGGTGGAAGTGATCATGGATCGGCACGAGGACGTGCTGATGATACCGGTAGCCGCGGTAGTCGAAACGGTGGAGGGAGACTTCTGTTGGGTCAAGACGGCCGAGGAGGTCCGACGGCGCCCGCTGCAGCTTGGCGACACCGACGACGTGTTCATTGTCGTCGAGGCGGGCCTGGAGGAAGGGGATGAAGTCGTGCTCAATCCCGCTGGCCTTCATCGAGGAAGCACAATCCGTGGTGCTGAAACCCTTCGACAAATCAGCGCAATCGAAGCGTGATTCAAATCAGTCCATCAGCGGGTCCAGGGAGCGGGTGGAAAGGGAGCCGGTGAAAAAGGAGTCGACCGACAGGGAGGCCGATCATGTCGACTGACGTGCTTCCCGCTCGCCAAAGCCGCCCGCTACCGCCGCGGCCACAACCGCGCAGCGAGCCTCCGAATCCCTCGCCACGCCGATCGTGGCGGCGCGCTCTGATCGCGATCTGTATCGTCGTCGTGTTGGCGTCAGTTGCCGCGATGATCCCACACATCACACAGTCGCGGGAGATCGGTCCCAAGCTGACTCACACAGTCACGCGTGGCGACCTGATCGTCTCGGTAACCGAACGAGGGACTCTGGAAAGCTCTGAAAATACGGAAATCAAATGCAAAGTCCGCGGTGCGAAGATCCCCATCATCTGGGTGATTCGAAGCGGTACGGAGGTGAAGCCAGGAGACGAACTGGTCAGGTTGGAAACGCTGGAGTTCGAAGACCGAGTCAATGAAGTAACGAAGTGGGTTCATATGACGAGGTCCGCAGCCGAACGCTCCAAGGCGAACCTGGCGAACGCGAATCTCGCAGTCTCGGAGTACCTGGAGGGCAGGTATCGCTCGGAGCTGATGACACTGGAAAAGGACCTGGCCATTGCCGAGTCGAACCTGCGAACCGCACGGAACATGCTGAGCCACGCTGAAATGATGACGGAGCGAGGTTACGTAAGTACACTGGAAGTCGAAGAGAAGACGTTGGCGGTCAAGAAAGCTGAATTGTACGTGAAAAACCAGAAAACCGAGATCGATGTGCTGGAGAATTTCACCAAGGCCATGGAACTGGAAACGCTCAACGGCAACTTGAAGGCAACCAATGCAAGACACGACGCGGACAAGGAGCGAGCCAAACAATTGGCGGATCAAATCGTCCTGTGCAGGGCGGATCTCGAGTACTGCGTCGTGAAGGCCGACCGGAGCGGCTTGGTGATTTACCCCACGACGGAACCGTGGAAGTATGCACCCACAATCGAACAAGGTGCGACGGTCTATATGGGTCAAACCCTGCTGCTCATGCCCGACCTGTCCAAAATGCAAGTGAAGGTCGATATTCCCGAAGCCATCGTCCACCGCATCAAGCCGGGGCTCCATGCCAGGATTACGCTGCAGGACAAGACATTTGAGGGCCAGGTTTCCTCCGTGGCCTCGGTCAGCAGCGCCGACGAGTCGGTGGACCGGAAACATTGTGACCTATGACACGATCATTAAGCTCCCCGCGGAGGAAAGGCTGAAGCCCGGTATGAGCGCCGAAGTGGAAGTGTTCATTGATCGGCACGAGGACGTACTCACGATACCAGTCGCCGCGGTGGTGGAAACTGCCGCAGGGCGACTTCTGTTGGGTCAAATCGGCCGAGGGAGCAGAACGGCGCAGGCTGGAACTCGGCGACACCAATGACGTGCACACGGTCGTCAAGGGGGGTGTGCAAGGAAGGGGACGAAGTCTTTCTCAATCCGCTTGCCTTCGAGCGACAAGGAACAGAGGTACTGAAGCCGCTCGACAAAGCACAGCTGCGGGAGCCGGATTCAGCCAAGTCCGGCACCGAGTCGAAGCGGCTGGAGCCCAGCCCTGACGAGGCGAAAAACGACTCCTAGAGACGACACAACTTGCACCGGAAACCGCCTTGCAGCGTTCATTCTGATATGGCCAGCCTGCACGCATGACTGACAATTTCATCTTTCCACTGCGGCCTCAATCAGTAGTGATCAGCCGCCCATATTCCAATACCGCCGTCGACGACTCCGTGGCCGAATCCTCTGTGCATCAGCCAGGTAGTGTTCGCCGAGAAATGTGATGGGTTCGTGAAAAGCTCTTTCCTCCAAACCGTTCACCTTGGCTTGAAAAGCATCCGACTGCAAAAGATGCGCGCCGCTCTGGCGGCATTGGGCATCTTCATCGGCACCACCACGGTGATCTGGTTGGTCGCGATGGGCGAAGGTGTCAGCTACCGGGCACAGCAGCAGATCAAGGAACTCGGCGCGACAAACATCATCATTCGGGCCAAGCAGCCGAGTCGCGCCAGCGACGGGCAGGATGCCAACAGTCGTGTCAAGACGTATGGCCTGCTGAGGGCCGACTACCGCCGCATCGTCGAGAACATTCCGAGCATTCGCCGCGCGGTGCCGATGCGTGAACTTCCCTTCGAATTGCGTCTGGGAAACCGGACTGCCGACGCGAAACTCGTCGGTTGCGTCGAGGATTACTTCGAACTCAATCGGCTGGAGATTGCTCGTGGGCGCTGGCTCACGCCGCGCGACCGCGGCAAGAAAGTCGTCGTGCTGGCCGACGACACGGCCAAGCGGCTCTTTCCCTTTGAGAACCCGATGGGGAAGACGATCTGGGTGGGAAGCGAATTCTACGTGGTGATCGGTCAAACCAAACCGCGCACGGCTTCGGCCGCGATTGGCGGCAGTCTCGATGCCCGCGACTACAACCTGGATGCCTACATCCCGCTGGAGACCCTCCGTCAACGCGTGGGCGATCTGGTGATGAAACGTGTCGGCGGTGAATTTCAGGGAGAGAAAGTCGAACTGAGCCAGATCACCGTGAGCGTCGACAATGTCGAAGACGTCGACGAAACGGCGGCCATCATCGAGACGCTGCTCAAAAAGTATCACGAGCACGAAGACTACGCAGTGGTTGTGCCCAAAGAGTTGCTGCGGCAGGCGGAAAGAACTCGGGCCATGTTCAATGTCTTGCTGGTAGTCATCGCCGGCATCTCACTGGTCGTGGGTGGGATCGGCATCATGAACATCATGCTGGCCACGGTGACCGAGCGGACGCGCGAGATCGGCATTCGGCGGGCTCTGGGCGCGACACGCCGGCACATCATCCAACAGTTTCTCACCGAGACGGTTGTGCTGACGGCGAGCGGCGGACTGCTGGGAGTCCTGTTCGGCCTGATGTGTGGTCCCATATTTCGAACAACGCGAACACTGCTGGCAGCGATGTCTCCCGACCTGCTGCCGCCCATCGTGGACACGCTCGAACCGCGGATCGCACCCTGGTCCGTCATCCTGTCGCTGGTCATCTCTCTGGGTGTGGGAGTCCTGTTCGGAGTCTACCCGGCACGGCAAGCCGCACATATGGACCCGATCGAGGCCCTGCGCCACGAATAGACGAGCGATGCACGTGGCGCGCGATTCCACCGGCTTCCACCGAGCCCGTCTCGGTGGGGCCACAACTGGTCCGCTACAACAACCGCCACTTCTACCGGCTTCCACCGAGCCCCGTCTCGGTGGGGCCACAACTGGTCCGCTACAACAACCGCCACTTCTACCGGCTTCCACCCGAGCCCGTCTCGGTGGGGCCACAACTGGTCCGCTACAACAACCGCCACTTCTACCGGCTTCCACCGAGCCCGTCTCGGTGGGGCCACAACTGGTCCGCTACAACAACCGCCACTTCTACCGGCTTCCACCGAGCCCGTCTCGGTGGGGCCACAACTGGTCCGCTACAACAACCGCCACTTCTACCGGCTTCCACCGAGCCCGTCTCGGTGGGGCCACAACTGGTCCGCTACGGCGGCAAGAGATGGTAGAATCAATCGCGGCACAACGCTGTGCGGCCGTTCTGGCGTCGTCGATTGCGGATATTTCGATTTCAGCTCCACAATATCTCTGCTGAAAGCCCGTGGAAGGAGACTTTATGGTGATGACATCCAAGCAGCGACTGCTGACAGCCATTTGCGGAGGCGTTCCCGACCGTCTGCCAGTCACTGGCCATTTTGTCATGCCGTGGTATCTCGACAGATACATGAACGGCATCACGGTCGAGGAGTTTTACGACGTTTGCGGTTGGGATCCGATTGCCTATCCGACCTTCCATCGACCTGACGAAAGCCGGGGCGAGTATTACGATCCGCTACAGCAAGAGATTGGCTTTCTGGAAAGCCGCCGCATCTGCACCGACCAGTGGCAAATACACTCAGAACCGCTGGCTGGGCGAGAGTATCCGGCCACGGCGTTCAACTTCACAACTCCCCGGGGGTCTCTGAGGATGGTCTTGGAGGTCGACGAGTATAGCGCCTGGGTGACGGAATATCCCGTCAAGAAAAAGACGGATATTGAATTGATTGGCCAGTATGTGACCGCTCCAAAATGTGATGTGGCAGCGGTCAACGAAGTCGCGGACTCCTACGGAGAGCGGGGGCTCATCCGCAGCTATATCTGTTGCTTTGACATCTTCGGGCAGCCCGGCACCTGGCAAGATGCGTGTTGTCTATTTGGCGTGGAAAATATGATCATGGCCGCTCATGACGACCCCCACTGGGTGCATGAGTTTCTCTCGATTCTGCTGCGCGAAAGAAGACTTACGTTGAGTCGCTCAGGGGAGCCAAGTATGACATCCTGGAACTGGGTGGCGGAAGTGCCTCGTCATCGGTGATTTCTCCCAAGCTATTTGATGAGTTTGTGGCACCGTATGACAGTGAATTGATCACACTTGCTCACGAAGCTGGCCAGAAAATCTCGTATCACACCTGCGGAGGTATGATGCCGATCCTGGAGCATGTCGCTGCCATGCAGCCAGATGCGATGGAGACATTTACACCACCCGCGATGGGAGGAGACGCAGATTTGGCTGAGGCGCGCCGGCGGATTCCTCACAGTATCTGCATGATTGGCGGCTTTGACCAATATCACTATTTTCAGGGCTGCACGCCGCAGCAAACACGCGCCGAGGTCCGACGTTGTTTTGAAGCAGCCGGCAAGAACGGCGCCTTCATTCTCTGTCCTTCAGACCAGTTCTTTGAAGGAGATCCAGCACTTCTGAAAGTTTTCGGGGACGAGGCCCAGCAGTGTGTCTACTGAATGGTAATTTGCAGCATCATTCCCGTGTACGGCTGCTCTCCATGCGAGCATGTGGGTCGATTCAATCCAACTGCTCCGACAGGTATTGTTTCACCTGGTCGAAGTCGAACCGGCAGAATCGGCGGACCGAACCACGCTGGTTCTCCGGGGTCTCCGCGTATCGCGCGGCAAATTCCTTGCGCCGGCTTCATACTGCGCTGTCTGCTCGGGACTCAGCTTCTGGGCGGCCGCATCGATCGCCTCGCGGCCATTGAAGGCGGGATCGACGACGGCCAGGAAATCGCGTGCCGCACCGGCGAAATCGAGCAACTGTGACCGGTAATCGCCGCGGACGTTTGGATTCGCGGCAAGCTGCTCTAACATACGGGCGAGCAAATCGGCCGCCGGGACCCATTCCTTCTTGGCCAGATGTTGATACGTAGCCGCATGGTAGGCGACCAGTGCGTTGGGGTGCGAGCCGAGTACGGCTCGGAAGGCATCGAGCGATTCGCCCGTACGTCCGGCTTTCAATTTGACCAGCGCGTAGGCCAGTTGCGCGTCGGGTTGGCGATCGCACAAGCGTTCCGCTTGGGAAAAATTTGCATCGAGACTCTGCGAAGGACGAATGCGACTCAGTTCGGCCAGCAGGCCACGGACTGCCTCGGCAGCTGCCGGCGTCAGGCGAGGCGGCCGTGTGTCCGGCTGAAAACAGACCGGCGATTGTTCCACGACAGCGAGTTGTTCCTGCAGGTATCGAAACAGTTCGTCCGCGGAGACCTGTCCGTCCCCATCAGCATCGGCGCTGCCGTCCAACGCTTGAGCCAGCTTCATACCAAACTGGCCATGTTTGCTCGCGTCATCCAGGACTGCTTGACGTTGGGTGTCGCAGCTACCGATCACGATCACGGACCGCGAGACCGCATCACCAATCATGGCCTTGCGAATCTGGTCACCGGTGGCGGGTTGTGACTGCGATTCAACTGTCGAGACTTCGTGGCAGGTATCGAGCACCAGCAGCTTCTCGCGGGCCGGTAACTTTCTCCAAGACGGTGATCAGATCGCGCAGCTTCAATCCCGTATCTGCCATGTTCTCCAGGCGGAAATCGCGTGTCGCCAGGTAGGTCACGCCGGAGTCGAGATTCACGTACGCCTGCCCCACGAAATAGACAATCAGTTGCACACGATTCTCCTGTACCGCCAGAAATTCGGAAATCGCCTGCAATAACTGGTCGCGCGACAGGTTTGTGACGAGAGACAGCTGTTTTTCCGGCACGCGAGCGCCTGTGTCAAACGCGTCCCGGACCAATTCCGCGTCGCGCGTCGCATACTCGTAAGGCGTGATCTGGATGTTGTCGTACGATTGCTGGCAGATCACCAGCGCGATGAGACGTGAATCGCGGACCAGATCGGTCACCTCGATCGTAGCGGCAGAAATGTCCCTGTGGTCGGGAGAGTCATGAGCGATCAGCAGACGGTCCCCCTTGCGCAGAAACGACAGGTCGACACGCTTGTCACGATACTGGATCGCGGCCTCCTTCGCCGACACATCCACTCGGTTACCGTCGATCACAACGCTCAATCGATTTGCTGGTGCATCGACCGACCAGACCTCGACGACATCCGAGACATCGCGCTGCAGATCGATGCCAAGGACTTGAGCGTCGTACGCCAACGAGGTAATCCGGTCACCGCTGACCAGATCGGAGAGCGTGATCGCGCGTCCTGCCAGATTGTCGCGGCCATTGATGGTGATGGCGCAATTGTCATCCACCTTCATCGTGGTTGCTGATGCCGTCCTTGGAGAAAGTGACTTGCCGGTTCGCAAGATCGAAACCTTCGACGACGCCGCTGGTCGTCAGTCTGCCGCTTGGCATCTGAGCGAAACGGCATGCGCACCTTTCTCGTCGGTCCAGAATTGTACGTCGACCGTATCACCGACCTGCAGTTCCGCCGCCACAACCGGCATCCCGTTCAAGGAGACCGGTGTCTCACCGTCGAACAGAATACTTGCGATCCTCGTCGCCGTCACCGGTCACCGAGAGCTGTTTGCCGGCGATGTCCATGCTGGTGAGACGGCCGACATAATGGCTTGATTCGCCGCGGGTGGCCTGTATCCGTTTGGTCTTGCCCGCGGAACCGTCGAAATACTGGAAGCGTCAATCGGTCGTTCGGTTCCAGATCGTCCAACTGGCAGACCGCGCCATCCAGCAGAATGAGGTCATTCGTCGTTGACCGCAATGACTTCTTCCGACTTGAGGTAGATCTTCTTCCTGTCAGCATCGACCTTTCCGACCACCCCTTCGTTCGGTGCCGGTGGCGGTGCTGGGGGTGGCTCGGCGCCGCGCGGCAGCAGCATGGCCAGGCTGAGTAACATACTGATCGCCAGCGCCCCGATCGCCAGGTAGCGTTTGCGGCGCGCCTGGCGCGCTTCGCGCTCCGCCTTCGCCAGTTCCTCGGGTGACGGTCCGCCGAGCGAAATCACGCTATCGCTGCTCAGGTCGGCGATAATCTGATCGGCCGAACGGTAACGTTGGGCCGGGTCTTTGTTGGTCATCTTCTCGATGATGGCAGCCAGTTGCTCCGGGACGCCCTCCAACACATCCTTGATTTTGGGCAACCGCCGATCGGGTGCCGAATGCCACATCATCCAGGCCATCTGTTGATCGCGGCCGAACATGTGCAGGCCGGGAAAGAGCGATTCAAAACGCTCGCCGCAGAGCAATTCATAGGCCGAGAAGCCCAGCGAATAAATGTCGCTGTAGGGTCCCACGGGACCGAATCTATCCGACACCACCTCCGGTGCGATGTAACGCGTCGTCCCCTTGATCGCGCTCCCCTCATTGCTTTGCAGTCGGCGCGCGATACCGAAGTCTCCCAGCTTGATCAAGTTGTTGCGATCGATCAGCAAATTGCTCGGCTTGACGTCCCCGTGCAGAATGTTGTGTTGCTGGAAGAAGGCAAGCGCTCGAGCCGCAAACAGGATGGTCAGCCGCAAGTCCTTCAAGTGAATCGGTCTCTGGCCCAGCTGATCCTTGAGGCTGCCCTTCATCAATTCCAGGATCAGCCATCCCCGTTCCGGAACCACGTCATAGATCGTCATCACGTGGGGATGTTCCAGCCGAGCCAGAATCTGCGCTTCCTGCCAATATCGTTCCGTCAGTTTGGGGTTATCGAGGTACTGGTGGTGAAGTTGTTTGATCGCCACTTCCCGATCGAGACGCAGGTCGCGACCCCGGTAAACCGTGGCAAAATCGCCACGCGCAATCTCTTCGCCGATCTCGTATCGAACGTCATTGGACATCAGCTACCTCAGTAGTTCACTGAGCGTTTCCTCGAGCATCTTGTCATTTCCGGTATAGCCCCCGTACTTGGGAGCATCTTCGCGATTCAAGAGATTCAGGATCTGCCGATAGTACTCTTTCTCTTGTGCCGAATCTCCTCGATTATAGGCCTGCAAAGCGCGGGCCAGAAGGTCTCGTATCTCGCGAGCGGCGGCGTCCGTGCGGTCCCATGATGCGAAAATCGCCTCCAATTTCTGACGAGCTTCCGCCTTATCCGAAGTGTGGCCAGGCAGGGGCTCGTCAATCACCAGGATCAGCACGGACAAGAGCACGCTGATGCACAGAACCGAAATCAACACCCACGGATGGGAAGAATCTGACTCGCTCCCCGCCTCGACACGCCGCTCTTGTGTCGCCAGTGCGAGGTCGGGCAACTGCCCGTCAGCTCCCAGCTTCACATTCGTGGCGTTCGCATCTCGCTCGATGAATCGAGCCGTCTGCAGCCTGGTCTGCGGAGCAGATTTGGGAGGCTCTTCGATCTGGGAGTCGCTGGAGGACGATGCAGGCTGGACCGTCGGAACCGCACCGGGCGGGTAGAGATCGGGATTTTGCGGCGCGACTACTAAGTGACTCGACACTTCCACTCCGTCTCCCGCCGCCGGGCGGAACTGGTTCGAGCAACGGGGGCAAGCCACTTTCTTGCCCACCAATTCGGCAGGAACATTCAGCTGCTTACCGCAATGTGGGCAACCGATTCGTCGCAACATGACCAATTCTCTTGCCATCCGGTTCGTTCAAAGTCCCAGGTGCAGGTAGTTCAGCATGAACGGTCCGAGTATGATCAGGACCGCCGCCGCCATGATCAAGACACCGGGCAGCAGCATTCTCACTCCAGCTTCTGCCGCAACCGTTTCGGCTCGTTGCGTTCGCTTCACGCGCAGTACGTCCGATTGCGTGCGAAACACCTCGGCTAATGGCGTTCCCAACTCTTCACTCTGGATAATCGACCCCACGATGCTGCTGATCTCGTCGTCGCTGAGGCGATTGCGCAGATTGTCAAAGGCCTCTCGGCGGGTCTTGCCCATGTTCATGTCCGTCAACACGCGTCCGAATTCGGCGGCGATCGCATGCCCCTCGAACTCGTGCACGCTCTGTTTCAAGCGCGTCCAGGAAACTGGCGCCCGCCTCCATCAGCAACGTCATCAGGTCCAGGAAATAGGGCATGCGGCGTTTGATCAATACCAGACGCCGCTGGGCGGCCTGAGCCAAACGGCGGCGGAGGAACCAGATGGTCATGGCCGACCACACGAGGGCCATAGCCACCCCTGCCCCGCCAATGTAACGCACACCAAAGTAAAGGTAGGCAGGAAACAGAAAAAGTGCAATCAGTTGCAGACGGCCGAGATACTCTTCTGCCAGCCAGAACCTGGACAAACCGGCGGCTCGCACCTGCCGTTGGATTTCCGGGAGCCGGCCGGGCAGCACGCACTCGATTCAGCTTGGCAAAAAACTGAATCAGGACCTGGAACAATCGAAAGATCACAGTCCGACTTCCGCAGCGCATTGATGCGGCTGATGTCGTAACGCCATTCATCATCCTGCTGGAGACCTTCGGCACGGAGCGTCGACAACAGCCAGTAGACACCGGCCCCGGTCGCGGCCCCCGTGGCCAGGCAGGGGATCCATATGAAGGCCCCATCGGAGGCCATCAGCGGGTTCGCGATGCGCAGGAAAGTCAAATGTCGGCATTGAGAATCCTGACGGCCCAGAAGTAAGCCACGAGATTGAAAATGGCCGCGGTCGAAAGAACGATCTGTCCGAGTGTGGTGACAAACAGCAAGCGTGAATTGACGGGATCGACGAAGAAATAGACGACCAGGATCAGCAGCGGCACGATCGCCATGTAGACCGCCGACTTGCGGGCCTGCGCGGTTTCCGTATGCATCTTCCGTTCCAGACGCTGCATCTCGAGTACGGATCGCGAAATACGCTCGACCGTGTCATTCAGCCGACCTCCACTCTCCCGGCTGGCCAGCAACGCCGCCGCGAAGAGGGCGAAGTTCTCGCTGCGCAACCGCTCTTTGGCTTCCCGCAACGTCCGTTCCATCGGTTTGCCCATCTTGTACTCACCGATGATCTGCGAAAACTCCTGCTGGATCGGTTTGGGACATTCCATGGCCAGCAGATCGAGCGCCTGGGCGAGCGACAGGCCGGCGCGAATGCTGGCCGAAAACATCACCATCGCGTCAGCCAATTGATCTTCGATCTTCTCGCGGCGGCGTGGCCGCCATCCGCCGGATCAGGTACCAAGGCCCGGCGGCCAGAAACAGCGCGACCGAGGCCGCCAGCACCACCCCGTCGGTGACCAGCCACACGGCCAGGAAGACGGCCAGCAGGATGCCGAGCCAGACGTGGATCCAGGTTCGCAAACGAGTCGGCTTGATTCGCAGCGAACGCAATCGATCTTCCAAGTCGCGTTGGACCGCCTCCAGCAGGCTGCGCAAAGCCCTGCCGCCCCACAAATGCCGCGATGGTGACGCAGATGCCCGTGATGGCACAAAGGACCGACATTTCTGTATCCATCTCGATTCTCACAACGACTACAAAATGGTACGCCGCTCGGCGGCATCGTCTGCACAAGACAGCTCTTCCGGGCCTCAATCGTCGCTGGCGGCGGCGTTCCATGTTCGTTATCACGGTCACGGAGTGCCGTGCCACACTCAGGCACTTGCCCAATCGCCGTAGAGAAACTCCAGGTCCAGCAGTTGCTTCTCGACCAGCGAATCGATGAACGAGGGCAAGTAGCCGGTCGGCTGCAGTTCTACGTTGCGGCGATTGAAAATGTCCGCCACTTTGACATCAAACGTATGCGGATCGACGCCCGTGACTTCAGAGACCTGGCTGACCACTCGCCGGCCATTCGGCAAGCCGGTCAATATGAATGATGATGTCGATGGCCGAGGCGATCTGTCGATGCAAGCGAGCTGATCGGCAAATCGGCACCCATCAGCATCAGCAACTCCAGTCGCTCGATCACCTCCAACGAGCTGTTGGCATGCACGGTGGTCATCGACCCGTCATGTCCCGTGTTCATGGCCTGGACCATGTCGAGCGCTTCGACCCCCCGGCACTCGCCGACGATGATCCGATCGGGCCGCATGCGCAGGGCGTTCTTCACGAGATCGCGAATCGTGTACTCGCCGACCCCTTCGACGTTCGGCGGCTTGCTCTCCAAACTGACAACATGTTCCTGGTGCAGCTGCAACTCCGAGGTGTCCTCGATCGTGACGATACGTTCCTTGTTGCGGAATGAAGCTGCTCAGCACATTCAGCATCGTCGTCTTGCCGGATCCGGTACCGCCGCTGATCAGCACATTGCGGCGGTCGATCACGCAGGCTCGTACGAACGATCGCGGCGGCTTTGCTGATCGTGTCAATCTCGATCATGTCGTCCATCACCAGACGCTGGATCGGGAACTTGCGGACGGTCAAGCAGGGCCCGAACACGGCCAGCGGCGGAATGATGGCATTGACACGCGAGCCGTCGGGAAGCCGCGCGTCGACCAGCGGCTGGCTCTTGTCGATGCGCCGTCCGACCTGGGCGACAATTCGCTCGATGATCGATTCGGTGACCTTTTCCGAAATGAACCGGCGGCCCGATTTCTCAATCACCCCGTCCCGTTCGACGTAGATCTGGTCGCTGCGCACGACCATGATTTCGCTGATCGTGGGAGCTCGCAGCAGATCCTGCAGCGGGCCGAACCCAAACACGATGTCCTTCAGATCCTTCTTCAGCATGCGGAGGACGACGTACTTCCGCAGCTCCTTGTGGAAATGGGGCCGAATCAACTGAAAGACCTCGGCGAACCGCTCGTCGACTTGATGGATCTTGGACGACACGTCGGGCAGCGTGTCCAGATCCAGCCGCTCGCGAATGAACTGCAGCAGCCCGTGCAGTTCCGTTTCTCGCTCGGGTACCAGCGTGGCCGGCACGTCAAACTCGTTGGAGGTCAACGATGCCAGGTCAAACAACTCGTCCTTGTCGGTCTCCATGATCAGCCGATTGATGGTGTGATCGTGGAACGCCAGTCCGGTGATCTCTTCGAGCATGGCCTCGTTCGAGTCCTCGAAGACGTTCAGCTCGTTGCAGACGTCTTCGATGTTGTTCTCCAGCGACAAGATACTCTCGCGTTGATCGCGTCCCGCCATCTCCATGTCGTAGAGATCGAGCCGTTCGAGCAGCGTCTGATGGATCGTCAGTTCCAGGTCGGCGATCACCGATCGGAGATGTGCCTCCAGTTCGCCGCGCGTGACGGCGACGGTTTCTTCGGTTTCGAAGCTGAGCGTGATAGGGCCAGATGCGGACCTTGACGGCCGACGGGAAGCGGACCGATTGCCGCCCATCACTTCATCTTCGCCAACCAGGCAGCTGTTGGCGCCGACGTTCTCCAGTTCCAGCTCGCCGTTGACGAGCCGCACCACGGCGTGATGCCGCGAAACGAGCGGGCTGCGCAGCACCACACCGTTGCTGGGATCGCGGCCGATGTGGACTTCGTCCGCATCGACGTCGACCATCGAGCGGCGGCTTTCGTTGACCTTGTTGAACCAGATCTTCATAACTGTTCGTTCCCAGACTCCATCAACACGCAGCCTCGATCAACGCCACGATTGCCGCGTGTGCGCGTGCATCTAGTCCTGTTTCTTCTGGGGATGCAGAGCCACGGCGACGCTCCGATTGCCGCCGGTCGTCAATTCCAGCAGCCGCAGTGCCTTCGCTTCGAGTTTCCCACCGTCGACTTTGGCGACAATGCCCACCTGCCGTTCCTCCGCCCGCCCGGAACTGTACCCGCGGGAGACATCGACATCTCCCAATCGCGTCCCCAAGGCACCGATGGTGAAGGGTCCGAGCGTTTCCGCCGATCGACTCGGCCGACCGTGGGCCGCTGCCGGTTCCGGGTTGCGGAAAGACGAAGGTCAGCTGGTCGCCTGGATTCACCAGCGCCGGCACAAACGCACGACTCTCGACCGTCACCCAGATCAATCGCTCGTCGTCCCTCAACTTGATGGCTTTGGCCGGTGTCCGATAGTCTTCGCGGTGTACCAGGTCGCCACCTTCGTAATCACGCGTCGCCTTGATGCCCGCGACGGTCGCCTTGTCGCGGTAGAGAAGACGTATTTCTTGAGTCGCTCGGCATATCGTCTTCGGAACCGGGACCTCTTCGAAGTGCGTTTCCAGCAACGTCTCGCCCAGCCGGATCTTCGCATCGTCGCGGATGCCGAGAAACGAAACGACCTGGAACTCGGACGCTTTCTTCTCCAAGTAGATCCAATTGAAGACGACGGCCGCTCCACCCAAGATCAAAGCCACAATCAGGCCTGGTACCGCTTTCATACTGTTCATTTCTCCGAATCCTGTACCGCCGAAGTGATGGTCAGAATTCCACTTGTTTCGCCGTCCGCGTTGTCCGAATATCTGGATGTCACACATGCCCGACTCCGGTTTCTGGAAGCGGGCATGCCAGACTGGTACCGATCTGTGCTCCAACTCGTGGCACGAGCTCCATCCCCGCTCGCCAAATGACTGGTCGAAGAACTGCCTTGCTCGAAGCGGCGGTCCCCTGTCCGGTGAATCCAATCAACGCATCCTCCGCTTCGCGACTCGCACCGCCAGCGTGCGCTGACTTCCCGGAGGAATAGGCAGCGAGAGATTCGCAGGTCGGAATCGACCGCTTGACTTCTTCCGCGAACACGTGAAAAGTGTCCAGCGATTCTGATGACGCCAGCTTCTTCTGCTGCTGTTTCAGCGGCGCGAAGCCCTAATCCCCATGATACCACAGACTCCGCATTTTGGCTCGCAACATTCGCCTGCGTCGGCGGACGTCGCGGGGGCCATTCGCAATGCGACAACCGTTATAACCGGTCCTCCGTTCTGGACGATGCGCCAACCGTGGCCCCCGCTCCACCGGCTCCCGCGACTGCGAGTCGACGCAAGAGACTCTCGCTGACCGGCAGCGGCGTCTTGCTGGCGAGCGTCAAAGTCGATCGCCAGCGCTCGGCATGAGTTCCGCAACTGAGCCAGCGCCGCGTCTTCATCCCCGACAAACGGCCGACGGTCGAACGACGAATGGCAGGTCGCCGAATGCCAGTCGACTGCGGCAAGCTGGGATCGGCCATGCCCTGGAGTCCGATGTCAGGCGTCATCGCTGCAACTGGAGACCGCCGGCGGATCCCCATGCCACCATTGGAGGACTTGTTTGCCAAAGGTCAGACCCAGGATCACGATGACGCAAGTGGCCAGCAGGTTTCCCGACCAGGTCATGATGCGGCGGGCCAGAGCGATTCGCGCGGCGCCGCCGCGCAGCAGGTGGATCAGCAACGACCTGAAGCGTCCGTGCCAGCGTCCGGCCGGGGCGTTGCCAGGGAGTTGGCTTCTCCTTCTCGACCGAAGTCGTGCGATTGCGACTCATCAGTTTCCCGTGCCACTCGTCATGGGACCAAACCGAGGCGGCTCCGCCACGCCATTACTCCCCCTGCTCCGTCCGGTGCGATGCCGCTAGCCTCCAGAGAAAGCTGACGAAAGTAGCCCTTCATTCGATTCTCCCGAGCGTCGAGAGTCGTCACATCTCGCTGTAATTGCTCGATTTTGAGATCCAGATCCTGAATCTGCCTTAGTTGCGCCAGTCGATTCAGATCCACAGCCGACGTTCCGCGGTCGGTGGCGGGATCACCAGATCAGCTCCGCCTCCAGATCCTCGATCTCCTGCTTGACGGCCTCGTACATCCGCAGATAGGCGTTCGTCATCCGCCGCGGCAGCAGACTGATCTGCCCGAGACATGACCTCCCCATCTGCATCGAAGTGATCGATCATCGGGTTTCACCGATCGTTCGTACACGACGGCAGGATCCGTTTCACAATAGTCGCTGCAATTCGCGGATAGAAATTCGGATAGCTGCCGTAGTAGATTCGCCAATCTTCGTCGCGATCCAACACCGACAAGGCGTCGTAGTGTGGGATCGCCAACAAGTCGAAGATCGACCGCACGTACGCTTCCGGCAAACTGGGATCGGTGCGTGGCAGCTCGTAGAGCACCAGGGTACGCCGATAATGATTCGGAAAACCCATTTCAGCGCACTGCCACTGGCTGGTCAAGATGTCGGTCGGCAATCTCGCCGCTACGGTACCTGCCCAAGGCGGGGAGCAGATCGTAAGTGCGATCAATATCGCTGACGCCCGTGACGGCACCCACCTCCTGATCGAGAACGGGTGTCACCAGGAACCGACTGGGGCGGATCGCCCAATTCGAGTACCGGTCCGCGCACCACCGGATGGTCGATATTCGGATGAGTTCAGCGCCCAGATCTGCGCGTCGCCCGCGCACTCCCATGCCGGCGTCGGCCGGCCAGACGCTGGCTCGGCGGTCGTGGTTCGGCACTGCCGAACGTGGCCACCGTGTGCGCCAGACACGGCATCGCGTGCCACCATTTCACCGCGCAAACGCCAACTGGTCATGTTCGCATAGTTGACGATCAACGCCATCACCATCAGCAGGACCGGGAACCAGAGGACCAGTTCCACCGGCGCCAGACCGCGGCGTCGGTCGCCGTGCTGCGATCGGGTTGTTTCGAGGTAATGATCGCAACAAGTGTCTGTTCCGAAAGAGATCAATGATGGTTGATCCAACGTATATCTTGCGGTGTCGAGCCCGCTGAGGCGCGGCAGCTCGACGCCCAGCTCACCATAGATGTACGGTTGCGTGCTGAGTATGTAGTGCAGCTGTTGGGCGGTGGCCGGGTACCATCTGAGTCGGACCAGTTCTGATTGAACAACGACCAGTCGCCGCTGTGCCAACTGCAGCGACTGGACGACGACCGCCCACCACGACTCCCCGGATGGTGACGGGTCCGGGTTGCGGTCGTCGATGGGAAACGGATTGGTTAACCAGGGATCCCGCCGCCGGAAGACCGCCCGCATTCGACCTGGCTCGATCCGTGAAATGCTCCCCACACCAACCGCGGTTGCGGAACGAACAGCGCGATCTGTGCAAAGGCAGTCGTATCGCTCTCGATGGGATTTCGGAAAACGCCTGGCATCACGTCGCCCCGTTTGGCCCGGTAGACGACCCCCACGAACATGTAATCCTCTTCCAATTCCAGTTGGTCCGGCTGCCGCGATGCGCAGGACGTGCGGGAGGTTGCTGGCGGGGTACTCCTCGTTCAAGCAAGTTATCCAATTCGCCGCACGTGAAGATGCGCCACAAGTTGCTGAACTGGCTCATCTTTCCGAAGTAGTCGAAGTGTTTCAGAACCGCGTCGTTCCATTGCCGAGGTACATGCGTGCGAGATCATCACGCGTCGTTCTTCGCCGTGTCGAAATAGCTGCCCATCGTCCAATTCGCTGCCGCCAACGGGATTCACGACCGGCAGCGTGCCGCGAGCCGTCTCACTGACGCCGCCGACCGGATCACCGATGGTGCGCCAGAGTGGCGGCTCGCAGCTGCACCGGGTCTGGGCCACGCCTGACCGTGGCGCTGAGCGGTCTCGTCGACCGCTGTCTGGACCATGTACGGTGTCGTTTCGACCAATGCCACCTGAAACTGCGGGATCAGGCCTTCGGCCAGAATCCCTTCGAACACGGGCAGCATCAGTTCCGAGCCGGCGGCCGCCCATTCGCTGAACGCAAAGATCATCTCGCGATCGCCGTCCACCTCCCGCATGGGCGGAATCTTCTCGTTGATCGCCAATCCCAGTTCGGCGAACTTCGAGAATTCGGAAGGAGTGAACATGAACTGCCCGATCCGCTCCCAGTTGTCGAGCATTTCGGGAGTCAGGCTCTCGGCACGCCGCGCTTGCGCCTCGCGCATGAACGCGGTCAGCGCAAATACTTCCGAGAGCAACTGGTTGGTGAATGCCAGACTGTTCATGTTGCGGGCCAACACCACGCCGCCCGAATAGGTCGCCGCGTCGGCCGCGTTCTGCATCTTGATCTTCTGGTCCACTTGCTGGCCGGTGTTCATGACCATTCCCAGCAGAATGACCAGCGCCAGCAGTGTGAAGACTCCCACAATACTGATCGTGCCTCGCTGGTCGCGGTGCAGCCGACTCGGCAGACCTGCCACCGCGCGTGCACGCATCGCAGGTGCGAGATGCCAGACGAGTGTCAGCCGCACCGCGCATAGAACGCGCACGCAACGTGACCGTCGGCCTTCAGAATCTGCGCCGCATGCGTTCAGTGCGGAATTCATCGTGACCGCAGTCGCTGCCGTCGCACTCGTATTCGTGAATGTGACATTGTCTGGTAACCCTGCCAATGCGATCACCCTCAAGCGGCGCTACCGCTCGTGCAGACTCCTCAATGACTCCACGGCAGCGGTTGGATGTACGATCGTCGGATTCGGACGACTGAACGTCGTATCCGTGGGGGTTGGTTTCTGACCTTCATTGCCCATCCGTGTCGTGGCGACAAGCGTACGGGAGAAGACACCATTGCACGTGTTGAATCTGGTCCGGCACTTCGTCGTAGATCGGTCGGGCTGTTGGCACGCCTGGCTAACAGACGTCCTGGTCCGGGAAGCAACGCGTATTGGTGATAGACCGTTACGAAGACCTGGTCTTGCCAGCCAATTTCGTTGGGCCACAAATACCGCGTGGGATGCTCCAGTTCCAGACTCCACTCGGGATAGAGCGGCGGATCTCCGCCCGAGATCTGGTCGCCGCAGTGATGGACTTCGATTTCGACATGCGTGTTGGCCAAAGCATAGGCCAGCTTGTTTCTCAAGCGAGCGGGGATACGCGTGTTGGTACTCGAACCAGGGCGCCAAGCGCCTGATAAGCGCGTTGAATCGAGGAAAGTGCCGCGTTGCCCGGATGGCTCGTTCCGACACCCCGTATTGGTGGACGGACAGATCGGCATGCAGGCCATCGCCGCCGCCAAATGGATCCTGGCATATTTGTCGCCGATCAGGTGCCACCCGATAGACCGTGTAGTTGCGACCATTGGATTCGTACCTGCGCATCGGCACCAACGGAGAAATGCTGACGCGGTTCTCGGCAGACCATTCGCTCCCCAGGTTCGCCGGAAACCACACGATTGCCGAGCGTGCTGCAGCATAGGCCGAATACTCGACCGATATCCGGGCCATCGTGATCAGCGCCAACTGGACGATGAACATCATGATGAACATGAACACCGGCAGCGTGAGAACGAAGCTGAGGCTTTGCACCGCACCTCGCTCGTCGCGATGCAGCTGCCTGAGTTGTGCCAGTTGCAGTCGAGCACGGCTGAATCGCAGCAGAAGACCCTGGCACGTCAGCAGGGCGAAGATCGCCGCCACGTAGGGAGCACAGGCAATTAGCGTTTCTCGATGCATTCCGCACCTTACAGGCGTTCCAGCAGACGGAAACGCACAATGACTACTGCCAGCAACGCAGCCGGTGACAGAAATAGACGAACCTGCAACGGCTCACGCTCTTGGTCGGTCAGAGGCAACCACGATTGAGCTACCAGAATCGCTCTGATACGCTGCACGAGTCGAGTCACGAACTGGAACACGCCCACCTGCCAGACCAGCATGACGAGTCCAAAGCAGCCGCCCAGCACGAATGTCCAGAGCATGACCTCGAGTCCCTCTCCGGTACCCAGAAAGGCTCCGATCATCGCCAGCAGCTTGACGTCTCCCCCCCCCAGTCCGCCGGGGAAGAAGACGTAGCAGACC
This sequence comes from uncultured Planctomycetota bacterium, assembly GCA_963700515.1. Classification (GTDB taxonomy): domain Bacteria; phylum Planctomycetota; class Planctomycetia; order Pirellulales; family Pirellulaceae; genus JAJRVM01. The sequence continues at coordinate 22,622 of CAVOXY010000009.1, read as the reverse complement.
AGCATGATCGCACCGCAACTCAAAAACCCACCCAGCGCCGACCAAAAGTCCGGGGTGCCAAACCACGTCACATCGGACGCCCGCCCCTGAATCATATCTTTCCCGGCCAGGGTCGCCACGATACTGATGACCAAGGCAAGCAAGATGCCGGGGTATACCGTCCAGTTATAGATTGTATGCGAGCGCACATCGGTCACGGCAGCAACCGACAAGGAGACCAATAAACAAGCAGTGGAAAACATGGCAGGGGAACTTTAGGCTACCCGACGGCACCATCCTGACGCCCGTTTCCAAGGAGTCCATACCTTGGTTCCAAAACTGCTTGATCCGCGGCCAACCGTACTTAATCACGAAAATCAAGATCGGCAGGGCGATGGCTGCAATGATCAGAACTGTCTCGATGCTCACCGCACCCTTCTGATCACGATGAACCGTCTTCAATAAGCTCCAAACCTGCATTTCACTATTCCGGTTCTGAAGGTCTAACGACGTTCGAGCTAACGCCTATCGATTGAAACGTCTACAAAAATGGCCACGAGACAAGGACACAGGTCATTTCATACACCAAGTTCATGACGCGCGGAGCGGCCCAGAGCACAAAAGCGACCATCGGTAAGATAACGCCCGTCGCCAACACGAAGTCGAGCGACGCGGCCCCACTGCGGCGCCTGCGCTGCAGTAAGCTGGCTCGCGGCTGCCAAGAACATACCTGCGACAGTTCAATTCGCACGCCCCATCTCTTAATCACCTACGTCGCCCATAGCCTTGATTCTAATGCTTATCCCCGTTCTGTCAAATATCGATGGGCCCCCCTCGCCGCGTCGCAAATCGGACCCCAATCACGGGATGCTTTCGGCAAACGCTTGGGATTTAGACCGGGGTCCACAACGGGCGGCTATGTTCAATATGCTCGTCCATCCCCTGCTCGTGAGGTTCCGACGCGAACGTGGGAAGGGTACCGGTGTGGTCCAGACTGGCAACCAATCGGCCCTGCTTGTCTTTGCCCCGCATGTGGCAGGTGAACAGGTCGTGCAATTCGTACTGGCCCGCCTGATCCAGACCGTGGACTTCCGTGATGCGCGTGACTTTGCGCGAGCCATCTTCGACGAAGCGAGATAGCTGCACAATCAAATGGATGGCGGACGCCACTTGCGCGCGAGCCACGTAAACCGGCAGTTGCACATCAGACATCATGGACAGAGTTTCCAGACGAGTCACCGCGTCACGAGCCGAATTGGCATGCACCGTCGACAGACTCCCTGAATGCCCGCTGAGCATCGACTGCACCATATCCAATGCCTCGCCTCCACGCACCTCCCCGACAATGATCCGGTCGGGTCGCATCCGCAGTGACGAGACAAACAGATCTCGAATGGTCAGTACCCCTTCCCCGCGTTCATTTCCGCGCTGCACCTCCAAGTAAATACAATGTTCCTGGTTCAGCTTGATCTCGGACGTGTCTTCGATGACCACAATCCGCTCCCCTTCAGGTACCGCTTTCGAGACGGCTCCGAGCAGCGACGTTTTTCCCGTCCCGGTGCCGCCGGAAATGATGATGTTTTTGTGCAGCCGCACACATAGCTCGAGAAACTCGCGTGCAGCCTCCGACAGACTGCCAAAGGCGATCAGGTCGTCCAAAGTCAGACCGCCCGAGCGGAACTTGCGAATCGTCAGGCAAGTGCCACGGCGAGCGCCGGGAGAACTGATCGCGTGCACGCGGGAACCATCGGGAAGACGTGCGTCGAGGACGGGGTTCTTGTGATCCAATTCGCGGCCGACCCATTGGGCCACATTGCGTACCGCCGACAAAAGCGCATCTTCGCTGGCGAAACGAGCATCGGTCTTCTCCAGGCGACCGTCCCTTTCAATGTAGACCTCGTCGAATCGGTTCACCATGATCTCCGAGACCGACTCGTCTTCCAGAAAGAAGCCAATCGGACTCAGAAAATAGCTGACACTGCTCTGAAAGATCGCTTCACGCGACATACGATTTCCATTGCTGTTTGGCACTTGCGCCGTGGTGCATCACCGGATCGTTGACATCGCCGGCCGGACACGAGATGGCATCGCGTTTCGACCGACAGGTCCCTGCCAGGTAGTCGCAGGATCGATCTTCAGTATCTTTGGCAGGCGCCATGCCGTCAAGTTGCACGGTATTTCGCCGGTAACACGTCGCGTTCATCCAATGGCGAACTTTCAAGAGCCTGACCGAGCACGCACACCACACGTTTCCACCGAGCCCGTCTCGGTGGGACGACAACTGGCCAGCTACACCCCGACCCGCACCACACGTTTCCACCGAGCCCGTCTCGGTGGGACGACAACTGGCCAGCTACACCCCGACCCGCACCACACGTTTCCACCGAGCCCGTCTCGGTGGGACGACAACTGGCCAGCTACAGCCTAGTGGCCGTTTAGTCGGCATGAGCGGCATTCCGGGACCTGACCACGAACTCGTTCGCGTCAACCGTACATCTTACAGCGCGACATTCGCACTACCGCCGAAGGCGACTCGACTTTGCGGTGGCGTTCAATCCTGCCGACCATTTCCCTCGTCGTCGTGTTTTGCGCGATCCACGGCCGTCCCGTTTGCAGCCGCGTGACGCTCGGCAGCAATCGAACCACGCATCATGCCGATCAGCAGGCCAAAGACAGCCCCTGGAAAAGCCCCAAGCCAGAAGAAGGTCAGGCCGGCTTTCACGGAGGCATTAAAGATAAATGAAATGAAGAGCCCAACCAGAAGGCCAATTCCACCATGATTCGCGGCGACGTTTGGACCGGAGCTATTCAAGAGAACGATGCTCAGGCAAAGAATGGCCAAAAACATATGGAGGAGTGAGAGCCCGCAATCGTCGCCGTCACCCAAGCCGCCAGAGGGAGCGAGGTACACTGCAGACAACACGACGCCGACCAGACCGACGGCACAAAGTGTTTTCCGGATCATCGGAACACGCGATCTTGTCCGCGCGTCGCCCTCAGCCAGCTCAGTAGCAGGTTCGCGAGGTTTGTCGGAATCCATGCGAGTGCAAATGCTGAAGCAACTCCAAAGCGTACGACGGCACGTCGAATGCACATCCGTCGTCGGATCATCTACTCAGTTCCCGAGTTGGTGTCGGCAGCGTCGCGGACCGCCCCAACATCCTCTGGCGCGACATCGTCAATGGCGCCGGCTGCTCCGCCATCGGCCGGGCGCTCGCGGCCGGTGAAGTCGTCCAGGAACGGCCCGTGGAACTCCCACGCGTAGAGTTCCTCGATCGTCGTCTGCGAGTCGGCCAGCGTGCCGCGGGCGATACGCAGGAACTCGATCGCGCCGTCCAGGTAGTGACCGTTGCGGCGTGCCGCCCACGTAGAGATCGGCGTCGTTGGCCAGCGAAGCGTCGGCGCCGAGGCCGGGTCCGCTGGCGTCCTGCTTGCCGTCGATGTAGATCGTGAACGTTCCTGCCTGCGCGGTCGGCCTCGGCAATGACGTGATGCCACTGGCCGTCGTTGACGGCGCCCTGGCTGGCCAAGCTGGCCGTGGCGCCGCCCGCCTGCGCCGTCAGGGTCACGCCTCCCGCCTCGTTGACTCGCAGGGCGTATCCGGTGTCATCCATCTTCTGGATCAGCGTCGCGTCCGTCTGCCCGGCGCCGTCTTGAAGTAGGCCTCGATCAGGAAGTTCGAGGTGTAGATCTGCGGGTTCCTCAGGTCCGGCGCCGCTGACGGTGCGCTGCTGTGTGCCTCTCTGTCCACTCACGGTGACCGTGCGGTTGATGTCTTCGTTGGTGAGGACGGCGTACTGGTCGCGCCCGTTGAAGTGCAGGGCACCGGTGGTCCAATTCTCCAGCGGACCGTTCTGGTAATCCTCCAGGGTGATGTTGACGCCCGTGAGCGGATACGTGGGGAACTTGTAGTAGTCATCCCGTCGCTGTGTAGTAGGGAGCCATGCACCAGTGCTCGTCCAGGATACGCGTCGGATCGCCCGGGATGGGGTAGAAGTTCCATTCGCCGACCGTCTCGTAGAGGCTCCACGGCACGAAGACCTTCGCGCCCAGGCCGCGGGCCGCCGAGTTGGCGGAGGGTCGGAAGTCGTGAGCGGCCGGATCGCGCAGAGGCGATTGCTCGGCCATGACGCCCACGCTCGCGGCCAGCGGTTGGTAGCTTTCCAGGGCTTCCCGGAACGACTCGAGCGTCTCGTGCCACCGCCCGGAGGGCTCGAACACGCCAAAGCTCTCCCCCGTGTCGTAGAAGACGTTGCGCGCGTAGGCGTCGGTGTCGATCGCGAACTGGTTGCGGCGGGGTCCGGCGTCGGCCTCGTTGCCGGCGTCGGCGGTCCGCGCCGGATCGGCATCGCGGAAGACGCGCAGGCCCATGCTCTGCCAGATGTTGCCCAGGAACTTGACGCGGCCGGCCTGGGGCGCCTGCCGGCGCGAGCCGCGCACGAAGTTGTAGAGCGTGTTGTTGAAGAACGTGTTCTCGTAACTGATGATCTCCTGGAAGGCCGACGTGTTGGCCAGCTTGCCCGACGGGCCCTTGGACTTGCCCCAGGCGATGTTGTTGAAGTAGTAGTTCTTGAAGGCCCCGTCCAGGTAATAGGCGTGGCCGAAGCGGTCCTCCGTATCGGGGCTCAGCACGTGATCCCAGTTGCGGTAGCCGCCCGGGTTGCCCGAGATGTTGTTGTAGACGTAGGCCGGACCGCCCTGCCAGGTCTCGATGCCGCCGAAGTCGTCCACGTTCAGCAGCGTATCGACCGCTTTGTTGTGGTGGATGAGAATGCGGGTGAAGGGGCGGTCGGTGGCGGCGCGGTTCTGCTTGGCGCCATGGACGTCGATGCCCTGGGCACAGACGCGATCGAACATGTTGCCGGCCACTTCGGCCGTCTGGGCGTAGTCGACCACCAGCGCCCCGCCCTGGCCGAAGAGGTCGGGGCGGATGCCGATGTGGTCGAACTTGTTGCGCAGCACGCGCACGTCGTAGAGTCGGCCCATCGGGGGCTCCAGCGTGCTGTAGACCGTGCCGTCCTCCAGATCCACGGCTCCGTGGTCGTTATGCGCGAACACGTTGTCGTCCACCACCACCTTGTCGATGGCGTCCTGCGTGCCCACGGCCTTCAGGCGCACGCCCCTGTGGACGTGCTCGAAGATGCAGTTGGTCACCTCGATGTCCGTGCCGCTGCCCAGCAGACGCACGCAGCCGGGTTCCACGTCGATGCTCTCGTGGGAGACCCAGTAGGGTGCGGCGGTCAGGTTCCAGTAGACGTTGGTGAAGCGGAAGGTGAGCCCGCTGATGTGCACGTGGCTCATGCCCCGGCTGTCGATCATGCGGATGCGTTTGGCCACCTCGACGTGGGCGCTGGTTCGGATCCTGGTCGCCGGGCAGGCGGAGATAGAGCCGGCCGCCGTCTCCCTTCTTGTCGAACCAGAACTCGCCGGGGCTGTCCAGATACTGGGGCTTGTCTTCCAGGTAGTAGCGGCAGCCGCGAATGATCTTGTAGGAAGGTCCGCCGCCCCACTGTCCGGCGAAGGTCAGCGATCCGTTCTCGCGGTCGACTGCCAGGACCCTGGCCGGGAACGGGCTGCCCATCACCCAGCCCTTGGTGGTCCAGACGATGGCGCCCTCGTAGTAATCCTGCGGCTTGCTCTCGTTGATGTCCTCCTTGTCGAACGCCAGATGCCGCCGCTGGCCGTTGATCGTAGCGTAGTTGTCAAACGGCTTGTCGGGATTCTTCCACGTCCACCACTGGCTCTTGATGTCGTCCGGGTCGGTGATCGTCCAGTTCGGCGTGCGGGCCAGGGCGATGCGTGTCACGGCGCCGTCCTCGCCGACCATCCAGACGTTGCGCGGCGCCCAGTCGAGGTCCACGTACCAGACCTTCTCCGGCTCCGGAATGAGGTCGTTGTCGGCGCCTTGCTTCCAGCCCGTCACCGCCTCCGAACCGCAGATGACAGCCGGCCCTTCGCCCCAGGACGGATCCCGGGTCAGGATGATGGGAGCGTCCGCCGTGCCCGACTCGTGCGCGTTCATCTCGCCGCGGTAGTCGACGCCCTGCTTGAAGACGTAGGTCTGCACGCCCTTGCAGGCCGTCGCCTTGCCGCCGGCGTTGGGATCCCAGGGGTGGTGCTTCCAGGGCGTCTGCTTCGAGAGGCCGTCGTTGGCGTCGTTGCCGGACTCGAAGTCGATGTAGCGGATCGACTCGCCCGCCTTGAACTCGAAGGCCTTCGGCGCCCACTCCAGATCGCCGGTCGGCAACACCTTCGCGTGCGGCTCCTGCCAGGACCAACGGGGCACGTTCTGAGCATTCACCACGCCGTGCGCTGCGACCAGCAGGGCCAGCATGGCAATGCAGGCTTCCGTTCTACAGGGTGCGTTCATATTCATGATCGAGCAGTCTGCCGAGTACTAATCGTACGGGGATTCTTTTTCGGGTTCACTCGTCTTCTCGCGAATCAGCTTCAACGCCTCGTTGATGATCCTCTCTGCCTCTGCGAACCTGCCCTGCTGAAGCAGTGGACCGAGCCTCTGCATCACCTGGTGAATGGGCGAGATGTCCTGACCGTTCTGTTGCATCTCCCGCACACGCTGCTCGATCAACTGGATCTTACCGACGAGTTGTGGCGGAGGCCCAAATGGACGATGGCCTGGCTGGTCACCGGGTGGTCTGCGCACGACTTGCGGCCGCGGTCCCGGATTTTCCAACTGGTGAAGGGCACTGGCGTAGCGTTTGCGCACAAATCCTTTCATCGACTCGACGATATCGTCGTAGCTGCGATCACCGGGAACGGTGGCACGTTGGTGAGGAAATGGATCTGCCTGCAGGTCTTCTTTGATCAGCTCATACTTGGCGTCGATGATCCTGCAGAGGCGTTCCGGCTCGAAGTATTTATCGAGAATCTCGCCGGCTGCGCGGCGGTATCTCTGCAACAGGACGGGATCAGCAATGATGCGTTCCAGCAAGGGATTCGGCATGCCGCCGATCGGCTACCGGCCAGGCGGCATTCCAGTCGGCCAGGACATGGATTCGCCCGAAGGCGGTTTCGCAGAATCCAACGTCCAAGTCCCAGGGCAAGTATCGCCAGCGGTCCTGGTTCGCATCGTGGTATAGATAGTAGTTGTGCGGATTCCAGCCGGTCAGTTGATCGAAAGCACCGGATAGCAGCATGACGGCGGTCACGCGCAGGAAGTCATCCAGTTCCATCTTTGATTCCAGACGTGCAGCAAAATCACTCTTATCCGACTGATTGATCAGTCGGATGAACTCGACGAGCCGAACTCTCTCTTTCTTCGCAGACTTGTTCTCCGCCTCGAACGCCTGCTCGTAGGCAGACGGATCGTCGCCCAGAAACTGAAGATTGGCCCCAGGTCCCCCCTCGTCAACCTTGAACAATGCACCATTCAGCGTCGGCCAGATGGTGTTCGATGAATGATTCATCAATTCGCTCTACGTTAACGTAGACCCCTTGGTACTCGTCGTTCAGATAGATTTTGGCATAGTTGCAGCGATGCGTCCTGATACCCTGGTCGCGTAGAATATCGGTAATGATCGGCTCGCTGAATAGGCTGCCAAACTGGATGCCGTTGTCAAAGGAAACCCGCCGCAAGCCGAAAAACCGTTGGTCGTCATCGGATTTGTCGAACCTGATCAGGAAGCTCCGCTTGTGCTGCTGATTCGGGCTCGAGGAGCTGTTGCCTTTGAAGCGAATCGCCACGTTGTCAACTGAAATATCCCGCCACCGAAAGGACGCTGGCACGTAGATTCGTTCGGGTAAAGCAGCCAGCATGCGTTGCACGTCTTCTTCGGCGACTCGCAGGTGAATCGATTGAACTTCATCGGGGCGGTAGAAATCATCCAGGGCCTCGGCGGCGGAAAGGCCACGGCCTGATCGCTCCGGGGGGGCAGCCTCCGAAGAGGCCTGTTGCTGGAGCTCCTGCACTTCCTCCCCCGCCTGTTCGAGGCCAGTACGAATCGGCTCAACCGGTTGGTCGGTCAAGCCGACTTCCGCCCGTTGGTGAATTAGCACTTCCGGCGAAATCAGTAGGCTGTGGAGCGGATCGCCGCCAGGTTGTTCTGCCAGAGCGATATTGCCCCACACGGTCATCAAAGCAACACATAACCACGGATATTCAGTTTTCATGGTACTACCTAATCGTTCCGGTCGTCCAAGTAAGCAAAACCAGACGCTTTGAAACCCTTTGTGGCTGCGGCCACCGACCGTGTTTGGGAGTGAGTGATTTTAGATGCACTGCCGCGAGGCAGAGACCGGGCTGTTCTGCAGCGAGCTTTCATCGTAGCAAATCGGCCCATGTCGCGTACTGATTCTCTGCGGCTGGACTCGACTTTCCCCGCAGCAAGCGATACCTTGGGGGTACGACGACCGCGATGTCCGTAATCTTGTCCCTCAGGAGTCTCGCTATGTCGGACCCTTCACGCCGAACGTTTCTCCGCCAAGCCGCGGCTACCGGTTTTGCCGCGGCGCTGACCGGTGCTGGCACAGTGTGTCCCGGCAAGTTACTGGGAGCCGAGACCGCTGCTGCCGCTCGTTTTACCCCCAGCGAACCGCCCAATCAGCCCATCGGACAGGCCCAAGGGATCTTTCCCGGCCGCGTGGCCTGGATCCACGACCCCCACGTCGCGCGGTGGGACGGGAACACCGATCATGGCGGATGGTTCGAGGACAAGTTCACCGATCCGGTGTTGGCCGATCAGATGCTCAGCAGGTCCTTGCTGTCGTTGACCGGCGTGGAGACCGATGCGGACGTTTGGCTGGCGTTGTTCCGGCATTCTAACCGCCAGCGCGGGCGAGGCGATGTCGGCTACCAGCCTGGTGAGAAAGTGGCCGTCAAGCTCAACTTGAACTGCTCCAAGCGCCAGGCCGACCCGACTCACGGCTTATACAACACTCCACAGTTGACGCTCTCACTGTTGCGGCAACTCGTGAGGCAGGCACGCGTCCGTGAAGCCGACATTGTCGTCTACGATGCGTCGCGGTGGGTCAACGATTCGATCTTCCTTCCTGCGCACGCCGAGTTTCCGGGGATCCGCTTCGAGGATCGAATGGGTGGTGACGGACGCTTTAAGATCCAGCCGGACAAGACCGCGGCACTGCACTTCGGTGATCCCGACACACCGGACAACGGAAAAACTTACTTGCCCAAATGTGTGACGGCCGCGACGTATCTGATCAACACCGCGCTGATGAAGGGTCATGTCCTGGCCGGCGTGACTCTGTGCGCGAAGAATCACTTCGGCTCGGTTTATCGCGAGAACGTCGGCCCACAGGATCCGCACGAAGGATGGAACCCCAGCCACCTGCACGACACGATCCTGGTCGGCAAGCGGCCCATGGGAACGAGCAACCCACTGGTCGATCTGATGGGACACAAGGATTTGGGAGGAAAGACGATTCTCTATTTGATCGATGCGCTCTACGCAGCCCCACACCAGAACGAAGGACCTGAGAGGTGGCAGTCGGCGCCCTTCGACGGTCACTGGACCGCCAGCGTGTTGGCCTCGCAGGACCCGGTGGCAATCGAGTCGGTTGCCGTCGATTTCTTTGCGGCTGAACAGACTGCCGTGAGAATGACCGGGGCCGTGGACAACTACCTCCATGAGGCGGCGCTGGCACATCAGCCCCCATCCCGAACCCGCTACGCCCCCAACGGCGACGGCACCCCCTTGGCGAGCCTCGGCGTCCACGAGCACTGGAACGGTCCCGAGCGGAAGCAGTACTCGCGGAATCTGGGCACCGGGCCAGGCATCGAACTCGTGACAGGCTAGTGATCCGTAGTGGTGCGTGCGCAGATTTACGTTAATGAATTATGATGTCTGGACTCCGGATGACTGCGCGAGGCAATTTGGACTTCTCTCTCGGTTGGCGGCAGATTGCGGCCGCCACGATGGTGGTAGTCTGCCTGACTGGCAGTCGCGGGCGGGCCGAAGAAGTCGTGATCCAGGCACGCGATCTGTCAAACCGCTCGGAAAATGTGGCTCCCGAGTATCCGCAGTTCGGCAACCTCACGCTCTGCGTGGGAAAACAAGGCTCGATGGCATGGTCGTCCCAAGTCCTGGGCGGAAGCTACCATCTTCATTTTCTATACTGTTCGGGCGAACAACGCCCGTGCGAGCTAAGTGTCAATGGCAGGTGTCAACCGACTCGGATCCTCGGCAGTTCCACCGGCGGATTCATGCCGACGCATCTGACCTGGGAGACGTGGGGACCGTTCGAACTGGCACCGGGCCGCAACGAGATTTCGATTTCGGCTGCCGGATTCATGCCGCATCTGAAGGCCCTCGTGATCTCGACGGACGAGCAGCCACCCGCCAAGGACGAAATTGCGGGGCCGAATGAATCGCTTTCGCGGCGGCAACTGCAGTCGCAATTGCACAGCCTGATTGCGGCGATCACTGATCTTCGCGCGCGATATTCCCCCGACTATTCGCGGGCCGATTTGTACTTGACGCGAAGTCGGGCGCTATTGCAGGAGCTGCAGCGGGGTGAAGGCCACGAAAAATCCCTGCTGACAGTGAACAAGAAACTGGAAGACTTGCGATATCAGGCACTGGTGCTCGACAATCCGCTGCTTGGCTGCGGCAAGCTGCTGTTCATTCGCCGTTACACCTACCAGTCGAGTCACTACTACACGGACTACATGGAGGTGCAGCGAATGCGGACGTTCGTGAATCTCCGTCCCGGCGAAACGCGCGCATGTATTGGCTGTCATCAGGACCGGAACCAGGCCCCGTCCAGCGGATACCTGGCTGCACTGCGCCAGACACCGTGTGACCTGGTTCCCCAGCCGGGCGACACGGCACCGCGTCCGATCCATTACCCGAGCGACGTGCAACCGTTGCTCGACAAACACTGTGTGCGTTGCCACAATGCGGAATCGGCGGAGGGTGATATCGATCTCTCGGGGGAAATGACCGAGTTGTTCTGTCAATCATACGAAACGCTGGTGGGACGCGATTGGGTCAAGGTGTGGCGCGAGAACGAACCTAAGACGGGTGATGCATCACCCCTGCCGGCGTACGCGCTCGGTTCACATGCCAGCAGGTTGATCCAGTTGTTGCGCAACGGTCACGAAGGGGTGTATTTGTCGCCCGCAGAAATGATCTCGTTGGTAACGTGGATCGATGCCAATGCGCCGTACTATGGCAGTTACTTCGGGCGCCGCAACCTCACGTATAGGGACCACCCGGATTTCCGCCCCGTCCCCACCCTAGAGCCAACGGACTACGGTCTGCGGTAACCTGCATCGAAAAGGCGGCATGGTACGGGGCCGCTTACACTGGGACTGTGACACTACAAATCACACTTTGTGCAGCGACAAAATGCGATAGCCGGGCTTCCAGACAGCCCCACAGTGGGCCAACCAATGAAACGCCTTTGCCTAGGTGACACCACAATGAAAACGACCTCCTCATTTCAATTTGGCGCGTGCGTCCGGCGTCACAAGACCAGCCGCTTGGTCATGCAGAGGCACCAGCCTGTGCGCAGTCTTGTTCTTCCTTTCGGCGGTGGGTTCGCCAGCCGACCCGCCCGCACTCAAGGTTCCCCGTACATGGCCGCAAGCCTACTCGGTCCTGCGAGACGAGGCTGCGGGGATCCTGACCCTGCGCACCCCCTACTACACCGTGGAGCAGGACCTGAAGAAGGGTGGCGCGATCACACGAATCGCACTGACGCACGGGAAAGCCGCCAACCTGATCGTGCATCCGATGGAGACCCGCGTCCGCAGACGAAAACGGAACCGTGTTGACGGACCTGCAGGACTCGGCACCGACCGTCACGCACCGCCGGGAAGGCTTGAACGAGATCGTGACGGTGGAGTGCGTACTGAAGGACGAAGCCGGCCAAGCATCGCGGTTTCGCGTGAAGACCACGTACCAATATCGCTGGGGATACATCAAGATCCGCAAGGAGTTACTGGCTCCGGCCGGCGATCGCGTGCGAGAGGTTTGCCCGCTGTCCACCATCCTTGCCCCGAGCCTCTCCGATTACGGTTATCGTGAAGGGATCACGGAGGAGGAGAAGGCTCCGCCGTTTTCGTTTGGGAGCAACCGCTGGGGGAAGCTGCGTCTGGGACATCCCTCGGACCAGGCCCTCCAGACGCGCTACGTGCCGCGTTCCATGATCTTTGTCGATCCCGGAGTCGAGGGCTTGGAGTGGTTCGTGGGATCCGATCTCTCGCAATGGGAACTGCAATTGACCGGACGCCGCGGCGGGGGCCAGTGCCTGCTCGATCGCAGTCAGGATCCGCCCGGGCTTGGCGCTATCGATCTCTCCGCTTTGGAGCCCCGACACGGCGGTGTCGTTGCCCAGCGGCTGCGTCTTTGACTTCTACCTGGCTTTCCCGCTGCTCGAAGGCCACGCGCACGGGCCCTGGCTGCACACCACGTTCAATCGCAACCGCGGCGACTGGGTGTCGACCGAGGAGATCGGCCGCTGGGCGGAGAAGGGCATCCAGACGGTCCACTGCCACAACGACGGCGACTACTACGACGACGGCCTGTTCTGGCGCGACGGCTCCTACCCTCCCTACCCGGACATGGATCGCTACGACAAAGTCCTCACGGACTGCCGCCGGGTTGGGATTCGAACCGCAACCTACTTCTCGAACAAGGAGCTGCACCCGAGCACCAAGGAGTTCCAGGAGCACGGCGACGCAGTGGGGCCGGAAGAACCGCGCAGGAGACGCTGCAGCACAACTTCTACCGCCCCGACCGCGAGTTCGGTGCCCAGATGTGCCTGCGGTCCGGCTGGCTCGAGTTCCTGAAGTTCTCCATCGACCGGGTGCTCAAGAATCATCCCCTCGACGGCGTCTACTACGACTGGAACGTGGCCCTGCTCTGCTCGCAATCCCCTGCACGAGGCGAACCGCGACCGCACCGCGCCGGCCGAGGGCCACTGGGACATGGACGAACTGCTGGACCTGATGGAGTGGACCCGCAGTCGCGTAGGCATGGACGGCCTGGTCATCGTCCACAACACGACGACTCCGATGTTCGCCATCGAGAATTTCGCCGATTACGTGGTGGCGACGGAATGGGGCTACCAGAAATGGACCGACCGGGCGCCGGACCTGCAAGACCTGCCGCTGGAATCGTCGCTGGCCGGCGCGATTCCCCGGGGCGTCATCAGCTACGGTGTCCTCGACAGCAACGCCCCCCGCCGGCTCCACCGACTCTTTGCCATCGAAGCGTTCTTGAACGGCGTAACGCCCTTGGCCGGCCAGCGAGGAGACCTTCGCGCTGCTTCCCCTGTTGAAACCGCTTGGCGACATCGGGGACTATCGGTTCGCCGACTGGCGTAATCAGGCGGTCACCCTGTCGGATGCCCGCTGTGCGGCGGCCGTCTACAGCCGGCCCGGCGAGGCCTATCTGCTCCTGGCCAACCTGGACGCGGACCCGCGCGAGGTCACCTGCGTGCTGCACCCGGAACAGCTTCCTCATCCCCTGGCCAGTCCGACAAGCGCGACCAGGCTGGCCGCGTCCGCTGCCTGGGCCGGCAATCGGGTCCCGAGCGACGCTGCGAGCTTGAACGTTCACCAGTTGGTCGGGGAAGGTCTCAAGATCACCATTCCTGGCGATGATGCCATCCTCATCCAAATCCGCTGATGGAATTCACTTCACCGCTATTTCGCCACGCCGGCGGGTTCGTCGAGTGGCCAACGGGGGGGAAGCAATCGTTGGCCGCGTGAATCCAACTGCGTGTGATAGTCGAATGTCGCGGGGGCCTTGGCCGCGACCGGCGGATTGCTGGCGTTCTTCTGGGGCTCTCGATGACAGCGAGTGTCATCCGCTGGTCTGCAAGGCGGATCCGGAAACCCTTCGTTTGATGACGAGTCCCAAGAGGTCTTCAGGCAGTTGACATCCGTTCACCAGTGCCAGCAACCTCATTCTGCCGTTTTTCGACGCTCGCAGGCCAAAGCAGCAAACGGTGGATTTGTGGAACGAAAGCAGATTTGCCTGCTTGCACCTCCCATTTGGTGGTCACACCCATCCAATCGTCTAGGTACACTTAGATTGTCGTTCACTAGCCGCTATATCGAACCTATGAGGGAAATCCAGCCATGAAGTTAGTCGCTTGCTACATTCGCGTATCAACGGCCGGAACCACCCAGACAATGCAGAGACGCGAGCTTGACCGCTGGCTCAAGAGCAATCGAATCAACGCGAAAGCCGTCCGTTGGTACATCGACAAGTCTGACACGCTACTGCATCGGCCCAAATTTGAGCAATTGCAGGCAGATATTCTCGATGGCAAGGTCAGCGCGGTTGTTGTCTCGCACCTCGATAGACTTGCCACTACGCCGCGAGAAGGACAGAACGTCCTCATCGACTGGTGCGACCGGTCGCTGCGCGTCGTCTCTGTGAGCCAGCAGATCGACATCAAGAGCAAGGACGCCACGATGATTGGCACCATCGTGCGCGGTGTGCGGGAAATGGACGAGCAGACGAGAGGAGAACGTACTCGAGCGGGACTAGCGATTGCAATCGCTGGTGGGTGTGTTGTCGGACGCCCGAGAGTCCTGGCGAATAATGCCGCTGTGCTCAAGGTGAAGAAGCTAACGAAGGAGGGGAAACTGACCGTCAAACAAATCTGCAAGAAGCTCAATATCTCGCAATCAACGTACTATCGATACGTGGCCCGATAGCGGCCAACGTTCTCGGCCGGTGAGCGGCTTTCGAGCCTCCGTTTTCCCAGACTGGTGTTCCTGCAACTCCAACACCCCTGCTGCCGATGGACAAGATGGTTATCGACTCGCGCGTCAAGGTTGTGGATTTCCGATGGCAGTCACGCTCGGGATGTACCCCATGACGTTCACTACAAGAGGCTGTAACGAATTTGGCAGAGCGGGTTCTGGATGTCGACGTGACGCAGTTGAAGAGTCGCGACATCAATTGGGAGACGGCTTTGATTCCGTTTACAGTCCGCAATGACGGAGCGTTTCATTGGGAATTCCTGCAGTAGCAACTCGCCGCGGAGGTGCCATTTCCCATTCGGCTGACCGGTCCGTGTCGGCGTGCGGTCGAGAAGACGCTGCGGAAACTGCTGGAAAGGTGAGGATTATACGGCATGCTTTGGCTGAGAGAATTCTTGATAGTCTTTTTTCTGGTCACCTCGGTGAAGGCCGATGACGCGCCGGAGCATCGGCTGATCGTGGGTTGGGACGATGCGGTCATTGTGTGTGGACCGGGCACTGACGCCGCGATGGATTCGCCCGAAGCCGTCGAGCGGATGGTCAAACGGTGGAAGGCGCGCGGCTATCGCGGCGTCTATTGGCGAGTTGACGAAGCGATGCTGCCCGCGCGGTTTATGTCGCGGTGGGACGTGCCGCAAGCGCCGGCGCAGCAATATCTGCTGCGTCGCGTCGATGAGACGCTGGAGAAGTTCCCGGTGCTGGAGACGCTGCTGGCTGCCGCCGAGCGTGAGGGGGTCGCGATCTGGGCCTGGTATCCGACGATCTACAGCGGCGGCGCCCCACTGACCGGCGGTGACTTCACATATCCGTGGCTCTACGAAAACAAGTTCGCGACCGATCATCCCGAAGTGCTAACCGTCGATCGAGCCGGCCACAAGCAGTTCATGGTTTGGGAATACGCCTATCCGGAAGCGCGCCGGGCGAAAGTCTCTGAGTTCGTGCAGTTCGCGCAGGACTACGGCTTCCAGCGATTCGTCGCGTGCCTGCGCACCGAGGCGGCTCAGAATCAGCCGGCCCCAAGGCACGCCGATCAGTTCGGGTTCAACATGCCAGTCGTCGCCGAAATGAAGCGGCGTTACGGCATCGACATCCTCACCGATCCGCGATTTGACTTCGCCGATCCGAAATTCAACCTGTCTGACCCGATGCTGGAGAATTGGCGGAAGCTGCGCGGCGAGTACCTCACGCATTTCTATCGCGAACTCCGAACGGCGCTGAGCGAGGTCGATCCGAAGATTGAAGTCGCCGTGCAAATTCCGGGCGATCGCGCGGGAACGTGTCTCGGCAACTGGCATCTCGACTGGCGAACGTGGATCGACGAGGGACTCGTCAACGAGATCGTCGTACCAGTGGTGCTCGACGGCTATGAAGGGTATGGCTCGACGACGAAGGCGAAGGAGGCGGGATACATCGACGCGATCGTCAGCCCGGAAACCGTGCAGAAGTTCGTCAAGCAAAGCCGTCATCCGGAAGTTCGCGTGATTCAGGCCGGCGGTCCGGCGACGAGCCCGACGAAGCCAGTGCATGCCGACGGCTGGCGGCTCGATGCATGGCCGGACTTATGGACTTTCAACATGGCCGAGCGGTGGGAGCAGTGGAATGTCGACTTTGCCGAATTCGGGCACATCAAATTTGTGGAGCAGTCGTTTGACGAGTTCCCGGAGCGTCGAGCAAGCAACGACAAACAAACGGGCTTCGGCGATTTCTGTCATCGACCTGATCTGCGGAGCGGTCCCGGGTTTTGGGAAGGTCTCGGCAACGGCAGCGATGCGAAACCGTTTGCACAGAGCCGTGTGCGTCGTGGCGACCGGGGATGCGCGATACAGGTGACGCGAGCGGCGGACGGCTCCGCGAATCTGAGCATGCGGCACCACAGCCGACACGATCGCCGCAACTACCCGTTTCCTGGCGACACGGCAATCTGCAGCGGCTCATGTGAGCTCGACTTCTGGCTGCACCGCGCCGACGCACAGTCGGCGCTGACCGTCTATGTGAGCGACGACACCGACACGAAGCACGCTAACGACGTCGGCCTGTACATCGCGCCGGGCGAGTTGGGCACGATCATGTTTCGCGACGGCGTAACGTTTGTCGCATCGTCCGCAACCGTTCCAAATTGCATATGGGTGAAGCTGATCGTGCACATTGACCTCGAACGTCGCGTCTATTCGGCAGAAATCGTCAACCCCACCGCCGATGCCCAGCAAACGCCGACGCTCGTCTGCCGCAGCGTGAAATACGACTCCGAGGCCAACGCCTTCAACAAGCTCGAATTCTCTCCGCAGGGCGAAACCGGCAGCGTGTTTCATCTTGACGATGTTTCGTGGCGATGGACGCCGAGCGAGATGTTTGAACGCGGTGGGCAGATGCTGTTTCAGGACGGCTGTGAAACGCCGAAGCTGAGCGATGCGTGGTCGCTGACAAACCTTGCCGCCATCTCGTCCGACTGTGACGTCTCGTTCGGTCGCGAATACGGGTCGTTGCGATTTCGCGGCGAAGGCGGTCGCGCGACAGTCGCTCAGCCGCAACTCACATGGTCGTCGTCCGAGCGACTTCTCATCGACCTCGACGTTCTGCCGAAAAGCGACCTCAATTACCTGCAAATCCCGCCGAGCGACCTCGCCAGAGGCAGCGATGACATCGGCGTCACCCTGTTCGCGGCCGGCCACGATCAACCGCTGCTCGACCTGCGCACGCGCGGCGGAAACTGGCATCATGGCAGCGACGGCACGCTGACGGACTCGCAACACCCCGTCGCCTTCGATGCGTGGCATCACTTGCAGTTCACTCTCGACCCAACGACGAAGTCGTACCGAGTGCTCGTGCAGGTGCTCGGCGAACCGCCGCGCGAACTTTGTCGGGGATCGCTGACCTTCCTGCCCCGACTGGGAACGATGCTGAAGCTCGAACTCTCCTGTCTTCGCCCTCAACCGCACCGCGACGGCCCAGCGTTTGACAACGTTGCGATCGCGCGGTCCAGATGACACGACCGTGATTCGCTACGAACACTCGGTGATCGTTGGCGCCCTGTCCAACAGCCCGAATGCGCTTGCAGAGGGTTTCCAGGCGGGGGGCAGCTATGAGCGGGGCTCAGAGCATGGGGAGCCGGAATGACCGCTGAACTTCAGAGGTGCTGGACGGCGAGAATCTGCCGGTCCTTGCCTGGCGGTGAGCGGGCAGAGAGCCGTGGAATCCGGTTTCGGTCTTGCCGACATCGCAGGCTGACGGAAAGGCCCGGCGTCGGCGTTTTCGTGCCTCATGGATACGAAACCCAGCTGTTTCCCCCAGTTCCTGGAGGTTTCGTATCCGCGCACGTGACTTTTCCTGGGCGTTCTCGTCAGGTCGTGCCAGGGTCCGCTGGGGAGAACCCTCGGCGACGCTGCTCGACGACGCCGTACCGAGTCGGTGGAAAGTCCCTTGAACGCGCGTCCGAGGAAGCTTAGGAGTTATCGTAGTCTCTACAGGAGTTCTGCCGTGATTGGCGGCGGACTCTTTTTTGCATAGCGACTACTTCGCCAATGGCATATGCAACTGTTGCCGAACATAGCCTACACTTCCGCACGAAATCAGATGCCACCTCCGTCGTTGATCGCTGAGTACAAGTCGTTGGCCATGACGCGGAGACTCGCCTCGTAGGTGTCGATCACACCGTCCCCGTTGATGTCGTAGATCTTGGCGGCGCCCAGGATCTCGTCCGGCTGATCTGTGAGTTCATTCGTCCCCTGCAGCAACTGCATGACCGTCAAGTTCGCGCCGTTGGTTGTACCAAAGGCGGCGCCACGCGATCCGACGTTCACGATCTTGGTGCCGATACCGGTATCTGTCACGTTGAACCCATAGGCGGCCGCCACGTTGCCGGCCAGGTGGTTGCTGGTGAAGTAAGTGGCCAAGGCCACGGCCATAAACTGGGCGTCCACTTTGGCTGGTCCGGCCGACTTGGTGGACTTCTGCTTGAACAGTTCGTCCCGGTAAAAGTCCGCCACGCTCGTACTGTCAAACACGCTGCCAAACACGTGGGAGAAAGTGCCAGACAGCCAGTTTGCCAGCGCCGCTCCGCCAGCGTTAATCAGCTCCTGTCCATGCTTGTTCTGCCAGAAGCCGATCGACGCCGCGTCGCCGCTGGTGATCTGTTGACCGAGTTCGGCGAAGCAGTAATCATGCGCGTCGGTGCGCTCGAGCGTGATCCGCATCACGTCGTTCGCGACGATCGTGCCGTCGAGCGTCCCCAGCAGTTCCGCACCGTCCGCTACGCCGGTCGGCTGTACCTCGCGGATCAAGTAGGTTCCCGGATCAAGATCTTCGAACAGGTAGAAACCACCGCCGGTAGTGGTCGAAGCGAGCAAGTGTCCGTCCGCATCCAATAGTTCGATCAGCGCCGTATCCACCGCTGGTTCATTGGCGTCGTACAAGCCATCTCCATCGATGTCCACAAAGACCGAGCCGCTGATACTGGGTTGGTTCTCCAGGTTGATCGTGACGATCGCTGTGTTCGAGTCACCCTGGTCGTCGTCGGTTGCCTGCACTTGGAGAGTCCACGTGCGCACCGTCTCATAGTCCAGTAGCGAAGCATCGCCAACCGAGATTTCCCCTGTACTTGGATCGATCTGGAAAGCACCGGCGCCGTTGCCACCGACAATTCGGTACGTCGCTGTATCACTGCCAGGATCGGTGGCGGAAATACTACCAACCACTGTTCCATTCGGAGTGTGTTCTGGCGCCGACAGTGACAAATCCTCCACGGTCGGAGCCACGTTGACCACCGCTATGGTGGTCGTTGTCGTGTTGCTCAGTCCGCCATCATCGGTAACACGGAGGCTCACATTCACCCAGTCAGGTCCGTCGAGGTCGCCGGCGATAAATGTCGGATACAGGCCATTCTCGTTGCCATGCGCCGTGTTCGTCTCCCCGAAGTTTCCATCTCCATCGAAATCCCACTCGTACAGTAGTGTCGCGGCATCCTGATTGGCGTCCGTGGTACCGGATGCGTTCAGCTCGACACTTCCACCTTCGATAACATCGTACGGACCGCCCGCTAAGGCCACTGGCGGCTCGTTCAGTTTCAGGGCCAGTGCGCCCGGATCGCGGACCACGCCGTTGGCTGTCAGGTCATCATCACCACGCTCGCCATCGACAAAGTGCAGGAGAATGCGGTCCGTGTATCCATCTGCATCATCGTCCAGCAACTCCGCCCCAGTGGTTCCATTGTAGAGAAATTCGTACCAGTGAGTTTCGGGCGAGTCGGGTGTACGGCCGTATTTGTAGTAGGTGTCGAACGTCGAATGAGGTGGCGGGTACAGGGTCGCCGTGGTAGCCGCTCTTACAGTCAATTGACCAATGGAGAATCCGAGGAAGCCAAAGGGAAACTCGGTGTAGGGGGGAACGTCGCCCGGAGAGGGATTTTCCGTTGTGGTCAATTCGGACAGAATTGTGCCGTTCTCGGAAGCCAGCGTCAAATACTCGCCATCCACGGCATTGGGAAGCGAAGCGACATTTCCCTGCCGGCTGTCTGGAATCCCGTCTCCGTTTCCATCACCGTTATTGGGAAGCCGTTTTCGACTTCGTCGCTGACGCCGTCGGCGTCGCTGAGCTGTTAAGTCAAATGTGAATGTATTGGAACCAACTGCACAGGTAACGCTGGATGGCGCAGGACTTCCGTCGGCATCCACGCCAAATGTGAAACAGAAGCCGAACTCGGTGGCATACAGCGGGTAGCCCTGCACTCCTCGTACCACGGCGATATTCCGCGGCCCCGTGCCGCTTGGGGAAATGTCGCCGTATGTTCCCACATGGTACCGCCCGGCAAAGAGTCCCGGATCGATTGATACACGGGCGGTGTTCAAGCGAAGCGTGCTTCCGACGCCTGTCGCAACGGTCGAGTTCTGGCTGGTGACAGATCCCGCGGCATCGACATTGAACACGAACGTAGAAATGCCGTACAGACGCAGGCGTAACCGTCCAGACCGCGGACGGCCACCACGTCTCGCACCCCGCTGCCGGTGTTTGCGACCTGTCCCAGGACGACGTCATAGTATCCGCGATAGTCGCTCGGGTCGATCGTGACCGTGGTCGTGTTAAACCGTAGTGTATTTCCCTCGCCGGTGGCCGCGACGGGGTCTTGGCTGGCGACGTTTCCCGCGGCATCGACATTGAATACAAACATGTCCACGCCGTAGATCCGCACGGGGTAGCCATCCATGCCCTTGACCGCGACAATGGATCGACTGCCATTGCCAAAATGCGCGACTTCTCCGAACACTACGTCGTAGTTACCCGTGTACCCTGCCGGGTCGATCGTAACGTTGGTTGTGTTGAACTGCAGCGTGCTTCCCACACCGGTGGCCGCGACCGAATCTTGGCTGGTGACGTTTCCCTCGGCGTCGACATTAAACAGAAAAGTGTCTACGGCGTAGATCCGCACAGGGTAGCCATTCATGCCCTTCACGGCCACAATGGACTGGCTGCCACTGCCAAACGACGCGATCTCTCCGAGCGCTATGTCGTAGTTTCCCAAGTACCCTGCCGGATCGATCAACACGCTGGCCGTATTGAACTGGAGCGTCCTTCCCGAGACGTTGACGGCCGCCGTGTTTTGGCTGGTAACGTTACCCTCCTCGTCGACGTCAAACTTGAGACTACCCACACCGCAAATCTCGATGGCATGGGTGCCGGGCTGCAACTCATAGACCGAGGATCCCTCCCAGTGTGTTCCCTCGCCGATGAGGTAATAATGGCCCGTATAGCCACTTGGATCGATCTGCACCGAGAACGGCGCCTGTGTATCGGCCACCGTGATCGTGGTCGTGTCCGTTCCCTCGCCCCCATCGTCGTCAGTCACCGTTAGGGTCACCGTGTACGTACCATGATTCGCATAAACATGAGTGGGGGCGAGCGTATTCTCCCACAGTGCTGCCGTCGCCGAAATCCCAGATGATCGTATGGGTGTCCGCCGACCCGGCATCGGTGAATGAGCCGGCGAGGATGACCGTGCCGTCTTCAGTTGCCGCCTGGTCCGCACCCGCATCTACGACCGGGGCAGTGTTGTTGACCGGCAACGTGTAGATCGTGGTAGCTGCGGCGAACCCCTCGGCTGTTGCCGTCACGCGGACCACGTACTGGCCATCGTCGTTCGAAGTGAAGCGGAAGTCGGGGCCAACCCCCTCGGCAACGGTCAGGCCGCCATTAGCCACGATCCACTGGAAGCTCAGAATTTCCATACGCGCGGAGTCGGGAACGGAGGCCTCAAGAAGCAGTTCCGTTCCTTCCAGTCCGGAATCCGGCAGCCCGACGATGGTCGGCGCCCAACGCTCGGCCAATGATTCCACACCGCTGTAGGTGACCCCGATTCCATCGATTTCCAGGATACCCGAGTTTGGTCCGGTTACCCGATGGACCACCGCCGTGGCCGAACTGTCCACAATGGTCAGAACATCGTCCGCGCCTGCTCCTCCCAGGAACTCCAGCCCGCTCTGGAAGACGTTTGCCGCGCCAAAGAGGTCGACCGTCAAGCGGTCTGCCGTATTGTCGGCGCCCACGATGCGAATAGGTGCGGGTTGAGAATATTCGCCGGCCAGTACCGCAACCCCGTTGCGGATCATCGTCAAGTAGCCGTCGCTGCAAGTAAGTCGTATGTCGTTCGGCTCACCGTCCTCGGGAGCTACGTATTCGATCGGGTCGTCATTGGCGATGACACCGCCTGCAACCCCCAGGCGAGTACAAATAGCCATAACGATGTATTTCGACGGCGAGGCCGCGCTCCAGGAATACCGGGAACACCCGGACCACGTTATATTCCGCGACGTGGATTTTTTCCCGTTCACGGGTAAAAAAATCGGCATCGACTATGAAGACAGGCAGTAGGCTGGAGAAGAGAGGGAAGAGGTAAAAGATTCAACACAGAGACACAGAGGTCACAGAGAAGAGGGAACAGAGAAAAGAAAAAGTG
>CAVOXY010000008.1:0-259467 GCA_963700515.1 uncultured Planctomycetota bacterium | reverse complement strand
TCACAGCCCAACCAATCTTCTCGGTAACAAACTTTGTTTCCTCACCGCGATTCTCGGCGTCCTCCCAATCTTTTTCGAATTCGTCTGCTTTCTCATTAACCCATTCGTCAAATCGTCGATCCACGTCGTCTTGCCATTCTCGCGCAATCGGCGTTTGTGAAAAAGCGTCCTTCGCAAAAGAACCGGCGTCTTTTAGCACACTCATGGCTGTTTTCCAAGCTGCTTCTTTCCCCTCGTCAGTGGAGGCTATGTCGTACGCGGCTTTCGCCGAATCAACAACCAACTGAACTGTTCCGGTTACCTGGTCTCTCGCAGACTCCCAAAGACCTTCGCCGATTTGTCCCAGGGGACCACTCGGTTGATCTGGCGACTCATCCAAGTCAATGGGAGGAACCGCTTGAACAAATTCATCATCGGAGTTGTCGTGGTCGCCACCTGCCATTTAGAACGCACCTCGTGAAAATGTGCTCATACAATCAGATGGTCTTTCCTGTGGCCATGTAAATACGAAGTCCCAATAGTCCAACAATCGCATCTTCAGCTAGATTCTCGTCAAATAGTACATCGCGCGACGATTTCTGCCGCCCGTTTGTTTCGAAATCCCGTCCGAAAACGAACATAGCCGCATACAACGCCCAAACGCTGTATTCAAGGTCCAGCCTGTACTCTTCGGCCCGAGCCACGGCAACGTCGCCAAGTTCTTCAAGCTGGGAGTCAGGCATGCGTTGCGTTTCTAACTGGAACACCTGTCTGAGAGCCAGTACCAAACGACGGCGCAAATCCTGTCGAGCGTTCGCTTCAAGCACCTTGTAGGTTCGAGTACTGACTCGGAACATTCGTCACCATCAACTAGATTCTGGTTCAAATCGGCAAACTGTCACGTTCTCGACAGTGCGGCCAAATCAATCACTTCGCTTCGGGCTTGTCCCTGTTCATGCTCGCGATGTCAAAAAAACGGACGTGGTCGGAAGCATCTGTCCTCGAAAGTGGACACCGTGCAAATCCTCCCCACTTTTTCGGTTGTCCTCACAGACCAGCTCTCGGTCGGTTTTGCCCCGTCCATTTCGATGGCGAAGATATTTGGCGAAATGCCCGTCTTTGCCGCTCCCAATGACGAAAACGGCAATGGCTTCCCGGCGTATCCGTCGGGGCGAAGCGGACACGTGCAATTGGAAGGAAAATACCGAGTCCGGGTCTACTACATCACCGACATGCACTGTAGAGTCCCTCCACAAACACGCTGTCCAAGGCCCGTGCATACCCATCCATGCTGATCTTCGCACCATGGCTTTGCATTCGTGAAGTGAAACTTGGCGCGGTGGACGACGAATCTTAATCGCTGATGAAGATCTCCTGCTGACCGCTTTCCAACGCTTCCTCGAACACCTCCACGCAGGCTACACTCAACTCCAATTGTGACGTCCATCAGGCAAGCTACTAAATCGGGCGTATTCCTACGCAAATGACTGCCGAGCGACGATGGTGTTGTTTCTCCATCACATTGCGTACTGCATCTGGACTTACTCGCGCCGCTCCACCATCCCGAAAGTTGAATGCGATTATTGTGCTACGCGGCTCATCCATGGGGCATCATGTTGATCATCTAAGTCTCTTCCCCCAGCGATATTCGGCAAGACACGCCGGAGTTTCGCCGGGTATCAGGAACGCATTCAGAGGACCGAGCAGGGTTCTGTAGTCGACATTCGAGCATGAGTTGAGGAAGGTCGACAAGACACGAGGATCGTAAAACCGAAAATACATCTGGTCACCATGCGGATCTTCAACCGTCAAGAATTGCCTAAAATGTTTTCGAACTGATAACAAGTCAGTATCCGCCACGGCAAAAATCCCCCAGGGATCCTCCCAGAGGTTATCGACGATCCAGTCCAAAAGTTGCTCGTCAACTTGCACCAAGTAGGTCGCAATGGCCCAATACTCGCGTTCGGCCCAACCGCGGTAGAGCGAAACGGTGCGCTCGGGACCGAGTTCCCGCACCTTTTGCGGCACGCGGGGCTCGTCGCAAGCATCGAGAATTGCGTACAGAGTGCCCGGCTGGTCACGACAAATCCGGCGTAGGTCATCGACCGATGATTCGGTGATCTTGATCGGAGATTGTTCCACCCCCGCCATGCCTAAGACATCTTGCTGGTTGGCTTGACGAATGGGTACCGCCACTCATCTTTGCTGCGTTACTGGCTTGACAAATGGAACGCCGCTTTTCTTGGCACTGCTCATACAACTCCCGTCGGTACTTCCCGCCGCTCCCATCCCCACGTCGCCGATGAGGACCGTGCGGGTGGCGGCCAGCATCGGATTGCCCAAGAACACGCCACACCCGCTGACATCCAACGAGGGGACCCAGCGAGCGGCCGGCATGTTGTGGATCAGGACGGTCGGCGAGCCCTTCACAATCGGCGGCTGCGGACCCGGGATGGGCGGGTGCATGGGACCAGCACTGGTGGCACCGCTGCACACACAGGTGCACAGCATATGCGCCGCGGGCAAAAACTCAATCATCACTGGAGCTGCCGCACACATCGGACATGGCGCGGCGCTTGCGGGCCAATCACTCCGCTGGGAACCAGCATGTCATGCGTGATCGGGTCCGTAATTCGGGCTGCGGGGAACATGGGAATTGATGCCTTCCAGAATACCGTTCTGTTGTGATTTGTGTGTTGTTTTTCTGTCGCTGGAATGTCACGCGGCGGCGTCAGCGAATGCCCGAACTGCCAGTGGCCACAATCAACTTAGCAGGTTCGGACGGGATGGGATCCCGTCCTTACCCACATCTCGAGATTCTCCACCGGGTTTATCCCGGTGGGACTACGACTGTGCAGCTACCAATGGCCGTCCGCCGGCCAGTGCAAGGTGTTTGTCGGCAAAGCATGTAGCTGATCAGTCATGTCCCCACCGGGATAAACCCGGTGGTGGACTTGTGGGTAATGACAATGA
The DNA here is from genome assembly GCA_963700515.1 of uncultured Planctomycetota bacterium. Classification (GTDB taxonomy): domain Bacteria; phylum Planctomycetota; class Planctomycetia; order Pirellulales; family Pirellulaceae; genus JAJRVM01. The sequence continues at coordinate 256,515 of CAVOXY010000008.1, read as the reverse complement.
TAGGGTCCCGTCCTTCAAACATGCGCGAATTTTACGCGCTATCACTCTGATTGGGTACCACGTTCATGCCTATGTCTCTCCGTCCCTCCGCCGGCTATCGTCCAGAAGGAAGCACATCGGACCGTGCGTCTTGCATCACTTTTCGCAATCCGATTTGCTGCAGCAGTGGCTCCAGGTCCCCCGCCGAATAAAGCAGCCAGGCTTCTGATGACTCGTCTTCCACCAGTACCGCTTCGATCTCCAACAGAAAGTCATGGGCTTGTTCCGCCACGGTCTCGCTTAGCTGCGGCCGCAGCACGCTCGGCCGAGCAAAAACGCCGGCACACCGGCGAACTTGTGGCAGCGGCAACGTTTCGTCTTTATCTGAATAGACGGCCACCAACGTGTCCTGGCCCCAGGCGTGATGGACCACGCTCAGGTCGCCAAGCTGCTGGTCCTCGCACAACAGCACGGGCGAATTGCCCCGGCGGATCTCCTCCGGGAGCCAGTCGAGCAGGTACTCCGCACTACTGAGCCGCGGAGACGGCGGGGGCGGCAGCTTCGCGGGGTTCAAAATCAGCGTTGTCCGATAGGTGTTGTTCAACATTTTCGCCAATCGAGCGGGCGGCATTTCCACCACACTGCCCCGATAGCAGTTCACCGTCGATTTGCAGCGCTCGACAGAAAAAGTCGCCGGGCCGCCGACGGTCGCTTGTGCCACCGTTGTCTCTCCCGCGGGAACCGCCATCGACTCGGCCACGGCTCCTTCGATATCCACCGAAAAGGTGGTCTCACCGGCCCGAATCCGGTCGCCGGGTCGCAGCACGACGCGCGTGACGGGCTGACCGTTGACGATGGTGCCATGGTTGCTGCCCTGGTCTTCCACGTAGCAAACGTCTTGATCATGCTGGATTTTGAAGTGCACGCCAGACATTTGACGGTCGCCCGAAAAAACGACGTCCGCCCATTCCGTACGGCCAAACTTCAGCTGCTCGCCCTGCCTCAGCACGAAGCGATGGCCCGCTTTGAGTCCCGATTCGACTTGGATGGTGACGCGCATCGCGATTACTTGGCCCATTTCGCGGCAAAAAAAGGACACCTTGGTGTGCCTGGAAGATCGAATGCCTTCCTTCTCCCCATCAATTCACTTCATTGGCAAACCTGAACTCACACCACCAGGTAGCGCGGTTGGAGGCTCTGACTATGCACCCCTAATTGCTACTGAGTCCTTGCCCATTAGAGTAGGCGCATGATGCCAACAAGTCAACAAACTCAACCGTTCACGGGCGGCGGAAGCCACGACCCTGCCCCTTGAATGGCCGAGCGAAATCGTCCTGGCCGGCTCGCTCCTGTCTACTGGAGTCGTGTTGGATGGTCGTCTTGCCGGCCGTTGTTCCTGTCGCCCGACCGATCCCTCGTTCGTCCATTCAAACCGAGTTCTACATCGGTTCTCGCGTGGAGCGGTGAATTGTTGCGGGGAATCTCGGCCCGGTGGCGATGTCGCGGCATTTCACCCGTGGAAATCGTTCGGACGCGGGGCCTCAGCGCGTTTCGACAGCGAGATAGCGAAAAGAGTCGGGAATGATCAGTTGGATCCCTCCCCCAAGGGCCATGTGGCCGAACGATCCCGCGCGGCGCCACGGTCAGTCGTTGGTACTCCGCAGGTATGCTCCACGTATCGATGGCTCCTGTCGTATGGCTTTCGAGTGCCAGACAGGGGCTCCTTACGCTGAAGCGAACCGCGGTCCGTCCATGTGGATTGACACCGGAATTGTGCACGGAGTCGCCGGCGCGTGTGTAGAACAATTTGAACGGCGATTCATGGCCGGTTCGAAAGGCGATCACATGATCCGCGGACGTCAACGGGACCACGCGCACAGGCCTGCTCAAATCGATCGCCAGCAAGAAGTTCAGCGCCATGGCGGGAGGTAATCTCGCCATGTGCTGGTCAAAGAAACGCAGCGCCGTCTTGACGTTCTCGTGCGGGAGCGGCGCATCGGCTGCTTCCAGTTCCTGAAACCATTTACCAACCCCCGCGTCGGTCATCCAGTCTCTCAGACTAAGTTTGCTCGGCATGGGCACGCCTCATTTTTTTCCAACCGGCATGTCGTTACGTTCACCCTACGTTCTTAGCGGAGGGGCGTCGTCATGCCACACGTATTGTCGCCTCAGTGGCGAGCGAAGAGTCAATCGCCCGGTAGAGACTCGGGGACTACAAGACGCGCTCAAGGCCACCTGAATTGCCGCGGAGTCCTCTGCATGACAATAGATCACCAGCTCTTCGTCCGCCGGCGATGCGATCACAACCGCGTAGATATCTTGGAACAAATTGCCAGCCAGTTCTGCCGAGCCCTGGCTCAACTGAAACGTCAGCAGGCTCGGTCCGGCGAACCAGGCCCAATACAGCTTGTGGCTGGCGGCCAGTTCATCGCGTGACTTGTCGGCCAAGACCAGCAGGCCCGCATCCTTGCCCGCGAGGTTGATGAGCAGTTCGGTGGCCGCGGCCGTTTCATCCACCGGGATCAAATGCAGAGATTCCGTAGCACGAATGTCCGGCGGTGCGTGTTGAAAAAGATCTTCCTCGGCGGCGACTCCAGCGGGGAGCGGCAACTGCGCCCGTTGGAAGTTCGCCAGCAGAAACATCCTCTTCCCCTGCCCCAGCGTCGCGACGACCAATGGCAGATGCGGACGAGCTTCGGGGGCATGCAGAGCCTGGAAGCCCGTCGCAGTAGCCTGCTGCGAAACGCGCAGCGTTCTCTCCGCTGGATCATCGCCCTGCGTTTCCCCTGCCGAAGATGAAGCCGATGAACGCGGACCGTCGATCGACACCCGAAACCGACTCCGGCCGGCGTGAATCGTATCCTGATCTTTCAGTACAGCTTCCTCCACGGGACTGTCGTTGACCAGCAATCTGCCCTGGCCTTCAGCTAGACTTTTCACGCGGCAAACGCCCGCCTTGACCTCGACCCGGAAATGCACTTCCGCGAGTTGCGTATCGTCGTCCACACACAGATCAGCTCGGTGGGAACTGCCCACGGTGAGCGTCTGACCATCGCGCAACCACGTTCGAGAGCCGGTGACACCCACACCGAGGCGGACGATAACGACATTCATGCTGTTGCATCCAATTCCAAAGGTTGCGTCAGGGGGCGGCCCGATCGCCTACCATCCTACCGGCGGCGACCCGGCACGGTCACCTACGTGCCCTTGGCGAGCCAGGCGAAAAACTCCGGCGCCAACTCTCGGTAGAAGTTCGCCAACGGCTTCTCCGAGACTTGACCGAATAGGTCTGCGAATTCGCGCTTCACACTGCTCCGCTCCGGCCGCGCCTTCTGGTAGAAGAGTGGCAGCAGCGCGTCATAGAGCCGAAACATATTGAGGGCGGCCACCAGATGCTCTTCAAGCTGGCGGTCGGCCGGCGGTACCACGGCACCCAACGGCTTATCTGCCTGACAGGAGAGACCGAAGTTGTCGGGAGTTACCTTTGTCATGCGCAGGAAAACGCCGGTCTCAGGATCGACCATCAGGACATATGACGGGGGCCAGATTTCATATCCCGACTCGGGTCCGGTGAGCGCCGCGCGACAATACATGAAACAGAGCTTGCTACCGTCGTGGGACGCCAGCGGCACTGGCCACGATTGATGAGGATAATCCACAAGAATCGATTGGGCGTAAAGACGTGTCCTGCTGGCGAGTGATCCGAAGTTCTCCATGGGCTTAGTCCTTGAGAAGCTCGTGCAGGTAGGCCAGAAACTGCTTGCCGAAGATCTGGTAGTAGTCAAGAACCGGCTTCTCCCTAATGACTCCCATGATCTGCGAGAGTTCTTTCGCTTGTGCCGACAGCTTTTCATCCAAGTCATGCTTCTGAAACGCAGCACAGAGCGGCACCAACAATTGTTCGAATCGCGTTCGCTGCTCAAGGAACTCTTTGGCTGTCATTCCCGGTGGCATGGCGAATGTACCGAGCACTTGGAAGGGCCGATGGCCCGGTGGCAGCCTGGCGACATCGACCGCCTCGCAGAAAATCAAATCACCGTCGGGAGCGAGACGCACCCGGTGCGACGGCGGCATGAGCTCGACCCCACCCTTGCCGTCGAGACGGGACGGGAAGAACAGGAAATCCACGTAGAGCTGGTTCTTTTCCAAGACCGGTAAAGGAAGAGACTCTCGTGCTTCGTCGGGAACCACACCACCGCTGGCGATGCGCGCTTTTTTGTACAAGTCGCCGAACGACACAGATTTCATCTCTGGCCCCCCCTGGATTGGCTCAGGCATGCCCGTCGGTCCCTGGCCTCGCAAGCCGGGCAGCGGGATGGTGAGCACCAACCAGCACAACGCATGCAACAGAAGCTGGGCTTGCCTGGAGTACGACACGTGCTGAGCCATCAATAGAGAATGGGATTATTCGTCACGTTCAGTTGGGTATTTGGGTGGGCGGCCGTGGCCGCATTGAAGGTCGCCGCGGGAACCCTCACGCCACAGTTCGGCCCACCCGACACTCCCGTGTCATTCACGATATAGTTGGTTACGTTGCCGGCATCATCGTACTCGACACCCGTTACGGTAACCGCGTGCAGCGAGCCGGGAGGGGGTGAAATACCGTGAGTGGTCGGCCACAGCTGCGCAGCATCGAGGTTGACAATGACGCCTCGCCCCTGGGAGGTGGCCAGCCCGATGTTGTCCGCCGTCGTGGCTTGAATCGTCGATGGGACGCCATTGGCCCCCAAAATGCTCTGGCGCTGCCCGGCGCCGGTGCCGCCGAAGGCCGCTTGCAGCGGTGCGCCAGCGGTTCCGGAAGCGTTGCCGCTGTTGATGGCCTGCGTCAATAGCTGGTTTTCACTGACGTTTCCCCCCGCCTGGTTGATCAGTAGCCGAGACGATTCGACCCCGCAATTGTTGTAGGACTGAGCGGCGGTGCCGGACGTTCTGCCGCCAGCAGCACTTTGGCACATTTGTGTCCCGAGCCGCACATTTCCGGCGGTTCCTGATAAGCCAATCAAGACAGTCGGGCAGCAGGGCGGCAGGATCACGCCGGTGTGCGGCGGCGTTCCCGGATCGGTCATCCGAGCCGCGGGCATATTCTGAATGGGAACGGGGAATGCGCCACTGAGGATCGCGTTAGGAATCGGAACCGGACTGGGACAAAGGCTGAAATCTCCGATTCTCGCCGCTGGTTTCCCCCCGATCATCACGGTCGGCGCCCCGACGGCGGCCAGCGGCACGCCTGCCGGGGCATGCGGTAACGCCGCGGGAGTCGCCTGCGGCGTCGCGCAGGCCAGCATATCACCGATGCGAGCAGCAGGTTGTCCGCTCATGGTTGACGTCCAGCAAGAGCTTGTCCCCGGAACATAACGTGACTCACGCCAACGGCGGCGGAGCGAGGCGTGAAACCACGCCTTACGCGACCTCCGCGGCTGGTCGGCGACTACTTCTCTGCATGTTGCGCACGAGGGGTGGTCGCCCCCCTCGCCTTCCCGTTTCAGGCCGCGACGTGCCTTTCGTGTCAGGTGTTGATGCGAACCATGGGCCCTTTGATAGTGATGATCCCCCCCGGATCGATATTGACCTTTCCCGCGCCGGCACGCATGGTCACATCGGTCCCAGAGATCATGATCTTACCGCCGGCATCCATGGTGATCTTGCTCGCCCCACAACTTATTTCGATTTTGGCCCCGGCAGTGATTTTCAGCTCACTTCCGACGTTGACCTTCATTTTACTGCCGACGACGATGCTCTTCTTGGCGCCAATCTCCTCGGAACTGACGAACCCCACCGCGGTGTTCATCGCCGCGCCGACTGACAGGGCATAGACGGCACCGACACTGGTCGATTTCACGGCTCCGACCATCTCGTTCGAATTGGCACCCACCAACTCATTCTTCATGGCGGCGACGATGTTTGTCTGGTTGGCTCCGACACTTGTCGTCTGGTTCCCTCCCACGGTGACCAACTGGTTGCCCCCCACCATCTCCGTGTGGTTGGCTCCCACCTGCACGGTCTTGTTCGCGCCGACCGTCAAGGTCTGATTGTTGCCCACGCTCATTTGTTCGTTGACGCCGACATCCGCCGTGCGGTTCATGCCGATGCTGTGGGTTTCGTCGTTTTCGACCCGCGTGTCCATGTTGTACTGACCGTGAACGCGGACTTGCTCTTTCCCCGGCGTATCATCCATCGACAATTCGTTGAAACCGCTCCCTTTGTGGGTTTTGGTCGAATTGCCACGGCGAGTTTTCTCGTCGGGGAGCTTGAAAGGAGGCATCAACTCGCCGTTGTAGACGCGTCCTGTAATGATCGGGCGGTTGGGATCACCTTCCAGGAAGTCGACGATCACCTCCTCGCCAATGCGCGGCAGATCGATGTAACCCCAACCTTGTCCCGCGTGCGTTTGCGACACCCGAATCCAGCACGAACTGTTCTCGTCCCGTTTCCCTTCGCGATCCCAATGGAATTGGACTTTCACGCGGCCGAACTCGTCCGGGTAGATCTCCTCCCCGTCGGGACCGACAACCACCGCCGTTTGCACGCCTTGCACGACAGCCTTGGGCGTCACGCGTGCTGGACGAAAACAGACCGACTCGGGAACGCACGAGAACTCGTTGCGATAGATAGGCTCTTGCTCGTCCTGCGCCTCCGCCTCACCCACCGTCTCGTACGCGCTAGGTTCAATGGCGAAGTGTTTGATGGTGGTGATCACCCGAGTCTGGCCACTTTCCGACGCAATCTGATAGTCTTTGTAGGTGAACTTGTGCCCGGCACTGAACGTGCGACAGGTGCTCTCAGCCTCCACCGTATCGTACGGCACCTCCTCCTCCTCGATCCGCACCCGCGCCAACCGTCGTCCCTGGCCAACGTCCTCATATGCACCCGGGAATTCGTACAACTCGAAATTCTTGTTATTCGGCAGGTTCACCGCACTGCTCTCGGTCGCCATCAGTTTGTTCGAGGGGGTTTCGAAGTTGTAGTCCGTATGAGCCAGGCGGCCCGAACGGAACTCATAGCAATGCTCCCATGTCGTGATGCGATCCTCGTCGGGACTGGAGCTGCGGGTAGCCTCGAAACGCACCTCTCGTTCCTGGCACCATTGGTAACCCGACGTGGAGTCGGCCAGTATCATGGTGTGTTTGCCGTCTTCATGCGTGAAGTAGTAATAGATTCCTACCTCTTCCATCAAGCGGCAGGCGAAGTTCAGGTCGGATTCCCGATACTGAACGCAGTAGACGCGCTCGGGATAATTGCCCTGCAAACCCGACAGACTGAAATCAGAAAACCCCAGGTCCTGAAAGACCTGCTGGATAATGTCCGGCACACTCTTGTTCTGGAAGATACGGCAGTCGGTGGTGCGTCCCAGGAACCAGAACCAGGGCACGACTTCCGCTCGGTACTTGCGAAAATCGCCCGAGGGGGTCATGGCCCCAGCGCCAAAACGACTAACGTGACCATTGAAATAACGCTTCTGACCATTGCGGCAGCGTAGGCACAACGTGATATTCTTACCGACCAGATCTTGAGGCTGGATCCCTGGATCTTGCGAGAGCATTTCCAGTTGAAGCTGAAATGGTCGGGAAATCCCCTCCTCGCCGTGGAAACGCGTCAGAAGAAGGGCGTCTTTACCCAACGGTGTGGCCACAGACATGTCTCGATGATCTTGCGTCGCGGCCGGCATCGACAATACCTCATTCCTGCGGAATCTGGCCTACCCAAAAAAATCATCCCGGAACCGTCGCCGCCCCGCTCGACACACGCTGGTCGACGACCCGGGCAGGGCGAAAGCGGAACGGTGCAGCGTTTTCGGTGCCCGCCCACCACGGTGCCTGCACGGGTGTTGTCGTCAATTCCGCCAAGAAGTTGCGTGAAATTCCGCCGCCCCGCAGTGAAATCCTGGCGCATCAGGGGCAGGCATGGCCGCTGATTACGGCCCTGCTGTGGCGGCGAGATACCGCAGCCACGAGCGACAAGGCTCGCCGAGCAGGTCTGCGGTAAGAAAAAACTGCGTGACGGATCGACTCATCTCGTCACGCAGTTGTTGAATTGGTGCTGCCCGGTGTAGTCGTGCCGTGCAGGGCATCCGAACGCCCCCACGATTGACGGGCAGGACTATTTGACGATGATCATGTCGCCGCGGGAGAGCTTACCGATGCCCAGGCTGTCGGCCTTGCGGATGATCGCCTCACCCTCATTCCAGGCAACCACAACATACTCGCCAATGTCCGATGTCGTGAACAGGAACTTGTGGTAAGCGCGAACGGTCGCTCGTTCGGGGACGCGCCCCTCCGAACCAAACTTGACTCGCGCGATCCCGTCCACGACGTTAACGTAGGTTACTTCGCCCCGTCTCGGCACGACTTCGGCGATCTTCTCCGCCACCACTTCTTTCTGCATTTGTGGTGAAATAGGAGCCACGTTGGTGGCCGCAACCTGCTGCGCGGGAATCGTCCGATTCGCCAGCGGTTGGGGCTTTGTGCCGAATCCAGTATCGATGAAAGTGGACAAGTGGGACGGGCTTCCTATGGACATCGTGACCGAACCGTCGGCGCCTGCCGGAGGTGCCGGCGGATTGTCCTCAAGACCACCCTCGGTCGATCCATTTTCACGCTGTTCGATTTGCTTGCCGCTATCGTCCTTTTCCTGCAGGACCTCAATCGGCTCCTGAGTCGTGCAGCAAACCGTCAAGGCTTCAGCCGCCGCCTGCCGGACGCGCTCTGACGGCTCCAGGTAACAGCCATCCGGTCCGCGCTCGTAGGCCAGTTCGGCCAGCTTTTTGAGGATCTTTTCATTGCAGCAGCATTTCGAGCCGCAGTTGCAGCAGGGATCTTCGCTGGCCGCCGTCTGGATGGCCGCAACCGCTTCAACCCGCACGCCCTCCGTGCAGTCATCCATTGCCGCCACCAGCGCGTCGGTGACCTCACCTTGCTTGTCGTAGCAACCACATCCGATTTCGGCCAGGTACTTGATGGCCTTCTTCTTCTGCGGTGCCATGTCCTCCGCCTGCTTAATCTTGGCCGCGGCCTGAATCGGTTTGGGCATGTCGGGTGCCAAGTTGGCCGGGTCGGAAATCGGTTTTAGCGGCGGTTTACTTTCCAGACGCGGAGTATTGCCTCGCCGGTTGAACACCTGGGCGTTGACCTTGGCAGCCGCTTGCGGGATGCCCAGAAACCGCCACAGTGTCATGGGCGGTGCGGCGGGGGCTTGCGCCGACACCTGCTGGGGCACCACAAGCACGAGCACCATCAGCCCGAAACAGAAAGTACGGATTGTGCTACGCATGGCAATTGCTTCCTTGTCGAATTCGACTGGGCCGACGGCTTGGCTCTTCCGCCGACAAATTGCGCGATTAGGCATCCGTCTGAAGGCCTCGGAGCATGGCAGAACCCCGAAACATATCAGAATCGCTAAATGAGGCATCGTCTGGAACTGAGGAGATTTCTAATTGTTTTCGTAATGACGTGAACAAATACCCAGGATCACCCCGCTTACCTAATGCGCAAAGTAGTGCTAACCCTGATGATCTGCCGCCCGGTTTGGCCTAATTTGCCCAATCCGACGTGTTCGTCCGCCTCGGCAACACCACTGCCGCAGCGGCTCACCGGCGAAGCGGCATTGCGCAGCCTCTGGAGAGGGACACGGGGGTCCCGCAGCCGGCGAGCGAATGAGCGCGACAAGGAAGTCCGAATGCGCGTCAGCCATGGTCCAGCACCGGACGCGAATTCTGGCGGCCACCTAACGCGGACGCCATGGAAGCTCGGACGGGATACGATCACGTCCGACGGACATGTCCGACTGGGGCGAGTGACGGCGACGATGGCCTTGCTGCCGTGTGCGGACGCGGCTGCGGCAGCTCATTTTTTCTGGTCCGCTCTGGGCGGTGACAGGTCGATCCGGTGATCAGAGAATTTTGCCGTGGCGGGCGGCTTGGGTGTCGCCTGCGGCGGCGCGTCGGGGTTACTGACGTACGGGTATCCCGAGAGACTGCCACTGGCTTGTAGCGTATACGTTCCCATCGGCACGTCATCGAACCGGAAATTCGCTCCGTCCAATTCCGCTGCCTTCCCGAGTTCCTTGATCGTAACTCTCCCGTCCGTCAGCCGCGCCGGTCGATCGTTGACATAGAGCGTACCGCAAATCGTCCCTTTTGTCAGTTTCGGTGGCACCACTTTCTTCATGGCATCCACGCGCACGAGGGTGTCCGCTGCCCGCACCACACTGCGAATGCCCACACGATCCGTCACCTGAGCGAGAACGCGGTAACCGTCGCTATTCGGCTTCACATCATCGGTCGGTAATTCGACATGCTGCCGTCGCTTGTCGCGATTGATGTCAATCGACTTCTGCGGATCACCGTCATCGATGGTCCCCGAGGCATTGACATCGATCGCCACGACCAGTTGCCCCACTCCCGACTGATTATTGTCCGTAAATTCGACGTCCAGTGGCAGCGGTGTTTTGACTTCCACCTGGGAGGGAAGATTATCTAATCGCTCGACACGAGGAGCCATACCGTCGAGAATCGCGGTGATCTGGCTGCTCAATCCCTCTTCGCCCCGTTTCTGCAGTTCAGCTCGAATGACCACCGGTGTTCTGCCTTCGACGTTGATGGGAACCTGGTAATCGCGGACCTGGGAGGTCAGAAGAAGCGAGCCGCCGGGTGCGAGTTTTTCGAGTGTTGTTTCGACCTGCCGGTCGCAGAACAGCTCGAGGCCGTCAATCCGCGCACTTGCCAGCGGCTCAAGGCTTTCGAAGGCATTTTCGGGCACGTCGAGTTCGAAACGGACAACGACATGCGTACAGGGATTCTCGGGATCCGAGCGAATGGCCACCTCGCTCGTGCCGTCGGAGGCCGCCACGAGGGGAATCTCGACCGGCTGTTTCTCCGGGTCTTGCGGTTTCTTATACACAGGAGTCAGGCCGACGATGCGGATCGCCAGTTGCCGATTCGCCAGCGATCGCCCGGTCTCATTTTCCGCGCAACGGATGTCATAGGCGAACGCGCGGGGATAGCCATCGACCGCTAACTGCATGGCACAATCGGGCGTATTCGGGGGCACCTCGGCCCACAGTTCGCTCCGCTGACGAGACGGTTCATCGGTCAGCAGGGCCACCGCTGCCCGGTTGACGAATCGTTGGGTGTCGAGATTTGTCCAGACGACCTCCACCGGGTTATCACGCACCGCGGGAATCGCCTGGGGATTGGGAAGCTGCACGTCGGCCCTGACCTGTTGCCCGACGTACCGGACGTTGCTCACCTGCAGATATTGCGACGGATGCGCCGGCAGAATCCCGATCCATTTCACGATGCGATCGGTCGGGTCATTCACGTTGGTCATCACGAGCGCCATGCCGTGCGACACGTCGATCTTCTCGTCGGCGGGGACAGGGGGCGCAGCGAGTGGCGTCTGCGGAGGCGGAGGGGGCGTCGCGTTGTCGGCGGGCGGTTTTGGCGCCAGGGAACCCGGCGGCTGAAAGGCGATTGGCAGGCGCGTGTCGTCGGCGGCGGGGAGCGTCACAAGCGCCTCGGCCAGCTTGCGCACGTCCGGCCGCACCGTCTGGTTCTCATCACCTTCGAGCACCAGACGGTCCACCTCCTTGCGCAGTTCTCCGGATACGAAAATGCGGCCGGGAGCCCAATTCGGCGGAAGCGAACTGAGCTTCCGCGGATCGGGGATCGCATAGAGTTCGACTTTGACTGTCTTCTGAATCTGGGAGCGATTCGCCAACAAGAACGCAAAAGAAGTCGTTCGATTCGGATACGGCTTGATGCGACTGCCTGTGCGAAACTCAGGCTCTTCCGGGTCGCTACTGTGACGCACGGTCCACACCGCCACATCGGACGGGAGCGGCATACGAACCATGATCCGCTGCGGTTCCGTCTTGCGTGGCATTCCCTCGGAATCCACACCCAACAGTTCGACGGAGAGATCCGCAAGTTCCGACCCGGCATTCGCCAACCGCGTCGCTTCCAAGTAGAGCGCCAGTCGCTGCGTCGGTGCATCGGTGAGAGGAAATGGGAACGATGTATCATTGGCGAGCTTGTCGCCGTCCGGTGTTCTCCGCACGACAAGTCGTTCCGCGTCGTATTGCACATGTACCGTCACGCGGTTGTCCTGCAGGCCTTGACCTGTGAAGGAAAGCGTGGCCTCGACAGGTTTGCGCCATTGCAGCCGGAGCGGCTCGGGGATGGCGGCAATCTCCAACTTAACGGGCGGCGGTGGTGGGACCACTTGGGGAAGTTCGGGCCCCCGGATGACCAAACGACTGCGCGGCTGGTCGCGCGGGTCGATCAACCAGACGAGTGCGTGATTCTGCGAGGTCCCGAGGGCCGCGGGAACGTTTTCATAATACTGCTGGAAGGCTTCCCCCAGCGAGCGGGCATTCGCCTGGTCCAATACTTGCGGTGCTCTCAGAGACGTGCTCGAGGGGTCGCATAAGCGAACGTAATCGACCTGCCACACGACGATTTTGCGGAGCGTTTCCCAAGGAGGAGCCGGGGCCTCCACATCAGGCGTGGCAACGTTGACCTGGCGGGCCGTGCTGATTTGACGAGCCGTTGCACCGGCGGCCTGTTTGGCAATCAGCCGAGTTCGTTGCGGAGCATCGAGCAGGGGCGTTGCCAGGAGCGCATCGAGCAGGCGATCCGCAATGGGATTCGCCGCGGCTTCGCTGGCTCGTTGCCAAGCCATCTGCAACTTGTTCCGCAATTCGCCATATGTCGTCGCCAATTCGCTCTGCTGCGCTCGAATCCTCTGTTCCATTTCTGGCGTCAGGGAACGTCCCACTGCTCCCAGCATGTCGCTGAGTTCCGCCAAATGCTCGACGCTGTTGACTCGCAGATCGTCGGGACAGGTGACCTCCTGCTCCGTGAGCACCGAAAGTGCTTGCCAGCGGATGAAGCTCGGCAGTTCGTACAGCGTTCGATTGCCGAGTTGCCAGGCGGAGGTGAGCGTGTGCATTTCCGGCCGCTCCAGCACACGCCGCTGACTCCCCTGGGCGAATTCCCGCCAGTCTTCCGCGATTTGACTGACGTACAGCGTCTTGTAGCTGCTCACCGTACCGGTCTTCATTTCCTCGGCAAACTTCTGCACATCGCGCAGCAACAGTCCCAAGTCGTCGCTTGTCCCCGCGCCACTGCGCAGCCGTGTCTCCGCCTGCACCAGCAACGCTTCGAATCGGCGCCAGCTCACGGGCGCAAAATCGATCGGGGACCAAGCCCCCGGTTGAATATCGACCAGCTGATCACGCAGTTGCCAGATCTGCCGCAGCGTATTGGCCGGCGACTCGGTGGCAGTCTCTTGGGGAGGACTCGCCGCCTCCGTGGGGATCTTTGTCGCGGCGCCCAACCCACTGTTGCTCGGTACCTTGCTCGGTTCGTCCGCTGCCGACACGGCCGCACCGGCCTCCTTGGCCACTTCCTCTTTGGCTGGTGTCGTTTTGGCCGCTTCGGTTTTATTGCCGACCTGCCCGTCGACGGTGGGCGGAGTGCCTTGATCTGGCGGCGTGGCTGAATCTGGGGACGTTGCCACGGGCGTTTGCAGAGTGGTAACCGTCGCCAGTGCCAAGGAATGTGGCCACTGCCGCCTTCGTGTCGCGGTGCCCCCTTTCTCGCCGGAACTGTCCCCGGTCTTATCCGACTGCTTGGCTTCCGCATCGTCCGGTTTCTGCTCCGGGACCATGGCCAGCACGATGTGGCAGTCGCGCGCCTGTGCCAGATCGACGCTACCTTTACCACCCTGCAGCAGCATGGGCGTCTGCAATGACCTGTCACTGATCTTCCACTGTGTGACGTCACTCCACACGTACTGATAGAGTTCGTCCAGCATGACTTTTCCATCGCGATTGCCGCATTGGTCGGCCGCGCCACGAAGCCCCTCCACGACGCTCTGGGCAAACAGTGACTCCCCGGACCCCGAATCCTCTCCCGAGATCTGGCCGGTCGAATGGGAAACGAGCACCCACAACCGGCCATCTGCCACGTCATCTCGGACCACTTGCGCCAGTAGACTGGGAAAATCGTTCAGCAGGATGCCCAGTCGCGGGTCGTAGGCAATGCGACCGGCGTCGAGCACAAGAAGCTTCAAACCAGCTCGGCTCTGCGATAGTCGCTGCAGCAGTTCCCCCGCGTCATAGAGCCCGTCGGCCAGTCGCTCGCTGTTGGGACTGAGTTCGGTTTTCGCGGATTGTGAAGCCCTGAGGAAACTACTCTTCATGAGATAGGCCTTCCCATGGAAGGCCATCCCATGGGTGCTCACGTACAGGATTTCGGCATCTCGACTGCCGGCTTCGGAGTTCGCGAAGTCGTCGGCGGCGTACTCCAAACCGGTGGCCTCCGAAAGCCTTCTGTAGCCCCGGTCGTTGGCGACACGATCTTCGATGTATTGTCGCCACGCCTTCTCGTCGTTCTGTTGATAAGCCAGGTGCGGCACCGCCAGCAGATCGTGTTGCGTGACAAGGACGCCGACATAGGTATAGTGATAATCCAGACGCCAGTAGAAGTACCCGGCGATACAGACCACCAACACCAAGAAGACGACTGTCCAGATGACGATCCGCCACATCTTGGATCTGGTCCGATCATTGCGTGGATCTCGCAAACGCCACGTCTGCTGCGTTGCAACCGATTGCGACGGAGTCATCGCGTAAACCTCCCGACGGAGCGGTAGTAGACAAGGGGAATCAGCCTCCTCAGCGTAGCGACTTCGCGGCTGAAATTCCAGCAACACTCACCGGACTCCCTCGTGGTCCACTCGGTCTCTGCGCTGGCCGCGACGTATCGAATCGGCAACGACCTGCGTAGAATCACTCACGGCAGGCGAGCGCCGGCTCGCCGGCCGACTCGAGAACCGAGGTGAGCAGCGTTTCTCACGGGGGGTGCCATCTGCAAACCGGCATTGCGTCACGTTGCGAAAAGGACCCAATCCGGTTACCGTAGATAAGCTGGAGAGTAAGTGAGTCAGACGGCGGTGGTGGCAGCGGTTTTCCACGGGTTGGAAGCACGGTTGGAAGCACGGGTTGGAGCACGCATGAACAATCTCCCTGTCCAATGGTCGGAAGGCATGTTCCTTCGGCCCCACCATTTTCAAGCAGCCGATCGCTATTGGAATGAATGGCTGGAGACTTCGAATCGGTGGGATCACCCATACAATTACGGCCTGCAATCGATCGAGTTGAGTAAGGAGGCGATCGCCAATTACCAGATCGAGCTCAAGCACTGCCACGGCCGACTCCGCGACGGGACGCTCGTCACGATTTCGCCCGGTGAAGAGCCCGATCGAGTCGATTTGGGGGGCGGCATTGAAGAAGTGGCGGGGCTGGTCAATCTGGCGGAGGCTTTTCTCAAGGACCCCACGGTTCGCGTCTACCTGGGGGTTCCCAAGCTTAAATTGGGTCGTGCCAACGTCAGCGCCCAGCAGCATGGGAGTCAAAGCCGGTACGTGGAAACGAAACGCAACGTGCCGGACGAAGTGGAGGGGGGCAATGACCAGCAGGTCAATCTACGGGAATTGAACACGAAGATCCTGCTGTCGACGGAAGACCTCAGCGGCTATGAGACAATTCCAATTGCCCAGATCAAGCGAGCTGGCGATAAAGAAGCGACACCGCAACTGGACGAGGACTACATTCCACCGGTGCTAGCGGTGGAAGCGTGGTCCCCCTTGGCCACCGACTACGTCCGAGCCATCTACGATATCATTGGCCAGAAGGTGCGTGTATTGAGCGAGCAAGTGATGAGTCGTGGGATCACGCCCACGTCGCAAGAGCCGGGCGACATGGACCGCATGATCATGCTCATGATGCTCAATGAGGCGTATGCAACTTTGCGCTGCCTTGCCTTCTCGCGTGGACTGCATCCGTTTGCGGCCTACGCCGAATTGTGCCGCATTGTCGGCAAGCTGTCGATTTTCGCGGAGGAACGCCGCTGCCCGGAAATCCCGACCTATGACCACGACGACCTGGCGCGCATTTTCAAGTGGGCCAAGCAGCAGATCAGTTTGCTGATTCACCGCATCCAAGACTACGCCTATGAGCGGGAAGATTTCTACGGCGTCGAGAACAAGATGCAGGTCCGGCTCAAGGAGAAATGGCTGGGGCCGAATTGGGAATGGTACGTGGGGGTGAATTACGGGAATTCCACCAAGGAAGAGTGCCGGAGATTATTGAGTCCGGGTCAGCTCGATTGGAAAATGGGGAGTGCCGAGCAAGTTGAATCGATCTTTGCCAATCGAGCGGAGGGGGTTGTTTTGCGGATCCAAGACACGCCGCCGAGAGCCTTGCCCGTCCGCGGTCCCTGGGTTTTCTACCAAGTGGCTCGCGTCGGTCAGCCCTGGAAGAGCGTGGAGACGTCCAAGACTTTGGCGATGCGTTTCAGCACGACTCTGATCAAGAACCTGGCCGAGCTGCCGGGGCAGAAGCAATTGGGCGTAAAGAAAATGGGGACCACACAGGAGGTGACTTTGGAGTTTGCCCTGTTCGCCCTGGACTTGCGGAATGTCTAGTACCCGTTCCTCACTCTAACCGAGCCTGTCGCGATGACACCCGAATTTGCCACCGCCGTTGACCCCATCGTCGTGTATGTCGTGAATTTACTGGATCGCATCGGCGAGGACGAAGAACCGGACCCGCAAGAAGAGCACACGCGCATTCGCTCCCTGCTGGATCGCGCGGAAGGAGGATTGTCGGGTGCGCACCGGGAGGGATGGCTGTTGGCCAAGTATGCCTTGACGACCTGGATCGACGAAATGCTCATCGCCGCTCCCTGGGAAGGACGTTCCTGGTGGACCAACAACGCGCTGGAATTCGCTATTTTCCAGTCCAACATCGCGTATTCCGAGTTCTATATCAAGGCTCGTGAAGCAGCTGAGCTGACCCACAAGAACGCCTTGGAGGTCTTTTACGTCTGCGTGGTCCTGGGATTCCGCGGCCTCTATCGCGACCCGAGTGGCGAGATGAGCGCTGTGGATGCGGGGCTGCCACCAACGCTCGAGGGGTGGGCCAAGAAGTGCGCGATGGTCATCCAATTGGGCCAGGGAGTTCCCACGATCAGCGAATTTCCTCGTCCCGGCGTGGGAGCCCCGCCCTTGCAGGGCCGGTTCATGACCCTGGGGGCGCTGGTGCTGGGTGTGTTCCTGGCCGCCTTGGTCGCCGTCCTGGTAAAGAGTTTTCTCGACACGGCCGCCTGAACGGAGCGTGGCCAGGGTCCCGCTTGCACCGACCCTCCACGTCGCGACGGAAAGAAAAGAACTGAGGTTGGAGATCGATATGAACCCGATGAGCGCCGTACGAGAGTTCGTCCGTTACCTGACCTATCCGTTCCGACTCCTGGCCCGCTTGCCCGCGTCCATCATTTCGGCGCCAGGACGGTTTTTGGGGATGACGCTTCCCACGCGGGTGGCCCTCGTGGTGGCGTTATCGCTGCTGATCGTTTCGGTCGTCTATTTCATATTGAAATTGCGAGATCCCGTGAGAAGCGGTCTCTGGGATTTCTTGGGTGACGCGTTAATTGTAATCGTGCTCATCATCGTGACGGCGATCGTCGCCCGGATCGTGGTCAAGACCTGGCTGGAGAAGGACTATTCGCGGTTCCCGGAGATCGATGAGGCCTGGAATGCCGGCATTGCGGCGTTGCGAGCCCAGGGGATCGAAATCGTTGACACGCCGGTGTTCCTGATCCTCGGGGTCGGCTCGAAATATGAGGCCGATGCGTTGTTTCGCGCCGCGGGCCAGTCCCTCTGTGTGGATGGTGAACCGTTCGAAAAAGGATGGTTGCATTGGTATGCGACCAGCGATGCCATTTACCTCGTCTGCACCAAGACTTGCCGCATGGGCGCCCTCAAGGGAAAACTGGTGGACGCGGGGGACAAGCTGGACCATGGATCCGACTTGATTCGTCAGACGATCAACCCGGAGTCGAATATCCGCGGCACGGCGACTTCGAGCCGCCGCGAAGACCATGACGATCGACGCGCACCCGATCCCTTTGCCGGCGGCGGCCCCGAGCCTTCCGTGCGGGGGACCCTGATGGTATCGGGCGGCGACGGGTTACCAGACCAACACGGCATCTCATTGGGACGCAGCGTCCTATCCTTGACCATTGATGAAGGGGCCGAATTCACCAGTCGCCTGGAGTATGTCTGCCAGCGTTTGCGACGCGAACGGCAGCCGGTCTGTCCGTGTAACGGAATTCTCACCCTGCTCCCCTTCGAAATCATTAAGCGGGGTGAGGGGGAAGGGATCGAAGTGCAACGCGCTGTGAAGGCGGATCTGGAAATGATCCGACAGGTACTGGCGCTGCGATGCTCCGTCATCGCGTTGGTGAGCGGCATGGAAACGGAGCCAGGTTTCCGGGAGTTGGTGCGCCGCGTTGGCCCCAAACGGGCCAAACAGCAGCGATTCGGACATCGTTTCAATGTCTGGAATCCTCCGATTCCCGACCAGGTCCAGGCGCTGGCTGCCCACGCCTGCAAGGCCTTTGAGGATTTCACGTATATGCTCTTCCAGGAAAAGGATGGGCTCACCCAGTACGGCAACCGCAAGCTCTATTCGCTCCTCTGCTGCGTCCGCTCGACGCTCCGCACAAGGCTCACCAATACGCTGGTGGCTGCCTATGCTGACGATACCAGTGACCCCTATGGCTCGGGGGAGGCCCTCTTGTTTGGCGGCTGCTATTTTGCAGCCACGGGGGACACCGAAGATCGCCAGGCCTTTGTGAAGGGCGTCGTTGTCGACAGGCTCAATGAGCTGCAGGCCGAATTGGATTGGTCCGACCGCGCGCTGAAAGAAGATCGCCGCTTCCATCAGATTGCTCAAACCGGCTTGCTGGTGGACGGGCTGTTGTTCTTCGCCGCCATCGGCTTTGGCGTGGCACTGCTGCGCGCGTGGCCCCAGTAACAGCTGTCCAGTGAGAAATGCTGCCGCCAACGGGCCGGCCGCACATCGCTGCGGACAGTCACTGCCCCTCTGCAGTAGGTTTTGGCTATCCGCCGGTTGATACCGCGCTCTTGTTTTTGTAATACTCACAAGAGACTATTCACCGTGGTGCCGTGATTCGACGCCCTGGAACATGCTGCTGCCGATGTGCTGGCACGCTCCCATCTGGCAAGTCTCCGCCGGGCGTCGTACGGATTGACGCCGTCCATCCTATTTCCTGCAATTAATGTCCATGGTACCGTCAGCGACGCAATTGGCTTTGTTTGAGCAGGGGCAACCGCTCGTGCACTCGCTCGCGCTCACCATTCTGCGGCGTTTACCGATGCGCGTGGAATTGGACGATCTGATCGGCTATGGCCAGTTAGGATTGGCCGAAGCCACATTGCATTATGAGGAGAACCCCAATACACGGTTCACCACGTTTGCCTATTATCGCATCAAGGGGGCGATTTACGACGGAGTGTCCAAGATGAGTTGGACCAGCCGCGGGCGTCTGAATCGAATGCGTTACCAGCACCAGGGCGAGCAACCTGGCGAGGCAGTCGGCCAGCTCGAACCCCATCACGCGGCCGGACAATTGGAACGCGTTTTTCTGACGAGCGGTCACGGACCGGCGGGAGCGGGGGGAAGCGATGAGGTAGCGGAGGATGCCAGTCCGTCACCTCTGATGCTGGCGCTGAACCGCGAGATTGCGTTGAAACTGCGAGAATTCGTCAAGGCCTTGCCCCGCTTGCCGCGAATCCTGATCGAATCGATCTACTATGAGGGAACGACCCTCCAGGATGCAGCGATCCGCCTGGGAATCAGCAAGTCGTGGGCGAGCCGCGTGCACGCTCAGACGCTGCAGCAAATGGCCCTGGCCCTGCGAAAACTGGGGATAGACTAGCGCGGCCCACCTGGGATGCGGCATCGGAGCGACCGTGCGCATCGAACCGGTCATTTGGGAGAGTCACGTAACGTCGGCCATGGAAACCGGGTGATCGTGACAGGCTGGAAGCTTGTCCTACGTACATGGGGGGTATGTGCCGATTTTGCACGGCTGAATTGCCCAACGTATAATGAGAAAGCACTGCCCGTTTCGCCCAATCCCTGCACATTCCGAGCGCCCATACCGATGGCTTTTGAACCCATTTCTTTCGATGACTTGTTGAAGCCCATATCGGACGAGCACCCCACCGGGTTGCCGCTGCGGGACGAGAGTTCCGGGTCCATGAGGGACTTTTATAACGTCCGTGACGCGGCATCCGAAGCCCGTTCCGCGGAGCGGAAACTGGCCACCTACATCCCGCCACCGGCGGGGGAAGAGGATCCCTATAAGCCGCTGCCGCCCAATTGGACCGCCGTATACGACACGGCCGTCGACATTCTGAGCAAGAAGTCGAAGGATCTCTGGGTCGTGGCCTGGATGATTGAAGCAATATGCCGATTGCAGGGGTTTGTCGGGCTTCGCGACGGCTTCAAATTGGCGCGTGAGCTGTGTGATCGGTTTTGGGACGACTTGCATCCACGCGGTCCGGAAGGCGATGTTGATCACCTTGTCGCGCAACTGGCCGGCCTAAACGGCGTGGATGGCGAAGGCGCTCTGATCGATCCCCTCAAGGCTGTCCCCATCACGTCCGGCCGGGGCCGAGGCCCTTATTCGTACGCCGACTTCCTGGCGGCGGCCAGACTGGAGCAGGAAGCGGATCCGGAGCGCCGGCAGAAACGGATCGCCGATGGTGAAGTCTCGATGGAGCAGTTTGAGGCGGCGGCCGCCGAATCGCCCCCCGACTTCTACACCGACCTGTTGGTCACCATCGACGCCGTGATCACGGAGTTTGACCAATTGAACGAACTCCTGGAACAGCGTTGTCGCGTGGCGGACGCGGACTACTCGCGTGCTCCCCCGTCATCGAACATCAGCAGCGTACTCTCCGAGATCCGCCGCCGCGTCGCCCTGCTGGCCGGCGAAAATGAGGCGGGCGACGAGCAGGGCGAGGAGCAGGCTCAAGCCGGCGACACCGGTGATAATTCCCAAATGCCGAAGATTGCCGCGGGCCAAATCGCCTCGCGGGACGAGGCCTTCCGCCTGATCTTGAAAATCGCCGAGTATTTCGAGAAGTCGGAACCCCATTCACCGGTCTCGTACGGACTACGGCAGGTCGTCCACTGGGGTCGCCTGTCGCTTCCCGAACTGCTCATGCAGCTGATTGACAACGCGGAAACGCGAGATCAGTTGTTCCGCCACATCGGCATCGCGAAACCGACCGACTCGGAGAGCTGACTCCTGCGTTGCCCGCATCTCGTCGGACAGGCTTCCAGCCTGCCGTGATTCACCGCTGCTGATTGTCGATCGGCAAACAGCACGTTGTGTGGCGTCCCGCCACCGACGAAGAACCGCACTTTGGCACTGCCATGACAGGCTGGAAGCCTGTCCCACGTCACTGCCATGAGAGGCCGGAAGTCGATTCCCCGAGTGCTCCACGGGGTCGGGCCAGCGGCTGCCAGGCCCGCCGCCTTACCTCCGGGGCTGGCTTTTCCCACTCACTTTGGGTAGAATCCAGACGCCCGAAACTACTCCTGCGTACTCCGCGCGGAGTGCTGCTCGCCTCGCACCAAGTTCAACACGTACGCTTCCTGAACATTAAGGTTGGGGGTTTGATCCATGAGTTCCAGCATACATGACAAGCTAAGCCGCGTTCGCAAGCCTGCGCGTGCAGATTTCCTACGAAGTCTGGAAGGATGGTGCGCGCGAAATCAAGGAGCTACCGTTTGTGGTGGGGGTAGTGGGTGATTTCTCCGGTAACCCCACCCAGGACTTGAAGCCCTTGCGGGATCGGAAATTCACGAATATTGATCGCGACAACATCAATGCCGTGATGAAGCAGATGACCCCGGGTTTGAATTTGCGTGTCAAAAACACCTTGGCTGGTGACGACAGCGAAATGGCGGTGAATCTCAAGTTCGAGAAGATGGACGACTTCTCGCCTGCCAACGTGGCCAATCAGGTCGATCCGCTGCGCAAGTTGCTGGAAACCCGCGACAAGCTCCAAGAACTACTGACGAAAGTCGACAAGAGCGACAAGCTGGAAGGTGTACTCGAAGATATTCTCAAGAACGCCGAGGAGTTGAAGAAGGCGTCCACGGATCTGGGTGTAAGCGGCGAGGGGAGCGGTAAAGGAGGTGACGCATGAGTACCGGCGAAGAAAAACAAGCGGAAGCTGCTGCCGCCTCACAGGGCGAGCAAAAGACAAGTCTCCTCCCGGACGTCCTCAAGGTCACCCGGCCGGCGGAACGGGACCGAGTGGAAGTGCTGCTCAAGTCCTTGGTGGGTGAGGCCTTGAAGGGAACGATCACCTGGGACAAGAACGTGACGCGGTCCATCAAGCAGGGGATGGCAGCGATTGACAAGGTCGTCTCCGAGCAGCTGGCGGCGATCATGCACACGCCCGAATTCCAGCGTCTGGAAGGGAGTTGGCGCGGTCTGAACTACCTGGTCATGAACTCCGAAACCAGCGACCGACTGAAACTCCGCGTGTTGAATTGCAGCAAGCGGGAACTGCTCAAGGACACCGAGAACGCGGTCGAGTTCGATCAGAGCGAGTTGTTCAAGAAGGTCTACACGTCCGAGTTTGACACGCCGGGGGGATACCCCTACGGAGCCTTGATTGGTGACTTTGAATTCACCAATCACCCCGACGATATCGCCTTGCTAGGCAAAGTCTCCCAGGTCGCTGCAGCCGGTTTCACGCCGTTTATTTCGGCCGCATCCCCCGACCTGTTTGGCTTCGACAATTGGACGGACTTGGCCAAGCCGCGCGATCTGGAGAAGATCTTCTCCACCAACGATTACATCAAATGGAAGTCCTTTCGTGAATCGGAGGACTCCCGCTTTGTGGCGCTGACCATGCCACGGACCTTGGCTCGGCTACCGTACGGGGCGAATACGAAACCTGTCGAGGAATTCGAGTACGAGGAAGTTGCACTCGGCAAGAAAGGCGAATCGATTGTGGTGGACCACGATCAATATTGCTGGATGAATACCGCGTACGTGGCAGGGACCAAACTGACGGACGCGTTTGCCAAGTATGGCTGGTGCACGGCGATTCGCGGCGCGGAATCGGGTGGCAAAGTGGAAGATCTGCCAGCCCACATTTTCAAGACGGACGAGGGCGACACGGACTTGAAATGCCCCACGGAGGTGGCCATTACGGGACGTCGCGAATTCGAACTGAGCAAGCTCGGTTTTCTACCGCTATCGCACTACAAGAACACCGATTACGCGGTCTTCTTCGGAGGGCAAACGTGCCAGAAGCCGAAGCAGTACAACAAACCGGCGGCCACGGAAAACGCGGCGATCTCCGCACGCCTGCCGTATATCATGGCCACAGGCCGGATCGCCCATTACTTGAAAACGATGGCGCGCGATGCCATTGGTTCGTTCAAGGAAGCCGAGGATGTCCAGAAGTGGCTGCAAGAGTGGATCACCGACTACGTGTCGGCCGACCCCAACCCCAGTGAGGATGCGCGGGCGCGTTATCCGCTGCGTGAGGCCCGTATCGAGGTCAAGGAAATCCCGGGCAAACCCGGCTCGTACAATGCCCGGGCGTGGCTTCGTCCCTGGCTGCAAATGGAGGAATTGAACGCGGCGCTCATGATGGTCACCAAGTTGCCCGCTCAGGCGTGAGGCGTGACCAAGCCCATCGGATACCGGATCCGGCCGAGTTACACGGTCGAGGCTGTTGCGCAATAGACCGCTCATGACAATCAATCCATTAGAAGCCGAACAACCGGCTCATGAGAATGTGGAGGTCTGCGCTTCGGAGCCGCAGGTATCCGAACGCCGCGCCGACCCGCTCGTTGCTCGATACGATCGTGGGGGATCGAAAATTTTCCGCCACGGCCCAGACGCCTCGCGGCGGCGCTCTGGAAGCGTTTCTAAGCGAGGCGTCCGCCGCCAAAGCACTGGCCATCTGGTTCGGAGACCGGCCGTTCGACAGTCTCGACCGCCTGGCCCGTGCGATCACGACGTCGATCGGCGCCATTGACGACCTGGTGAACCGGCAACTCAACGCCGTATTACACAACCCGGCATTTCAGAAACTCGAGGCCTCCTGGCGCGGATTGTCGTATCTGGTCGATCGGCTGGATGAAGAAGCCGACAATTCCATTCAGATCCGAGTCCTCAACGTCACCTGGCGCGAAATCGAGGGCGACTTTGAGCGGGCGATCGAGTTTGACCAGAGCCAGCTGTTCAAGAAAGTCTACTCGCAGGAATTTGACATGCCGGGCGGGACCCCGTTTGGTGTGTTGATCGGCGACTACGCACTGCATTTGCGGCCCACGCCGGACCATCCGCACGATGATGTCGGTGTGCTACGACACTTGTCCCAGGTGGCCGCCGCCGCCTTCTGCCCGTGGGTCATGGGAGCCAGCCCCGACTTGTTCGGCTTGGAGGATTTTGGCACGCTCGAGCGGAATATCAATTTCGAGAGTGTATTCCGCGAGCAGGAATATCTCAAATGGCAGTCCTTGCGCGACTCCGAAGATGCGCGGTTCGTGGGAGTTCTGCTCCCTCGAGTGCTGATGCGCACACCTTATCGGGACGACGGGACGCGCGTCGACGGATTCCGCTTTCAGGAACATGTCACCGGCCCCGATCGCAGCAAATACTTGTGGGGTAATCCCGCGTACGCCTTCGCCGGCGTGTTGATCCGCGCGTTCGCGGAATCGGGCTGGCTGGCAGACATCCGCGGTGTCCAGCGTGACATGGAAGGAAGTGGGCTCATCACGACGCTCCCCGTCGAGGATTTTGCCACGGATGCGGCCGGCGTCGCACCCAAGTGCTCCGCGGAAGTTGTGATCACCGACACGTTGGAGAAAACGCTCAGCGAGTTTGGGTTCATGGCAATCTGCGATTGCAAGGACACGAGTTACTCGGCCCTCTATTCCGCTCCCTCGATTCAGAAGCCGAGACGTTACAGCACGCCGGATGCCACCCGCAACGCGCGTATCTCCGCACTGCTGCAGTTCATGCTGTGTGTTTCTCGCTTCGCCCATTACGTCAAAGTCATTGCCCGCGACAAAATTGGGTCGATGAAAACGCCGGAAGAATTTCAACGCCTGCTGGAGGACTGGCTGACAAAGTACGTCACTTCGGATGCCGACGCCAGAGCTGACGTCAAGGCACGACATCCGTTACGGGAGGCGAGCGTCGAAGTACACGAGCGGCGCGGCAGTCCCGGCGTGTATCAGTGCGTCATCCGCTTGGCCCCGCATTACGAACTGGACGATCTGTGTGCCAGCGTTCAACTGGCCACCGAACTCGCGCCGGCTCGCCCCTAGCAGCCCCTTTTACAGGCCTGAAAACGAGGTCACCCATGAATGCAGGCGAACTATATCGGGAAGGCAAACTGAACGAGGCGATTAGCGCGCTCCAGCAGGAAATCAAGCGTCAACCGGCGGACACGGGAAAACGCCTCTCGCTCTGCGAGCTGTTGTTGTTCGCGGGGGAATGGGAGCGGGCCGACAAGCAGTTGGATACGGTCGCGCTGCAAGCCCCGCAGATGGCCGTGGGAGTCGCCTTGTTACGACAACTGATTCGGGGCGAAGTGGCCCGTCAACAGTTCTTTACCGAAGGACGGTCGCCTTCCTTCTTGGCCGATGACGACCCCGTGATTCGGCGGCATCTGGCAGCAGCCGTGGCGGTCCGTGACGGCAATCTGGCGGAGGCAGCCAAACTGTTGAGCCCGTCCGAGGAACTCTCTGGTTCCATCTCCGGCGTCTGCAACGACACGCCCTTCGTGGGCCTGCGTGATCTGGACGACTTGCTCGGGCCGGTGTTGGAAGTGATCACACCCACCGGCAAGTATTATTGGATCAGCATGAAATCGATTTACTCACTACAATTCTATCCGCCGGAGGAAATGCACCATTTGATCTGGCGCAGGGCCACGACTTCGATCCAAAATGGCCCGCAAGGGGATGTTTACTTGCCGGCACTCTACCCGGGCAGCCACGCGCATGCGGATGAACTGGTGCGGCTGGGCCGCCGAACCGACTGGACGTCAGAGGCACCCGTCCGAGGCGCGGGACAGCGCGAACTCCTCCTTGGCGAGGAAGCCATCCCGATCTTGGAGATTGAGCACCTGATCGTCACGCACGACAGTTGAGCCGTTGGCCCCCGCACACAACGGCGCGTAGGGAGCAAACCATGTCCGGGAGCCAAACGCAGTCCACTTGCCTGGTTCCGCCGTGTTGTCCTGACCATCGCCCCCACAGTTGGCGTGCAGTGGCGGTTAGGGTAACGGTGCGGGTGCTGGCCGCGAAACTAATTGTCACCAAGAAGTAGATCATGGCGAGAATCCGCGAACAGCAGGAACTGGTCCCGTCGGTGCTCGATCGCCTGCTGGACGACGACCCGACGAACCCGCACGAGTTGCCGAAGTCCCGCAACCAGATTCTGAGCGAGATGAAGCAGAGTGTGCGGCGGGATCTGGAGAATCTGCTCAACACGCGTTGGCGGTGCGCCAATTGGCCCCCCAATTTGGAGCAGCTCGAATTTTCGCTCGTCAACTACGGACTTCCCGATTTTTCGCGGGCCCATCTGGGCTCGCAGCGGGACCGCGATGAGTTGCGGCAGATTGTCGAGCGCGTCATCCGTGCCTTTGAGCCTCGGTTCAAGACCGTTTCCGTGTCCTTTGTCAGCAATGAGCTGGGGGATCGCTCGCTCCGCTTACGAATCGACGCGCTGTTGTACGCTGAACCGGCTCCCGAACCGGTCGTTTTCGATTCTCAATTGGAAACCACTTCACAAACTTTCACAGTCGAGACAACGGGTCGATGACGGACGAACTTCTCCCGTATTACAACAGCGAGCTGGAGTTTCTGCGACAGGCCGGTAAGGAGTTCGCGGACGCGAAGCCGCGTATTGCGGCCCGCTTGCGCATGAGCGGCGGATTGCCCGACGATCCGCACGTGGAGCGTCTGATCGAGGCCTTTGCGTACCTGAACGCCCGCACGCGTCACAAGCTGGACGATGATTTCCCCGAGATCACGGAGGCGTTTCTCAACGTCGTTTTCCCACACTACCTGGCGCCGATCCCGTCCGCCTCGGTGGTCAAATTCACTCTCGATCGTGGGCAGGCCGACCAGACGGACGGTCAGCCAGTCTCCCGGGGGACGGAGGTCGAGACGGAGATTGTCCATGGCAAGGGGATTGAGGGTGAGACGTGTCGTTTTCGCACGACCTACCCGGTCCACGTCTGGCCCATGGAGTTGAAGAGCGCCGTTTACAAGGGGCATCCCTTTGTTGCTCCCCCTGTCCCGTTTGCGGCGCGCACACAGAGCATTTGCCACATCGATTTCCGGACTTTCGTGGAGGCCGTCCGGTTTGCCAAAATGCCGATGGGAGACCTTCGTTTTTACCTGCACGGACAGTCGCGTTCCGTTTACGACCTGTATGAGCTGCTCAACTGCAACTTACTGGGAGTGGCGATCGCACCGTCCGCCAAGGATTCCGCCGCCGCGTGGCTGCCACCTGAGGTGATTCGCCCGGTGGGATTTGAGCGGGATGAGGGGCTCTTTGACTATCCGGCCCGGTCGTTTCTCGGCTACCGCTTGCTCACCGAATACTTCGCCTTCCCGCAGAAATTCCTCTTCCTCGATGTGACACAAATTCCGCAGCGCACCTGTCCCAACTGGGAAACGAGCTGCATCTCTACTTTTACTTCAATCGGTATCTCCCCGACCTGGAGAAGGCGGTGAGCAGCGACACATTTCAGGTTGGCTGCAGCCCCGTGGTGAATCTCTTTCCAAAACGTTCCGAGCCGATCCGCCTGACGTACACCCAATCGGAGTACCGAGTCGTGCCCGATTCGCATCGACCGATCGCCAACGAAGTGTACTCCGTTCAGCGCGTGACGGCGACATCCCCCAGCAATGAGGAAGTCGAATTTCGTCCTTTCTACTCGTTGAAACACGCCGAGAATGCCCGACGGCAGCAGACGTTCTGGTATGCCTCGCGGCGGCGAGCGGGCTATGCGGCGGGGGAAGTGGACGAGGGCCTGGAATGCTATTTGAAACTTGTTGATCTCGGCTTTCGCCCCTCGGTCCCCCATGACTGGACCGTGCATGCGGACATTCTCTGTTTGAACCGCGACCTGCCGCGCCGACTCCCCTTTGGCGGCGGGCAGCCGCACCTGCAAGTGATTGGCAAATCCTTGGTCCGCGCCAAATGCCTGACCGCGCCGACAGCCACCCTCCGCCCCGTGCTCCGTCATGGCACCATGTGGCGTTTGATTTCGCACCTGACGCTCAACCACATTTCGTTGGTCAACGATACGGATGGGGCCAGCGTGCTGCGCGAGATCTTATCGCTCTACGACTTCCGGGATTCACCCGAGACGAAGGACATCATCGACAGTCTGTTGACTGTGCGGAACGAGCGCATTGTCGGCCGCGCCGGTGGCTCGGCCGCAGGAGTCTGTCGGGGGCTGCACGTCCAGCTTCATTTTGACGAGGAGAAATTTTCGGGAGGCGGCCTGTTCCTCTACGCTGCTCTCCTGGAACGGTTCCTCGGCCTCTACACCTCCATCAACTCTTTCACCAAACTGACCGCCACCTCCAATCGACGGGAAGCGAAGATTCGCACATGGCCACCCAGAGCGGGCGAACACGCCCTCCTCTAATCGAGCAGTTGATCAACGACCCCTGGAAGTTCGACTTCTTTCAGGCCGTGCGTTTGGTCGAACAATGCACCGCCGAGCGGATGCTCTATGATGGCGGCACGCCCGTGCACGCCGTTGGCCACGACGATCCGCCGGACAAGGAACTGCTGCGCTTCCGCGCCCTGGCGTCCCACACTTTCCCATCCGGCGAAATCGCCTCGATTTCGCCACTGGTGGCCGACGACGACGCGGACCGCCTACTGCGGTTCGAAATGGTTGTGCCGTTCTTCGGCTTGACCGGGCCGAGCGGAGTGCTTCCACACCACTATACGCAGTTGCTCATCGACCGCATTCGCCTCCACGATTTCGCGCTCCGCGATTTCCTCGACATCTTCAACCATCGCCTGACGTCGCTCTTCTATCGCGCCTGGGAGAAATACCGTTTTTCCGTCGGCTACGAAAAGAAATCGTGGCAAGTCCGCACGCAGGAACTGCATGAGCCCGTGCGCGAAGACGCTCGGATTGCCCTATTCGAGCACTGCCTCTATGCGCTCATCGGCATGGGAACGCCCGGGCTTCGCAATCGACTTGAGCCGGGTGACGAAGCGTTCTTGTACTACGGAGGGCTGTTCGCACACCGTCCTCGCAACGCCAGCTCCTTGCAGCGCATGCTGGAGGACTACTTTGAGCTACCGGTTACGGTCCAGCAGTTTCAAGGTCAGTGGCTCTATCTCGACCCTCCTGACCAGTCATCGCTGCCGTCGCGGGAGGTACTTCATGGACTGAATGCCAGGCTCGGTGTCGACACGCTCGTGGGAGAACGGGTGTGGAGCGTGCAAGACAAATTTCGCGTCCGCATCGGGCCGCTCGATTACGGCTCCTTTTGCCGTTTCATGCCGACGGGAGATCGCCTCACACCTCTCGCTCAATTGACGCGTATGTACGTCGGGCCGGAATTCGACTTTGATGTGCAACCTGTGCTGCGGGCCAGTGACGTACCGCCCACGCAATTCGCGGCAGAGGAGCCGCGAATTCCCCGCCTGGGCTGGAACACGTGGCTGTTGAGTCGCCCGACGCTGGAGGATCGTGACGACGCCGTGTTCGCCAGTGAAGGGAATCCGACCCGTTCATAGCCCCATCGGCGGACGGCACCATACCGACACGGCAAGAAAAACTGCGTGTCCCGCACCGGGCACCGCGGTGAAGCGTCTGGGCGTAAAGAAAAGCGGGATACAGGCTCGTAGCCGACGACGCCAGGCTTCGGAGGCTGACCGAATTCTGGCGAATTCCGCTGCGAAATGCTTCCCAGCGTCCCCCACCGGGGCTCATTTGCAGTGTTTCTTGGCGCATTTCGCGCAGCAGAGGATTTGCTGCGGAATGTCCTTGCAGACGATCACGTCATACGGCGAACGGACCACTTTGGGAACGCACACCGAGACGGTGCGGGTCTTCGTGATCGGCACCAGTTCATAGTACTTCTCTTCCGTGCAGGGAATCGTCTGCTTTTCCGGCGTCTGGACACAATAGAAGATCTCGCGCTCGGTCTTCGTCATGGCCACCTGGATTTCCTCGCACACACCCGTGCGCTGCTCGGTGCCTTCGACCATCACTTCGCACATCTGCGGGGGGCAAACACCACAGGGATCCCCCACTTCGCGAAACTCCGGATGGTATGTCTTGACGTTGACCGTCCGTTCTACCGGCATCTTCACCAGATGACACTTCTCTTCCGTGATCACCTTGGATTTCACTTCGTGCTTTAAGTAACACTTTTCCTTATCAAACTTGCGGGTCTTGGGGACCAGTTGGAAGACGGTGTATTTCTCTTCACGATCCTCCGGTTGCTTGACCACTTCCACCTTGACGCGCGTCTCGGCCACACGCGCGGGGACCATCACCGTGCAGACCTGCAAGTCGCACGGATCACAGTGCTTGCCGCACTCCGCACAGCAGTTCTGGCATGAAGGGCAGCCCCCGGAATGGCACCCCGGATCGGTACATTCGGATCCGGCGAACAGAAGGGTCGTTGTCGACAGAAAAAACGCTGCCGCCAATCCCATTACCGGCACGTTCCATAACCCGCTTGTCTTCATGTCATTCACTCCATCACGGGACCAGCAGATGTTCTCTCCTGCTGTTGCACAGTTCAGCCTGTGCTAGTTCTATCGGTCACGAGTCTTCCTAAACTTGCAGAAACGCGTCCACCGACCGCATCATAAGTCATGATCTGCCAACGAATTAGTCAAGCGATACCGATTGCCTAGGCTAGCGCAATATGGCAAGCTGTACCGCCTGTCCAGGGATTTCGGCCATGCCCCTCGCACCTGTCCACTGGCCACGATGCCATGACCGGTGGCAGCGGTGCGGGCGCAGGCCATCGACAAGGCGATCTCGGGATCGACAATCTCCCAGAACGACCGGCGGCTGGCCACGCTGTAAAACACTCCCGTAGCCGAAGTCGCCAGAATTCGGACTCCCGTAGCCGAAGTCGCCAGAATTCGGACTCCCGTAGCTGAAGTCGCCAGAATTCGGACTCCCGTAGCTGAAGTCGCCAGAATTCGGACTCCCGTAGCCGAAGTCGCCAGAATTCGGACTCCCGTAGCCGAAGTCGCCAGAATTCGGACGGATTTGGTCGGCCCCCAAAGTCTACGCGCCTTCAGCTACGAGCTTGCATCCCACTTTTCTCGACTCCAAAATGCTCCTCAGGCTTCGGCGGCGCGGTTCGCCCAGCCAAAGACGGGCTGGCGGGCAAAAAAGTCCCCAGTGCACATAGAATATGGGCTCGAAATGCGTACAATACCCCCATACGGTGGCTGGGATAGCTCCCGCCATCCGTGCTATTTTGAAGCCCACTCGTACACCGGTGGTCAGCGTGTGACAAATCGCCGTGGCCGCAGTTTGCGACGTCCCCGATCCGCGCAGCCGTGGCCTGCGCACGGCTTCGTTTCCCTTTCAGAAATTGGAAAGGCGTTGTGATGACTTCACTCAGTTTGCAGCCGTTGATTGGCAAACTCAACGACACCTGCCGCAATGCTCTGGAAGCGGCTGCCGGTTTGTGTGTCTCACGCACGAATCACAATATCGAGATTGAGCATTGGCTGTCCAAGTTGCTGGATACGTCCAACACGGACATCCATATTCTGCTCAAGCACTATGGGGTGGATGAGTCGCGACTAGCAGGCGATCTGATTTCGGAGATCGACTCATTCAAAACCGGCAACGCTCGAACTCCCGGGCTGAGTCCGGACTTAATCGAATTAGTGCGGGACGCTTGGTTGTTGGGTTCTGTCGAGTTTGGGGATCGCGCGGTCCGGACGGGGCATTTGCTGGCGGCGCTGCTGACCAAAGACTCTCTGGTGCGACTAGCGGCGGGTATTTCCGACGAATTCGACAAGATTTCGGGAGAGAAATTGATACAGGAGCTGCCGACACTGGTGGCCAACAGTGGCGAAGCGGATCTGCCGTCGGATAGCGGCAAATCGGTATCCCCGCCAGGGCGGGCCGCGGTGGGCGGCAAGACCCCGGCGCTCGACCAGTACACGGTTGATTTGACGGCGCGTGCGCGTGCCGGCGAAATCGATCCGGTGCTGGGACGTGACCAGGAGATCCGGCAGATCGTCGACATTTTGACGAGGCGGCGACAGAACAATCCGATCCTCACGGGCGAAGCCGGTGTCGGCAAGACAGCGGTCGTAGAGGGCTTCGCGCTGCGGATCGCTGCCGGGGACATACCGCCTCCCCTGCAAAACGTAGCGGTTCGCACGCTCGATCTCGGCCTGCTCCAGGCCGGAGCGGGCATGAAAGGTGAATTTGAAAACCGTTTGAAATCGGTGATATCTGAAGTCAAGAGTTCCCTGACACCGATCATCCTCTTTATTGACGAAGCCCATACGATGA
Organism: uncultured Planctomycetota bacterium; assembly: GCA_963700515.1. Lineage (GTDB taxonomy): Bacteria > Planctomycetota > Planctomycetia > Pirellulales > Pirellulaceae > JAJRVM01. The sequence goes on along the minus strand of CAVOXY010000008.1, from coordinate 224,074 downwards.
TTGGCGCAGGGGGGCAGGCAGGACAGACCGACGCGGCCAATCTGCTGAAACCAGCTCTTGCACGCGGCGAGTTGAGGACGATTGCGGCCACGACGTGGGCGGAATACAAGAAGTATTTCGAGCGCGACGCCGCGTTGGCACGCCGCTTCCAAGTAGTGAAGATTGACGAACCTGGCGAGGCATCGGCGGTGGAGATGATGCGGGGGCTGGTCGCCACGTTGGAGAACCACCATCAGGTTCGGATTCTTAATGAAGCGGTCGTGGACGCGGTGCGTCTCTCCAAACGGTATATTTCGGGACGCCAGCTGCCCGATAAGTCGGTCAGCTTACTCGATACCACCTGTGCTCGCATTGCATTGAGCCAGTCTTCGACACCACCATCGATTGAAGACTGCCGCCGCCGCATCGAACAACAGAACGTCATGCTGGGGATTCTGCAGCGGGAGGCGCAAACCGGCGCGGACAACGCCGAAACGATCACGGAACTGGAAAGTCAGTTGGTCGCCACCGAAAAGGAGCTGGCGGACCTAATGATACGCTGGGAGTCCGAAAAGGAATTGGTCGGCCAGATTCGTGAGATGCGAGCCCAACTGGAGTCCCCGCAAGGCAAGCAAGACCAGGACACCGCGAAGAAAACGGCCCAGGCACAGAATGCGGCTAATGCCGCCACGGCCTCTGCGCCGGCTGAGGTGAAGTTAACCGGGGAACAACGCACTGCCTTGCTCCAGCAGTTGGCCCAGAAAGAAGGGGAACTCCATGCCCTCCAAGGTGAGAACCCGCTGATCCACCCCTGCGTCGACGCGCAGGCCATCGCCGAGACGGTGGCAGCCTGGACCGGCATCCCCGTGGGAAGGATGGTCTCGAATGAAGTCAAGACGATCCTCTCCCTGCGAAACCTGATGGAAAAGTCGATCGTTGGCCAGTCGCATGCCCTGGATGCCATTTCCCAACGGATCCGAACCTCCCGTGCGCAGCTGGCCGATCCACGCAGCCCCATCGGCGTTTTCCTACTCGCGGGCACCAGCGGCGTGGGCAAGACCGAGACGGCCATCTCCCTGGCCAACCTGCTCTATGGTGGCGAACAGAATATGACGGTCATCAACATGTCCGAGTTCAAGGAAGAACACAAAGTCTCGCTGCTGATGGGTTCCCCGCCCGGATACGTCGGATATGGCGAAGGGGGAGTCCTGACAGAAGCGGTGCGGCGCAAACCCTATAGCGTCATTTTGCTCGATGAAATGGAAAAGGCGCACACAGGCGTTCAAGACATCTTTTACCAGGTGTTCGACAAGGGGACGATGAAGGATGGCGAAGGCCGCGACATTGATTTCAAGAACACCGTGATCCTCATGACGACGAACGCCGGCACGGAGGTGATCAAGAGCATTTGCGCCGACCCGGAAACCCGGCCGGAGCCGGAATCGTTTGTGCAGGCCCTCTTCCCTGAGCTGCTGAAGACGTTCAAGCCCGCGTTCCTCGGTCGATTACTGGTGGTCCCCTACTATCCGTTGGATGACGATGTCATGAAACAGATCATCCGCCTCAAGCTCGGGAAGATCGTGTCGCGAGTGACGCAGCATTATCGAGCACAGCTCCGTTACACCGACGAGCTGGTCGACACGATCGCCAGCCGCTGCACGGAAGTGGACACGGGGGCTCGAAATGTGGATCACATTCTGACCGGCACCCTCTTGCCGCAATTGTCGGCGGAGTTTCTGGCGCGCATTGCCGAGGGGCAGGCGATTGACACCGTAGAGGTATCCGTCGGTGATGAGGGGCAGTTCGTTTATACGATCCAATGACTTTGGCGGGCGATTTTTGGTTTTTTCCCCTTTTTTCCCGAAACGAAGCAACTCCTTCCCGCAGCTCACGAGAATAGGAGTGACAAAACAACACAAGTGTGTTTCGTGACAATCATTTCTCAGTTTTGCGGAGGGTGTGATGGCTGGTTATATCAAATTCGATGGCGTGGATGGCGAAGCTCAGGACGACAAGCACAAGGGTTGGAGCGACCTCTCCTCCTTCAGCCAGGCGATCCACAAGCCGGGCACTGGCACCGGTGCGACACGTCGTCGCGGCGACGTCGTGCTGGAGGACATCATGATCACCAAGGAAATTGACAAAGCGGACCCCAAGCTGGCGGAAGCGGTCTGCAAGGGCAAGGTGTTCCCAAAGGTCGAGATCCATTGTACGGCCTCGTACACCGACGCTGGACGCGTGACGTACTACGCCTATGAGCTGAAGAACGTACAGGTGGTCAATTACAATATTTCTGGCCACACACAGGCAGATCAGGTCCCGGTGGCAGACGTCTCCTTGAATTTCGAAGAGATCAAGGTGACCTACACGGAAACGGACAGCCAGGGCAAGAAGAAGGGCAATGTCGAATACACCTGGAAGGTGGAAGAAGGCAAGGCCTAGAACGGCCCCTCGCTCGACCTTACCCGGTTTCGATCACTGTCCGACGCGGCGGCATCCCTCGGTGCCGCCGCGTTGCGGCGTGCCGGTGAAACCACTTCCGGCCAAGGGGGTCTGGACATCGCCACGCTCAACGCGCGACTTGGTGTCTGCCGCGGGCACGGCTCGAGGATCTGCATGGACTCAACTGGAATCGAAATTTCTACTGCCCGTGGTTGTGAAATTGGTGGCGAGAAGGCACTCATGATCATGGTCGTGCTCGGGGCGCTGAGCGGAAGGGCCTTCCATGGCACTTAATCAATCGACTCGCTTCATCTCGATCAAAACGCCGCTTGGCGAGGCGCTGGCCTTAACCGCTTTCAGTGGCCGCGAAGAGATGTCGCGGCTATTTTCCTATGAGCTGGAGCTGACATCGACTGAGCCGTCCATTGATGCCACACAAATCGTCGGCAAAAACGTGACGATTACCGTGGCATTGTCGGACAGCGACAAACGGTATCTGAACGGCCACATTTGCCGATTCGTCGCCGACTATGGCGAAGGTGATGTGACGACATTTCGTGCCGAAATGGTCCCCTGGCTCTGGTTTCTGACGCAGACGGCCGACTGCCGCATTTTCCAGGACAAGACGGTCCCGGAGATGATCGAGAAGATTTTTCAAGACCTCGGCTTCTCGGATTATGATCTGTCGGAGATCAAACAGAGTCATGACAAGCACGATTATAGCGTCCAATACCGCGAGACCGACTTCAATTTTGTGTCCCGTTTGATGGAACAGGAAGGGATCTTTTGCTATTTCAAGCACGAGGACGGCAAGCACACCTTGATGCTCGCTGATCAAGCGGCGGCCTACAAGGACCTTCCTGAAAAGGAAGTCGAATGCCCACTTTCGGAGGGCTCATCGGCCGTCACAGATCACATCACGTCCTGGGAACACCAATACGCCTTCGTCTCCGGGCGTTGGGCTCAAACCGACTATAACTTTGAGACACCCAGCAAGAGCCTGATGACGAATAGCTCGACGAAAGTCAAGTTGTCGGAGGCAAGCAAATACGAGATCTATGACTATCCCGGCGAATATCTCGACAAGGAGCACGGCGGTCAGGAAACCAAGTACCGCATGGAAGAAGAGGAAGTTGCTTACGATTCCGTGCGTGGCACCAGTACCTGCCGCTCCTTCAGCCCCGGCGGGAAGTTCAAATTGACCAAGCACAGCTGCACGGCCGAGGAGAATAAATCCTACGTCATCTCGTCCATCCAGCACTCGGCGAGCGGTGTCTCGTACGGGACCGGCAGCGGGGTACCGACGCTGGAATACACGAACAGCTTCACTTGCATCCCGTCCGACGTCGTCTTCCGGCCAGCCCGCACGACCCCCAAACCGATTGTCTCGGGCATCCAAACCGCAGTGGTCGTGGGCCCTAGCGGGGAGGAGATCTATTGTGACAAATATGGACGCGTGAAGGTGCAATTCCATTGGGATCGCGAGGGAAAGAAGAACGAAGAAAGCTCCTGTTGGATTCGAGTCGCCCACAACATGGCGGGAAAGAAGTGGGGGTTCTTTTCCCTTCCCCGCATCGGTCAGGAAGTCGTGGTCGATTTCCTCGAAGGTGACCCTGATCGACCACTCATTGTCGGCGGCGTCTACAATGCCGAGCAGATGCCGCATTACCCACTTCCGGATGAAATGACAAAGTCGTATATCAAGACGAATTCGACGAAGGGGGGAGACGGCTACAACGAGGTGCTGTTCGAAGACAAGAAAGATGAAGAACGGCTCTACTTGCATGCGCAAAAAGACCTGGATGTGCGCGTCCGGAACGACTCGAAAGCCCGCACTTTCGGCCACACGCATGAGATTATCGGTTGGGAAAAGGATGGCGATAAAGGTGGCGACCGCCGGACGATGATCTACCAGGACCAGCACCTCAACGTGAAACGCCATGAGATCTCGCACGTCGAAGGCAACGCCATGCTGCTGGTCGGCAACGGTGAGGCCGATGATGGCGGTAATGTCGACATCTATATTGAGAAAAAGAAGACGGAGAGTATCGGCGAGGGGAGTGACTTGACGATCGGCGGTGCACGCCGTGAGAAGATCGGCGAGGGCCTGTCGCAGTCGGTTGGCGGCGATGTGCAGATCAAGTCGGGTGGCAATATCGCCGCCGAGTCGGGTGCCGTCAACGAAATCCACTTGAAGGGAGGCATGAAGGTCATTATTGAAGCCGGCATGCAGCTTTCGCTCATCGGGCCCGGCGGGTTCGTCGATATTGGTCCGGCCGGAGTGACGATTCAGGGAATTATGGTCAAAATCAACAGCGGGGGAGCGGCTGGCAGCGGTCAAGGTTGTAGCCCCGAGGAACCCGACGCAGCCAAAGAAGCCGCACCGACGCAACCAGACATGGCGTGGAATTCGCAGAGCGGCATGAAGTCGTCCCCCGACTGATTCCGCGCGGCGACCCCTCGCGGCTCTCCGGGAGAGGAATCGGTGCCGTGGACCGCGGATTCCGCGGCGAGCGACCGGCCCTCACCGAGAACCCGCTGCCCGCCTTCAGCGGACGATGCGCGGCGCTCTATCCCGAGCTTCCCGCCGCCTGTCTTTCTGTCCGGGGATGTTGGTGACGTGTGGCCCGCGTGCCTAGCCGCCTGCGACCGGAGCGATTAGCACCAGTTCGTCCTGTTCACGAAGTAGGGCGTTGTCATGCCGACCGACATTGCCGAGGTGTTTTCCGTTGAGCGTCACCAGGCAACTGGGGGACAGCGATTCGCCCTCGGGCAGAAGCCGCGCCACCGCGTGCAGAGCGTCATCGATGCGCGCATCGGCTGTCAATTCCAACTCGTTCGGCAAAGCGGCGGACGCGTCGTAGCTGCGTCCCATCAGGGTCAATTGCAGTTTCATCTGGCCTTCGTCCTCTCAGTCGGCCGGCCGTGCGGCAACTCCACAACAAACACATTTCTCGTCCCGCCGCAACTCCACATCCATGGTACGGCCGTGGAATCCATCGTAGGTTAATAGTCTCCCCCACAGGGGATACCCGCAGCCTGAGAGGATCTTGATGGCTTCCAGTGCGGCCAACGAACCGATGGCAGACGAGATAGCGCCGACCACGGGAAAAAGCTCTTCAAAGGGGGGCGGCGTCGGATAGACGCAAGCCAGGCAAGCGGTGTGGTGGGGTTGGAGCACCATCAGTGTGCCGGTCATGCCCCACTGCGCCGCGTCGATCAGGGGAATACCGTGGTTGACGGCAGCCGCATTAAGCCGTAGCCGTTCCGCAAATGTCGGAGCGCACGAAAGAAAGATGTCACAGCGTTGAGCCAGTTCGTCCGCCTCCCGATCGTCCGGTTCGTGGTCCAGCACTTCCACCTCGACAAACCGGTTCATCGATCGAAGATACTCGCTGAACTGAGCGCCCGCGGCTGGCTCAAGCCCCCCTCGGACCCCAGTATCTGGCGGTTCAAGTCGGGCGAGATGAGTGGCCCGCCATGGGCGATAATCACCCGTCCCACGCCGGCCATTGTCAACATGAGGGAGGCGGGACCGCCCATGCCCCCGACTCGAGTGACCAGCGCGACCGATTGCTTCAGCCGCCGTTGCCCCTCGCGCGATAAGACGCCCGCCCCGATTTGCCGCGCATATCGGTCCTCTTCTTGGGAGCTCAACTGCGGGAGATTCACCCCGCTGTCTGACTGATCTGCCAACGACTCAACTCCGACCAACATCTGTCCGTGCGTTTCCAAGACTCCGACAAGTGCCCTCCGAGTATAGCAGCGCCGTCTGTGGCCACAACCAACCCCGGTTTGACCGCTGTGGCCGTCGAAGGCCTGCGTGCTGGGAGGAAGATTTTCCCTCGCCAAACCCCCGCTCACCACTTCACGGGTGTGCCACTTTCCTGAGCGAGCGCCGACGACATGACCAACTGCAAGAAACCTTTACCGCGAGCGCCACTGACGCGACCATGAAGCAATAAGCCTCGCCCACAGCGGACGCCAGGATTGTTAGGCCGAGCCAGTCAGCAGGTGCCACTTCTTCGACGGGTGTCCGATGGCATGACGCGACTGGCATGGCAACCTTTACCGCGAGCGGAGCCAGTGCTGAAGCAACTCGTCCCACTGTCGTGTGCCGCGCCACGAGTGACCACTGCAAGAAACCTTTACCGCGAGCGGAGCCAGTGCTGAAGCAAAACCCCGCTCACTACTTCACCGAGGTGGCAGCGGTTCAATGCGTGGCCGCGTCCTGATGCGTGGCAGCTCGATCTTCGAGCGGGTGCAGAGTCACGTTGCGCAGCAGACCTTGCCGTTCGACCAGTAACTGCAGTGGGCCGCTGCTGCGCGTTAGCATCTGACCGAACTCTGTGGCGTCGGCAAACGGCTGTCCCTCGACCGCGTAGACACGATCCTTGGGTGCCAAGCCTGCCTGTTCGGCCGCGGAACCGGGTACGACTCGCGTGAGGATCACGGTCGCCGGATCGGCCCGGTCCTGATCCCAGGAGACGCCGATCCGTATCGGCTTGCCCGGCAGATGGAGCAGCATTTCGACTGGTTCCGCCGCGTCAGGACGTTGCACGATGGCCTGCGCGACACTGCCGGCCGCCAGTACGAGAAGCCGAAACTGATCGCTGCTCTCCACGCTCTGCCCATCGAACCGGATGATGCGGTCCCCCGTTTTGAGGCGGACCTGGTCGGCCGCGGATCCTGGCGTGACGCGAGTCACGAGCAAGCCCGACTCGAGATCTTCTGGACTCCACGAGACGCCCAGGCGGGGCGGCGTAGGAGCTCCGGCGCGTTCGAACTGCGCGCGGGTGTAATTGGATTCAAAACGCGATTTTGTGCGGAACGCCGGCACCTGGTCGGCGTCGGCCAGTTCGTAGGCGAGGCGAAACATGAGCTGAGCGACCGTCTGCATTCCTTCGCGATTGATCAATTCCGCATCATCACTCGGTCGGTGATAGTTGTCGTGCAGACCGGTGTGGAGCATGAGGAACGGAATCTCGTGTTCGAAGAACGAATAATGGTCGCTGTTCGGCTTGACGTCCCAAATGAAATCGAGATCCAGCCCAAAGGTAATGTTCTGCCGACTCACCAGTTGGCGCAGGCCTTGCGCCGTGCGCGCACCGTATACTTCCACGTGCTGATCCCGGAGACGCCCGATCATATCGGCATTGAACGAGAAGACCACGTTTTTGAGCGGCACGGTGGGGGACGAGACCCACTGTTTCGAGCCGAGCATTCCTTTCTCTTCGCCATCCCAGAAGGCAAACAGGATCGAACGTCGCGGTGGCTCGGCGAGCAGCGAGAAGGCCTGCATCACTTCCAGTAAACCGGACATGCCACTGGCATTGTCATCCGCACCGTTGTGGATATGGCCGGTGGGGCCAAAGCTATTGCGCGGCGTACCATAGCCGACGTGGTCGTAATGGGCTCCCAACAGGATGAACTCGTGCTTGAGTTTCGGATCGCTCCCGGGGATCATGCCCAGCACGTTTCGGTACCCTGGGCCAAAGGTCTGGTAGAAGCCACCATCGACTCCGGCGGGCCGAAGACTGTTTTCTTCCAGGGCCTGGACCAGGTATCCGCCGGCCGCTTGACCACCTCGGCTACCGGCTTCACGTCCTTCGAACGAATCGTCGGCCAGGACTTCGACGTGGTGTCCCAGTTCCGTGGTGGTAATGGTTTGCAGGGCCGCTTTGAGGGCTTGATTCTCAGCAGCATGCAGGGTCGGCGGGACCAGGCACAACAACAAAGACGTGACGGCGACGAGGTATCGGAATCGGCGTGCAATGCCCATGAAACAAGAGCTCCCGGATGTCACATCAATGAATGCTTGTGCTTGCCTGTTGGCGGCACGCTCCCGGCCGGTTGAGGAGAGTAGCCGGGTACGCCTCGAGCGCGGAGGAAGCAGCCTCACGGGCAAATATAGCTTAGGAACCAGGGACTCTGCCACCGATGACCAGAAGACGGCCTGCAGACGAGGGCCGGATGCGGCAAAATCAAGGCGCGTTGCGAGATGGCCACGTAGCAAACGCCATCTTGTGGCCAAATATCGACTCGGAGAGGCGACTGTGTGGTCGATAGCACGGGGTTGCTAAGAGACCGAGTCAAACCATCCTAAACCGTTATTAGACAACACCTTTCGATACGATAGGGCGACAATTACAGGACCGCGAAAGACGCGGTTTTTGCCCTCTCAGGAGTGGCATGACGCTTACTCGGTTTCTCGGCTGTACCCCTCGCAACGTCACTCCGATTCATCGGTCGTCCAGGAGTGCATGGCGCCCATGGGTCGGGTAGATTGGTGGCGTCTACAACACCCCCACCTTCGAGAGACGAATCGGTACGCGATTCGACCATTCTGTTGCCCGATTCCGGTCCGGATTTTCTCAGAACGCCGAATCTCGCTGCTCTTCACTCGGGCCAAGTGCACTCGGGCCAAGTGCATGTCTTCACGTTTTTGAGCGTCGATGCTGCCAGAGGCCTATGTCAGCAACTGACCCGAATTGGCACGCCAGCAACTGGTCGCTGTTTGTCCACCTTGACAAAACCGCACGAAGACGGGCGAAGAATTAGAGTCGGGCTGGCAGGTTGGCGGACTTCCCACCGTATTAGCCCCTTCGGTCCAAATCTTTCGCCCCCTTTTTCGGTCGTTCTCTTCCAGCCATCTGGCCGCCTTTTTTGACCGCCAGGCATGCGTTCGGCCGCTTCGCGCTGTCAACGCTTGCAACACCCATGCCCCGGCGATAACCTGACAGGTAACCGGGACTATTGCCGATCATTGACTTCGGCTTCAGCCGCGTTGAGAGGTTTCGATAATGTCCACGGAGCCGCACATGTTCCCAATCATCCTCGCACTGGTGCTTATCATTTGCGTATGGATTTTTGGTGACGTAGACCTACCTGCCAAACTTTTTCTCACGATTGTGTACCTGGCTAGTTGGGGGCTGCTGCTGTGGCATCCGTCGCTCATAGTCGCGGCCCACGCGTTGTTGTCGATTATCTTCGGTGCCGTGGCGTTCGGTGTGGATTGGTTGAATCAACGTGCAATGTGATGGGTCATCACGGTTTCAACTTCCAGTGCCGCAGCATTCCGGTCACTCAGGGATCGTCTTTGTGCTGTCTGCTCTGCTGGCGGCTTAGATCCCTGGACCAGATCATGAGATCTTTTTGTCATCCGATATTTGTTTCCTCACCTGTCCCGTCCTAAACGTTTCAATGCGATTCGTTTGAAGGACAAAAAGATCAGGTGATAGAAAGATAAGTCGGCACAGGAGATTTTTTGTCATCCGATGTTTTTGTCCTCACCTGCCGCGTCCAAGTTCCATTGCAACAATTATTATGTTACGGCTTGAAAGAACCAAGGCGTGTGGCGAAAATGCCAGCATGAATGAACATCAAGGCCTACTGGACGAAGCACGCCGTTTCTGCAATCCGGCCACCGGTGAAGTCATCGAGCTGATCCCGGAAGAGCTGATGAGTCGACTCCGCGCGGCCAAATTGGCTATCGGGATAGCGGGAGAGCCAAGCCAGACAGCCGCGAGCGCGAAGTGGATTGTGTTCCTCGACGATGAAATCCGCGAGCAGGCGGTGACGCGATGGCGTGCGGCACAAAGGCGCAGGCGACCACGCACCAAACGGCCACCAATCGATTCGAGTGAACAAGCACCAATCAGCGATGTCGGGTCCTTGGCAAAGACAAAAGTTGCTCACGGCCTGGCCGGTTTTCTGCGCAACAGGAAACCTGACTAGCGACGTTTGTGGTTAGCCCGGGTGAGCCCTGAGGATCTCGCTGGGCGGACGCAGGTGGCTTAGAGGGCGAACGTGACCGGCAAGGGGTTCTTCAGGTTGTTTATGTCCCTCTTCGGCTGGTTGATGAATCCGTCACACTACAAAAGCCACCGAGCATGAACTCCAGAGTCTCAAGAGGTTCTGCGCAGAGCACGCTGGTCCCGTGGCCAATTGAAATCTGCTTTCTGATTCTGGGTCGAAGCACCTGCTGCAGGCAGTGATCCTTCGTTGAAAAAGAGCACTCGAACTTGACCTTCGGGGCCGGCCGCTGGCGGTCAGTTGACCGCGTGTCGATCGGCCCACGAAGGCACCTTATCGAGTGAAAGGATGTGCAAAATGGTCTTGTCATGTTCTGTTGGCTTGACAGTGCGCAGCTCGGAGTGGTGCCAACAGCAATCTCGAAAGGTGCTGCGCGGTCTGTGGGGCGTGCTGATCATCGGTGGCTTTGTCGGCGGCGTTGGGGCTGCGGAGCAGAGCGAGCCGGCGCAGTCTTTGCCAGTACTCCAATACCTGGGTACTCGCGCCAGCCGGATGGAGGCGGCGTTGCCACCTTGGCCGGATCATCTTGAGGCCTGGCAGAGGCGACGGGAACAGGTACGGCGGGAGTTGGCCGCGTTGCTGGGACTGCCGTCGGCGGAGCCGATGCGGGCCAAGGTGCTGGCGAGCCGCCGGGACGGCGACGTCATCGTCGAAGAGGTGATCTATCTGTGGGCGGAGCGTTGTTACGTGCCGGGGATCGTGGTGCGTCCGCTCAAGGCGGCTCCGCGACTGCCCGCCCTCGTGGTGCCGCCGGGCTTTGGTGGGTCGGCAAAGGACTTGGATGAAGGATGCTACAAGCCATTCGTATATCAGATGGCCCGCCGCGGCTACGTGGTCCTGTTTTTCGATGATCCGTCGTTTGGTGACCGGCAGGCTCCGCTTGCCGCATGGTATGCCGCGACCTCCGCGGTCGGTACGCAGGGCATGGGGGTGCAGGTGTTCGACACGCTCCGCGGGTTGGATTATCTGTTGACCCGCGAGGATGTCGACCCGACGCGTATTGGTGTGGCAGGGCTGTGCCAGGGGTCCGAGCAGACCTGGTTGGCGGCTGCGCTGGAGGATCGTTTCCAAATCGTCGTGCCGGTTTGCGGCACCACGACCTACACCGATTGGGCGCGGATGCCCGGTTATCAAGGGGTCCATCTTCGAGCGCCGATCCCTATTTGAAAAACGTGCTGCGGTCTACCGACTGGCCGGAAATCGGAGCCTGCATCGCACCGCGGCCGCTCTATGTCGCCAGCAATTCGGGCGACAATTGGTGGCCCGCGGCGGGCTATGACAAGGTGGTATCGACCCTGCAACACACCTACCAATTGTATGGCAAGCCCGAGCGGTTTGCACACCTGCGCGACCTGCGTTCGCACAGCATGACTCCCTATCTCCCCGAGTTGGCGCCCTGGATTGACCTTCACTTGAAAGCGCTGCCGGCCGACGCCGTGACCGCGCCGCTTCCCTGCGGCGAACCGCCTGCCGATGCCGACCTTAACCCGCTGCGCTATATGCAGCGCCAAATCGTGCGGAAAGCGGCGGCGTTGCCCGCCGGGTTCGACAAGCAGGAGGATTGGAGCCGGTATCGCCAGTGCGTGAAGCAGTGGTTGCGTGATGCCTGTCTGTTGGAGGAGATGCACCTGGGCGAAGCCAGGAGCGATGGCAGTGAAAAGACGGGTGACTTGACGATGGAGAATATGGCCATCCCGCAGGATCAGGGTTTGATCTTGTCGTTGAAAGTGTACAAACGGACATCGGCCGGAGGGGAGCGTCAAGGGGCGGTGATCCTCTCGCATGCCGACGGCCAAAGTGCGACCTGCCCCGCCGTCATGAACTGCGTTCGTGCCCTGGCGGAAGACGGCTACCTGGTGGCCGTGCCCGAGCACGCTTCGACAGATGACAGCAGTCCCCGGCCGGCGACGAGCATGGTCTCGCTGTACGGGGCCGGCGACACCACCGGTTTGTCGCCGATGGCCCTGCGGGTTTGGGACAATCTGGCGGCCTTGAAGGTGATTCGCAGCCGCGGCGACGTGGGTCGGGTGGGAGTGATTGGGCTGGGAGTTGGCGGCGTGGATACCGCAATCGCGGCGGCGCTCGATGAGGAAGTGGCCGCCGTCGCCGCGGTCGGCGCCATCACGGTGCGCGACTGGACGGAGCAGGTGGCGCCCAGTGATTACCATATCATGCCTTACCTGCCGGACATCATGGCGGCAACCGATTGGCAATATGTTTACAGCGCGGCGCTTCCACGCCCCCTGTTGATTCTCGATGCGGCGGATCGCGCGAATTGGCCAGCGGAGGCTTTTCTCCGAGTTCAGCGGATGGCCGAGCAGGTAGCCGCACTGCAAGGCGCTTCGGACAATCTGACGATGCGAACCGCCACCTCGTCCACGGGAGTGGCGGAAATCCGCGGTTGGCTGAAACAGGTGCTTCCCCGGCCAGACTAAGCTTCCGCTCTCAGGAGAATCACTCGCGACACGGGGCGCGACGCGGCGGTTCATCGCGGGCCAATCGTTTGCCGCACCAAAAAGATCTTTTTGCCGCCGACACAGCCCCATGACCTGGCAGAGGGGCTGCGAGGTCAATAGCAGGGACAATCTCGAATGAACGTTCGATTCCTTCCATGGCTCACTTTCGGAATGTTGCTAGGTGCACTTCTGGGATTCCAATTCGGTAAGGGCGACTTGCGAGCCCCGCTCATCGTCGGCGCAGTTGGTGCTCTGCTGGGACTTGTGGGATTCTCCGCAGTTTCCGCCGTCCACAGAGCGTGGAAGATCGACGCTTCCCAAACGGACTATCTGGCGATTCTCGGCGCGCTGTTGGGTGCGATTTGTGGCGGTGTCATCGGGGCGGGCAGCGGTATTGGGAAGACTGATGCTTTCCATCTTCAATCCGGATCTCCCGGAAAGGGATTGGAGAGCTTTCTTCGGCGCAGCCGGAGGTATCGTCCTGGGCGCGTTCTTCGGGGCATGTCTCGTTTCCGCAATCGCGCCATTACTCAGACGTCGGAGACCCTGACATGGAGAAACGGCCGTACACGACCATCGGGTAGGGTGTGCCAAGCTCGCCTCCCACGTCACCGCACCGTCCGTTAACGCCACGTGGATCCTGGATTGCAGAATCTGCAATTTGGCAATTACGCCGAATGGCCGCACCCTGTATGCCGGTTTCGGGGACACAACGATTAGGCGCTGGGACATAACTCGCCAGCAACCGCTACCCGTGATCCACGGACATCAGCAAGAGATCAATGCGTTGGCCATTTCACCCGACGGCCGCTTGTTGGCCTCGGGCGGCAATGGTCGCAAAGTCCGACTGTGGGATCTCCCCGCGGGGCAGCAGGTCGGGATTCTGGTCGGGCACGCGGACGAAGTCCATGCACTGTCTTTCGCGCCGGATGGTAGAACGCTGGCCAGCGGCAGTCGGGACGGATCGGTCAAACTGTGGAGCGTCTCCGCCAGACTGGAATTGCTCAGTCTCGACATGGCGTCGTCGGCGCCGCAAATCAAGTGCCTGGCTTTCTCCCCCAACGGGAACACGCTGGCGGCCGGTTTGCGGTGCCTTGACGGCCAGACGGAGGTGTATGTCTGATCAGCCCATGGCGATTCTCCAACCCAAGCGATGCGAGGCGTTGAGGTAACGCCATGACCGAATTTGCTAGAATAGCGTCCATTGAAAACGGCGGATTTCTTTCGCCCCTTGACCGTTATGATGAGATAGAGTGGAAATACGGCGTAAGGTTTTGAGGGCTTGCTGTTCGATGGAGAATCAGTAGACTGGTCTTGGCTGCTCTTTGACATCTAGGGGGTACCGGTTTTTGGTCGCCGTTACTTCGGCTGACAGGCGTCGTGAAGGCATCCAAGACCAGAAATCGGGCGTTGAGAGGGGCGTCGCAACGAGAAGCCTGTCCCGATCGATGACAGACAAGTCGACATAAGTCTCTTTAAATTAGCGACTTACAACTCGGAGAGGTGGCTGAGTGGTCGATAGCGCGGGTTTGCTAAATCCGTGACCGGGAAACTGGTCCGCAGGTTCGAATCCTGTCCTCTCCGCTCAATAGGTACTTGTGAAGAACTCACAAGTGCCTTTCTTTTTTGGACTTAGGACACATTTCGTGTCCCATCGCTACTGTCCCAGCGTCCCGCTTCTCCAAGAAATAGGAAATGTCTTATTGTTCGGGGCGTTCGTCTCCGGAAGGGGATGGCGAAATGCCTATAGGGGGTAGCATCACGCTATCGGACGCACGCTTGAACTAATTGACATCCACAAGATCGTAAACCCGCACGTAGTCCACCACGAACTGGTCCGGTAGCTTGGCCTTCGAGATGTCCCCGGCCCACGGCCCGATTTCGTCACTCAGCAGCATGTACTGAGGCACCTGACAGACGCCGCCCGCTTTGCTTCGCCACGTTTCCTTGCCGTCCACGTAAAAGATGTATTCGTCTGGCAGCCAAAGCAGCCCGAATGTATGCCAGCCATCCATCACACCGGGAATCTTGACGACTTTGCCTTCCGATTTGTGGTCGTTGCCGTAACCGTCCCAGTGGAAGGTATGTTGCACTCGGTCGTCGAGCCACGGTTTCTCCATGATGTCGATTTCGGTGCCATCCCGGCCTCCGTCGCCGACCTTTCCGATGCCGTCGCCGTTCATCCAGAATGCTGACCAGTGCCCTGGCTCTCTTTGGAACTTCACTCGGGTGACGTAATAGCCGAAGGCGTGCTCGAACTTACCCTTGGTCCATACGCAGCCATCTGTTGGCTTGTCGCCGTCCATGAAGGTCGTGATGACGAGGTGGCCATCGCCATCCAGCGAAATCGCCCTGGCGCTCCACCAGCCCCCCTTCCGCTTGCCATCTGGTCGTGGTTCCCACTTCGACTCGTCGAGTTTGTCGCCGTCAAATTCATCGTGCCAGATGAGCTTCAACGATTTCCCGTGGGGAGCAGGTGGAAGTTGATCGTCCGGTTCCGTGCCCCTCGCAGAGAGGGCCAGCAGTCCGAGGATCAGGAGCGGCAGAAGCGTTTTCATGGCGATCTTCTCCGTGGAATAAGGGCTGACGCCGCACATTCTACCACCCGGCAATCCCGGTTGATAGAATCGGGGACGATCCAACATGTGGAGAGCCAATATGTTACGACTTCACGTTGCTGTCTTGTTGTCCCTCTTCAGTTTGCCAACGCTGGCCTCCGAGACCACCACTTCAATCGCCAGCCGCCCCACGGACAAAGCCGAGGCAGTCATCGTCCATTTCGGCGACAGTACATGCATTACCAGCTGACAGCAAACAAGGAGACGTGAAGTGAGATCGACCAATTGTGCGCTGATCGCCAAGCTGTTCGTGGTTCTCGGCATTGTTTGGCTGGCACGGAACGTTGGCCTGCTCGATGCCCATCTGAACCAATACCGTAAGTTGCCGTACGCCGAGTTAGCGGCCAAGATCGGCCACGAGGAGTTCCCAGCGGTGGTCGGCCCCTCCGGCGTGGAATACCAAATGGCGATTCAGATCTGCTGGGACCACAAACCAGATGGCGATGTTCGGGTGCTGGGCACCATCGACGATGGGACGTTTCGAGGCGCATTCAAGCCGGTGTGTGAAGATCTGCTTGTGCGCGCCCGATGATCAGGATTCGGACACTGAATGACGGGCCTCCACATCCTCACCATCGGCCATAGCAACCACCCATTGGGTACATTCTTGTGCCTGCTCCAGAGGCATGACATCGAGGCACTGGTCGATGTTCGGCGCTATCCAGCCTCCCGCAGGCATCCGCACTTCAGTCGGGAGAGCCTTTCCGCCGTTCTGGAGGAGGAAGGCATCATATACCACTGGCTCGAAGCTCTGGGCGGTAATCGGAAATGGGAGAAAGATGCCACTCCGTCTGTGAACCGGGGTCTCGACGACGAGGCGTTTCGCAACTACGCCGATTACATGGCGACCCAGGAGTTCCGTCAGGGTGTGACGAAACTACTTGAGATTGCTGGTGCCCACCGAAGCGCCGTCATGTGCGCCGAAAACGATTATCGCCGCTGTCATCGACAACTACTCAGCGACCACCTCGTGGCCACCGGCGTCAGCATCCACCACATTCTCCCCGGTGGGGAGTTGGAGACTCATGTGCTGACACTGGGAGCCAAGATCGTGGACGAAGCCGTCACGTATCCTGGTCAGGCGACATTGTTTGACATGTAGAAGCCGTTATGTCTTTGTCTTCCCCAGCACCAGGCGGATTGCCAGCCAGGGGAAAAAGAAAAAGCAGATCACAACCAGCTTCACGAAGGCCATCCCACTGTAATGGATGACATTCAGTTCGTGCGGGCTCAGGTCGAACATGCTGCCGTGGAGATTGTAGATCACGCCTGGTGCGAGCATGAAGAAACCGAACCAAATGAACAGCAAAACAATACCGAAGATCCAGCATCGCAGAAGGATCTTGGCGACGACATCGAGCCATTCAGATATTTGTTGATTCATCGCAGTGTCTCCTTTCATAGTAATTCGCTGCCGTAGCCAGTTTCTTTCTCGTGTCCGAACCGTCTGCTTCGGCAACTAGAGCCGGAAGAGCGCTCTTTTGCTACAATCAGGCCAGGAGTTGCGCCGTTCATCGTCCACCGAAACCAGAGGGCTGAAAACCCCGTCCCAGAACAAGCGTTCATTGCCCTAAGCCGACCGGCAAGGGTGAGAACATCGAGCGGAAAACGTAGCATTGGAGCACGTTGTTCATGATGGCTTTCAAATTGCTTGCTCTGTCCGTCATGCTGTTGGTGGTTGGTGGCACAGTTCTTTGGCGGCAATCAAAGGCGGGTACTTGTCCCAATCACAGCAGGGTGGCAGGGGGCATGGCAACTGTCTTGGGTTGGGGCACTGTCATTGCTGGAATTGGCGTAGCCGTCTTTGCGATATTGCTACAAAGAAACGGTTGAGTGATTGGCGACGAATGGGTGATTTGTGCTCGTGATCCGGCTATCATTGAGCTATGCCGAAATCGATCCCCAAAGGTCTGAATCGAGAACATGTGCTCAAGGCCGTGGCCGACCTTGATGCAGGGATCGAACACCCATTCGGGAAGGCGACCGGCTACCATTTGATCTACCACGGAAGACGATACGCCCCCAAGGCCATCATCGGGATTGCTTTTCGGCACCTGACCGGCGAGATCCTCCATCACAGCAGATTCAGCGGCGGTGAGGCTCCGGGACAGGCCAACTACGAGTTGCGGCGGCTGGGCTTCAAGGTCGAAGGCAAGGCCGACGAGCCAGTGGAAGAGAAGGGCAAGGTCTGGTCCGACGAAGAAGTCGGCCTCCTGATCGCCGATTACTTCGACATGCTCAAGCTCGACTTGCTCGGCCAGGAGTACAACAAGGCCGAGCACAGCCGCCAACTGCGAGAATCCCTGGACGGGAGGTCGAAGCCGTCTGTGGAATTCAAGCACCGGAACGTCAGTGCCGTGCTGCTGAAACTGGGCCTGCCTTACATCGACGGGTACAAACCGGCGCAGAACTTTCAGCGATCCCTCGTGGATGCCGTGCGGACGTATCTCAATGCAAACCCGGCCTTGTTCATCACCCTGGATCAAGCGAGTGAAACAGTACCGGACGAGTTGCCCAAGCTGGATGCATGGGATCGGCTGTTCGATTCCCCGCCCGACGACTCGCCAATGCCGGATGAACCGCCCGAACCATGGCGAACAAGGCAGGGGCGGAAGATCGACTTCGTGCGACGTGATGCTGTAAACCGACGACTGGGCAGGCTAGGCGAGGAGTTCACCGTTGACCTTGAGCGTCGGCGTCTGCTGAGCTACGGTCGTGACGACCTGGCCAAAAAGGTTGAGTGGGTATCGTTGGTCTCGTTGCGGTGCTTCGTGCTCCGAATCTGGGGCGTGCCCAGAACAAAGGACCGCCTGACATCGATCCCACCGCCGATATTCATCCATCGGTGATCCCTGCCGAATGGACTCGTTACGAGGGAGACCGCCAGGAAGAAACGGCCAAGAAGAAACAGGAGCAGTGAACGGTCATGAAACGCATCTGCAATGTGGTAACGTTGGGGCTTGTTCTGCTGGCTGGTCCAGCCCTTGCTCAGCAGAATCCGCCCAGCGAGGTTATTGCGGACCTCACGATTCATCCGGAGCGAATATCTCTCGACAACGGCGACAACTGGCCCATCACTTGCTCTGACGACGGAAGCCAGTACACCGTCTACTGTGATGGGGAAGGCTTTGGTGGCGGCAGTGGCGAGGGAAGTATGAGCCTGGCACGGATCGTGTGCGATCCCCCGAATGTCAATGGGGAGAACCTGGCTTCGCCAACGGGCCACAAAACGGGCGGTGGCCCGGAAGGCCGTAAGGCCAGCGGACTGCTGATGGTCGATGGCGTGCTCGACATGTGGGTCCGCAATCTGAACGAGGACGGCACGGGATGGCTGCTCTACTCGTGCTTTCCCGAAGGGCCGTACCAGTTCAACGTACAGAAATGCGCACTGGATTTGCGTGACGAGTGAGCCAATTAGGAGGGTGAGCATGTTGGAGACCGTACACTGACTGAAAGCAGGACGGCCACTGGGCACGTTGGTGAATGTCCGGTGTTCATGTACACCTCACTTTAACCATCTCGATGGACCATTCTTGTTTGCTCGGTGTTCAAGACGTTCGGTCTCTGTGTGTCCCAAGCACTGAGTAGTCACGCATTACTTCCTCACCAGGTCCGGGCAATTCACCTCCAGCCATCGGGCTGCTGACTCGGCATCCACCGTCCCAAATGCCCTTCCTTCGATTTTCTGTTGTGCCTGTCTGATGCGACGGAATACCATCTGCCTCTCGATGGCTTCGTCTTCCGACATCCCGAGTCGGCTGAGGATATTCTTCACCCACTCACCGGCGAAGATCTTCATGACGGGATCTTCCAACGAGACGTGATGTGAAAACCGACAGCGGCACGGTAGCTCATCGGCGAACTTTTCGAGATCGTCATCCACAGATGGCAGCGGATGTCGTTCACCAACGATAATGTCGATGATGGCCGACTCGTCCACATGCAGCTTGGCGGCGAGGTCCGTATTCAGATTGTCCGCAAGCACAGCTTGTAGTGGCACACCTGCCTGGTGGCTGGCAAGCTCAGTAAGCCGTGCCAACACATCGGGGAAATGCGCAACGAGCAGGATAGCAAGTGTCTCGGACTTCGAGCGTTCCTCCACCTCTTTGGATAAACCGGCGAACTTGGCATCGGTCGTCATCCAGATGTGGTCGGGCACGACCTCGACATTCTTTCGCTTCTTGCTGCGAAACAAGGAATCAAAGAATCCCATCAGCAATTCTCTCTGAGTGTGTTTCTGTCTTGTTTGGTGGTGCGTCGTACCGTCATCCTACATGATCCCCAAGATCCATCCTTCCAGATCAGCCAATTCTCGCTCTTCGTCCGTCAACGGCGGCTGGAAATAGCGGGATAAGAATCTACGCTCATCCGTGTCCTTCAGCCACCTAGCCACGCAATAGGCGTCCTGCTGGTCGGCGGTGCGGTCTTCCTTCGGATATCGATTGCGGAAGATCGAGGGGTAAACCTCGGCGATCACTGACTTGCCGCCCGGCACCTCCCAGCCGTCGAAGGGCCAGAAATGCACCTTGTCGCCAATTTCGGACCGAATGTGGCGCAGCCAGGGAATCCCGGCGTGTGTGGACTTGGCAACAGACCCCTGAATATCGAACAGGAAAACGCTCTTGGCCGAACTGGTCCACTTCTCAGTCAGGCGCAGATCGGACGGGTCACCGGTGCGATCTGGGGGGCCTTCGTCACGATCCCGGATGAAATCGACGTAGGTGTGATCGTCGTCGGTCGGCCAGTGCTGGCAGAAATCGTTGAGGAACTGCGGCCATGATTTGAGCTTGTACCTCTGGAAGTACGCGATCGGGAACGAGAATCCATGATCGATCCCAGCGATGAATGTGATGTTCTTCTGGGCCTGTTCGATCAACCAGTCGGCGATTTCCTTGCGGCACCAGTTTCTTGTAGGTCTTCTCCGTCGAAGATAACGACAGTATTCGCCGAGGCTCTTCCGAGTCAATAGCGGCGTACACCTGCAATGCGGGCGTGCGGGATGTCGGTGCTTCCCTGCCCGAGTAGTCGATGCCGATGTGCATCACAAATCTGGGTCGTGTGGTGTCAGTAGGCAAGATTTTCCTCCGTCCACTTCCCTTGGTCAAAACTCGAAAAGATCGCAGCGTCCAATACGCAGGGCGTGATCTTGCAGACTTCGCAAAGCCGCTGAACGCCATCTGAAACAAAATCGTAGTAGCTGGGGTCCGACAGTGCCGTGCCGCTTAGCCTAACCGGAAAGCCAAAGTCATTTAGCCACTTTGTGATCCGGCTGTCGATGGGTGTCTCGTAGCGAGAGAGCCCGAGCCATTGAAGCAGGTTTCGTGATTGCTTCGGCCCGAAACCCACGAACTTCGCATCGATGAATTCAGCCGCCCGCCGCTCTGTTTCAGGCCGGGAGTCTATCGACTGGAAGCAATGGCGGGCCACGATGGATCGCCTCAACAACGAACATTCCAAAATCTTAGATGATATCACAGTGGCATTTCAAAAGCATATGGGGCTGTAGGCCGGTTTGTGGCGAAGAGATCTGATCTGCAATGCCACTCGACATCCATTTGTTACAATGAGCCCCATGAAAATCCTCTTCCTTCACGGTTGGCAATCGACTCCAGGCGGCTTGAAACCGACCTACCTGAAGAACCACGGTCACACCGTCCTCAATCCCGCCTCTGCCCGACGACGACTTCGATGCCGCCGTCCGCATCGCCCAGGCCGAGTTCGATCAGCATCAGCCTGACGTTGTCGTCGGCTCCAGCCGAGGCGGGGCTGTGGCGATGAACATCGATAGCGGTGACACACCGCTGGTGCTGCTATGCCCGGCCTGGAAGACGTGGGGCACGGCCACGACAGTGAAGCCGAACACAACAGTCCTGCACTCCCGAGCCGATGAGACCGTGCCGTTTGCGGACTCGGAGGAACTGGTTAGGAACAGCGGCTTGCCTTCGAAGGCGTTGATCGAGGTCGGCTTCGAGCACCGTCTGGCCGACCCTGATTCGCTGGAGGCGATGTTAAAAGCGTGTGAGCAAATGTGTTCACCCGACCACAGTATCCTCAATCATCCGGCCATCAGCGGTCATTATCTCTTCCCGCAACCACGATGCGTCGAAGATCCCTTCATGGTCCAGGCAACCGGCGCAGAGTTGGCGTGCTACCGAAAAGTCATCGATCCCGGCAAGTTCACCATGGTCTATTTTCACGGCAACGGTGAATCCGTTGCCGACTACATCCCCGACATGGCTGAGATCTTTGCAGATCTCGGCCTGAACTCATTGTTCGTGGAGTACCGGGAATACGGAGGTTCCACTGGCCAAGCTCAATTGGTTTCCATGCTCGGCGACGGCGAAGCAGCGATCAAGGCAGCGGGGCTCACCCCGGAGAGCGTGATTGCCTTTGGCCGGTCGATTGGCTCGCTGTACGCCATCGAACTGGTTCACCGTCAGCCAGCGATAGCCGGTCTCATTCTGGAGAGCGGCATCGCCGATGCGTCTGAGCGGTTTCTGACATATGCAGACCTGACGGCGGCGGGAGTCTCCGAAAGCGACGTGGTTGCCGAGGTCAAACGGCACTTCCATCACAAGAAGAAACTGTCGAACTACAAGAACCCGTTGCTCATCCTCCACACTGAAAATGACGGCCTGATCGATATCTCACACGCCGAACGAAACCACCGATGGGCTGGCTCGACACAAAAGCGGCTTGTGCGATTTCCACTTGGCAATCACAACACGATATTTGGGATAAATGCGAGGGAATACTTGGCGGCAATTCGTAGCTTTGTGGACGCCATGGAAACGTAACATCTCAACGATCAGGACTTGTGCGATGAAAATTCAGACAGGGGTGGGCATACTGCTTGCTGTCATTGGCTCGGGCTGGGCAACAGAACGAGTTGAGGGGGCCGAGGCGAAGACGGACGGCATCCTGTTCAGCGAGAGTTTCGAGGACGCTGATCTTGCTGGGCGAGGCTGGTACGACGGGACCAAGTTCCGAATCGTCGGAGATGCGATGGCCGGGAAAGGGCTGCATCGAGTACGAGTGGCCCGACCGCCAATCAGGCGTGAAGGGCTCATCCCCAGTTCGTCACTTGTTCGAGCCCACAGATGAGGTGAGCATCCGTTTCTACCTGAAGCTCTCCAAGGGCTGGGGCTGGAGCGGCCAGAACTTCCATCCGCACCTGACGCACTTCATGACCACCGAGAATCCGAAGTGGCACGGTCCCGCTGCAAGTCACCTCACGCTCTACATCGAACCGGTCGGCGGCAAGCTGCGTCTGGCTGCCCAGGACATCCAGAACAAGGACATGCCCCACGGATTGACCCAAGGGCCGCTCAGGGGCGGCTACAACGGGAAGTTCTACGACAGCCAGGAAGTGCTCTTCAAGGACGACCAATGGCACTGTGTCGAGGCGTACTTCAAGCTCAACACACTGGATCTTGAGAACGACCGCCCGAACCAGGATGGCATTGTTCGTGGCTGGTTCGACGGGAAGCTCGTTGTCGAGCACACCGACGTGGTGCTGCGATCCACCGACTTCCCCAAGATGAAGTTCAACCAGTTCTTGATGGCTCCCTACTTCGGGCCTGGACTCCTGCCGCACGCCCAGAAGTTGTGGATCGACGAATTGGCGGTTGGCACCAAGCGGATTGGCCCGCTGGAGTCCTCAAGATGACCGTCGTGAAAGATAATGCTGAAATGAAAGGATAGAGCAATGATGCGTCTTCGCCGGAAAACGCCTCTGCTAATCAGTTGGTCATTGGTCCTCTGCCTTGGGCTTCCAGCGGGGGCTCAGGGATTCAAGGTCTACATTTCGACCGACATGGAAGGATGTAGTGGGGTGACGTGCAGTGAACAGGTCGCCGGGGAAGAGGGCAAGCAACTGATGACCGGGGATATGAACGCTTGTATCGAAGGATGCTTTGCCGCAGGGGCAACGGAAGTCGTGATACGGGATCATCATGGGGGTGGTCGCAACGTAGATCCAGAATCGATTGACAAGCGTGCCAAGCTGATCCAAGGCAAGACACCAGGAAGTCGGTTCAAGGATATTGAAGGCTCTGCTGCGATGATCCTGCTGGGATATCACGCAATGGCACTTACGCCGGACGGCACACTTGCCCATTCCTTTTCTTCCGCATCGATCCAGGGGATGTGGCTGAATGGGCGGGAAGTGGGTGAGATCGGTGTCGATGCGGCGATTGCGGCGGAACACAACGTCCCGGTGGTGATGGTTTCTGGTGATGACAAGTGTTGTGCGGAGGCTCGGTCATGGCTTCCCGGTGTGGTCACTTGCCAGACCAAGGTGGGAACGGGGCCGCAAAGTGCCGATGTGCTGCCGCTGGAAGAATCCCGCCGCCTGATCACGCAGAAGACCAAGGAAGCCCTTGCCAAGCGAAAAGAGATTCGACCGATCAAGATCGACTATCCGGCTACAATTCGTTGGGATTACTTGCCGAAAGGGTCTCTACGAACCCATAACCCAGAGTTCAAACCGGTCGATAATCCAAGACGAGTCGAAAAGACTGGCGATTCTGTTGAAGCATTGCTAATTGGAAAATAGTCCAGCATGGCAGAAGAAATCTGACCCGCAAATGGCGTTGATGTTCTCGTTCTTCGAAGGCGTGGTGCGAAAGGGGCCGGGCAGCGAGGCATCCACCCTCAAGGCACTCTCAATGCTCGACGGGCTGCCGCCCCAGCCTCGCATTGTCGATTTCGGATGCGGTGCAGGGGTGGCATCGCTGGTCCTGGCCAGGGCCACCCAGGGCAACGTCACGGCGGTAGAGATTCACCAGCCCTTTCTGCAACAACTGGAAGCCCTTGCCGCCAGTGAAGGACTGACGGAGAGGATCAGGAAAGTGTGGCATCAGTGTGCCGCAAGCTGGGCAGGCCGCCAACCCCTCCGTTCAGTCGTTCTCTTCGTGACGGGAAACAGCTACAGTCTGGGTGAACTCCCGTCAGGGTCCACTGCCGAAGCCACGGTCAAATGTACCGGCGACTCTCACCTAGAGATCGAGTTCATAGATGACGTTGGAGAGACGAAGCGGCTCGATGCAGGCGGCTTCTTTCAGCCGGGCTGTCGAGGAACGATTCGAGTGTCGATTAGGGACGGGATGATCCAAGAGAACGAACAGCACATCCAGTGGTGGCCGAATTAACGATGATGGCCGGAAGGCACCGAGCATCCATCAAGGAAGCACGATAAACATGAGCAATACGTTCACGCCTGGCCCCACGTCAAACACCGTCCGTTCTGCCGATGGAAAAATCCTGAGCGTTCCCGAGGGCTGGATGCTGTTGCCGCCCGGAGATGCGGCGCTGACTCGTCGAGTGAAGCAGGCCGGGGAGCACTGGGTCGTGCAAGAGAAGAAAGGTCGGAAAGTTTTCTCACGGGGCGTGTGGGCACCGGCAGCCACCATCGAGAGGATCCGAGCCGAACTTGAAGTCGAGCGATCCACGGAAGGGTATGCCAAACGAAGAGAGGCCGATGCCCGGCGCAGGAACCAGGCACAGGCCGAGTACGTGGAGGATTTTCACGCCGCCGTGCTGAAGTTCCTCGCTTTCCATCCGAAACATGCCGACATGGCCCACCAGTTGGCCCGTGTCGTAGCCGATCATGCCACGCCGGTCGGCAGTGGGACGGTGGCCCGAACGAAGCGAATTCCCGTCGAGGAGCGGGCTGAGGCGGCTGTGATCGCCTGGCTGAGGCATCAGACCACCGCCTACGATTCCATGAAGATTCCCAGGATCAAGGGCAAGCGGCGGGAGGTGCGCCGAATGCTGGCTCAACGATCCCAAGAGTTGCTCGACCTGTATCGCAGGGGAGAATCGGTCGGCAATGATTGTCCGCTGAAGGAGGCACTGGACAAATGAAGCCGATCCGCTTTGAGTGCCGAGAGACGCTCCCGCTCACACCCAACGTCATCGCCGAGCAAGTTCTCGATCTGACCAGGTGGCCAGCGTCTCAGCGATGGGGGCCGGTGCGGATCATTGAAAGCATGGAGTTGCTGCGCATTGAAACGGCGTTGGGGCGCACAACCTGACGTGAGACCTCCTCCCTGATCAACAACCAGCGAAATCAAGCAACTACGCCACGAGACAACACCTTCTGACCGACAACTGCGGGGACAGTGTTGCTTGATGGCGTGTTAGACGCAGAAAAATCACCCCTGATCCTGTCAACAACAGAGGCAGGACGTACAATGGTGACTGAAATCAAGCCCAACAAGGAACTCAGGCAATGTGCCAAAGAAGGTACCGGTCTCTGTTGCTGATTGCGGTAGTATTGTCGGCTGGCAGCCAAGCTTTGGCGAGCCAGTCGTCACTGAAGTCCGAGAAGGCACTACGTCAACACTGCGGATCACGGCCACGGACGGATCAGAAACGATCTACCGCATCGACTTCTCCCAAAGACGCTCGCCAGCGACGGAGAGGACGGACCTGATCAAGAAGTGGGAGTCCTACCGGCTCGGAGCGTTTGTCTGCTTCAACTCAAATCAGTTCAGCGGCATCGAGATCTGCCAGGCCACCGATCCCAAGACCTACAATCCGCAGCAACTTGATGTCGCCGGATGGATTGCGGCCTTCAAGCAGGCCGGGATGAAATACGCCGTCCTCACGGTGAGGCACACATCCGGGTTTCTGCTCTGGGACAGCCCCACAAGCGACTTCGACGTGGCCAACAGCGGCAATACCACGGATGTCTGCCGGGAATTCGTGGACGAATGCCGCAAGCAGGGAATCGTCCCGGCATTCTATTACTGTCTCTGGGGTGGCAGAGTGGAAACCCGACCCCAACGCCAGGGCCGTGATCCTAGCCCAACTCTACGAACTGGCGACCCAGTACGGCGAGATCCCCTATTTCTGGATGGACATGATGAACTGGGCACCGCCAGACCTGAGCACGCCAGGAGATCTACGATGCCCTGAAGAGCCTCCAGCCCAACGCCGTCGTTATCTTCAACCAGCACGTTCAGGACGGCACCAAGATCAACTACTTCCCGACCGATGTGGTCAACGGGGAACTGGTCCCGCCCCCGGCCACCGGACATGATCCGCTCCGCACGGTCGATGGCAAGACCTACTATCTGCCCTTCGAGTACAGTCTGGTTTCCCAAAGCCGGGAGGGTGGATACGAATACGACCCTATTGGGCCGTCCTGCTGGTTCACGTATGGCGAAGGCAAGGACTTCATTCCCAGTCGCCCTTTTCCAGCCGAGGCGCTCGCCAAGCAGATCAAGCTGGGCTACGACCGAGGTGCAGCCAATGTCCTTCTGGCGACGGCACCGGACCACACCGGTCGAATGCGACCCGAGGACGTTGAGCAGCTACGGCGACTTGGCGAGATCTTGGCTGCGGACAGCCCGTAAGCTATCTACTCTTTGGCTTTCTTATTCCGTTCCGTCTCCACCTTGTGAAAGACGACTCGGGCCGTATCGCCGTTGTCCATTGCAGCTTCGTAGACAAACTCGGTTGGGCTCTTTTTGGCAAGATCAGCGTTCGCCGTGATCGTTTCCTCCTTTTCAACAATCGTAATGTCGCCTTTCCAGAGCGTCGGGGATTCAATTCTCCAAAGCAGCGTGGCGTTTCCGCCCAGGACATCGAATCCGCCCAATGTCTTCTCTGACGAGACGCCGACATCTTCAGGAGTTGCCGTCGGTAAGTCTTGGCCGAAACCAGGAACACCGCAAACTAGGGCGACGACGCACAAGGACCAGCCGGATCGGATAAAGTATTTGACGTTCATGTTCGTATCACCGTTAGTCATGCCGCTGCAGGTCGTTCTTCCAGGTCTACAGACTGGGTTTCTCCCAGTCTGATATCCGTCATGCCGCGCCTGGGTCTCGGGCTTAATTCAGTGGCCGCCCTGGACTCGATTGCCTGACGTGACAAGTCACCGACTTGACTGCCCGTGCCCCCCCGCGCTGGGCCGCGGTCACCGCCCGGGCCCGGCCTCGCTCAAGCATGAGCGGAGCCACTTCCCGCGCCATGCTACTGCCTCACAGCCGATTGCGCCGGACCCTCTCCATCGCACCACGGCCCCACGCGATCCGGATCGTTGAGCAAATCCTTGATCGTCGACTCGCGAAAGCCCACCTCCACCGCTGCCAACGCCTTGTCGATGCGCTCGTGCAACGGGCAAAGGTGCTGCCCATGCCCTGTCAGACCCAACGGGCAGCACTGAATCCGTTTCAGCGGGTCCACGGCATCAATCACCTCCAAGAGCGACAAGGCGGCCGGATCTCGGATCAGGGCGAAACCACCACGCGTGCCACGCTGCGCCGATAAAATGCCTGCTTTGGCGAGGCCCTGAAGTACTTTGACCAAATACCCGGGTGCAGAGCGCGTGGCTTCCGCAATATCGCGAACTTTCTTCGGCTCCGCTCCTCCCTGCGCCAACCAGATCACGGCACGCAAGGCGTATTCCGACGCGTCCGACAGCAATCTCATCAAATCCCTTTCTAAACACGTATTGACATCATGTTAGCCGCATGCATAATAAATGGCAAGTGTGCATTGAAGCGCGAAAGCGGCACCTGTGATTTGGTGGCCGACGCACGTCAGTTGAGCGATCGAGAGGGAACTCCATGTCAGTGGACCTGCGGGCCACGATTGGCGACTTGGTGAGGGAGCGTCCGGGGCGTTCCCGGATTTTCGACGAGCTGCAGATCGATTACTGCTGCGGCAGAGCGGTGCCGCTGGCCGAGGCTTGTGCCAAGCGTGGCCTCGATCCGCGGACGGTGCTCGAGCAGATTCGGCAATCGGACGAGCGACCCGGCCCAGGCGATGAGGAACTGTTCGACGCGGACGCGATGCCCTTGACCGACTGGACCAACCACCTTGACAGACGCATCATGCTTATCTCAAGATGGAACTGCCGCGGCTGGATGGCATGACGCGGAAGGTGCATGAGGTGCACGGCGCATCCGACGCGCGTTTGACGGAAGTGCGGAAGGCATTCGTCGGTCTCCTTCAGGAACTGTCCACTCACATACTGAAGGAAGAGCAGGTTCTTTTTCCGATGATCCGGCAATTGGAAACCGCCACCGATCTTCCTGCCATTCATTGTGGCTCGGTCGCCAATCCGATCCGTCAGATGGAGTACGAACACAACAGCGCGGCCGACGCTCTGGCGGCGGAGTTCTCGTGACCTGCTTGGCACGGCTTGCGTTTCATGACAGGACGCACGGCAAGATCGACGTGGCGGCCGTCTTCGCCCGGTCGGGATTCGAAGACAGGAAAAGACGTTGCACGACATCCGTGCACAGGGCGGGGCCGACATGGCCAATATCCCGACCTCGCCCCGTGCCAAGTTAAACGACCGCAATCGGGATTTGAAGTCGCACTACCTGGTCGAGCCCGTCGCGTCGTATACGGCGGGACTGTAGGCCGCGCAGCCGACGACCCGGCGAATCGATTCCACATGTCCGACGTGACCCAGATTCTCGCCCAGATCGAGTCCGGTGATCCTGCGGCTACAGAGCAGCTTCTGCCGCTGGTGTACCACGAGCTGCGCCGACTGGCCGCAGCCAGACTGGCCCAGGAACAGCCGGGGCAGACCCTGCAGGCGACGGCATTGGTGCACGAAGCCTATCTCCGGCTCGTCAAGGGCGTGGCCAGCGAGCGATCGTGGGACAGCAGGGGGCACTTTTTCGCCGCCGCGGCCGAGGCCATGCGGCGGATCCTGGTCGAGCAGGCGCCGGAAACAGACGCGCAAACGTGGCAGTCCGCGACGCGGATCGGGATTGATGACTTTGTGACCTCGGATCCCCGCGAAAACCTGGAGAACCTGGTGGCGTTGGACGAGGCGTTGGCCCAACTGGAGGCGGACGAACCGCTCAAGGCACAGGTGGTGAAGCTGCGGTATTTCGCGGGCCTCACGCTGGAGGAAACGGCCCAATCGCTGGAAATTTCCGTGTCCACGACCAAACGTCACTGGGTGTACGCGCGGGCGTGGCTCTACGGCAAGATGATCGGTCAGTGATCGAGCAGAAAATTCCCTCGGATGCGTGAGCTATCCGGCGAACGATTCTCGCATTATAGGATGGTTGTACATCCGGTCCCCGTCTCATGTCGAGCAGATCCATGCCCGAGGAAGTGCCCCGTATCGACGCCATCCTAGCCGAAGCGGTCGAGATCGCCGATGACGCCGGGCGCCAAGCGTTCGTCCTCAACGCCTGCGGCGACGACGACGTGCTGCGGCGTGCGGTCGAACAGCTCATTGCCAACCATTTCCGGGCGGGACGCTTTCTCGAGGTGCCCGCCTTTCTGCAACAGGGTGATCATCCGGACGACTACGAACCCGAATGCGCCGGGGACCTTGATCGGCCCCTACCGACTGCGGGAGCTGATCGGCGAAGGAGGCATGGGCATGGTCTACCTGGCGGAGCAGGAAGATGCCGGTGCGCCGACGGTGGCCCTGAAGATCATCAAGCCAGGCATGGACACGCGCAGGTCATTGCGCGCGTTCGAGGCCGAACGACAGGCCCTGGCCATGATGGATCACCCGTACATCGCCCGAGTACTTGGACGCCGGGACGACCGATCACGGGCGGCCGTATTTCGTGATGGAACTGGTCGCGGGATCCCGATCACCGACTATTGCGACGCAGACCAGCTGCGCGCTGACGCGAGCGGCTGGAGCTGTTCGTCCAGGTCTGCCAGGCGATTCAGCATGCGCATCAGAAGGGGATCATCCACCGGGACATCAAGCCGTCGAACATGCTGGTGACGCTGTACGAGGCGAACCGGTTCCCAAGGTGATCGACTTCGGCGTGGCCAAGGCGATCGAACAGCGACTGACCGAGCAGACGATCTACACGCGGTCTGGCGCAGATGATCGGGACGCCGATGTACATGAGTCCCGAGCAGGCCGAGCATCAGCGCCGTGGACGTGGATACGCGCAGCGACGTGTACTCGCTGGGCGTGTTGCTGTACGAGCTCCTGACCGGCTTCACGCCGTTTGATCGCGAGGCGCTGGCATACGGTCGGCTGGGAAGAGATGCGGCGCAGGCTGCGGGAAACCGTGCCGCCGCGGCCGAGTGCCGGCGTGACGACGACGCACGCGTCCTGCACAACGGCCTGTCCGCGCTGCGGCGGGGAGCCGGCCCGACTGATTCACCGGTTGCGGGGCGAGCTGGACTGGATCGCGATGAAGGCCCTGGACAAGGATCGGTCACGCCGCTATCAGACGGCCCGCGACCTGGCGACCGATATCCAGCGGTACCTGAAAGGCGAGCCGGTCGAGGCATGCCCCCCGTCGATCGCGTACCAGCTCAAGAAACTGGTCCTGCGCCACAAGGCAACCATGATCACGGCGTCAATCGTGGTGGCCATCCTCGTGCTCGGCACCACCGTGAGTGTTTGGCAGGCGATCCAGGCACACGCGGTGGCGCCGGCTGCAGCCGACGAGCGACTGGTCCTGGAGTCCGTGGCGCGGCGCGAGGTCCTGATGCGGGAAGTGCGCCTCCGAGTGGAGCTCTACGCCACGGATCTGCATCAAGCCTGGCTGCATTGGCTGGAAGGTCACGCGGCCCGCTGCACCGCGATGCTTGAACGGCAACGCCCCCTGCCCGACCAGACGGACCTGCGCGGATTCGAGTGGTTTCACCTGTGGGACCTCGTCCAGCAGTCACCGGCCGTCTACCGCGGCCATCCGGCGCCGATCCTCGCGGCGGATGTCTCATCGGACGACCGGTACCTGGCCAGCGGCGACAGCGCAGGCTGGGTGAAGATTTGGGATCTATCCACAGGGAACGAAGTGCGATCTTGGTGCTCGAGTGAACGAGAAATCTGCACCGTCCGTTTTGCGCCCGACGGGCAAAGTCTGGCCACCGCTGGCCAAGACGCGCTGGTGCGGCTCTGGCGCGTGGACAGCTGGACGGAAATCGCGCAGCTGGAAGGCCACGAACGTACGGTCTGCGCTGTGGCCTGGTCACCAGATAGCCGGCAGCTGGCGTCCGCCGCGCGCGATCACACGGTGCGCATCTGGGACGCTGCGCTGGCTAGTCAGACGCACCTGCTGACCGAACACACGGATGTCGTACGGGCCTTGGCCTGGTCGCCCGATGGAACCGTACTGGCTTCCGCAGGTGCCGACGCGATGGTCCGGCTCTGGGATGCGCAGACGTGGCAGCCGCAAGGTTCCTTGACAGATGCCAACCACGGACTGCTGGCGATGGCGATCAGTCCCGACGGCCGCTATTTGGCGGCGGGCGGCTACAATTTACCGGTGGTCGTGTACGACCTGGTCACCCGCACGGAGTCGGCGCGACTCCCCGAGGCAGGCACGGCCTGGTCGCTGGCATTTGCAGCGGACTCAAGGCTGCTGGCCGTCGGTCGCGGTGAAGGTCGCCTGGAATTATGGGAGTTGACAGATCCGCCAGAAGGAGTGCTGGCGCGTGCGTGCTTCCGTCCAATCCGCGGGCACGCTGCGATCGCTCATACTGGCACATCATGGCCGCGACCTACTGACGGCCTCGGAAGAGGATCGCATGATCCAGCGGCATTCGCTCGCGGCGCTCACCGGGCGTACCGTGCACGCTTCCCACGAGCACTGCCTGAATATCCATCTCGAGCACGACCAGGTGGTCCGTGCCGACGCGCACGGGACGCTGTTCCTCCACGGCCTTCAGCGTTGGGCCACACCGATAGCGCTTACCGCGCGACGCGGACCTCAAGGTCCATACCACGTTTTCGGCTCGTGGAGATCTGATCGCGAGCTGTGACCAGGAAAGCACGGTGTGGCTGCACGACACGCGCAGCGGGGCGCTGCTCCACCGGCTGCGGGCGACCGCGCTGCCGATCGTACGACTGACCTTTTCCCCCGACGGCCGATACCTGGCGGGTGCCGGCCAGCGGGGCGTGGTCGACGTGTGGCAGGTGCCTTCGGGCGAACTCTGCCGTACGCTGCGCGTACCCGACGTGGAGGACTCTGCCTGGACGGCCTTCTCCCCCGACAGCCAGACGCTGGCCATCGGCGTCAACGGGAAAGTGGCCTTGTGGAACGTGCACACCGGCCACGCGGTGACGCACCTGCCCGAGTTGGGCGCTGGACGTTCGGGCTGGCGTTCCGCCCGGACGGAAGGGGGTTGGCCATTGGCGGGTTTGGTGAAGCCTTGCTGTGGGAAGCAAACGGGAACACCCTATCCACGTTGACGCTGGATCGGCGCGTGGAGGTGTCGCAGGTGGCCTTCTCGCCTGACGGCCGCACGCTCGCCACGCTCGCGGGCGACCAGACGGTGCGGCTCTGGCACCTGGCGACACACCGTGAAATGTTCACCCTGCTGCGCGCCGGTCGTCCCCTGTCTTGGCTCCGCTTCACCGGAGCGCACAAACTTCTCGTGGGGACCACGCCCGACGAGCTCCTGGCGGGCGAGCTGTACGTGTTTGACGGGCGGCCGTAGGGGACGGTCTTCACATCGCCGCGCTGCGCCTTGAGAAAATCTGCAAAAAAAGTCCGCCGTACGTGAGCCGTTGGGGGCGTGGAAATCGCATTAATCCTTGTGGCGCTGTACGCCGCCAAAGCGGTGCCATCGAACCGAGATGCCCCTTTCTGAGCGTGATTCAAGGATTCAAGTATGAAACGTGCCCAACGCACGCGCCGGCGGTCCGGCGTCACGTTGTCTGCTTCGCGTCGGCGTGATTTCTGGCGACCCGATCTGGAACGGCTCGAGCAGCGTCTGCTGCTGTCCGGACTCATCACGTCGCAGGGCGACCGCAGCCTGCTGGTGGATCAGGTCCGCGCAGGTGCCCGGCGGCTACGACGGGACGGGCGTCCGGGTCGGCGTGGTCAGCAACAGCTTCGACCTGGCGGGCAGCCAAGCGAGCATCGATATCGCCAGCGGGGACCTGCCGGCCGGCGGCGTGGAACTGCCGCTGGGAGACGCGGCCGGGGCCACGAAATGGTGGACCTCCCAGGACGATGAAGGTCGGGCCATGCTCCAGATCATTCACGATCTGGCTCCCGGCGCAACGCTCGTTTTCGTCCCCGCGGGGGGCACCCAGCAGAGCCTGGCGGAGGCGATTCGCGCGCTGGCCGACCCGGCCATCGGGAGCGCCGACATCATTGTCGACGACGTCTACTTTCCGGCGGAACCGATGTTCCAGGACGGGATCGTGTCGCAAGCGATCCGGGATGTGGTCAGCCAGCACGGCGTCGCCTATTTTGCCGCTGCCGGCAACTTCGGACCTCAGGCCTACGAATCGACCACGTTCGCCGCCGCCGCCGATACATTGAGCGGCCTGTCCGAGTTGTTCTACGACTTCGATCCGTCCGCGGCCGCGGACACGCGGCAGCGCGTCTTCATCGGCAGCGGCACGTCGGTGGCGATCGAGCTGCAATGGGACAACCCGTTCCATACGACCGGTGGCGTGACGAGCGATCTGGACTTCTACCTTGTGCGGGCGGGCACCAATGAGGTCGTCGCCCAGTCGGCCTTGGACAACATCAAGGACGTCGATGCGAACGGGCACCAAATGCCGCGCGAACATCTCGAGTACGCGAACACGGGACCGGACGCTGAGTTTGACCTTATGATTCGTCTGCGGCCGGGGCCAAATGCCCCGAGTCGCATAAGGTGGGTGAACTTCACCGACAGCGACCGCCAGTTCCGCGTGCTCGAATACGCTACAGACTCGTCACCGGTCATTGCCCATGCCGCCGCGCCGGCGCGCTGGCCGTCGGGGCTTTCGATTATCGGGATCTCGACGTTCCCGCCCCCTACAGTTCCTTCGGCCCGGTCACGATCCTGTTCGACGCGACCGGCAACGCGCAGGCACCCGAGATTCGCCAGACGCCGCTGCTGGCCGCCGTAAGCAGCGTCGATACGACGTTCTTCGGCGCCGAGGATCTCGATGCCAACGGCTATCCGAATTTTGAAGGCACGTCGGCCGCCGCGCCGCACGTGGCAGCCATCGCCGCGTTGCTTAAGCAAGCCTATCCCGCCTGGACGCCCCAGCAGATCTACGACCGCCTGGTCGACACCGCGATCCCCAAACCAGGCTTTGAGGTATCCGGAGGTGGACTGGTCGATGCCTTGGCGCCGTGGGGTACAGCGGAGGCCAGGGGGACGTCATTGCGATCGACCTGCGGCGCGACCGTGGGGGGACGACGTTCGAACTCGTGGACCTCGCGAACTGGACGGCCCACGCCCGAGTCTTTACCTCCAGCGCCAGTGGCACCGAGACGTTCGCCTCCACCGGCCGACTGTATGTGGCCCCCCACACGTCGTACACCGGGACGATCACCGGCCGGGTGAAGATCGATGGCCAGGAGCAGATCGTGGCCGTCCACGTCCGCGAGGGAATCTCCACCCGCGGCGATCACGCGGTCCGGCCCGGCAACACCGACCTGGATATCCTGCGGCTCCAGCAGCGGCTGCGCTATTTCGGGTACCGCGGAGCGGACGGAGAATTGCCGGATCTCACGCGCCAATGGGACGACAACACCCTGTGGGCCGTCGGACTCTTCAACGCCGCCATGACCGGCGGCACGGTGGTTCCTTCCGCCGTCGTGCGCCGCGACTTCATCAACTCGCCCGACACGCCCAAGTGGATCGAGCTCGACCCGGCCACGATCAACTTGGCCATAGACGGACTCTATATTTCGCCGAACGTCAGCGACGGCTCGCCGCAGACCGAGCGTTTCGCCAGCGAGGTGGTCGAGTGGCTGTTGGACGCCAGCGTCGGTCAACCGATCCGCGAACTGGGGGATACCGGCGAGGACGATTTCCTCGTCGCGCAGCAGGAGCGTCTCGAGCTGCGCAAGGCGAGCCGCGCGCAAGGCGGCCCGCCCAGCGGCAGCGAACAAGGCGGCGACCACCAGGCCGGCCTGCACCTGGATATCGAAACCGCCGCCTCCAACTCGTCGGAGATCCCGTTCTTTGCGGTCGACGAGCGCGATGGTCAGCGGTTCGTGTTGGGGAACAACGGCAACTGGATCTATCGCATCGGTGGCCAGTACGTGGAAGCGGCCCCCGATGCGCACCCGCGGACCATGGCGGTCCAGGTGGAGATTGCGGATGATCTCGCCGGCCCGCTCAGCGCATGGAACAACCGCCCCGTGCTGCTGGCGATTCGCGACTACCTGCAGGACGACGCGAAGATGGGGTACGACCTCACCCGCGTTCGCACCCAACTCGAGGCGCTGCTGACCAGCGGGGTGAACATGGAGCACGGTCCGTACTTCGTCGCTTCGATCTACCACAACGATCCACGCACGTGGACCACGGGATTGCCGAACGAGCAGGGGGAAATCACCTGGACCGGCGACGGCCAGTCCGGTCGCGTGCGCTTCGCGGCGGGCGCAAACGGCGTCTTTCAGGTCAACCTGGCGACGCCGGTGGATGAGCAGCCGCATGCCCTCAGCAGCGGGGCGGCTGATCGGCTGGTCAGTCTGCTGGGCCTGCTGCGCAACGAACTCGCATCGCTCGCCAACGTGGCGGAATTCGGCGCTCCGCTGCCGCTGATCCACGAGAGCCTCGGCTCGCTGCTGCCACTGGGAACCATCCTCCAGCTCGGCCTGGTGGCGCCCTGCAAAACTACTTCACCACGCACACGCAGGCGACGACCCAAGGCGTGATCGCAGATGTGCTCCGCACCGTCCATACATCCGTCGGCCCCTTGACCATCTCGATCGACCCCGACTCGGTGTCCGGAGGCCGTTATCTCTCCCAGGACGGAGATGAGCTCCGGTTCAATGTGACGCTGGAAGCTCAGCTCGCCCCGACCGGCAAATCGCTGGATCTGGGCCAGTGGGCGGCCGCCGAGAAGCTGGCACTGGCAGAACCGGTTTCGGTCGACGTGTCGGGCACGGTGCGCCTGGAATTGTCGTTTGGCATCGACTGGCGGGATGGCGAACGCGTGTTCGTGCAGCTGCACGACTTGACGGCGCGGGCGGACGTGGATGAGCAGGACCTGGACTTCGATTTGAATGTGGGATTCCTCGCCAGTCAGGTACAGGCTGGCCAGCTGGATCTGCACGTAGACCTGGCGAGCTGGACCGACACGGATCAGGCCGACTCGCGCGGCAGACTACTGGAAGAACCGCTGCAGGAAAGTGGGACGCCACTGCGTTTATTCCGCACACAGGTTCGCCAAAGTGATGTCACGGGACGATTGCCGATCCAGGCCGCCATTGGTGACTTCAGCACGGAGGGCACTAATCCCACGGTCGTGCTAACGGGCCAGCATGCCTTGAGTGGCATTGAACCGAGCGTGGGATTTGAGCAGTTCGACGCGCTGCTCCCCTTCCGCCACGTGACACCTGGCGAAGTGCTGACCATGCTGGGCAATATCCGCAGCTGGTTCAGCCAGTTCAATGCGAAGTTTCCCGGCCATCTGCCCGTCTACTTCGCTCGCGGCCTGACCACCCAGAACCTGTTCCAGCTGGACGCGGCGTACGCGAAGGCGGTCCTCGAGCCGATCACGACCGATAGCGGCGCGCCGAACTTCAGCACCGCGCAGGAACTCGAGGCCCGGCTGGGCCTAACCGTGCCCTTCGTGGACTACGACGTGGCGAACCGCGAACTGACGTTCGATTTCGACGTATTGCAGACGGTGCAGACTTTCAGCGACTCCTGGACCTCGCACCGGAGAAGGCGGCCGGGTTGATACCGGACAACCTGAAGATGCCGCTGCGCAACGTGGAAACGTCCAGCACGGCCAACGTGGCCCCCGGGGCGGCGCTGCAGTTCACGTTCGGCGTGGATCTGGACAAGGCCCCCGACACGCTGCGCACGCAGGATTACTTCCTGGATGCGTCCCGTCTGGCGGGCATCGTGGATGTTTCGGCCACGAACATCAGCCTCAACGGCAGCTATGCCTGGCTGGACGTCGTCTCCTCTGGCGGTGCAGGCAGTTCGCGTCTGGCGGTCGAACTGCGGGGCTTAGAGTCGCGACTCCACATCGACGACCCGCTCCCGCAGACCACGTTTTCCGTCACCGGTTCGGCCGACTTCCAGCTGCACAATTTTCTGCCGAAAGACAATGCCTTCGAGGTGCACGGAGACCGCATCACGCACTTCACCTGGAGCAACCTCGGGGATCTGGGGACGCGGGCATTGACCGTGCCGAGCGAGTTCCTGTGCTACCAGTACCTGGTCTACAACGACTTGGTGGACACGCTGCGCGGCGAAGCGACTTCCTGCAGGAACTGGCGGGCCATGCCTCGTTCCACACCGGTATTCCCCTAGTCGACACGAAGCTGGCTGAATTCCAGCAGTTCGCGAACGATTTTACGGCGACGGTCGACGCGGTGGAGAAAGCGCCCAGGCGACGATCCAAAGTTGGGAGCAGCGGCTGGAGGACATGCTCCGGAAGGCCTTGGATCTGAGCACCGCCCGCGACGAATCGGCCGACGTCACGTTGGGCTTCAGTTGCGACCAGCTGACGATTCGGGTGCAGGTGACCCAGGAGCTACTGCAGCGCAACGATGCGCTGAACATGAAGATCCAGGGCTTCGACTTGACCGGCGGCGCGCTCAACTCGTCCGCCTACGTCATCACCGATCTGATCCTTGGTCTGGATTTGACCGACAAACAGAATCCGCGCCCGTATGTCGATGAGGCCTCGAATGTGGCCGTCACGCTGCGCGTCTGGGCACCGGACATCAACAGCAGCGTCAGCATCGGCAGCCTGCCGGTCGTGTCGGTGCAGCACGGGCGGGCGGCGCTGGATCGCGATGGGCTGGGCCTGCCGGGCCACACCGACTCGACCGAGCCTGCGCGGTATACGTATCGCCTCAAGGACACCGCCGGCGACCGGTACTACTTCGACCAACCGCTGGGGTTGGGGCAGGTGCAGACGTCGTATGAGGGCAAGGCCGAGGTCCAATTGCCCCTCTATTTCCCCACTCCCGGCATACCGATGGGTGGATCGGCCGAGGATGGCGACGACGAAGATCCGTATCCCGAGAACCAGTTCGTCTATGCCGTGAGCGATCTCGGGAATCCGGCCAACGGCCAGGTGCTGGAATCCCCCGACGTCGGCGCCCAGATGGATGTGGAAAAGCTGCTCGAGGGACTGGCCACCGGCCTGTCGAACCTGTTCGACAAGATCGCCGCCGAACTCAAGAGCAAACTCCTGGCGCAAAATCTCCCCTTGATCGGCCCAGAGCTGGCGAATGTCGTGACGTTCGTACAGGACATCGAGAATCAGCTCTTTGCGGAAATCGACGGGCGCCGTCCTTGACGGTGGGCGTGGTCCAGCAAGCGATCTTTAATGTGCTCAAGCCATGGGGACTGGCCGATTCCACGGGCGACGGCAAGGTGACCGTGGACGACGTGATGGTGCCAGCAGACGGCAGCGCCAATTCGATGTGAAGCTGAGCAAGAAGCTCGCGGGCATGAGCGTGCCACTGCAGGCCGATCTCGGACTGCCACGCCTCGGTTTTACGTTTGAAACCGAGGGTAAGTTTCAAGTCGCCGTCGACTACACATGGCGGCTGGGATTCGGTGTGAACAAGTCGAACGGTTTCTATCTGACCAGCCACGCGGGCAATGAACTGGACTTGTCCGTGACCGCCACGATCCCCGACACGACGATCCAGGCCCAGCTGGGTCTGCTGCGGGCCAGAGCGGTGGACGATCCGAATTCGCCCTCGAATTT
The DNA here is from genome assembly GCA_963700515.1 of uncultured Planctomycetota bacterium. GTDB lineage: Bacteria > Planctomycetota > Planctomycetia > Pirellulales > Pirellulaceae > JAJRVM01. The sequence continues at coordinate 185,162 of CAVOXY010000008.1, read as the reverse complement.
CCAGCTGTCCACAGGCCTCGATCTCGTCGACCGCGACAATGACGGCAAGGTGACACTGGGTGAGTTTGACCTGCGTCAGCCAGCACTCGTGGGTAACGCGGGGCTGCATCTGAAGCTCACAGCCGATTTTGGAGCCAACAGCAACTTCCCAACGATCGCGACCGATTTCGTTGCCGACTGGACGTTCGCCTCGGATGCGCCGGACCAGGGCGACCTGCAGATTGAGTTTCGCAACACACAGATCAACGTGGGCCAATTCGTCAGCCGGTTGCTCAAGCCGTTTCTGGACCAGGCGCGGCTCCTGTTCGAGCCGCTGCAGCCGCTGTTCAACGCGCTCGACAAGGACATTCCCATCCTGTCTGATCTTGAGTTGCTGGAGAACTACATCCCCAATATCAACAATCTGTCTGGCACGCAACTGACCGACGTGGTCGCCAAGGCGCTGGGGGACAGTCCCTGGGGACTGCTGTTCAAGGCCGTCTACAACTTCAACCAGCTACTGAAGATGACCAAGGACGCGGGGGGCGAGGTTTACCTGGATATGGGAAGTTTCAACCTCACCAGCCAGGCCGATCCGCGCAAGCCGAGCTTCGATCTCGAGACGTTCGAGCCCGTCATCGCTAAGTTCGACGATCTGCTCCGCAAGATCAATCTACTGGCGCCTGGCGACGAAGCCGGACGCAGGGCCAAGGAGATGCTGGCGGCGGCCGTGCAATCGTCCCGCTCGGAGGGCGGACGCGGCCTGATCTTCCCCATCCTGGAGGAACCCGCGAAGGTGTTCGGGTTGTTCTTCGGAAAACAGGTCGACTTGGTGCGGTTGGACCTCCCCACGTTCGAACAAGGGATCGCGATCCCGCCGATCCATATCAATGTCCTCCCCTCCATCGAAGCCAGTCTCGATTTCGCCGCTTCCCAAGGCTTTCAATTGGACATGGCGTACGACACGCAGGGCCTGGTGGAATTCGTGGGTTCGCAGGACCCGCGCGACCTGTTCAACGGATTCTACCTGACCGATCGCGATGAAGCGGGTGTGGATGTCCCCGAAGTGTTTCTCAAAGGGCACCTCGTGTTCTCCGGAGCAACGGGCTACGGTGTGGCCGGCGCCAACATCTTCGAAGCGAACATCAGTGGTGGCCTGGAAATCACGCCCGAGGGCCTGGGTCTGAACCTGCGCGACCCGAACAACGATGGGAAGGTGCGCGCGGATGAATTGCTCTACTTGCTCCGGCATAACTCGTACAATCCGTTCGCGCTGTTTGATCTCTCGGGCAAACTTCACCGGCGAGTTCTCGGCCGGCATATGGGCCGGTTTCCACGGAAGGATCCCTGACGGCGTGGAGACTCACCAGGAGTGTATTGGACCAAGTTACGCCCGAGCGTGTACTGACGTCTCCGATGTCCCGCCCGTCATCAAGTACAAGGATGTCGAGTACACGGTTTTCGAGGACGACTGGCGGTTCGGGCCAACCGTCATCTTGGACCTGGACGCCATGAATGTTGCGGCGCCCGCCACGCCGATTCTCGCGCACATGGAGGACGATGTCCTCTACCTGCACGTCGGTCCGCGGGCCGGGGAACGGGGAGAGGACATCGAAGACGGTGACGAGCACGTGACAGTCAGTGCGAATGGCAGCCGGATCACGGTGGCCATGCAGGGCATGGAACAGGAGTTCGTTGGCGTCAACCACATTGTCGCGGACGCGGGCGTGGGCAACGACTCGATCGTCATCGCGGAGGACATCGCGGCCAGCGCGGATCTGAGTGGCGGGGCAGGCAACGATGTGCTCGAATATCGCGGCAGCAAATGGGCGATTCTGCGCGGCGGCGATGGTGATGACCGACTCATCGGCGGCCCAGGCACCGACACGCTCGAAGGGGGCGCGGGACACGATGTACTTGTCGGCAATTCCGGTGACGACGTTCTGCACGGCGGAAGCGGAAACGACCTGCTCCGCGGTGACGACGGTGACGATCTGCTCAGCGGAGACGGCGACGACGACACGCTCGAAGGGGGCGCCGGCCACGATGTGCTGCGAGGCGGAGACGGCAACGACTCGCTGTCGGGCGGCGACGGCAATGATCGGCTGGAAGACGGCGACGGGCGCGACCGCCTTTTCGGCGGCGACGGCAGCGACGACCTCTACGGCGGCGCGGGCGACGATTTCCTGAGTGGCGGCGCCGGCGACGACCACCTCCACGGCGAAACCGGGGACGACGTGCTGCGGGGCGGCGACGGCGACGACCACCTCTACGGCGGATCGGGTAACGATTTTCTCGCGGGCGGCACAGGCCACGACAGGCTGTTCGGCGAGAGGGGCCACGACACGCTGCTGGGTGAGGAAGGCAACGACGTGCTCGACGGCGGTGCCGATGACGATCGTCTTGATGGCGGTGACGGCGACGACCACCTTCGAGATGACCATGGTAACGACCGCGCGTGGGGAGGTGCCGGAAACGATACGATCGAGACGGGTACGGGCCACGACTGGATCGATGGCGGCGGCGGGAACGATACGATTCTGGCCGGCGACGGTGACGACGCGGTCTACGGTGGCAGCGGAGTCGACTTGATCGACGGCGGCAGTGGACACGACCACCTCGAGGGCGGGATTGGAGACGACGTCCTACTGGGCCGTGCCGGCGATGATTGGATCGCTGGCGGTGCCGGGAATGACCGACTCGAGGGCCACGAGGGGGCGGACACCCTCGCGGCGGCACGGGGGACGATTTTCTCGACGGCGGTGGGGGAAACGATCTGTTATGGGGCGATTCCGGCAACGACACGCTCGTCGGCGGGACGGAGGACGACTTCTTTGATGGAGGAACGGGAGACGACTTGTTGCAGGGTGGCCTCGGTAACGACACTCTCAAGGGCGGCAGCGGCGACGATCAGTTGTTTGGTGACGGAGGTCACGACACGCTCTACGGCCAGTCAGGTCGCGATCTGCTGGAAGGGGGCGACGGGAATGATGTCGTCGAAGGCGGTAGCGGCGACGATACCCTCCGGGGCGGGTCCGGAAACGACATTCTCCGCGGCGACGACGGTAACGATTTCCTGGATGGAGGTGATGGCAACGACGTGATCTACGGTGGGAGCGGCGCAGATACTGTCCGCGGCGGCAGCGGCGACGATACCATCCACGGCGATCAAGGCGATGACGATCTGGCGGGCGATGCGGGGCGGGACGCCATCCACGGCGGAGCGGGCAATGATTACATCTCCGGGGGAGCCGATGACGACATGCTCTACGGCAACGCCGGACGGGACATCGTCAACGGCGATGCAGGCAACGACTGGGTCGACGGGGGAGACGGTGACGATCTGATCGGCGGCGGCGGCGGCGACGACACGGTCTTTGGCGGCCAGGGACAGGACCAGGTCCGCGGCGATTCGACCTATGATCGCACCGGCCAGGCCACGATCGCGCCGCTGGCTGATCACGGCCACGACATCATCGACGCCGGCGACGGTCGGGACGTCGTCCTCGGCGAAGGCGGAAACGACACCGTCGACGGCGGCAGTGGCGACGACGTGCTCTACGGCGGACTAGGAAACGACGCGCTGCGAGGCGGTGCCGGCCGCGACGTGCTCTACGGCGAAGCGGGCCAGGACCGGCTTGAGGGCGGCGACGGGGCAGACCGGCTGTATGGCGGCGACGGTGACGACCAACTGCACGGCGGGGAGGGTAACGACGAGCTCTTCGGCGAGGCAGGCAATGACACGCTCGCCGGAGAAGACGGCGACGACTACCTCGACGGTGGCGCCGGCGTGGATTACCTCGATGGCGGCGAGGGCAGCGATCTCGTCTTTGCCGGTGCGGGTGTCGGCGATACGTTGCTGGGCGGACCAGGCGACGACCGATTACACGGTTCGGACGAAGGAGATGATGACCCTGATTTTTCGGACAATATCCGTCACGGGGACTTCATCGACGGCGGACCGGGCGACGACATCATTTACGGGCTGGGCGGCGCCGATGTGATCCTGGGTGGTGACGGGAGTGACTGGGTCGATGGCGGCGGCTACGCGGACCTCATCCGAGGCGGCGCAGGCGATGACATGATCTACGCCGGTACCGGCAACGGTGACCAAATCTTCGGCGACGCTGGAGATGACACACTGTACGGATCGCATGCGGGGAACGATCTCCTGGACGGCGGGGACGGGGCCGATGAACTGCACGGCCAAGGCGGCAACGACATCCTGCGCGGTGCCGCGGGCGATGATCGATTGGACGGTGGACCGGGTCAGAACACGCTCGAAGGAGGCGACGGGGACGACGTGCTCGAGGGCTCGGACGACGCGCCGACGTGCTCGACGGTGGCGCCGGGCGTGATCGGCTTCAGGGACGAGCCGGCAACGACACGCTCCGCGGCGGCGATGACGATGATCTTCTCGACGGCGGGCCGGGCGACGACCTGCTCACCGGCGGCGCGGGGGCGGACGTGCTCATCGGCGGCGCCCAACACGATGTTCTGTACGGGCATAGCGAGACCGGCGCGGACGACGATCAGGCGGTCGATCATCTCTTTGGCGACTTCGGCACGAATACCGACGAGCCTGGCGCCGGTCGCGACCGGCTCTACGGCAACGGCGGCAACGATCTGCTCTTTGGCGAGGGCGATGATGATTATCTGGACGGCGGCGGCGGATCCAGCGAACTGCTGAACCACGGCCCGGGCGAGAGCGGCGATCCGAACGACTTTGTGCCGCCGGACCCGACGCCCCCTCCGGTACCGAACGCCGGCACCGGGCTCCTCCCCCCCGCCGCGACGCTGCCCGCCGCCGGGGACGAACGGGTGCGGTGGGCGTGCGCTGGGTGGGTCCGCCACGGCAGCTGGCCTGAGTGGTGACACAGGATTGTCACTTGAACCGTCGATCACCACCGGCCCCAATGGGGAGATCTTCGTGGCCTGGGCCGACAGTCGCCACGGCAATTTCGAAATCTATCTCGCACAGCATAACGAGGGAAGCTGGTCGGAATTGGCCGAGAGCGCCACGCCGGCGGTGTAAGCCACTCAACGGGATCGTCGCGCCGACCGAGTGTCGCCATCAACGCCGCCGGCCAGCCCGTCGTGGCCTGGACCCAGTGGTCACCCGATGGCAGCGATATCCAGGTGGCCCAATGGGATACCGCGACGGCCACCTGGGTCGCACTTGGCTCCTCGCTCGATGTCGGCGGGATCAGTGGCACCGGCACGGCGGACGGCGCGCCAGTCGTATTCACGCCGGCTGGTACCGTGGTGGCATGGATCGATCGCAGCGGAGGCACGCCGCGTGTGCAGGTCAAAGGATTTGCCAATGGCGTGTGGACCGATCTGAGTAGTGGTCTCTCCGCGGCGGCCGGCGGGGCACAGGACCTGACTCTGGCCGCTGATGGCAACCACATCGCCATCGCCTGGACCACGACGGTCGCCGGGGTCCAGCAAGTGCATCTCCGTGAACGGCGCGACGGGACCTGGATCGAGCTGGGCCAGTCGGCGTCGGGCGGCGGGCTGAGCAACACGAGCGATCACAGCCGCGCTCCGACGCTGGCTTACCACAACGGCCAGCTTTTCGCGGCGTGGCAGACATTCGTCGACATGCACTGGGAGATCTACGCGTCGCGGTTCAACGATGGGGCGTGGCAGCCCGCGGGCACTGGCGCTACCTCCGGCCGCGGCGTGTCCTCGACCGTCGGGCAGGCGTCAATGCCACAACTTGCCTCCAGCGGCGGACGGCTGCACTTGCTATGGGTCGATGACCTGACGCAGAGCGGCCGCGGAGTTCGCACCGCGCTGTACGGCAAAGTCTGGAACGGCAGTCGTTTCGCAGCCGAACTGCCGGGTGACGCCGAATACGACGGCCTAAACCACACGGGCGACCGTGTGCACGCGCTGGCCGCGGCAGTCGACCAAGCCGGGCACCCGATCGTGGCCTGGCAGGATGCCGCCTCGGGTGACGCGGAAGTGTATGTGCGTGCCGACCGCACGACTATTTACCAGGTGCGTTCTGGCCCAAGCGTCCAGGCCATCTTGAACCAATACGACCTGGGACCAGGCGACGTGATCCAGCTGGCCCCCGGCCGATACGGTGGATTCACGATCGACGCCCAGGATGCGGGGGTCACGATCGTCGGCCCCGCCGACGGGGTCGCGGAGGTGTTCGGCTCGATCATCGTCGGAGCACACGGCGTAACACTCGAGGGGCTTGAGATCAGTGGCTCGATTTCGGCGGCCAACGTCACCAATCTGACCGTCCACCGCAACATGATCTCCGGCGGCGTGACGCTCACGGAAGCAACGAGCCCACACATCCTGGCGAATTCCCTGCAGGTCGGTGGAGTGCAGCTCGACGCGGCGACCGATCTGTTGCTCGTCGGAAACTCGATCTCCGTCGCGGATGAACAGACGGGGATCGATCTGGCCAGCGCGTCGAGCGGCGTGATTCGCGGCAACACCGTCTCCGGTGGGACCGGCCTGCGCATCGCGGCGGAATTCGCCGGCCCGATCGAACGCAACGTCTTTGAGCGCGGCAGCGTCGGCGTCATCTACGCCGCACCCGCCGCTCTCGACGGCAATGAGATCCGCAACAACACGGTCGGCATTCAGGCCAGTGTGAACACCTTGAGCGGAGGACTCGGATACGTCGGGTCCGCCGCACCCAACGACATCCACCACAACGTCGACGGGGTGGAATTGACTGGCCGCATGCAGGGCCAGCGCATTCACGACAACGTCACGGGCGTCACCGGCTCGGGCACACTGGGCGGCGAGGATTTTGCCACCGCGAACCTGATCGAACAGAACTTGGTGGGCGTGCAGTTTGACGGCACCGTGCAGTTCAACCGCATCGCGCAACGACGTGGGCGTGTCTGCCACCAGCAACCAGTTGATTCACCATAACCTGATCTACCGCAACGCGTCGGCCGGCGTACGAATGGGCAGCGTCGACCGCGTGCAACTGGTCGCCAACACCCTCTATGCGGCGACCGGAGACAACGTGCGTGTCGACAGCCGATCCACGGAAGTCGATGTGCTCAACAACATCCTGTGGGCGGACAGCGGCTACAACCTGCACGTGGCCCACGACAGCCAGAGCGGTTTCTTTAGCGATTTCAACACGCTGTTTGTCACCGGCGCGGGCAAGGTCGCTTACTGGTCGAAGGAGTTCCATGACATCCTGGACTGGCAAGCCGATGTGGCGGCGTTCGATCTGCATTCCTCCGGCCACACGGTGGTCGCCCCCGGTTGGGCTCAACCGCGGTTCTTCGATCTGGCGCGGGATGATTACCGCGTCTTTGACATCGCCGCGGGACTGCGATTCACCAGTCCGACCGTGGACGCCGGCGACGCGCGTGTTGATCTGGGATTGCCGGCGGGCTTCGACAACCTGCTGCACAACGCCAGCTTCGAAGAGGGGCTGACCGGTTGGCAAGTGAATTCAGGCGGCACGGTGGCGACCACGTCGCCAGACCCGTTCGACGGCATGTCCTACTATTTCCCCAACACCTCTCAGGTCGGCTCGGCGGCCCAGACCGTGGACCTGCTGGCTGCCGGCTACGCGCCCGCCCAACTCGACAGTGAAGATCTGGTCATCGTGTTCGGTGGGCGCGTCCGCTCGGCCCAGGAACTGGTCAACGACCGGGCGACGGTCCGTCTCACGTTCCTGGCGGCCGACGGTCAGGAACTCGGTCAGGCACTCGCCCGTGCCACGAACGTTTCGGATCGCTGGGAATTGGCCGGCGGCCGGGCCGCGATCCCCCAGGGTACCCGCCAGGTGCGCTTCGCGTACGAGGTGACCCGTTACAGCGGATCGACGACCGACGGCTACCTGGATGCCGCGTTCTTGCGTGTCATCCCCGAGCAGTACGCGCCGGATCAGGGTGCCTACGGCCACGGTGCCGCGGAGCAACTTCAGGACGCGAGTACGCACATTGCCCTGCGAACTCCCGAGTTGTACCTGGATTGGGAACTTGAGCGCCCGTTGCCCATTCGCTGGGAGTCCTACAGCAACGCCGCCGATTCGCGCGTCCGCATCGATCTTTACCAGGACAGCCCGCAAGGTCCGGCGTATCGGCTGACCATTGCCGCCGACGTGCCCGATTCCGGCGAGTACACCTGGATTCCCGCCAATAGCGGCCTGGATTACGGCACGTACGGCCTGCGCGTGCAGGTGTCGCTGGTTGACAATTCGGCGGTGCTCGATCGCAGCACGGAGTCGTTCACGATCCCGGAAAATACCACGACGTTCTTCATCAACGACCGCGGCACGCAAGACGACCAATTCACGACGGCACCCGGGGATAATCGCCACACGGGCAAACTGGCAAGCGTGCCGAAGCCTTATCCCAATAATATTTCGCGGATCTATACGCTTAGTCCGGGGCAAACTGTCTACGTCGATAGTGGCGACTATCCGCTGCTGTTTCCGCTATTCGTCTCCAATCTTCTCGACCTGGGTGGGGACGACGAAGGATTCACGATTACCGGTCCCACGGTTACTGGCAGAACAGCCACTTTACGGCATGCCAATCCGCTGACCGTCGCGCCCGTTATGGAGCTGAACGATGCAGACTTCATGACGGTGCGACACTTGACTTTCGCGAACGGGCAGGTCGGACTTTTGGCGCACAACGCGAGCGACAACCTGACTGGTTCCTACCTTACCGCAACCGGTCACAGCCAAGATGGTATCCGCGTCGAAGCGGGCTCGACGGTAACCACTTTCGATCATCTGTACACTTCTAACAACCAGCGGCACGGAGTGTTTATTAGGGAATCGATCGGCGTCCTCAGCAATTCGATATCGCACACCAACGGCAGCCATGGTGTCTACCTGGCGAATGCCGGTACACCGCGTGTCGAAAACAACTCGACCTATAACAACGGCAACATTGGTTTGTCAATTAGCACTTCTGGAAGCGCGATCATCGAGGGGAATCAATCCTACTTCAATCGCACCGGGGTCTCAGTCGTCAATAGTGGTCCTACAGCCATGCTTGGAAACGCAAACCTGTCGCTAGGCCGAGGGAACAACGTCCACGACAACACGCAAACGGGGATCAGCGCTACGGGCACCGTCTTGGTAGTCGGCAATACGGTTTACCGACAGTCGGGTACCAACGATGTCGGCATTTCGCTCGGCTCGGATTCGGAGGCGGCCATGAACGTGGTTTATGGAAACTACAATGGTGTGGTCGGCACGGGTTTGGTCCGTGAGAATCGCGTTTATAACAACACCAATGTTGGGATTCGCAGCAGCGATGGAACGGTGCGTGGCAATGTGGTTTACTCCAACACGATTGGCGTCGAGGCTACCTCGAGCGTAGTCGTCAATAACCTGGTCTACGCCAATTCGGGACTAGGCATACGGGTCTGGGAAGGTAGCGGCAGTCAGGTCGTTAACAACACGGTTTATCAAGTAGTAGGCGATGCCGTACGGTTAGATGGTGCTCAAAATGCACGCCTCCGCAACAATATTTTGGTTGTCGACAGCGGCTACGCGATTAATGTGTTCGGTAATAGTCAGGTTGGATTCCAGAGCGACTATAACTTGATTCACGCCACGGGCACGGGCAGAGTGGGCTTCTGGCAGGGACTTGAGCAAGCCACGTTGTTCGCTTGGCAGCAGGCTGCCTTCACCGATTCCAATTCGTTGCCAAAGGATCCACTATTTGTCAATCCGAACGGTGCCGACAGTTTGCTTGGCTACTCCGCACCGACCAGTGATGGTCGAGACGATGATTTTCACCTGATGAGTCAGCACGGCAGCTACCACTCGGGATCGTTGGCTCCGGCGATCTCGACGACAAGCGGTCTTCCTGTGCTGCTAGCCCCCGTGCTGACTGTCGACGCGTCCCAATCACCGGGTATCGACCGAGGCGATGCCGCAGATAGTTTCTCGTTTGAGCTCTCGCCCAACGGCGGCTACATCAACTTGGGAGCCTTTGGCAACACGTCCCAAGCTTCGCTCAGTCCTGCCGAGTACGTGACCGTACTTCGTCCCGACGGGGGAGAGACTTGGCTAGTCGACCAAACGTTCGCCATTCGCTGGCGAAGTCATAACCAGAATGGGAACGTCGACATCGATCTGATGCAGGACGGCAATCTCGCTCCGATCCTTACGATAGCTGCCAACACACCGAATGACGGCGAATTCAATTGGCTGGTACCCGATACGGTCCCCTTTGGTACCGACTATCGTCTGCGGGTGACTCGCAGCGGTGTACCGTCTGACTCAAGTAATGCCCTGTTTACGCTCGCCGGTGCGGTTAGCGCCTACTACGTCAACGATGGAACATTCGAATCTGGTGATTGGTCAACCGCCCCCGGCAATGACGCCAACGATGGCCTATCGCCGGCTACACCGAAAGCTTCCGTTCGAGGTATTTTACAAGCCTACGATCTGGATGCGGGCGACCGAATTCGCATCGACGCTGGCATCTACAATCTAACGACGAACCTGATCATCACAGCCGATGATTCCGGCGTGACCCTCGAGGGCTATCATAACGCCGCCTATCCGGAACGCGCGGCAGTGATCCATCGTGGCAGCACGCTCACCGGCAGCTATGGGATCGAGTTAACGAATGCCGATGATGTGACCATCGAGTACTTGTCGATCACCGGTGGCCAGTATGGCGTGTACGCGGCTGCGAATAGCGACAGTGACCATCTGCTCGTCTCCAACAGTCGGATCTATGGAAACAATGGAGACGGTTTGCACCTTGAGGGCAGCAATGACTTTGTCGTTGTGTCCCACAGCACGATCTTCGACAACACCTCGCAGGGAATTTACTTGGCAGGATCCGTCCAGGCCGTAGTATCGGAGAATCTGGTGTACGGCAATGGCTACGCTGCTGGCATCTCGGCGGTCGGGTCCAACTTGGCAGCCGACCGGATCGTGATTAGTGGCAACACGGTCCGCGACAATGCTTGGCGAGATGCTCGTGGCAGTTCGGGTTTATGTCTCCGGCCATGTGCTTGTGACGGGCAACATCGTTTCTGGTCATACCCACTCAGACTACGTTGGCATCTATGTGCATCCGCTGAGGCGTCTGACAACGTGGTCTACGGGAACGCCACCGGAATCAGCGCGGACTCGGACGCCGTCGTCCGCAACAACCGCGTCTACGCCAATAGCACGGTCGGCATCGTGGCGTCTTGCGGCAACTCGCAGCTCATTGGCAACGTAGTCTATTCGAATCCGATTGGTATCGATGCCTACGCAAGTTACCCCAGCTATAACCAAATCGCAATACGCAATAATCTGGTATACGCCAACACCAACCAAGGCATCCGTGTTCGCTCCAACCCTGGCACGTTCACTGTGACTAATAACACAGTCTACCAGCCGACGGGCGATGCGATTCGCGTTCAGGACAACGTCAAGAGTACTACGCTCCGCAATAACATCTTGTGGGTCGATGCGGGCTATGCCATCAACGTGGCCAATGATAGTCAAGTCGGCTTCGATAGCGACTACAACACGCTGGTTTCGACCGGCAGTGGCAAGCTGGCGTTGTGGCAAGGGCGAGAATTTACCAATCTAGCCGACTGGTTCTACGAGTTGGGCTTCGACCAGCATAGTCAGACGACCAACCCGAGCTTGATTGATCCCAACGGTGCCGACGAAGTTTTAGGTTATAGCGAAGTACCGTTAATCGCCGGTGTGGTGGTGGATGACAGTAGCCCCAACTTTTCGACAACCGGAGCTTGGAGTTCGGTCGTTGGCTACGACGGAGACTTCCTGGAATCAGCCAGCGGATCAGCCGCTTCATATGCCTTTCAATTTAGCGGGCTGGTGCCAAACCAGACATACAGCCGCACGGCCGTTGCCTACTGGCCGAGTCACGCTGGGCTGACTACCGGCAGCCTCAGCGTTAGCGGCAGCAGCGCATCCGGGAGTGTGGCAATCAACCAAGCAGCCACGTCCTCTGCCAGTCTGAACTTCACGCTCCAGGCCAATGCCCAGGGAAATGCAACGGTGACTGTCAGTCTCAACGGCAGCTACCCCACCTACCGGATTATCGCTGACCGCGTCGAGATCCGTGACGGGGCCACGCTCGTGGCCACCATCGACGACGGCGACACTGGGTTCAGCACCGGGGGCGGCTGGTCAAATTTGTCGGTCAACCAGGATTATCACCATAGCCAAGTGGACACGACCCCGTTGGTCGCCACTTGGCAGTTGACGGGGCTAACGCCCGGCCAATCGTATCGTCTGGGGGCCGCCTGGGATCCGCGGCCCTACCTGACTCAACAAGCCCGCTACGAAGTCTACGATGGTGACCGGCTGCTGAGGATCTTATCTTTCAACCAGCAGGCCGCGCCCTCGGGATTCATTGATACAGGTAAGGCTTGGTCACGTCTGGGAGTCTTTCAAGCCACCAGCAGCGAACTGACCGTGCGATTGGTCAATACCGTTGCTGGCCAGCAAGTGGCTGCCGATGCCATTATTGTGCAGCACGTGCCAGGAGACCGTGGGCTGGACGACAGCTTTGCAGCGTCTGCCGGCTCATCAACGATCGACGCCGGCGATCCGAGCTGGACATATACGAACGAACCAACGCCCAACGGCGGAAGGGTGAATCAGGGGCACACTGGCAATACCACCCAAGCCACCACCAGTCCATCAAGAGTGGTGCAAGTGCTGTCCCCCAATAATCTAGAGAAACTAGAGGTAGGCCAGCAGATTTCGATCACCTGGAGCAGCGATGGTATCAATCTGCCTGGAAGCCATGCTGATGCTATCTTGGCCGATAGCCCACGCGGGTATTGGCGGTTGGGGGAAGCCAGCGGCACAATGGCCGTGGATGCCTCCGGCAACAACCAAACGGGCACTTACCTCAATGGCGTCACGCTGGCAGAGCCGGGAGCTATTGATAATGACGTCGACACGGCAGTTCGCTTCGACGGCGTCAATGATATGGTCAGTGTGCCCGACAGTCTAGATTTACGCCCCACACAACTGAGCCTCGAGGCCTGGATCAAGCCCGACCCAACCACCTCCGATTACGGCAACGTGCTTACCAAGTCCGACAGTAGTTGGGCCAGCGGCTACGGCCTGGTGCAGTACGCCGGCCAGATCCGTTTCTTTGTCAATCATTGGAATAACTACTACGTTGCAACCACGATTCCAGTTGGGGAGTGGTCGCACTTGGTTGGCACCTACGATGGCGCGGCTCTCAGACTGTACGTTAATGGCCAGTTGGTTGGATCGCTGGCTTACAGCGCGGCGATTAACCATTCGGCCCAACCGCTATCGATCGGGAGCCACCCAAGTGACAACTACGCATGGAAGGGAGCCGTCGATGAGGTGGCGGTCTACGATCAAGTGCTGACTGCTGAGCCAGATTCGGGATCACTACCAACATCTGATCTATGAAACAGCGGACTTGGAATTAATGCAGGGAAACGATCCGGCACCAGTGGCGACGATTGCCAGCGCCACTCGCAACGATGGCGAATTCACGTGGACGGTGCCTGACCTGCTCGGCACCGATTATCGCATTCGCGTCCGCGCCAATGTGTTGACGACACCGCAGGACGTTTCCGACGGTACATTTCTGATTACCAATGCCGGCAATCATTACTACGTCAACGACAACTCCAGGGTTGGCGACGTCTTCACCACGGCTGTGGGTAACAACGCCCACAGCGGCAAGAGCCCTGACCAACCGATGGCCAGTTTGGCCGCCCTGCTCAATGCCTACGATCTGGGGCCGGGCGATGTCGTTCACGTCGACGCTGGGCAACTACACGCTGCTCGACAACCTCCGGTTGTTGCCCGACGACAGCGGCGTCCGCATTGAAGGGCCAGTCGGTGCCACGGCCGTCCTGAATCGCGGTAACACTTCCGCAGGTCGTTACGTGTTGGAATTTGCTGGTGCGGACGACGTGGTTGTCGACCGGCTTAGCCTGACCGGCGGACAATATGGCGTCTACGGCGCCGGCGGTAGCGATCGTTTGACTTTGTCACGCAGCACGATCTTCGACAATGCCTCGCAGGGAATTTACCTGGCAGGAGCCGCCCAAGCCGTGGTATCGGAGAACTTGGTGTACGGCAACGGCTACGGTGGCATCTACGGGTCCGGCCCCAACTTGGCAGCCGACCGGATGGTAATTAGCGGCAACACGGTCCGCGACAATGCTTATCGTGGCATTTCTGTCTCCGGCCATGTGCTTGTGACGGGCAACATCGTTTCTGGTCATACCCACGCAACTACGTTGGAATCTACGTGTCGTCATCCGCCGAGGCGATCCGATAACGTGGTCTACGGGAATGCCACCGGAATCAGCGCGGACTCGGACGCCGTCGTCCGCAACAACCGCGTCTACGCCAATAGCACTGTCGGCATCGTGGCGTCTTACGGCAACTCGCAGCTCATTGGCAACGTGGTCTATTCGAATCCGATTGGTATCGACGCCTACGCCAGTCTACCCCAGACAACCAAATCACGGTACACAACAATCTGGTGTACGCCAACACGAACCAAGGCATCCGTGTTCGCAGCTACAGTTACTACCCTGGCACGTTCACTGTCACTAATAACACGGTCTACCAGCCGACGGGCGATGCGATTCGCGTTCAGGACAACGTCAAGAGTACTACGCTCCGCAATAACATCCTGTGGGTCGATGCGGGCTATGCCATCAATGTGGCCAATGACAGTCAAACCGGGTTCAACAGCGACTACAACACGCTGGTTTCAACCGGCAGTGGCAAGCTGGCGTTGTGGCAAGGGCGAGAATTCACCAATCTAGCCGATTGGTTCTACGAGTTGGGCTTCGACCAGCATAGTCAGACGACCAACCCGAGCTTGATTGATCCCAACGGTGCCGACGAGGTTTTAGGTTATAGCGAAGTACCACTAGCCGCCGGTGTCGTGGTGGATGACAGTAGCCCCAACTTTTCGACAACCGGAGCTTGGAGTTCGGTCGTTGGCTACGACGGAGACTTCCTGGAATCAGCCAGCGGATCAGCCGCTTCATATGCCTTTCAATTTAGCGGGCTGGTGCCAAACCAGACATACAGCCGCACGGCCGTTGCCTACTGGCCGAGTCACGCTGGGCTGACTACCGGCAGCCTCAGCGTTAGCGGCAGCAGCGCATCCGGGAAGTGTGGCAATCAACCAAGCAGCCACGTCCTCTGCCAGTCTGAACTTCACGCTCCAGGCCAATGCCCAGGGAAATGCAACGGTGACTGTCAGTCTCAACGGCAGCTACCCCACCTACCGGATTATCGCTGACCGCGTTGAGATCCGTGACGGGGCCACGCTCGTGGCCACCATCGACGACGGCGACACTGGGTTCAGCACCGGGGGCGGCTGGTCAAATTTGTCGGTCAACCAGGATTATCACCATAGCCAAGTGGACACGACCCCGTTGGTCGCCACTTGGCAGTTGACGGGGCTAACGCCCGGCCAATCGTATCGTCTGGGGGCCGCCTGGGATCCGCGGCCCTACCTGACTCAACAAGCCCGCTACGAAGTCTACGATGGTGACCGGCTGCTGAGGATCTTATCTTTCAACCAGCAGGCCGCGCCCTCGGGATTCATTGATACAGGTAAGGCTTGGTCACGTCTGGGAGTCTTTCAAGCCACCAGCAGCGAACTAACCGTGCGAATGGTCAATACCGTTGCTGGCCAGCAAGTGGCTGCCGATGCCATTATTGTGCAGCACGTGCCAGGAGACCGTGGGCTGGACGACAGCTTTGCAGCGTCTGCCGGCTCATCAACGATCGACGCCGGCGATCCGAGCTGGACATATACGAACGAACCAACGCCCAACGGCGGAAGGGTGAATCAGGGGCACACTGGCAATACCACCCAAGCCACCACCAGTCCATCAAGAGTGGTGCAAGTGCTGTCCCCCAATAATCTAGAGAAACTAGAGGTAGGCCAGCAGATTTCGATCACCTGGAGCAGCGATGGTATCAATCAAATCGGAAGCTACTCCGCTGCAGTTCTGGCCGATACACCTCGCGGCTATTGGCGGTTGGGAGAGGCCAGCGGCACAACCGCAGTGGACGCATCGGGCAACAACCACACCGGCACCTACCTCAATGATGTCGCGCTAGGCAGAACTGGGTGCTGTGGAGAATGACGCCGACACGGCGGCGCGCTTTGACGGCGTAACGACTCAGTGAGCCTGCCCGACAGCGCGAGACTTGCGCCCCACACAACTGAGCCTCGAGGCTTGGGTCAAGCCCGACCCAACCACGTCCATTTACGGCAACGTGCTTACCAAGTCCGACAGTAGTTGGGGTAGCGGCTACGGCCTAGTGCAGTTCGTTCCGGCCAGATCCGCTTCTTCGTCAATCATTTTAATAACTACTACGTTGCAACCACGATTCCAGTTGGGGAGTGGTCGCACCTGGTTGGCACCTACGATGGCGCGGCTCTCAGACTGTACGTTAATGGCCAGTTGGTTGGATCGCTGGCTTACAGCGCGGCGATTAACCATTCGACCCAACCGCTATCGATCGGGAGCCACCCAAGTGACAACTACGCATGGAAGGGAGCTGTCGATGAGGTGGCGGTCTACGATCAAGCCCTGACTGCTGTACAAATCCAGGAACACTACCAACATCTGATCTATGAAACAGCGGACCTGGAATTAATGCAGGGAAACAATCCGGCACCAGTGGCGACGATTGCCAGCGCTACTCGCAACGATGGCGAATTCACGTGGACGGTGCCTGACCTGCTCGGCACCGATTATCGCATTCGCGTCCGCGCCAATGTGTTGACCACACCGCAGGACGTTTCCGACGGTACATTTCTGATTACCAATGCCGGCAATCATTACTACGTCAACGACAACTCCAGGGTTGGCGACGTCTTCACCACGGCTGTGGGTAACAACGCCCACAGCGGCAAGAGCCCTGACCAACCGATGGCCAGCTTGGCCGCGCTGCTCAATGCCTACGACCTGGGGCCGGGCGATGTCGTTCACGTCGACGCGGGGCTCTATACACTGCTTGACAACCTGCGACTGTTACCGGACGACAGTGGTGTCCGCATTGAAGGGCCAGTCGGTGCCACGGCCGTCCTGGATCGAGGCAATAATTCGAGCGGATGTTATGTGGTCGAACTGGCCGGTGCTGATGACGTGACACTCGAGCACTTGTCGATCACCGGTGGTCAGCATGGCGTATTCGCGATTGCGACTCCGAATAGCGAAAGTGACCAGCTGGTCCTCTCCAACAGTCGGATCTACGCAAACAATGGAGACGGTTTGCACCTTGAGGGCAGCAATGACTTTGTCGTTGTGTCCCACAGCACGATCTTCGACAACGCCTCGCGGGGAATTTACCTGGCAGGATCCGCCCAAGCCGTGGTATCGGAGAACTTGGTGTACGGCAACGGCTACACTGGCATCTACGCGTCCGGCCCCTACTTGGCAGCCGACCGGATGGTAATTAGCGGCAACACGGTCCGCGACAATGCTTATGGGATTCAGATCGCCGGCCATGTTCTTGCTGCGGGCAACATCGTTTCTGGTCATACCCACACCTACGGAATCTACGTGTCGTCATCCGCCGAGGCATCCGATAACGTGGTCTACGGGAACGCCACCGGAATCAGCGCGGACTCGGACGCCGTCGTCCGCAACAACCGCGTCTACGCCAACAGCACTGTCGGCATCGTGGCGTCTTGGGGCAACTCGCAGCTCATTGGCAACGTGGTCTATTCGAATCCGATTGGTATCGACGCCTACGGCAGTGCATACTTCGGAAACCAAATCACGGTAAACAACAATCTGGTGTACGCCAACACCAACCAAGGCATCCGTGTTCGCTCCAACCCTGGCACGTTCACTGTCACTAATAACACAGTCTACCAGCCGACGGGCGATGCGATTCGCGTTCAGGACAACGTCAAGAGTACTACGCTCCGCAATAACATCCTGTGGGTCGATGCGGGCTATGCCATCAATGTGGCCAATGACAGTCAAACCGGGTTCGATAGTGACTACAACATCCTTTACGCTGGCGTGGCTGGCTCAACAGGAGTGTGGAACGGCGTTGTCCACAATAGTCTCACCGACTGGCAGACCGCGCTCCAGGGCAATCCGGCCACTGTTGGTCGTGAGATACATTCGCTCGATGGCGATCCGCTCTTCGCGGATATCGACGGCGCGGACAACGTGCTGGGCTACACCACCAGTCGCGGGGGCTACGATGGCGGTCTCGACGACAATTTCTACCGCATCAAGCGGTCGATTGCCATCGACAGCGGCGATACGTGGGCAGCTCCGGCGACGGACATCGAAGGTTTTACGCGCCGTGATGATCCAGGCACTGCGAACACTGGCTCTCCTGACTACGAGGAAAATGCGCTCGGCAGCAGTCAGTTTTCAGAGGTCGGTACGGCCAGTAATTGGCGCAGCGACGGCACCTACTTCACGCTGACGCTGCCGTTCAGCTTCCCGTTCTACGGTGTCAGCTATACCAGCGTGACGGTTTCGACAGAGGGCTTCCTGCGCTTCGGTAGTAGCTCTTTGTCGGGTGGCGATTCGGTCAATACCGTTGAGAAACTACGCAACAATCAGATGCTCGCACCATTGTGGGATAATCTGAAAACCAACGGAATGGGAGACGATATTTTCGTCGACAGCTCCACGACTGGCCAAATAACCATCCGCTGGAATGCGACCAATGCCTTGGATAGCAGCGATGTCAATTTCTCAGTCACGCTTTACAGTGATGGCAATGTGCGGTTCGACTATGGCGCGGGGAACACCAACCTGACTCCGACGGTCGGCATCTCTCGCGGAGATGGGAGGTTCTATATTGAATCCGCTTACGATGGTCGTGTTGCTCTTACGAACGTCAATTCCATCGACTTCCGCCTAACGCAGGGCAAATCCTATGTCGACATTGGAGCCTACGAGTTCCGTGGTTCGAGCAACGATGAAACGCCTCCCACAGTGGTCGCAGTCTCTCCCGCGTTTATTGCAGACGCGGGCTCGGCAGATGCCACTTTTGACACGATCAGCGTAACTTTCAGCGAGGACATCAACCCGATCGATGCCCAGGCCGCCGCCAACTACGAATTGCGTCACCCAGGCGTTGACGCCGTTTTCGACAATGAGGACGACTTGATCTTCGCTCTCACGGCAACCTACGACTCTCAGACAACCATGACCACGCTGGGAGTCACTTTGCCGGACGGACGACTGTCAGCAGGCAACTATCGCTTTACCGTGTTTGACAACACTGATCGCAGCCTGCACGACCTGGCTGGTCTGAGATTGGATGCTGACGACAATCCGGCAACCACTGCGGGAAGCTACATCCGCAATTTCACGGTCGGCAATTTGCCTCCGACACTCGATGCCATTGCCGATCAGACGATCGCGGAAGGTGACACGCTGACGCTTACCGCTAGCGCGCGCGACAATGACTTGGGTAGCACGCTCACGTTCAGCCTGGACCCGGGCGCACCGGAAGGCGCCGCTATTGATCCGAACACGGGGGTCTTCACCTGGACGCCGGGAGAAGCTCAGGCGCCGGCGTACACGCCGTCACCGTGCGGGTCACCGACAGCGGGACGCCACCCAAGAGCGCGGTGCGGACGTTCCAGGTGACGGCGGGTGAGATCAACCAGTCACCCCAGCTCAGTCCGATCGACTCTTACGACATCGAGGAAGGCAGCCGGTTGGAATTCCAAGCCGCCGCCACCGATGCCGACTTGCCGGCCAACGAACTGACCTACACGCTGATCGGTGCGCCCGCCGGTGCCACGATCGATCCGCTCACTGGCCAGTTTGCGTGGACGCCAGGCGAGACCGACGGGCCGGAGATTCATCAATTCCGTGTGCGGGTGACCGATAATGGGACCCCGGCCCTTTCGGCCGAGCAACCGGTCCGGGTGACGGTCCGCGAAGTGAACGAAGCACCGGTGCTCAACCGGTTGCTGGATCGTCAGGTTCGGCTGGGGAACACGGTCACCTTCACCGTCACCGCGCGGGACGTCGACGTACCGGCCAATCAACTTCGATTCGCGTTGGCGGCGGGCGCACCGGTCGGCGCCACACTTGACCGGATGACCGGCGTGTTCCAGTGGACGCCGACCGAACCGGGCCGCTTCCCGGTGACGATCGAGGTGAGCGACGATGGCCAGCCGCCGCTGACCGCGTGGCAGGAGGTCGCCATCACCGTTTACGCTGACAATCTGCCACCCGAACTGGCGTCGATCGGTAATCGGGTCGTCGACGAACTGACCGAACTCACATTCACGGCCGCTGCCAGCGACGGCAATGCCACGGACGCGTTGACCTTCACCCTGATCGACGCGCCGGCCGGTGCCTCGCTCGATCCGCGCACGGGCGAGTTCCGCTGGGTGCCGGGCGAGACGGACGGTCCGGCCGACTACTCCTTCACGGTGCGCGTAACCGACAACGGCAGCCCGAACCTGTGGGACGAGGAAACGATGACCGTCACGGTGCACGAAGTGAACCGTGCGCCCGAGCTAAGTCCGATCGGCGACAAGCTCTTCACGGAAGGCGTGCTGCGATCGTTCGTGGTCTTCGCATCCGACGCCGATCGGCCTGCGCAGACACTGACCTATGCCTTGGCGGATGGTCCCGAAGGGGCCGCGCTGGACGCCTCAACCGGCGTGTTCAGCTGGACGCCGGCCGAAACGCACGGCGGCGGCACGTTCACGCTGACCGTGCGTGTGACCGACAGTGGCACTCCCGCCCTGTCGGACGAACTGTCGTTTACGATCACGGTCCTGGAGGTGAACGAGGCGCCGCAGCTCGATCCAATCGGCGACCGCGCGGTCCAGCCGGGCGATGTGGTGCAGTTCATCGCCACCGCGACGGACAGCGACGTGCCGCAAGGGGCGCTGCGATTCAGCCTGATCGGCGCGCCGGACGAGGCGTCGCTCGACCCCGTGACCGGCGAATTCCACTGGCAGACTCTGGCGGCCGGGCAGTTCACATTCACCGTGCGCGTGACGGACGACGGCAGCCCCGCACTGATGGATGACGAAACGATCACGGTGGACGTGAGCCAGCCTGCCGGCCAGTTCACGCTCAGCCTCGGCGCCTCCGCCATCCTGGAGAGCCGCGGCAGCCGCCACGACGCTCACTATCACGCGCAGCGGTGCCGACATGACTGTTCCCTTGCTCGTCACGCTGTCGACCGACGGTCCGACGGAGATCGCACTGCCCGGCACCGTGACGATTCCTGCCGGGAAGTCCTCCGTCACCGTCCCGATTGACGCCGTCGACGATATGTTGCTGGACGGCCCCCAGGAGGTGACGATCGTCGCCGAGTCCGTCAGCTATTCGGCAGGTAGTGCGGTGATCACCGTGCTGGACAACGAAGCGTGGTTGAACCCCGAGAATCCATACGACGTCAACGGCGACGGGGTGGTCTCGCCCCGCGACGTTCTTTTCGTCATCAACGAACTCAACGCCCCGCGCTATCGCGACCCACAGGGGCACTTGCTCACGCCGTACGTCATCGGCGCTCCGCACTTTGACGTGAACGGAGATGGCTTCTGCTCGCCGCGCGACGTCTTGTTGATCATCAACCGGCTCAACACGCAGGGGGGTGCGCAAGGTGAAGGCGAGGCGAGCGAGTCGGCTACGGTCGCGTCGCTGCCTGCCTCCTCGCACAGCGGCCTTACTCCCCGGAGCGCTCGCGCTCTGGAGATCCGCGACGCCGGATTTGCGGCCGCGGCGGCAGAGCGATGGCGTGACGGTTGGCTCGAGGCGCAGCAGTCGTTCGTACCGCTTGTCGAAGACGCGCAGGGGTTGGGCAGCCGCGCCGCCGAGACACGGGGCTGGCAGACGACGAGCCGCGCCGCTTACCATGACCGCGCGCTGGTCGACTTGGAGGAGACGACTCTGCTGGATGACACACTGAACGACCTGTTGGAAGAAATCTCACCACTGAGGAAAGAAAGGAACCCGTCATGAAACGCATTGCACTGGTCCAAGCGATTGTCTGCGGCCTCTTGCTATTTGCGCTGGCCACACCTGCTGCGGCAGACATTCTGATCGATTTCGATACCGCCGCCGACGGTTCGACAATCAACGACCGCGAGATTCTGACCAACCAATACGCCAGCTGGGGCGTCACGTTTTCAGCATTCGAGGGGGATTTGCCGGCAAGCTCGGTCGTGCTCAGCGACATCCCCATTTATGGCAACGCATGGGTCAATCTTTCCTCCACCGATTTCATCGCGCTGGACATTTTGCGGATGGAATTCGCCGCACCCGTCGAGGGCGTACACTGGCTGATGTCTAACTTGGGCGCGGTGACGGAGTTCCGGGCGTATGATGCACACGGCACGCTCCTGGAATCGCAGGAGGTGGAAAGCTACGAGCGAGTGCCTGCGGGATTCTCCGTCAGCGGGATCAGTCGTATCGATGGGATTTCGCTCGATAACACATTCTGGGGCATCGACGACCTGGAGTTCTCCTTGGTGCCTGAGCCGTCGACCGTCGTTCTCTGGACGCTGGGCGGGGCGGTGATGTGGATCAAGCTGCGGCGACGGCAATAAAGGAATGGTTTTCGCGGCGGCGCTGTTTTGCCGGCCCATCGGGTAAGAGAGGCAGGAAGCCGGCTTGATGCGCGTTACGTCCGTGACATGCACGCGTCACTCAGGAAAATATTCAGACTTTTTACTTGTGCTGCCGGCTTCGTCGAATTACAGTGCGAGGCTGGAGCCGGGCTAGTCTATTCAGCCTGGAAGTAGTTGGCCGATTGGGTGCTTTCGGCCATTGTTTTCACTCGCATTTGGGGAGCAAAGATCATGTGTCGATGCGTGGGTCGGAGTTGGTGTGGTGCGTGGTTTGCGGCGATAACGATGTGCATGTTGTTCGGCGGTACGGCCCGAGCTGACGATATCGTGCCACCGCCGTGGCGGGGAACGGGGCTGTACACCTTTCGAGAATGGGAGTTTCAGAATCAGGGAGTCACCCAGCCGGACGGCCAGATTCCGACATTCAATCCAAACGGCGTGCCGCTCGTGACACCTGGCTCTGGAGTCATTTGGACGCCGGATTTCGACGGCAACGGATCGAATGGTTACATCGGCACTGGGGGAGCCGATAGTTTCCTGTGTTTCGACATCCCCAACTACATTGACTTCGAGCCGTTCAAGCTTATCCGCGTGCAGATCAACGGTGTGTGGGATCCAACTGCCCCTCCCACTGTAGGTCCGATTTTCGCCTTTGACAACGTGGTTGGACCGAACGCGCAAGTGGTTTTCACTGGCAGCGACGAGACGTTTCCCGGCTATCACCGCTGGGAAGACTGGCAGATCTTCCCCAACCCGGACTCCGAACAGATTTACATTAACTTGCCCGGTGATAGTTTCGTCAATCAGGTGGTGATCGAAACCACATCGGTTCCCGAGCCCGCTTCACTCAGTCTGCTCGCGCTGGGCGGGCTGGCGTGTGGCTTGGTCGTCGTGCGTCGTCGCCGAGCAAGCAGCCAGACCGATCAGTAAACAGCGTGTGGTCAAAATATTTGGCCGAACTCCAAGTCGTTCGCATGAGTTTTGGAAGGTCGCTGGGAGGTAAACTCCGACGGTACCGTTGGCCGCACTCTTCACCCGGTCAGGACCAACGGACGCACCTCGCCTTCCACGACTCGCCATATGGCTGCTCGATGACGGGATCATGTTGACGCGGACTCGGGGGCGCGAGATCGTGAAGCTTCTGGCGATCACTTTCACCCACAGGCTGTTCATGAGTTTCATCCTGCCACCCTGGCAACTCTTGTTGATGATTCTCGCGAGTTGGGTCCATCGCGAGCAGCAAGCGATCATCGCGTTCTATCAAGTGGAACTTGATGCCCTGATGAAGGCACAGGGTAAGAAGCGGCTTCTACTGACCGATGCTCAACGCCGACTACTGGCCGTCAAGGGCAAGTCCCTGGGACGAAAGGCCTTGATGGAACTGACCGCGATCGTCACACCGGACACGATCATGCGTCGGCATCGGCAGCTTGCTGCCAAGAAGTGGGACCACAGCGATCAGCGGAAGAGCGTCGGCAGACCACGATCCGGCCCAGTCATCGTCGACTTGATCCGGCGATTTGCCAAGGAAAACCCTACTTGGGGCTACGACCGGATCCAGGGTGCGCTGGCGAATGTCGGGTATCACATCTCAGATCAAACCGTTGGCAACACCCTTCAGGAACACGGAATCGAGCCCGCCCCGGATCGCAAGCGTCAGACAACTTGGAAAACGTTCCTCAAATCACACTGGGATCTGCTGGCCGCCATCGACTTCACGACCATTGAGGTGTGGACCAAGGGCGGGCCGGTCACCTTCTACTTGCTGTTCGTGATGGAAGTGGCCACGCGGCGCGTGCACTTCGCTGGTTGCACTCCGAGCCCCCATGAGCAGTGGATGAAACGGATGGCGATCAACTTGACTGACTGCGTGGACGGCTTTCTACTCGGCAAGCGATACGTACTCATTGACCGCGATGCCAAGTTCTGTGGGGAATTTCGCAACATTTTCGAAGCCGAAAATATCAATTCAGTCCGTTTGCGAGCCTGAATTCCTATGCCAAGGTGGAGCACCAATCTGGCTGCTGTTCGGCACCGGCCCAACCATCAGGTGGTTTGGCGGTCATCGACACGGGCTGCTGCTCCTCAACTTGCGCAACGAGTGAAAGCACGCTTCACGGCCAGCTTGGAGTTCTGTTCAAGCAGTACGATGTCAACGAGTATGCAGCCCGCGTCAAAGTGTTTGCCGTCAAGCCATGACGAGACCTATCACATAGACACGGCACAACAGCGAGCCAAGGCACCCGATTGCACCGGATGATATTCAGGCAGCACGCCGTTCGTAACTGCGATTTCGGCGCAGATCAGGATCAGCCACACGGCGAGGGATCGAACAAGGACTCCCACGTCTGTGACCTCCGTTGTCACCTCATTCAGTTAGCCCATTGGCAGAACTGGCGCTGTGGCATCACACTGCCGCACCAGTCGGGGGATCGGTTGATCAGGTGAGCAAACAGCGTCACAATCTGGGCGTGGCGTGATCAAGTCGGAAACCTCGATTCCCTTGCGAGGGACCACAAATGGAATATCTCGGTTGGATGCTTGTCGGCCTGTTGGAGGTGCTGGAGGATCGGGACGCCATGGAAGCTGCCAGAGGGAAAGACCAATGAAGGAACGGAACGGGCCGAGCCAGGGCTTTGATCTCCTGCGACTGCGAGTGGTGCGGTTAGTGGCACTGTCGCCGCTGTTTCCCTACGCTGTTCAGGCCGCCATTCTGGCGGTCTTCGTCTGGATGGCCGTCATCGCCTGGGGACAGTTCGCTCCCGAGGGCGTGCCGAGCAAGCAGTTCGCCCAAACCAACTTGGTCACACTGGTAATCTGGGGTCTGTGGTGGCCCGCCATGGTCTGGGCGGCCGTGCTCTTCGGACGAGTGTGGTGTGCGGTCTGCCCGCTGGAACTGCTTTCCAGTCTCACGGAACGGCTCGGCCGACGCCTGGGCGTGAAGCAGCAATCGCTCGGCCGGTGGCTGCGTTCGGGGCTGTTGATCGCGGGCTTCTACGCGCTGATCCAGATGCTCATTGCCGGTGCGGAACTCCATCGCATTCCGGCTTACACCTCGATCTTCCTCTGGACGCTATTGGCAGGGGCCGCCTTCACCGGGTTCCTTCTCAAGGATCGGGCGTTCTGCCGGGGGTTCTGCCCGGTGGGGCTTCTTCTTTCGACGTATGGCCGAGGAGCTATGTTGGCCGTCCGCTCCCACGGAGAAGGGCCTTGTGGCAATTGTACGGAAAAGGATTGCAGGCAGCCGGAATATCGCAATCGTCTGGATGCTCGAAGCTGCCCCAGCCTGTTGAACCCGGCCACATTGAAGAGCAACGCCGATTGCCTGGTGTGCCTCCAGTGCGCCAAGGCATGCCCTTCTTCCCACATGGGTTTGTTCGTGCGCCGACCGTTTCCCATTTCGGATCTGCGTGAGGCAATTGCTTCCTGGCCGGTGGTGCTGTTCCTGATGGTTGTTTCCGGGTATGTGACCTACGAGTTGTGCAGCGAGTGGAAGGCGGCCCAGGCGGTCTTTCTCTGGGTGCCCGCGAAGACAGCGGCGATTCTGGGGCTGAACAGTCTCGTCGGCTGGATCAAGGGGCTTTGGGCCGTGGTGATGGTCCCGCTGGCTTTGTGGACGATTCTCGGCCTTCCCGTGATCCTGCTCGGTGGGGCAAAGAACCTCGGCGAAGCGTGGCGGCGACTGGCTTTGCCGATGATGGTGATCCTGGCGGCTGGGCACATGGCGAAAGGGCTTGCCAAATCGGCGCAGTGGGCGGGCTACTTCCCGTGGGCCTGGGATGACTCCTCGGGAGTCACAGCGGCACGGGCGATTGTGGCGGGCGAGATGGACAAACCCGGCCCGCTGTTGCCAAAAGCCGTCATCTCAACCGTGTGCCTCATCCTTCTTCTTGTCATGGCCTATTTCGCCTTGAGGGAGAGCAAGCTTGCCGAACCGGCTACACACAAGTGCCGTGTGCTTTCGCTGCTCGTCGCCATCCTGGCGTCAGCGGTGCTGATCTTCGGCTGGCGTTTCTCGACTTGACGGGCAAGGTGCAGCCGTTTGATGACCGCATCTACCAGCCAGACTCACAAGTCACTCACCCGTCACCCTGATGATCGTTCCGTCTCCATTCGCCAATGCCAGCATCCACGCGTTTCTGCAATGCGGCTTCCGCTTCATCCGCCGTTTCAATCCAGTTTAGCCCTCGCTGGACATCACGGGGCGTCACTGCCCCTCCCTTCCCCGCGATCCAATCCTCCAGGGACACTCGCCTGGGTTTCCCATTGTCGTGCAGTCGGTGGAGCACCTGACCCGATTAGAGCAGATGGTCATCGAGCGTCCCGAGATCGTGTTGCGAGTGGCTGAGGCAATGGGCTGGCGGGTGGAGCCGCCACTGGAGGCACAGTAAATGCCTGTGTCGCTTCTTCGGTGGCATTTCGGCACGCAAACGCTTGTTTCTTCTATGTCAACAAGTTGAATGAACGTGAATGGCCACCCGTTCCCCCTGCCTCTTGACCCGGTGGTATTCGCCACAAAGATGAGATGAGAGTTCTCTGGCAGCTCGCTAACCGCGAGATGACGATGCCAAGGCGCAGGTTCCCTTTGTTTGTCTCGCTGTACTGCTTACGTTTGGGTGCGCCCCAGATGTCTTTGGCGTATTCTTCCTTTGCCGTGTATTCCGGGCCCTTTCCCTTCTCCAGTTTGAGGAAGTGAACATTGGCGTCCCAGGGGTCACACACGGTGGCGTAGAGGGTGCCGCCGAATTCCCGGACGGTATCAAAGAGGACCCAGTGGTTGCCCCCTCCTCCATGCCAGTTGATCATCGCAATCATCGGCTTGACGCTCACGACGGGACCGATCCCCTTCGTTACCCCGACGGTCTTGATGATCTTGCTGGGGACGGCCCGGCTGGGCAAGCTGGCGAACGTCCACCCCGCCATCTTGTAGGTGGCATCGTTGAGCAGTTTCAGCATCTTGACTCCGTCCAGGCCGCTGTTCCCAAGGGGGTTGGCCTCACCGGTAATTTGCCTAGCCCGCTTCAGGATTTCGTCTTCGCTGTAAACGGCCTTGATGCCGGGGGTGAGCTTGTGGATCTTGAACACCGCCATGACCACGCTCGCAACCCCGCAGGATATATTCCGCTCCTGCCCATAAACCCAGTGTACATCTCCAAACCTTGTGAGACGAGAAAACCACACCACGGTGACTCCTCCTTCCTACGTACGCAAATCACGCGGGAATAGCGGATTCTTCGTCGCAGTTCACGACGAAGGTCCGCCCTTGATCCCTGGGTCAAACCACCCCAACAACGACCGTTAGCGATTACAGTCCGATAGGACGCGTGACGAGTAGTGACCGAGATATTTGTCAACTCGCAGCTCCGGCAACGGTTCGTTTTTTCTGAACCGCCCGCCCAATTTTACCTCCTCAGCGTCCCGGCAGCACCCACCGATTTCGCGGCCAAGTGCCTGCAGACGCTCCGCAGCGGTGACCTCCTGGTCGTGTGGCGATTGGACCGCCTGGGGCGCAGCATGAGGCACCTGATCACGCTGGTGCATGATCTGCGCAGTATGGGCATCGGTTTCCGTTCGCTCAACGAAGGCGCGATTGACACTTCCTCCGCATCCGGTGAACTGATCTTCAACAACTTCTCGGCCCTGGCTAAGTTCGAGCGTCGGCTCAGACAGGAGCGCACCAAGGCTGGACTGGCGGCGTCGCGTGCCCGTGGGCGGACAGGAGGACGCCCCAAGATCACGTCTGGCGAGGCGAAGGTGGTCCTCGCCAAGCAGCTCAACGCCGACAAGAGTTTGGAAATTGACGACATCTGCAAGACGCTGCGGATCTCCCGGTCAACGTTTTATCGGTATGTGCGGCTGTGACCGGCAATATCGCCAATCGGTGGATTGATGACCCTTTCTCAGAGCTCACCTCGTGAACAAGTAACTCCCTTCGTCAGACGATGAGCGAAGAAAGATACGCGGCGATGGCAGCGACGACCAACACCATCTCGCTAATAGAGAACTGAAAGACACGCAAATGGTCGCGGTGACGATTGTGATAGGCAGCACGCCATGCAAGGGCTCCTGTAACGATCCCTATCGAACCGACAAGCAGCATAATTTTCAATTCGACGTGAGTTTGCACCGCCTCCGCGCGCGTAATGAAAAAGAACGAGTATATCACCGTAATCGGCAAAGAGCAGGCCGCACCAACACAAGCACCCAGCCATATACTATCAAAACGGGCTGCAACGCGTCCGACAAAGTAGCCCAACAGTGCAGCCACTAGTGCCCATGGCAGCGTGAAGAATAAAATGACCCCCCACCAAGCCAATATTGTTGGGGATTTTAGTGACGCGATCGTTACCGGCGCCATTACGGCAGCGATCAGTAGTAGTGGTGCCGCAACCGCACCTGTCCGTCCACCTGCCGTTGCGGGTGTCACCGCCCCAGCAGTTGGCGACGCTGTCGTCTTACTGTCTCGCATCATGTGGTCCATCGCTGGTGAGAAATGCCATTCCTTTCCCAGGGCACTCCGTCGGCCGTTCCACTCAATCTATCCTACCATCTGTTTCCCCTCTGTCGCATCGGGGGTTGTCCCATCAATCGGAATCGGTCGTTTGTTGGTCAAGTGGGATAATCCGTCGCCGCTCGTCCAGCCCTCGCCGAGGTCCGGTCGAAGATTGACTGTCCCCTCGCGAAACCGGCTCTTGCTGCATCCCTTCTCTACCTCCGGATGAGCTCCGACGAGCAAACCGAGTCGATCCCCTCGCAGCGAGCGGAGCTCACTCGGTACGCTGCCACGAAAGGCTACAAGATCGTCCGCGAGTTCTGTGACTACGGGATCTCAGGCGACGACACCGAGCGGCGAGCCGGTTTCCTCGAGATGCGGGACTCCGCTTCGAGCGGCGACTTCGATCTCATTCTCTGCTGGGATCAAGATCGCCTCGGACGCTGGGATCTCCTCGACGGTGGTCACTACATTCGACCGTTTCGCCTCGCCGGAGTCCGACTCGAGACGATCGCTCAAGGCGAGGTCGACTGGGAGGGTCTCACCGGACAACTCGTCTATTCGGCCAATCAAATCGGCCAATCAAATCGGCAAGGCTCAGTTTCTCCGGGATCTCAGTCGCAATACGACTCGCTGACGTTCTTATTTGTGTTCATATGAACCTCCTTGTTCATATAGCAGAGTGCGGAATTCCATGGCTCAGGCTCCTGTGGATGGATTGGGAGTTTGAAGCCATGGATGGTGTCCGGTGAATTGCTGTCAGGGCCCATGCCTTCAATCGAGGTCGAACCGAACGTGCATTACCTACCCCTGTTGCTAGAGAACGCCGGGAAGATTTGGCTTGAGGCCGCACCGTGGCTGCTCCTTGGGCTTGTGGCGGCGGGCATCTTGAAGACTTGCGTTCCGGGGCAGCTCTTGCAGAGATGGCTTGGTGGGCGTGGTCTCTACCCGGTTCTCAAGGCGGCTGTCATCGGGACACCTTTGCCACTCTGTGCATGCAGCGTTCTTCCAACGGCGATCCAACTTCGTCGGTCGGGCGCATCGAAGGCATCAACCGTCTCGTTCCTCGTTGCCACGCCAGAGAACGGAGTTGAATCGATGGCCCTGACTTACGTAAACGAAGCCGGCGAGGACGAGGCCGGCTCCGAGAATCGGCAGACCTCCGATTTTGACGATTCGTTTCATGTTTCTGCGATATCTTCCAACATTGTCCGACGAGAACGCTTCAACAGCATTCCGATTCGCTGGGGCGGTCGATCACCGGTATCACGCCTGCTTCGTGAAGATCGGCTCGCTGTCCATCGCAATGGCTCGGACGATTTCCCGTTCATTGTCATTCAGCGGCGTCAGTGCCCCAGACTGAGCCAATTCGACCGCCATCTTGAACAACTCCCAGTGGCCGGGCGGGATCATGGCGTGGGCCGGTAACTGCGAAGTGAACCGAAGGCCCAGCGATACCTTGTCGATCTCGTCGAATGGTTCGTACCACGTCTTCGTCCAACGACGTTCACCTCGTTTCGTTCCCTCGGGCCACTTCTGATGGGCCATCGACTTCAGGGCGAGAATGCCTCGATTGGCCTCCTGGGCTCGCTTGTGGACGGACGGGCCGAAGCCCTCCTTGATCCAGATGGGGAAGCTCAGCGGAAAGAGAATCGAGTCGAAGTCGTAACGGTCCATCGCCGCATGAGCGGCAACTTCGCTGTGCGCCGAGAAGCCGAGGTACCGAACCTTGCCATCTTCCTTGGCCTTGCAGAAATGTCTCCATGGCCCCGCCCTTGGCGAAGGCTTGTTCGACATCCTCCAGCGTCGTGATGGCGTGAAGCTGGTACAGGTCGAAGTGGTCGGTCTGGAGCAGCCGGAACGACTCCTCCAATTCCTCCTGCGCCCCCTTGGCATCTCGCTTCGTCGTCTTGCAGGCCAGGAAGCACTTGTCTCGGTAGGGTTTCAGCGCAGGGCCGAGCCGCTCCTGAGCGTTGCCGTAGGTGGGGGCCACGTCGAAGTAGTTGATTCCCCGATCCACGGCCTCGGACACGTAGCTCGATGCTTCCTCGGGCGTCACGTCCTTGACGACGATTCCGCCGAAGCCAATCACCGACAGCATGTCCTTGGCACGCCCATACTGACGCTTGGGCACGGGATCAGTCGGAGTCTCGCCCGACTGAAAGCGGTCCTTGGCACTGAGGTAAGCCGGGTCCATCATCGACAGCAGACCGGCAGCAGAAAGACCCTTGAGAAAATCTCGGCGTTCCATGGCTGTTCTCCCTCGGAGACTGGGGTTCGTGGAGTTTGACCTCATTGTACACCGTCAGGGAAGGAAGTGATAAGCTACGGTGAGAATCGGGCTCCCTGCCACTGATGACCTCACCGTTATCCACGTCATCATGGCTGACTTTCCCAGTCCCATCTCGTTTGATGTGGAACTGAACCGTTCTGCGCATCGGTTCCTTCAGCATTCCGTTGATGGCCGAGCCGTGCTCACAGGAGTCGAATCTGATCACCACTCACTTGACATCTGGATGTGGGAGAGATAGACGTACACCTAGTGGAATGACAGCCGACAATTCCGCGTTGGAGGATGTGTCATGAACGACGAACTGCCCGAGAACATCCGAACGTCGATCAAGGAGCGGTATACCGCTATTGCCCGCTCGCCGAGTTCGGAGAAGGACTTTCCAGTTGGCCCAGAATGTGCAAAGTCTCTGGGATACTCGACGGCAGAGGTCGACGCCTTGCCATTAACAGTAACGGAATCTTTTGCGGGCGTTGGAAATCCATTCACGCTGGGAGAAATCGAGACCGGTGAAACGGTGTTGGACTTTGGGTGCGGTTCCGGCATGGACTGCATCCTCGCTGCTCGGAAGGTAGGACCGGAGGGCAAGGTCATCGGCGTTGATATGACTCAGGAAATGGTCAAAAAGGCCAGCGGGAACGCCGAGGCTTTGGGATTATCGAACGTTGAGTTTCGACACGGGACAATAGAATCTCTTCCCGTTAAAGACGGTAGCATCAATGTGGCGATCTCCAACGGGGTCTTCAATCTCTGTCCTGACAAGCCCGCAGTGGCTACAGAGATCTTCCGAGTTCTTCAGGCGGGTGGACGGCTTTGGATGGCCGACATACTGCTGGAGGACCATGTGACCCCTGAAAAAGTGCGACTGATGGGCTCCTGGTCAGGATGAATCGCCGGTGCAGTCTGGAGCGTGTCGCTCCTGACGATGCTGACCGACGCTGGATTTGCTGACGCGACCTTCCACGATTGGACGGGGTTTCGCACATCTCCTTGCACACAAGGTGCCCTGGTCTCGGCTCGAAAACCACCGTGAGACGAGGAAGGTTCTCAGATCGCAGGTGAGCCAACGTTACGGTAGATCCACGGCAGGGGAAGGAGCACGAGCACGATCAAGATTGCGAGTCGCAGCCAATTGCCGACCTTAAATTGCCTGGTCGCGAATGACTTTGGGAGGTCATCTTCTGTCCACCCGAGTCCCGGCAGCATCCATCGACGTCTCGGCCCCTCCACCGGGTCAGGGAGGGCCACCTCGGCAGTAAAGGTGAATAAATCGGTTATTTGCCGAGCTCGCTCGTACGGAGCCTTCGGAGAAGAAGGCTCACCTCCGAAAGCAGATCAAAGAGTTGCGACTTGAGATGCGAGATGCGGCTCAACGCAGTTTCCTTGATCAGGACGTGTCCTGCAGGGTCGGGACTCCGTGAACGGCGACCATGTTGCTGCCGTTCCCGCCGCGTGCTACAAGCTCCGCAACAGCCACCGGCAGTTCAGCACCTTCTCGACCAAATCCAGCGGCAAGTAGAAATATTGGCAGGACGGCTCGAAGCCGATCCGCGAATCTTCCTTCACCAGCGTGTAGAGTTCCTTGGCCAGCACGATCTCGGACTGCGCGGCCTCGCGCATCTGTTGGCGGAGCGCCTCCTGCTGTTCGGGCGTGCGCACCGCAGCGGGATCGGCGAGCGCGTCGCGAGCGGCTACGAAGCGGGACTGGTTGGCCACGGCCTGGAAGTGGTTCGCCGCCGCCCGGGCGTTGCGCAGATCGGTCGCGGCGGCTTCGCGCATGGCCTCGGGTGCGCGTCTCGGTGGCGCGCTGCAGCGCCTCGATGCCCGGTTTCCAGCCCTGTGCGACTTTCTCGAACTGGTCCGCGAACACGTCCGCCGGATAGGGGCCGCGCCAGCCGTCGAGGTTGTCGTAGGGGATGCCCCACATCGTCGCGCTGTAGCCGGTCTTCTCGGCGTAGAGCGGATTGGCCGATCCCCATTGCACGGGGCAGGTGTAGACCACGCTGATGTGGAAGGGATACTCGCGGAAGGCCTCGCTCATCGTGGTCCAGGCCTGGCGCGCGTGGAACACGCCTTCCGTGCCGTAACGCTGAGCGGCGATCTCGTTGAGCACGGAGTCGATGCTGGGTACCGGGCGGCGGCTCAGACGCCGCGCCAGCTCGATGTTGGGCGACGGGTGCCCGCCCATGGTCCAGCCGATGAACATGGCGTCCAGGTGGGCCTTGGTCAGCAGGTTGTGGCAGTGCTCGGCCACGAGGTCCATCACGGGCAGGTAAGGTACCGTGGCGATCTCGCAGGTGTTGTTGAACTGAATTTCGGTGCCGGTCTTCAGACCTCTTTCCTGGGCCGCCTGCCAGTGGGATAGCGCGCGCGGGCCGGGGCCGACCGCCGAGATCGAGTACTCTCCCACGGTGGATGCGACACCGCCGCGCGTAATGGGCAGGTTCCATTCGCTGACCGACATCAGCCAGACGTTTGTCGGCAGACGCGCAATGATGTCTGGCGCATCGCCGTGGCCGCGCCAGCCCCAATCGGAAATGAGCACGTTGGCCTGCGGGTTGCCCCGGTGCACGCCCTCC
This sequence comes from uncultured Planctomycetota bacterium, assembly GCA_963700515.1. Taxonomy (GTDB): domain Bacteria; phylum Planctomycetota; class Planctomycetia; order Pirellulales; family Pirellulaceae; genus JAJRVM01. The sequence continues at coordinate 151,271 of CAVOXY010000008.1, read as the reverse complement.
TCCTGCACCGTCACGACCTCCGCAAGAATATCCGCGTCGGTACGATCCTTACACCGCGGGCACGCGCTCTGTTCGCCGTGGGAGGCGCAATTGGTCAGGTTCTCCGAGGCGGTGATGGAGTAGATGCCGCCGAGGCCGGGCACTTCGCGAAAGACATGAGCCAGGGCATCCCCCATCCATTGGCGCACCTGCGGCACCGATGTGCACAGCGCGGTGAGTTCGCCGCTTTGCACGCCAGCCATGTCGGGGTGTCTTTCAAAGAAGGCATGCGGCATACCGCGCGGCTCGTTGATGTAGAGGTAAATGCTGATACCGAATTTCTTCGCCCGCTCCACCATCGCGCGGAGGTTGGCCAGACGGACCTCGTGGTCCTCGCCAAACTCGGGAAGGAAATCCCGCCGGGCGCCAGATCACGCAGCACCGCATGCAGCCAGACGCCGTTGATGCCCGCGTTGGAGAGCCGCTGAAGAAATCCATCGGGATAGGGGTCCAGTCGCGGGTCCAACAACGGGTCACCGAAGACCGCCACATAGGAATGAACGATGCGCTGAAAGGGCATCTCGCCCTCTGCCACCACCGGGCGCGTGAAATTCGGTAGTGGCTCGCTGAGACGGCGCACGAAGTCGAAGCGTGGCTCGCCGGGTTGCCGGATGGCCGCGCCGAAGTCCTGCTCCACCACGGCGCGAATCTCGGCCGCCCGCGCCTGCGCCGCGTCATTCGGTGGCACGTAGTGCAGTGGTTCGCAAGCTGGCTTGGTGCGGCCCAGCTTGACCCACAGGAAGTCCTCCTCCCGCAGCGTCACGTCCAACCGCTCCGGGGTCATATCGAGGAGTTGGAGCAGTTGTTCGTAGGGCAGAAGGTGCCAATTGCGGCGGATGATGGTGACATAGCCGCGCTGGATCATCGCCGGCGGCACAGTGGCTTCCGCCGGCAGGCCCATGGAGACGGCGATGGCGGTGACCTCGGCCTCCGAAGCACCCAGGACGCTCGCGATTCTGGCGGGCTCGATCACGTTCCAGTTGCGCCACACGAACTCGTGCACGCGATCAGGGAAATGCCCGCTCACCAGAGCGGGTGCTCCAGGGCCGTGCGGCAGGACCGAAATATCGGCCCGCGCACCGGTGAAGCTCAGCAGGGAAACGAAAAGCAGCGCTGCGGTCAGACGACTCCGTGGCATGCTTGGTTACCTCCAGGCGTGGACCTCCTGCGAAGGTCCACTTGTTAAATCGTGACGAAAACGCACGCGGCCTCCATTTTGACAAGCTGGCAAGACCTTGGCGAGCACCATACTCGGGCGATTATTGCCTGCCAACGCCACACGACTTTTTTTCAGACATAGAATCCGGTAGAGTCAGGGAGATATCTTCCGTCGTTATTCCCACATGCCTGATCCCGCGTAGGTGTATGCAAATCATGATTCGCTCTTTTCTTGTCGGTCGTCGCTGTGAGTCTTTTGGCTGTCTGCCCCGCTGCGGCGGATGACGGCCTCTGGAATCGGTTTCGGGGACCCAACGGCAGTGGCGTCAGCGATGCCAAGACCGTGCCGGTCCGGTGGACGGAGAAGGACTACAACTGGACGATCGACCTCCCCGGTCCCGGGCACTCCTCGCCGGTGGTCTGGGAGAACCGGATCTTCGTCACTTGCGGCGACCCCACGACCGCTCTGCGAACATTGCTCTGCGTGGACGCACCGACAGGTCGTACGCTGTGGAAGCGAGAGGAGACATCGAAGACCTACGACCAGCACCGAGACAACTCCTACGCGACAGAAACGCCGGCTGTGGACGCTGACGGCGTGGTCATCGCCTGGAGTACTCCCGAGGCGGTCATACTGCTGGCACTGGACTTGCAGGGAGTTGAACTCTGGCGGCGCAACTTGGGGCCCGTTGTTTCGCTTCAGGGAAGCGGCTCCTCACCCGTCCTGTACCAGGATTTGGTGGTGCTGGCAAACGACCAAGAAGATATGGAACGGAGCCCGGGTCGCAAGCCGGATGGGCCCAATCCAGCGGGCCGTAGCTTCGTGATCGCCGTCGATCGGAAGACCGGCGAGACCCGTTGGCAGACGGAAACCGAGACGTTCTGGCTGGGTACTCGACGCCATGCGTCTACCAGGCCGAAGATGGCCGCGCCGAGTTGATCTTTTCCACCACCGCTCATGGCATCATGGCGATCGATCCCGTCACGGGCAAGAGCAACTGGGAGTTCGGGCAGCCGTTCCCGGATCGCGCGGTGATTTCACCGGTCGTGACGCCGGGCCTGGTGATGGCAGGCCATGGGGCGGGGATTCGCGGGTCCGCCTCATCGCCGTTCGGCCGGGCTCGGCCGAGCAGGCAATCGCGCGCCACTATGGCCTACGAGCTAACCAAGGCGATCCCGATGGTGCCCACTCCTTTGGTCAAAGACGGACGACTTTTTCTCTGGTGCGACGACGGCGCTGGTGTCCTGCCTGCGCGTGGCCACCGGCGAAACGGTTTGGCGGGAGCGGATCGAGCGATGCTACTATGCGTCACCCGTCTGGGTCGATGGTCATCTGTACAACGTGTCGAAGAGGGGAGAGGTCGTAGTCGTGGCGGCCGGGGACACGTTCGAGGTTCTCCACCGCATTTCGCTCGGCGAGCCAAGCTATGCCACACCGGCGGTGGCGGGTGGCGTGATGTACCTGCGGACCAGTTCTCACCTCTTCTCGCTCGGGCGGCCCGCGCGATCAGGGCCTAAAGACAAGTGCCCGAACTCCGCGTCTGCCCCTGGCGGAATCAGTCAGTACGCGGACGAACCTCTGCCATTGTGCGCAGGAATCGCTCGGTTCTTCGGGTGAGCCAAACGCATAGGGCCCCGGCCTGGGGCTCACCAGAAGGAATTCGTGGATACGACGGCCAGACCTTTGGCGGTCGACCACGATCTGACGTACTGACTGCTTTGCTGTGACCGGAAGGTATTGGGGCCCCGTGGTCGAAGTCTTGCGGCGGAACGAATCTGGCACGTTGGGGAAATGACTCCCACCAGTGCCTGCGCCATCGCCACCAGAACAGACCGAGCCCCATGACCAGCAGCACGATCGACGATGGTTCAGGCACGACGTGGTAGCTTACGGTCAACAAGGGCGGGGCGTAGTAAGGGGCGGCCGTCTCGCTGGAGAAGAAATCGATTTTGCTCGACGCGTTGGCCAGTTTGCCGTTGTCGGGCCTGGTGACCTGTTGGTCTTCGGTGATCCATTCTTCGCCGATCAGGATCCAGCCGAAGTTGTCCTGCGAGCCCTCAACCCAGGCCTGAACGTCGCTGAGCATTCGATCGTTGCTCCAGTTGACGATATCCCCGACCACGGGCATCCCATTCAACACGAGGGCATGGGTGTCGTCGAACGGTCCGCCGGCACCTTCGCCCTGGGCGGTATCCAACAAATCCTCCTGGCCGAAGTATCCGGGGGCGGGCCAGTAACCGGGGTCCCCGGCAGTGAAATCACGAAGGGGATTGTTCGCGTTTCCCAGTTCGCCATGGACGGCAGGATCGTACTTGGTGTGGAGCCAAGTGGCATCTCCCGGTACTGCCGGTGATTGCTCGTTACCCGCACCCTGGGCCCACTGGCCCGAGAGACCTTCCATGGCGACCAACCAGAAGTTGGGATGTCACGCTGGAGGACTCGGATGGGCACGTCGGCCACGGTCATCGTCAGACTGACATCGGTCACGATCGCGTTGGCCGGAATCACATCGGGATCAAAATAGAACTGGAGCAGGCCACGCTGCACTCCGTTGTTGTTGTTCGTGTCACCCACGTGAAGGTGACTGGTACCGTCGGCCTTGGGATAGGTATCCGGCAGTCCGGCCACGTAGGTACCATCATAGACGTACTGATAGAGCGTTGCGTCTTTAGCGGGAGTCAATTCAATCTGTCCTGCCAGGGCCGGACTAACCGGCAAACGGCCCAGCACCATGCAAACCACGGCGGTGGCCACCAACCGACCGGTGCCCATTCTTCGGACGATCATCGTTCTCCTCCACAAGGTGCTAGAACATCAATAACCGCTGATCAATTCCCTTGAGTTGCGTGTACACAAAGCCTGGAGAGTATCCAGGGGGATTGATTCGGCGAGGAACCGCACCGAACCGTCGGCCATTCCGAAATTGGCGCCGTCCGCATGGCCGCTGCCAAAGGCGCACATGCGCCGCTGTTCGTGAATGAAAAAATCTCCCGGCGACGATACCGGCGGCGTCGCCTCTCCCCGGTGATCGAAATCCACGGGCATTTGATAGTTGATGGGAACAAAGGCGCTCATGGTTACGTCGGCGATGCTCTTTCGCCCGCCAATCGCCGCCCACCGCCCCAGTCCGTTTAGCGAGTCGGACCAACTGTGCGCGGCAAACGTCTCGAAGTTGAGGTCCTGGTGGTTGCGTTCTCCGAAGAGGACTGTCTGACTGGACCCCGTCGGTTACCGCGGAAAGGCTCACCGCTAGTTGGTCTGGCTTGGGCTCGGACGCCGGGCCAGTGGTGTGGAAGATACCGTCGCAGGTGGCCAAAGCCGGATCAAACGATCGCGTACCGCCATTGCCGCCATAGCTGGTCATGCCGTAGTAACGCCCGCTACGAACGATAGGATTCTCGGCGACCCGATCGGAGGGGCAGAGCAAAAGAGGCAATACCGTGGCCGCCCGCTCGGGCGCCGCCGTAGGCATTGTTCAGCGGAGAATCGTAATCCCAGTCGGCCTGCAGAGTACCAAGTTCCAGATAGGGCAACAGAAACGTGAAAACCGAGGTACCGCGATATCGCGGCGAGGACGCCGCCTCGAACTGATCGAGTCCCGGCGGGAACGCGCCATGAGTATCGTGAAAACCGTGTGCCCCCAGACAGAGCTGTTTGAGATTGTTGGCGCACTCGATCCGCCGAGCGGTTTCCCGCGCTGCCTGCACCGCCGGTAGCAACAACGCCAGCAGCATGCCGATTACGGCAATCACCACCAGCAGTTCTACCAGGGTAAACCCAGGATGAATGGACCATACCGAGGATCGCATCGGCCCTCCTTCCGATGGCTGCCGATCTTGACCAGCCAACCGCGGCACATGAAATGGCACGGCCGTGCCATTTGACCTTGATTTTGCCCGTATTTTGAGCGGCGTCAAGAGGCGACCCCCTATATACCCAGCGGATGTGCGGCAATCTATCGAGAGCGTGACTCGCGATCGGGGGCCGCAGCGAACCGCACGGAGAACTCCTGCTCGACGACCTCGAACATTCGCCGTCGCAGGGCGTCGTAGTCGGACACCAATCGGTCGGCCACCTTGGTCAGAGAGGTTCGATTGACTCCCGTTCCGCCGACGCGTGCGCGTCGACCAGTGGCTCACCCAGAGCTTGCTCCGCCTTTTTGACTCGAGCCCATACGTGACGGTAACTCTTCCCGAGTAATTCGGCAGCCGACTTGATAGAGCCGGTTTCCTGTATGGCCTTTAGGATCTCACTGATCCCGAAGCCAAAAACATACTGGTCATCCAATTCCAGCCAGACCTTGACCCGAGGTCGAATTTGCTGTTGAGTTGCGGGTTTCCGTCGAGACGCTGCGCCACGGCAGGGCTCCGGTACGATTTGGATTGACCGCTTTCTGGTGGCCGACGCGAATAGTGGATTGTGCATGGAGCCATGTCAAGAGGTTGGAATTGGCCCACAACTTGAATCAACCATGCAGGCATCGGCGTTCCTAGAGCATAACAGACGGAAAAAGGGGGCGCAGCCGGTCGCCAGGAACGGATCCTCAGACTGACGAGATTCGATGATTGTGGCCTTGATCCCTGGCCAGCAACGCGGCGCCGACCGGTACCGCAGCGTCCATGAAGACACACGGCACGATGCGGTATGCGCCGCGAGCTGAAATGAATACGCGCTCATCGGTGAAGCGACGGATGGGATCGAGCAATACGTTGCCGAGGTTGGCCACGCCACCACCGACAGCCACCACATCGGGTGAGACGAGCGTGATCAGATTGCTCAGCGCGATGGCGTACGATCGGGCAATCCGGTCGATCTCAGCCGTGGCGAACGCGTCGCCGCGACTTCCCGCTTCGCCCAACATCGCACAGGTGAGCGAGCCGACTTCACCGCGGCAAACTGCCATCAGCTCCGACTCGCAGGCGACATAGCCAGGGGTCCGCAACCGCTTCTCGATGGACCAGCCCGAACAAAGGTTTTCCAACTTGTTTTCCCGGCCCGCCTCGTCGGAGGTCCAGTCGGGAACGTAGGTGTGACCCAGATAGGCGCTCCCCATTCCCAGTCCGTCGTACGGGACGCGGTCGAGAAACAACGCTCCGCCAATTCCGCTTCCGATATTGGAGTAGAAGAAGTGTCGCGCATCGACTCCTGAGCCGCGGCAGAGCTCGGCATAGCCGCCGGCGACCGTGTCATTGGCCACCAGGGCGCCAGGCCGAAAGTCTCCTCGAACCAATCCTTCAAGGGAAAATCCTGCCAGCCGGGCACCTGCACGGAAAGGCGAATCCGTCCGGTGCGACTCTCCAGCACGCCGCCAAAACCGACTCCCACAGCCCGCACCTTTCCCGCGAACTCCGCTTCCCGTACGCACAGCGGCGGGATGCGCCTCAGTAGCCATTTCCGGACGTCCGCCGCCCCGTTGGGCAGCGGAACTTGCTCCGAGACCATGCATAGCAAGTCACCGCCGGCATCGCTCAGCGCAATCTGCTGCTTCGTGGCGCCGATCTCAACGCCGAGGAACAAGTCGTTCGGAGCGGTCATGATTGTATTTCTTTCCAGCCGCGAATGCAGGGGAATCAACTCTCGTAGCTCCCATATTTCTTGGCAAAGCCCACGATGGCCTCGAGGTTCTGGAAGCTGACGCTGTTGGGAATGGAATGGTCCGACGCGAAAATGTACCCGCCCGACTGTTTTAGCACGGGAACGAGCCGTCGTATCTCCGCTTCGATCGCCTCTACGTCCGACCACAGCCGGGCGTCCAACGCCCCGTGTATGGTCAGTTGGGGCCCGTACGTTTTCTCTGACCTCCAAGGCGTTCATGCCAGCCTTCGCTTCCAACGGGTGCAACATGTCGATGCCAAGATCGACGAGGTCGGGAAGCAAGGAGGTGATATTCCCGTCGGTGTGATAACGGACCTTGACACCTTTGGCGTGTGCCCACTGGACCGCTCGCTGCTGCACCGGTTTTAGCAGCGCCCGATACATGTCGAGCGAGAAGAACAATCCATTCTTGTAGCCCAGATCGTCGGTCCAGGTGACGGAGTCAAAGGTGTAGCCCGCGTCCCACACTCGGTCCTGCAGCGCGATACTCACATCGAGATAGTGGTTGAACATATCGACGCACCATTGCGGGTCTTGAATCATCGCCGTCAGGAACGTCTCGAACCCCACGGTCAATGCGTGCGCGGAGTCAAATCCGAAGAAGAGCTTGGCGTCGATCCAGTATCCCTCCGCACGCCATTGGGGATAGTTCTCCTGCAAATAATCCCATGGGATCCTGTCGTCAGTCGGCGTCATTCGCCGCTTCGCTTCCTGCCATTTCTCCGGCGTGGTGATCGTGTAGCCCAGAAAACCGGGCGTGGAGTCGGCCCGCTTGAAGTCTTTTTGGATGGCCCCCCACCGCGTCGTGTAGACCTTATACTGATCGGTTTCCTCGACGATACGTTCCTCGCAGCGGGGCGAATTGTCGACTTCAATCCGCGCGATCTTGTCCAGGTCGAAGAACTCGGCAAGACCGACCCCACGCGGCAGCCCCTCGCGCTGCCAGCGTGCCAGGGAACCCGGCCAGGGAAAATCCCAGATCGGGACCCGATCCGCCTCCCGGTGATCGAGAATCCTGCTGAATCGCTCGTGAGTTGTCAGAGCTGTCATGCTGCAAATTCCCTAATGGCGGCGGGCTACCTGTGCTCACCTATTTCGATTCGCACACGTACTGGGAACGATTCGGGAATGCGGAATACGGAATTGTGAATGATCTGCACGAAAGGTCACCATCAGCCACTGCCGGAGTGTTCGGCCTCCGCCATTTTGCATTGCGCACTCCGCATTCCGCAATCCCTCAGCGTTCTCCGAGAGAGTAGAAACCGTTTCACCACCGGGAGGGGTGAGGCTCCTGCCGAGCAGGAATCTCAGCAAAACATCGACTCCGCGGGAGCTTCGCCCTCCCAATATGCGGTTCTAACATGCGCTCTGGTCAGCTGCGCAGGAAAGCACACACCGAGCGCACAATTTATCAACGTACACTCTCCGCTTTGTCCGGGATTACTCCCGGAGGAAGACGCCGCGTCGCGGCAGTGAGTGGGGACAACAACATGGAATGACAAAAAGATCAGTTGGCCGGATATCTCTTTGTCCCCCCGCTGGTCTGTGGGTGCGGCCTGACGCCGTAGAAACTCGCCATTGTTAGCATCCATGTACCGTGTACAGTCCCATTTCTGTTCCACCCGCTGCTCCAGCCCCGCCGGGTTCATCGCGACGGAGTGAGGACTGACCGGCTACTGGAGCGGAGATGCAGAGTGTGCTGGCCAAGGCGGGTGCCCAAAGGCAAAACGGCGTCCCGCCGCGGCCGAAACCGGCCGCGGCGTGATTCGGTCTCGAAAGCGTGCCGGTGTGATGGCACGTTGGGGACTCGACCGACGGTGTGTCATGGTGTGTCGGTAGCGGACCAGTTGTGGCCCCGCCGGGATAAACCCGACGGAAGCCGGAAAGCGGACGGCCTGAAGATCGTGCGCCAGTTGTCGCCACGCCGGGATAAACCCGACGGAAGCCGGCAAGCGGACGGCCCGAAGATGGCGGACCAGTTGTCGCCACGCCGGGATAAACCCGACGGAAGCCGGAAAGCGGACGGCCTGAAGATGGCGGACCAGTTGTCGCCACGCCGGGATAAACCCGACGGAAGCCGGAAAGCGGACGGCCTGAAGATGGCGGACCAGTTGTCGCCACGCCGGGATAAACCCGACGGAAGCCGGAAAGCGGACGGCCCGAAGATGGCGGACCAGTTGTCGCCACGCCGGGATAAACCCGACGGAAGCCGGAAAGCGGACGGCCTGAAGATGGCGGACCAGTTGTCGCCCCGCCGGGATAAACCCGACGGAAGCCGGAAAGCGGACGGCCCGAAGATGGCGGACCAGTTGTGGCCACGCCGGGATAAACCCGACGGAAGCCGGAAAGCGGACGGCCTGAAGATCGTGCCGCAGTTGTCGCCACGCCGGGATAAACCCGACGGAAGCCGGCAAGCGGACGGCCGACGCCGGAAAGAATAACGGCCGCCACCGGACACGGCACAACAGCGTCCATGGACCGACTTATTAGCAGCCCAGGTTGGGCCCCTGCACGGTTCGTGATCGAGGCGATTCTTATTGTTCGCGGCACGCCTCGCACAACGCCACAATGTTTGCCAACGGCACCTCGGGGGTGAGCACGTTGGCCGGGCCAATCATGTAGGCGTTACCGAACGGCTTTCCCACCGTATCGATCATACGACAGACCTCGTCTTTGACCTGCTGCGGCGTATAGCGCGCCAGTTCCTGCGTGTTGATACCGCCGTAGAAGGCAATCTGTCCGCCGAAACGCTGCGCAATTTCCCGCGCATCCATCGCCACTGGCTGGATCGGGTCAAGCACGTCGGCCCCCATGTCGATCAGGTCGGCGATGATATCCATCACGTTACCGCAACTGTGGTAAATGACGTCCATGCCGCACCGATGCGTTTCTTCGAACAGCCGCGCGTAATGCGGACGGAAGAGCCTCCGCCACATCGAAGCCGAGATGATCAGCGACCGTTGGCTCCCCCAGTCGTCGCCCAGAAACATGCCGTCGGCGCCGATTTCCCCCCAGTAGCGAATCAGCTCGAGGTGGTACTCGGTCAGACGCTCCAGCAGTCGCCCAATCTCAGCCTCGTTGGTGTAGAGGTCCATGAGGACCTCTTGCATGCCGCGGAGATTGTGGAGCCGTTCGAAAATTGTCAGGACGTTCACGCCCATACAGTAGCGGCTCGCCGCATGTTGTCTGATCGCGGCCGCCGCGGGATCCAGGCGGCCTGGGCGCGGGGATCGGGAAACTTGTGCGCTAGATAGTCGTCCAATTGCGACCAGTCGGTCAGCGGATACCCCGTGGCAGTTGCTCCGACACCGCCCTCGGCGTGTCCCCACCGCGTCCCCCATTCGTCGGTCCACGTCGCCGACTCCGTCAGTACCTGGACGGTATTGATGGAGTCGCTCGCATCCGGCTTCTGGTAACCGACGAAGAAGTCGTACGGATGCGGCGAAATAATGTCGTCGGGATAGGCACAAAACAGATCGGCCAGGTCATCGCCGTAGCGAAGAATCACATCGAGCGACAGACGCTGGACGCGGATAACGCATCGCGGGGAACCCTTTCTCCGCAGCGCGCTCGAACAAAATCCTTGGTGGGAGGGCTTTGCAGCAGCGCGGCCGTGACCCGCTGGTTGAAGCGGCGGACGATCGCCTCTCGCTCTGCCAGCGGCAGCGCCGACGCAGGAATCACACGTGACTTGCTCTCGGTTGTCGGGCACATAGGTCGAGTGGCCTTCGCTTGGGTTGCGGAACTCTGTTTGTCATTCGTCATTTGTCACTGGCGGGCCGCAGCAACACGCACTCCTCCTCGCAGTTGCTATTTCAGCGGCTGCTACTTCAGCGGCTGCTGTTCGATGAATTCACGGTCGGCATCGCTGAGCTTGTTGAGCGAGACACGAACCGTCGCGCCGTTTTCCTTTCTCAGGACGACCTCTCCTTCAACCACTTCGGCAAAAGTCGCGACGACGGAAAACCGGCCATCCGCACTGGTCCACGTACGAGGCGACGCGGCAGCGGGCATCTCCGCATCGCCGATTTCCAGACGGTCCACAACAAACACGCCAAGCCCGTGCAGGTCTTGCTCGTACTTGCCGAAGAGCCCCGCCACGGCGCGGCCCTCGCCAGAGAATTCGCGCGGATTTCCTCCTGCCGAACCGATCCACTCCGAAAAGTACATCTGCGGGGTATCCAACCGCGTCTCTTGCAGCGGAGCGAATGCCAGTTGCACGGCGTTCAGCACCAGCCCGGCACGGAGGCGCAACCCAGCCACCGCGCAACCAGGCTGAGCCAATACCTGAATCTCGGTTGCTCCCGGGCGGCCACACATGTGACCGCGAACATAGCGATCATGCACCTGGTAGATCGGTTGAATTGCCTGCACCGCACCTCCCCAATTCGTCCCCTGCACCAGGATCGCGCCGACGAGGATGCCTCCCGCCGGTGCGCGATCCACAAACTCGGATCCACTGTTGTTCCCCAAATACATAGACGGCTGCACGCGGGCGGCATCGTAGGCGAGCCCAGGCAACGGCTGCGCCGGTGTGGGCAATTCGGCTCGCAAAAAACTGATGCCGAGCCCACGAAGGTTGCTGTCACGGTGGCCGAAGAGACCGATCACCATATTGCCCCGCGCATCCAGCAATTCGTCACCGCCTCCGTCAGCCCCCAGGTACTCAGACGTCAGCGCGTCACGAGGGTCCAGCGCATGGTCGGTGACGCGATAAAACCGAGCGCGCACGCCGTTGACGACCAACCCGCGGCGAACTTGAATTGCCCCCACCGCATAGCCAGCCGGAGCCAATACTTCGAATTGCTCTCCCTTGGGATCCCCGGACCAGCTGCCTGCAACGTAACGGTTTTCCACCTGATAGACCGGTTGAATAGCTTGCGGCACTCCGCCAAAAGCCGGGCCCTTGGCGATCCGCAATCCAACGAGCATGCCGTTGTCCGGAGCAGCGTCCTCGAACGCCTCGCCGCTTGGGCTCCCGGCCAGATTCGAACGGATCAAACGGTCACTGGGATGGGAAACAGCGGGAAGGGCCGACGGCGGTTCACCCAGCGGCGGGAGGACCTGCATACGAGGCGGCCTGGACGTTTGATCGACCCCCGAGTCGGAGGACGGGGCAGCGGGGCGCGTCTGGGACGGCACGATCAAGGCGCGGTCACCACCTCCTGCCCGGCGGCGGCTCCCACCCTGGTCGGCCAGAAACGGTCCCACAAACACAAAGACAATGCCAAAGATGATCGCGCACACACCCATGACCATGCGTGCGTATCCCATCACGACGGCCTTGTTGCCCTCGTACGTGTTACTGCGTCCCAGGACCCGGTTCACCAGTCGTCGTCGGCCACTTTCCTCGGCCGTCCGAGTTTGGACATTCACGCGTCCCACCAGAATCAAGATGGTCCCGACGGCAATTGCTACCGCGGCAACCGCAAATCGAGCCAGCAGTGAATCGGTTGCCGCAAGCAAGATCAAAGTGTCGGTCATGGAGACACCCTGTTCCCGGGACACGTGAGTTGGTCGTCCGGTCCCAAACTTGGACGAAGTTACTTCAGCGAATCTGCCGGATTTGAGTTCATGGACACCGCAAGCGACATGCACCCTATCAATGATGGCGATTTGACAAATGAAGTCAACCCTCGGCAGAGCCACGGAAGCGCGGGTTTCGCGGTCCACTGCGACCGGCCCGCGGCGGCGATGAAGTCGATAGCGATCGAGTTGTTCGCTCGTCGCCGCGGCATGCCTCAACCGCCGCACCAAGACATCCACGTCTATCCGCTCAACGAGGAATGCGGTAATTCGGTAGCCAATCAGGTGTCGCTCCGCTGGGACCAGCAGAGCGGAAGCGGAAGGCGGGCAGAAATTGTCGGAGCATCATATACCGAGATGATTCTCGCCACGATCCTAACCCGCTCTCCGGCGTTGTCGCTTCGGTTTCCGCCAGCGGCCGACCGAGGCAGTGGACTTAGAAGTAGTACGTTGGCCGCGGCGGGTCGAGGCCGTGGGTCGTCTTCTTTCCTCGGACTGTTTCCGCGGCGCGACCGCGGCGCGCGACGGCGCAACCACACGCTGAGAATACTCGGGGTGATCCGTCTCAACTTGGATTTCCTGACGCGTCAGGCGTTCAATGCGGAGCAGTCGACACCGCTCGTCCGGGCTGCAAAAAGACGTCGCCATTCCGGTCGCCCCGGCGCGAGCCGTACGTCCGATGCGGTGGACATAGATCTCGGGGACTTCGGGAAGCTCATAGTTGATGACGTGGGCGATGTCCTTGACGTCCAGTCCACGGGCCGCAATGTCGGTCGCGACCAACACGGGCGGTCGCTGAGATTTGAATTGCTCAAGCGTGCGCGTGCGGGCATTCTGGCTCTTGTTGCCGTGAATCGCGGCAGCGTGTATTCCCGAATGCACGAGCAGCTTGACAATCTTGTCCGCTCCATGTTTGGTCCGCGCGAAGACCAATGTGCGAGCGTTGGGCGTGGCCCTCAAGAGATGTTTTAACAACTCCGGCTTGTGCGGCGATTCGACCAGATAGACCGATTGTTGTGCCCGCTCGGCGGGCGCGGCAACCGGACTGGCTTGCACGTATTTCGGATTGTGTAGCCAGTGGGTCGCCAGTTGCCGAATGGTATCGGGCATCGTCGCGGAGAACATGAGCGTTTGGCGACGCCGTGGCAAGGTGGCCACGATGCGTTTCAGATCCGGCAGGAAACCCATATCCAGCATCTGATCTGCCTCGTCCAAAACCAGGACTTCGACGCGCGACAGGTCGACGTATCCTTGCTGCATCAGATCCAACAACCGGCCCGGCGTCGCGACCAGGATGTCTACTTTCGCCTGCAGCGCTTGCACCTGCGGTCGCTGGTTGACTCCACCATAAACAACCGTGCAGCGTAGACCGGTGAACTTGCCGTAGACGGTGAAACTCGCCGCGATCTGTGCCGCCAGTTCGCGCGTCGGCGCCAGGATCAGCGAACGGATCGGGCGCGAACCGTTGCGGCGACCGTTCTTGCCAGTGCCGCGAGCCTGCTCAACCGGAGCAGACAGTCGCTGTAACGTCGGCAGGGCGAAGGCGGCCGTCTTACCAGTCCCCGTCTGGGCACAACCCATCAGGTCTCCACCATCCAACACGATCGGGATGGCCTGCGTCTGAATCGGTGTGCAGGTGGTGTAGCCAGCAGCACGGACAGCGCGAAGCAGCGAATCCGCTAAGCCCAGATTCTCAAAACTCATCAATGAAAACTCTCTTTCCAGTAGGTACATATGTGGCGAAACTGCAAACCATTGCCCGCTGCATAACACTGAACGTCGCAGTGAAGAGGGCATCGCGCGCAGCAATGTTGTATCCGTGCGCCTCAGTACACAGCGCGACGGCAACATTCGCCGTTCGTCTGACTCTGTCGTTGTCCTCAAGCGGGGTGCGAAAATCACGTACCACGCTGAAGGCTCCCCCAGCAGGAGGGCACTCGCTGCCGAAACAATCAGCAGGGGCCTGAGGAGCAAGAGAATCAGTCGCGGTCGCAAGCAAGATACCTGGCGTCGTCATCGACTTGGAACATCAATAACATTCCAGTCGTCGCCCAGGAGGCCGCTACATTCGAAGTTGAATGATCCGGAATCGGTCGAAACCGGTGCCGGTCTCGCACCTGTTGATGGTGAGAGTATAGCACCACCGGGCTACGAGTCAAACCCAGATTGAGCAATTTGCGTCCCGGCGCGACACGTCAGCGACCGGCCTGGCCTGGCCTGGTGACCTGCCCCAGCCCGGGCGAGCCTATAGGCGCGATCGCCCGTGGATGTTGTCCTCGCTACTTGGCCGAAAAGATATGTCCACATTCACAGACGTTTCTGCGTGCTGGAACCTGGGTTCGGCAGCGCGGACAGGTTTTCCCCCACATGCTGGATGGAGGAATGCCGGTCTTGATTTTCATTTTGGCGGCCGCTTTCCGCTCAGCGGCAAGGAGCGTGGTCCTCGGCGCATCGGCCTGGAGCACGGCACATTGTGGATGAATCCCCCCCAGAGAATAAGACCGCTGTCCACAGACGGGACACATCCTACTCTTCTTTCCAGAAACCATGACCGGCGTGGGCTTTTTCTCGCTCATGACAGGGGTATCCTGCGATCAGTATCGCGACTCGGGCCTATCCGCCGTCCCGCATGGCGGCATATCCAGCTTGCGTGAGCGAATAGCCGCCTTGGAACTTCTCTGCCACCAGCAAGCCGTTGTTAGCCAGTTCTGCCAGCGGCACGCGGAACGCTTCAATATCGGCGGTGGAAAAGCAGAGCATTTGTCCGGAACCCATGCGGAACTTGCGATACACATCGAGCACGGCAAGTTCTGCCGGAGAAAGCGCGGGGGCCGTATCCATTTCTGTCGACACCTTGTCCGACGATTGCTTCTTTCGAATGCGCTGCTCTCGCTTCTCGGTGGCCTTGCGCTTCCGTTCCGTTTCCCGCTGCTGCTTCGCAAAGGTATTTCGATCTTTCGCCATAATCGTCATTCTCTACTAAAGTTGCGCCGCCAAAGTGGCGCCGGCTTGTCGTTTACAGTCACTGTGCGGACGCGAAAGCCGCAGAAACCCTCTCCCCAAAGCCCTCGCTATCAGGGCGCCGCAAACCTACTTGTGCGTGGCGGGTCACATTCAAGTGCCTGACCAACGCATCTCGTGGCAAGTGACAACCGTCACGGCAATCAACCGTCCGATGAGCGGTGCCGAGGTCGCTTTCCACGACTCCGTGAAGGACCGGACTCAAGCTCTTGGCAGCGATCACGTACCGAGCGAAATGGCATGCCGTCGCTCCGTTCATAGCGTTCGGCCCGCACAAACCAGAATGCCAAACCTCCGGTATTGTGCGCAGGCGTTCTCGCGCCCCCTGCCGCGCGGACACCGAGCGAGCCTTTGCGACCCGTCTTCTGCCACCCGCGGCGTTCCATGATCATGCGAACCAGCACCCCGATGGCTTGCCGCATGCGCGTGGTGCGCCGGGCGTGGACGCCCGCCAGGAATTTGTCGATATCAGGCTGCCATTCAAGCTCTCGGACCACGCCAGCCAAGGGGGGGCGGTCGTGGTGAAGTTCGGATTCCTCCATGCGTCGCTGGCGGTCCGCATCGTCGAAGAAGGCCAGCACCCGGTCAAAAGGCTGCGCCGGATCTCTTACCACATCGGCGAACGTCTTTCCCTGACGATCTTCCAGGAAATCATCCCGCGTCACGCGCACTCTTGCCATGCGTACGTCTCCACAACTTCGCGTCACCTGCGCATCCGTCAGCAGTAGAAATGCGCAGGTACAAATATTGTACCTCATTACGGCGCAAGATAATAGGGAGCACGGCGGCCGGGGCCTTTCTTTCGTGGGAAAAGCGGGCCTCGACGACACGGCTTCACCCGATGGACGCAGACTGAAGATGTTGTCGCCGCTGGTCGTGACAGGCAAACGCACTGAAGAACGGCTGTCCCGTAACTGGCCTGCGTGCCTGGGAGACGCGAATCAGGGCCGAATTGCTGTTCTGCCGGAAATGCCAGTACTTTCCACCACCTCCGGACGTAGAATTGAGTTGCCGGAGAGATCCACCTTCACTGACCGTCTGCTCGCCAATCGATGGAGTCCCTTGTCGCTCGGCGTTCTCTGCTCGGCGCTCTCTGCTCGGCGCTCGCTACACGGCGTCCTTGATGAGGCGGTCGCATCTTCGAGAAAGGGATGAACCATGTTTGGTGAAAATCGGATCTCCGACAAAGAGCTTTCCAAATCGGTGAACAAGCGGATGATGCGCGCCGGGAGTGGATCGCAGTCACATTTGACTGCCATCGTGCAACAGGGAACGGTAACCCTCAGCGGCTTGCTCAAGTACGAATCACAACGTCGCCCACTGCTCAAGGCCATCAGCAGTATCGCCGGTGTTTCCCGCGTCATTGACCAGCTGCAGCTGTCACCCAAGATGACTTTCTGACGCGAGCCCCAAGAGCAGGAAGCCGCGGCCGCCTTCCTCGAATCAGGCCATACCACAGCGTGCTGGCCAGGACTGCCCGACGTGCGCGATTCCCAGTTGGCAGTGCAGGGAGCGATAACGACCTTGCGGCGCAACGTGGCAGCGCGCCAAGTCCTAGACAAAACTCCGCTCCGGTGCTCGGGCTCGCGGCAGGCACCGCCAGAGGCGTCACGCGACCAGAGGGCCAACGGAAGACTTTGGGAAACAACCCCGCACAGCGAGGCCAGTCAGCTTCTCGGCGTCAAGATCATGGTCATCATGCGGCCGCTCTCCATACTCGGCGGTTTTTCGACCGAGGCGACATCCTTCAGCGTTTCCATGATGGCCTCCAACATCTCCCGGCCTCGCTCATGATGAGCGTTTTCGCGACCACGAAAAGTCACATTGATCTTCACTTTGTCTTTTCGTCGCAGAAACATCTCGGCCTGACGAACCTTGAAGTCGATGTCGTGATCACCGGTCTTCGCTCGCAAGCGAATCTGCTTCAATTGGCTACGGCGGGTCCTGCCGTTCTCGCCCTGCTTCTTCTTCCGCTCGTACTGCGATTTTCCATGGTCCATGATCCGGCACACCGGCGGTTGAGCGTCCGGGGCAACCTCGACGAGATCCAGTCCCGCCTCCGTAGCCAGCTGTCGAGCTGCGATGGTCGACATGGTGCCTAACATCGTACCCTCCTGGTTGACAACGCTCACCGGAGATGTACGAATCTGATCGTTAATTCTTTGCTTCCCGATGCTGTTCTCCTTACCTGGTAACGAAATGATGAGCCACGAACGGCACGACGGTGCATCGGCTGCCGTGGCGGACAAAAACTACATGGCCACAATCACGCTGGCTCAGCTAATACAGGGTAGCCGCAAACAAACTCAGCGGTCAATTCGGCGGTCATCGGCGGCGACTCGAGAGCAGCCGTACTACGCGGTGGCCACGTCCGCTCGAATGCGTGTGGCACAAGGTCCCTTGCGGCCCTGTCCCACTTCGTATTCAACCATCTGACCTTCATGCAGTTGCTCGATGGTGGCACCCTGAACTTCCGAATGATGAAAGAACAAATCGTCGCCCCGGTCCGTTTCGAGGAAACCAAAACCGCGATCCGCTACCAGTCTCTTGACTTTACCGTGTGCCATTTCTGCACTCTCCGTCACATTTCTGTGCGCGTGGCAATACTTACCACGATGGCCCTGAAGAAAAGAAAGCAGATCAGGCCACAAAACCGAGACGGCCGTGTGCCGCAGCACACAGCCGAACAGAATGGGGCGGGAAGAGAAAAGCGACCCGCGTGCGTTCATACTTTCATCTTGCTTCTGCTCGTCACAACATCATGACGCCGTCACTATACAGGTTTCGGGTAGCCAAGGAAAGAGCGGCGGAGATCTGCCCCAGTCGGCCCTCGTCCCACGCCCGGCCGGGATATCGATCGTCCATGAGCCAGGTAGGGTACCGTCCGCTCGGGCAAATCGACCTGTCACCCCACTGCCCCGTCACCCCGAGGCCTGCGTCTTCAGATGGTCGGACGCCCTGTCGCGGGTGAATTTGTAGAAATGCCAGTGCGTGACGCAGCGATTCATAAACTGCGCAAAACCGATGATGCCTCGGCGGTATTTGAGGTTTCGCGAGAAGAAGTACTTCAGGTAGACCCAGCCGACCGAGGTCAGCGAGCCATCCTGCCAAAGTGCGCGGCCGAGCGACCAGAGCAATACCAAGCCGTAAGCCAATGTCGGCAGGCTTTTCCCCTCGCCGGCCTTTCGGCAGATTTCGGCCCGGCGGCGCTGGTATTCCGCGGACTGACAGACTCGGAAGTAGCGATCGAGGAAGGCCTCGGGCGTGTAGAGTCGCTGGACCAGATCCCAGTAACCCTGCTGCAGTTCCGCGCGGGTCATCTGCTTGGGAACAAAATTGCAGTGGGGATCTTCCTCGTACAGCCGCCCTTCCCGCTGCAGCCGCTGATACAACGGCGTGCGGGGGATCGCCTGCAGGATGCCCACCATGGCCAAGGTAATACCATTGTCCTGGATGAAGCGGAATTGGTCTGCAAAGACCTCCTTGTCATCGCTGTCAAAGCCCACAATGAACCCGGCATTGATATCAAGGCCGGCATCTTGGATGCGTGACAACTTGGCGGCCAGGGAATCGCCCCGCATATTCTGGTACTTTTTGATTTCCTCCAGCGCTGCCGAACGGGCCGTTTCAATCCCGACGAAAACACTGCGGAAATTCGCTCGGTACATCAGTTCCAAAAGCTCCGGATCGTCGGCAAGATTGATGCTGGCTTCCGTCGTCAGGCGGAGCGGATAGTGGTGCTGCTCCATCCAGGGGATAATCTGCTCCAGCAGATCTTTGGCCTTACGCCGGTCACCAATAAAGTTGTCGTCCACGATGAACGCCGAATGAAAGCCGGCTCGCCGCATTTCTTCCAACTCGGCCAGTAGCTGCTCGGGCGCCTTCACACGAGGACGACGACCGTAGATCACGATGATGTCGCAGAATTCGCACTGGAACGGGCAACCGCGGGAATACTGCAGCGATCCAGACGCATATCGATTGACCTTCAGCAGGTCATATCGCGGGCGCGGCACCTGCGTCATATCGGTGGGCTGCGACTGCTGGTAGCGCCGCTGCGTCGGTTTGCCGCGCGCGAAGTCGTCGAGGAACGCGGGCCACGTGGTCTCGGCCTCCCCGACGAACATGACGTCACACAGGCCCGTAAAGAACTCCTCTTGGACGGAGACAAACGGTCCGCCAACCACCGTAAATATCTGCTCGTCCCGTAACCGGACCAGAATCTCGCGGATCCGCGTCCTCTGGACACTCATCCCCGTAACTCCGACGATGTCGTATTGATGCAACGCATCCCAATCGATCTCCTCGACGTTCTCGTCGAGCAGACAAACGTGGTGATCCCCCGACAATCCCGCCAATGTGGGGAGTGCTCCGGAAATCATCGTGCTGCGCTTGTCACCGGGATAGAGCGCCAGTGCGTACTCGAAACCCCAATAGGAAATCTCGAATTTGGGATTGATCAGGCAGATCGACAGCGTGCGGACCGCGGTGGCCGCCCGTGTGATTTGCTCGTCCAGCGGCGTTGTGGCAGACATGGATATCCCCGGAAGCTCGCCGACTCGACAAGAGCCTCCGCGCGAGACTCCCACCGTCGTGTCAGGGGGGAGCATCATAAGGCATGACTGCCAACCCCAAAATACCAACTTCTCGCCACCTGGTTATGACGCACCGCTGAGTTCACGCGACCCACTGCAATGGGTGATAGCACGGGCACCGTCGACAACGTGGCCACTGTTTAACCGCTATTCCCGGAGCAGCGATCGGGAGTACGCTGCCCAGTTGCTCCCGCCTCTTCCGCCGATCGGTGCGCAGGGATGCGCGGTGAGGGCGTCGCGGTTTCAGTGTCCACGCACGTTCCAACGAGAATCGGCTTCTGCGGTGGGGACAGGCCGGCACGGCACAGCAACTCTAGAGCGGATGGCCCGCGCGCATCCCTCCGCCGCGTCCGGTCACCCGTCGGGGAAACCTGCCACCGTGCTGCCCGGACGCAGCTACGGGAAAGCGGTTAAACAGCTGTCCATGATCATCACACCACCTCGGTATTGTCCGAAAAAGAGTCCTGACCCCTTTTTTTCTCCCGGTCGACTGGGTACTTTGCGTTGCACGCCCACCTTTGGATCACGGTGTGGTTGAGCAGTGGCACGGTCGTCACAGTGGTAGCCGCATGGTGGCGGGAGTCACAGGCCTGCATCGTCTGCCTGTGACCGTTCACAGCGGAAATGTCTCGGTGGTCCAACCGCTATTCGATCGGCACGCGATAACTGATCGCTCCGATGGCTTCGCCCGGTTTCGCCTGGGCGTAATGTTCATGGCACATGATGCACCGTTTCATCACGACTGGAACGGGGGTCATGGCCCGCAGTTCGGGCTTGCCATCATGCGACACGATTTCTTCCACGTAGTCGGCGCCCGCTTTCAGTTTCCTGACACCTTCCTTCTCAAAATCATCTTGGGCGACGTTTTTCGGTTCGTACGGGTCGCCTGTCACATCCATCAGTCGTACCTGGTGTGAGCCGGATTTGGATACGTTTTCGAACAGAAGCACGGCCGCACTACCCGCCGGGAAATCGTCTTCGTCGTGTACGTATTTGTCGGTAATCAGTACAATCGTCTGCTTGTAGATATTGTCGAGCATCCGGACCGTCTTGCGGGTCCGTTCGACCGCCGCGGAATCGGGCGCCTGTGCCGCCCCCTTGGTGGGATCAACAGCCGGATCTTTCTCGGCAAATACAACTGCCGTAATGCCCAACACAATCAGGCACATGACCGGCGCAAATACTCTTTTCATGATTTCTCCTTGGAATTACGTGCTGAGGAAAAAGAACCTGCGACAAGCGAATCGTGATCGATTTGGGCGTACTTCCGCTTGGATGGCACAACATCCGCCAGAGTCACGGAGTTGAGATAATCCAGCTGAATGCTTTCGGCCTTGGCCAGAACTCCCTTGAGCTTGCAGAAGGACTGTATGGCGCAGACGTCTTGAGTGGCGACGCACTCGAGCAAGTGCATATTCCCCTCAAAAGATTCGATGACTTCACCAATGGAGATCTCTTCCGGGCGACGGGCCAACTCAATGCCACCGCCGATACCGCGCACACTACGGACATAGCCCAACCGGGATAGTTGGTTTACCACCTTCGACATATGGTTGGCCGAGACGCCGTAGCGGCGAGCGACTTCGCCGGCGGTCGAACGAGTATTGGTCGCCGCCAGATACATCAAGATTCGCAAGGCAAAATCGGTCAATGTCGTCAGCCGCACGCGTTTCCTCCCGCCACACAGTCTAAATATGTACCTGTTTTGCATATTTATAGCCGCGACCCGGTTTGCGTCAAGCGACAAGGAAGGAATTCTGCCACCCTTCACCGAGTTCCGACCGCGCAGGGCTCGGTAACTGTACACTCTACACTGACTCTAACGCGGCCTTCGGCCGCAATTAAAGGGCGCGTCCCCGAGTCTGGTTTCGCTGAGTTGGCAAAAACCGCACTCCTGGCCAGCGGCATAGATACGGTTCTGGTCCACTTCCGAAGTAGAAGAGATATGAGTGAAGCTGGATTAAGTTTTCGCAGCCGGAGGCTGTGAACGGAAATGGACATGTCTTGGGGTGGTGCGGCGAGAGAAAACTCAGGACGTGGCCCACGTACGATTCTTCCATCGTGGTGCCTCACGACAGCCAGCCGCAACGTGACTTTACGCCCCACGGCGGCCTGCTATTGATCAAGTCACACCTGATCCGACTTCTGTGCGGGACGGATCCTCCAGCGCGAAAAGAAGTACCCCAGGGGCGGGTCCGGTCTCCGCGTGTTTCTCTCCGAATTCCCTTCATCGACCCTGTCACGGTGCCCGTTTCCGGGTACGATACGGAGGATTTTGTGGTTCTCGTGCGTGCTATGGGAGGATACAACATGGCGCTGGGTCACCCCAAGGGACTGTTTCCGCTCTTCTTCACCGAAATGTGGGAACGGCTGGCGTTCTATACGATCGTCGGAATCTTGTTGCTCTACACGACGGACACCGAGCGAGGAGGGTTGGGGCTGTCGGCGGCCCAGGGGAACGAGATCTATGGGCTCTATCTGGCGTTCGTGTACTTCACGCCGTTTCTGGGGGGCATGCTGGCCGACCGCTTTTTGGGTTATCGGCGGGCGGTGTTCCTGGGCGGGCTCATGATGGCTGGCGGGTTGTTTCTGATGGGGACTCCCGGCTTTCTCCCCTTCACCTTGGGCCTGATCGCGTTGATTATCGGCAATGGCTTCTTCAAACCGAACATTTCGGTAATGGTGGGACACCTGTACGCACCGGGTGACCATCGGCGTGACTCAGGTTTCAATATTTTCTACATGGGCATCAATATCGGAGCGTTCCTGGCCACATTCTACGTGGCGCCGGTCGTCCGCAACCTGTACGGCTGGTTGTGGACTTTCCGCGCCGCTGGCTGCGGGCTGATGATCGCGGTGGTAATACTGTTGGCCACGTGGAAGACGTTGGCGCAAGCCGACCGGACACCGCAGCGAGATCCGGAAGACACCGGACTGGGCGCTGTGTTTCTCAAAATCTTGTTGCCGGCGTTCATTGTGGGGATCATTGGCTATTTTCTTGCCAAGTGGTACCTGCCACCCTCCATACCGTTGCGACCCGCCGTGTGCGGATTTTTGGCCGGCATGATCCCGGTTATGATCTTCTTTGTGCAATTGGGTTTGACGGCACGCGACAAAGAGAAGGCGGGATTGTTGTCGCTGCTACCGATCTACGTGGCGGGGGCCGCGTTCTTCATGATCCTGCACCTCAACGGGTCCGCCATGACCCAGTGGGTGCGCGATGACACCGACCGACAGATGCAGGGCTCGAACCAGTTCATCCGCATGCTCAATCCCTGGGCCGAACAGGATGCGCTTCCCAACTACTATGTAAATGCCAATGAAGGTACGCCACGTCCGGACCCGCGCAGTCTGCTGGTCGTGGACGACTTCCTGCAATTGCCAGACGTCAGCCCCGAAGCGGTGGCCCGGATGTATGGTCAACAGCGGATGGATGAGGCGGTCGTCGAATCGTTGGCGACGACAATCCACAACGGTGTGCATGTTGAGCGATTTGCAGCGGGCGAAAACGTACCCGACGACTGGGCCGCACGAGCGGCGCGCGTGTTTCCCCGGGGCGTGGTCGATGTGATAACAGGCGTGGACAGCCATGGCCAGCCTACCGTGACCGTCGAGGTGCCAGACAGTGCTCGGCCAATTGGGTCGGTAGTATTCGTACGGGACATCAATGGCAAATCAATTGCCACTTTCCTCACCGACCGCGCGACTTTTGACTCCGTATATGATACCTATCGCAATCGTTTCGGTCACGAACCGACGATGTTACCGCCGGGCGAGTTTCTCTCGGTCGTTAATCCGGAAGTGTACCAGAGCTGGAATGCCATCTTCGTGGTGCTGCTGACTCCCGTCATCGTGGCCTTCTTCATGTGGCGAGTGAACATCAACAAGGCTATTCCGACAGCCAGGAAGCTGCTCTACGGCATGTTGTTTACCACGGCGGCGTTGTTGGTGATGGCGCTGGCCGGCGTGTTGAGTGACGACGGTTCGCGCAAGGTATCTGGGTTGTGGTTGGCCAGTTTCTACGGCATTGTGACGTTAGGCGAACTCTGTCTTTCCCCCATGGGGCTGTCGTTGGTGACGAAGCTGTCGCCCAAACGATTGGTCGGATTGACGATGGGCGGCTGGTTCCTGGCGGTAGCATTCGGCAACAACTTGTCAGGGTTCTTCGGCAGCGTGCAGGGCGCGATGTCACCGGTCGGGTTCTTCCTGCTGCTGGCAGCGCTTGCCGGAACAGTCGCCCTGTTCATACTTGCCGTGTTGCCCCAACTCGATGCTGCGATTCGCAAATACGGCGCTTGAATGCGTTCGGTGTACCAGGTAGGAGGGCCATAACATGATCCCTTGGCGATATGGTTCCATTGCTGCGATTCTTCTCATTGTCTGTTCCCCGACCGTAGCCGCGGAACCTCAACGTCTGGACCGCCAGCAGTTGCTGCAGTATCGCGACGCCAACGGCATGGTGCAGACCGCGACGACGCCCGACCAATGGCAGATGCGCCGAGCCGAAATTTTGCAGGGCATGCAGGAAGTCATGGGGCCCTTGCCCGGGTCGGAACGACGCGTGCCTTTGGATGTGCAAATCGATGAGGAAACGGATGCCGGCTCGTACGTGCGACGACTGATCACGTACCAGGCCGAGCCAGGCTGTCGAACGCCGGCGTATCTGTGTATCCCCAAAAACGTGCTGGATGGTCAGCAGAAGGCACCGGCCGTTCTCTGCTTGCACCCCACCGATAACACCTTCGGCCACAAGGTCGTGGTGGGACTCGGCGGTCTTCCGCGCAGAGGCTACGCAGCGGACCTTGCCGAGCGAGGCTATGTGACGCTATCGCCTTCCTACCCGCAGCTGGCCAGCTACTGGCCAAACTTGGGAAAACTCGGTTACGTCAGCGGAACGATGAAGGCGATCTGGGACAATTCGCGCGGGCTGGATCTACTCAGCTCATTGCCCTACGTTGACCTGTCGCGGGGCTTCGGCGCCATCGGTCATTCGCTGGGTGGCCATAACGCGATCTATACGGCCGTGTTCGACTCGCGGGTCTCCGTCATCGTCAGCAGCTGCGGTTTCGATTCCTACCGGCACTACTATGACGGAGCGGAACAATACTGGCTGTTCGGGGCCGGCTGGTGCCAGATTCGCTACATGCCCCGTCTGTCCAATTACCGCGGCAAATTAGCCGACATCCCCTTTGATTTCCACGAGTTGCTGGCCGCTTTGGCACCGCGCACTGTATTTGTGAATGCTCCGCTGCACGACAGTAATTTCCAGTGGAAGAGTGTCGATGAGTGCGTTGCGGCGGCCAGGCCCGTCTACCAACTGCTTGGCCAACCGGATGCGCTCGTGGTCAAACATCCCGATTGTCAACACGATTTTCCCGACGAGCTACGCCAGGAAGCCTATCAGGTTATCGACTCGGCGCTGCAGCCGGTGGCGAAGTGAGACATTGGTCATTGGTCATTGGTCATTGGTCATTGGTCATTGGTTAATTGGTTATTGGTTATTGGTTATTGGTTATTGGTTATTGGTTAGCAGTGAGTGATAGTTGATGGTTGTTACGCGATTGTGCATGCTGCGCTGTTGGTGTAAAGAAGCGGTCTTTGTTTTGCCCGTGGGCCGCCCAGATTTGAGAGCTTTGCAGTGTTACTCAAATAGAGGAGATCACCCATGAATCGTAGTGGACTCTGCTCGATCCCGTTTCTGCTGATCCTGGCGCTATCGCCACCGCCGCTGAGCCGATCGATATTGGCTCGCGGCGGGAACTGCTGGTGGACGATTATCTTGTCGAGTCGTTGCGTGGTGATATGCGACTCACGCTCCATCACCCGATGCGCCGCGAAATTGTCTTCAAGACCGATGCGCCCTGGGAAGGAAACGCCGCAGCGTACCAGTCGGTGTTTCGGGATGGGAACCTGTATCGGATGTATTACCACGGTGGCCATTACCGCCATGGCGGCCCGCCTGCGCAGGTGCTCGACGAACACCCTTGGGTGTTCTGCTATGCCGAAAGCGACGATGGCATCCACTGGCGGCGGCCGGAGTTGGGGCTCTTTGAGTTCGCTGGGTCGAAAGCCAACAACATCATTCTTACACCCGAGTTTCTGGCTGAAGTAGGAGGCGATCCCGCGCACACGTCCGCCTTCCTGGACACAAATCCAAAATGCCCGCCGAGCGAGAAGTACAAGATCGTGATCGTCGGGTCCAAGCCCCGCGGCCTGTACGTGCTGAAGTCGGGTGACGGGATCCATTTCTCACTGATGAGTAACCAGCCATTCATGACTGCGGGAGCTTTCGACTCGCAGAACCTGGCATTTTTTGATCCATCCCTGGGAGCATATCGAGCCTATTGGCGGATCTTTACCGAGGGCGTTACCGACACGAACACCTGGCAACCAAGTGGCTATCGAGCCATACGCACCGCGACCTCGACAGACTTCGTGCACTGGAGCGAGCCGGTCGACCTGTCGTACGTAGATTCGCCGCCCGAGCAACTCTACACGAATCAAATCCAGCCGTACTTTCGCGCTCCGCACATTCTGATGGGCTTTCCCATGCGCTACACCGAACGTGATTGGTCGGCCCCGCTGTTCGAATTGCCGGGACGGGAAGAGCGCATCATCCGCGCTCAATCGCACCCTCGCTACGGTGCTGCCGTCACTGACGGGCTATTCATGACGAGCCGCGATGGTCACCTGTTCAAACGGTGGGGGGAAGCATTCCTGCGACCCGGTCCCCGAACACGACATAGCTGGGTGTACGGCGACAATTTCATTTTCTGGGGCCTGGTTGAAACAGCGTCCACACTCGAGGACGCTCCCAACGAGCTTTCGCTCTATGCAACCGAAAGCTATTGGGAGGGCCCCTTCACATCCATTCGTCGGCTCACGTTGCGGATGGACGGATTCGTCTCGGCCTGTGCCCCCCTGGCCGGTGGCGAATTGGTGACCAAGCCGATTCTATTTGACGGTGGCAACCTGGCGCTGAACTTCGAAACATCCGGAGCCGGAAGCGTTCAGCTGGAGATCCAGGACGCCGACGGCAAGCCCCATGACAACTACACGCTGGAGGATTGCTGGCCCATCTTCGGCGACCGATTAGACCAGGTTGTCCGCTGGAAGCAACCCGGCGGCGACGTGCGACCCCTCGCGGGCCAAACGGTGCGCCTTCGCTTTGTCCTGAAAGACGCCGATCTGTACAGTTTCCAATTCCTCCCCTACGCCCCCGATCCGGCATGGCCGCAAACCGCTCATCCAGAAGAATGAGGTTGCCACAACCAATGACCAATGACCAATGACCAATGACCAATGACCCCGCCACCCACTTTCGCCAGTTGTCTTGTTGGTTGCAGCTCGAATCGGAAGCCGAGAAGAAGCAACTTGCCGAGCGGCTCCGGCGGAGTACCGGCGGGGATGCCGAGCGCTGGGGCGAAACGCTGTTGGACCTCGTCATCACGGACCACGAACTGGGGCTCGGGGGGCGTACGCTGCTGACACTGGTCCGGCGCAATCGCACCCTGCGATTGCCTTGGAACCGCCTGCGCGTCGGATCGCCGGTCGTGCTTTCCACAGACGACATTCCGGGCCCGCCGCAGTATGGGGTGGTGAGCGCCGCGGGTCGCGACTCCATTCAGGTATCGACCGACCAATGGCCCGAGGGTGACCGTTTTCGGCTCGACCTGTCCCCCGATGAAATCACCCGCCGGCGGCAGCAAGCAGCGTTGCGAGCGGCACAGGAAGCTCGCGGTCGCACTGGGCAGCTGTGCCGTGTCCTGTTGGGTGAGCGGGCACCACGATTCGGGCCGCCTATCGACTGCGCGTTTCGTGCTTCACTCAATGCGTCCCAACAGCAGGCCATTCGTTTTGCGCTCTCCGCGGAAGATGTCGCCATCATCCATGGTCCACCGGGGACCGGAAAGACGACAACCGTTGTGGAATTGATTTGCCAAGCGGTCGCACGAGGCGACAGAGTGCTGGCGTGCGCACCGAGTAACACGGCAGTTGACAATCTGCTTGAGAGATTGATTGCATGCCGTCAGAAGGTGGTGCGTCTTGGCCACCCGGCGCGAGTTGATGCTCGTCTGCGCGACTTCACACTGGACTTTCAGGTCGCGGCAGATGATACAACGCGTGTTGTACGCGACATGCAGCGCGAGGCCGAGATGCTGATGCGTAAGGCCGGACGTTATACACGCGCCAAGCCGGCCCCCGGAGAGAAACAAGAGATGCGACGGGAGGCACGTCGCCTGCGGGCCGACGCTCGTCAACTCGAACAACAGATTGTTCAATCGGTGCTCGATCGAGCGGACGTTGTATGCGCCACCTCAACATTCAGCGAAGAACTATTGGGCGACCGCCGCTTCGGCTGGGTCGTCATCGATGAGGCCTGTCAGTCCACGGAGCCGGGGTGCTGGGTCCCTCTGCTGCGTGGAGATCGCCTCGTCCTGGCCGGCGACCACTGTCAATTGCCACCGACGGTCCTATCTGCCCAGGCCATGCGGGAAGGGTTCGGGACAAGCTTACTCGAAAGACTGGTCCAACAGTACGGCGATGCAATCACCCGCCAAATTGATGTCCAATATCGCATGCATGCGAGTATCATGCAGTTTCCGTCCGTACAGTTCTACCACGGTACGCTGCAGGCCCATGAATCCGTTGCCGCGCATTTGCTACACGACCTCCCAGGTGTTGAAGCGACTCCGTTGGCCAGCGAACCGGTCACGTTCATCGACACGGCCGGTGCCGGCTGGGACGAGGAACTGGAACCGGATGGCGAGAGTCGCTGCAATCCGAAAGAAGCATTGCTGATTCTCGACCAGGTTCGGCAATTGCAGGCAGCCGGTCTCAGCCCGCGCGAGATGGCGGTCATCACTCCTTACGCGGCACAAGTCCGTTGGCTGCGCCAACGGTGGGAATCCGACGACCTGGAAATCGATTCCGTCGACGGCTTCCAGGGACGCGAGAAAGAGGCCGTCCTCATCTCCTGCGTGCGCTCCAATCCCACATGCGAAATCGGCTTTCTGGCCGACACACGCCGCATGAATGTGGCCCTGACCCGAGCCCGCCGCAAGCTGATCGTCGTCGGTGATAGCGCCACTTTGGGTGGACACGCTTTCTATGCGGCTTTGCTGGCCTACTTCGAATCGATCGGCGCCTATCGCACGGTGTGGGAAGAACCGGATTGCGGATGAGAATGGTTATTTGTTATTTGTTATTTGTCTACTGGTTACTGGTTACTGGTGATTTCTGTTTTATGGTCGTGCTCGTAGCGCGACGACAGAATGCGGCTTGCGCGACATATCGGGCTCCGCTGCGGAATCTGGTGTGCCGGCGCGCGCCTGCAGGCCTCACGCGACTGCCGACTTTATGCATGGCGAGCTTGTCACGCCCTACGGGAGCCCGTAATCCGCTAGAGTGACTCTTCCTCGGACTCCGACGGCGCGGCAGCCGTGGGGCTCGCGGCGTCCGCAACAGGCGGTACTGGTTGATCCATCGGCATACCAACCTGCACGGAAGCGTGCAGGATCTTGAGCTGAATATTCAGCTTCAAGCCATCGCACCGTTGGTGAATAATCGGTAGCAGGTTACCGTACAACAGCGGCGGGTTCTCTTGGGCATAATAGCCGCTGATGACGCTGATCAAGCCCAGCAGATCGCTGCAGGCGCCCAGATACAGCAGATTTTCACGCCGCCGCGTTTCGCTCGATAATCCCAACACATCCTTCTCGCTCTGGTGCATGCTGATCAAGCTAACCAAGGTGTTCAGTTCATTGAAGCGACGACGGTAGGTGGTAATTTCCCAGCCGAGCAGAGCGAGAAACGCTAAACCGATATAGATCAGGATACTGAGAAACGCTTCCAGGCCTTGCAGCACCTCGGACGCTTCACCCAGTGTCGGTTCAAACCCCCGCGCGGAGAACGCATTGGCCTCTCGGTCCACGAGGTGCGCGGCAGCCGCCATCTCCCGCGGGGTCAAATCCCAACGGGCAACCAGATAGGTCGCCACCGAGTAGGTGGCCAGCGGCTGATCGGGCAGCGGCGGATCCTGGCTCAAATAGCCCGGCTCTAACTCCGTTACTTGCAGGTAGTCCAGAGTCAATGCGTGTGCGCCCAGGTCTGGCGAGATGAGCCGGAATCCCGCTGCCGATAATCTTGCGCTGGCATACAGCGTGTTGTGATCGGCCATGTCCTTAACAATGAACACTGCGTCAATATCGGGTGGAATCACAAAGGCACCGTCGCGCTCAAACGATTGCCAGTCGTGCACGAAGGTCACCTGATCACCGATCTCCCAGAGCTGCGTGAAAACTTGACCGACACTATGGCTCCCCTGCCCTTGCGTTGACGTCATGATCCGTCGCACGCCATGTGGATGATCGACTCCTTCACGCACGAAGTAGAGGACAATTTCGGAACTGGGGTTGAGCAGTCGTGGCAAGTGCTCGGGCAGCGGCACTCCTCCCTGTGCGAAAGCAATGTCCACTTTACCCTCGGAGAGCAACTGGACGCTCTCGCGCGACCCCTTCGTTTCGACCGGTCGGAATTTCACCCGGCCGGCCTGCGACAACCGCTCTTGGAGCTCCACGGCATCTTCCACCGGCACGGCGACGCGCAGCGTCGACACGTGGAAGAAATGCCAGTAGATCCAGACGCCGAAAAGAAGCAGCGCAGCGGCCAGGAAGTATGCCGGCAGTCGGTGCAAGCCCCACGTTCGATGCAACGCCTTGGATACCCGTTTCGCTTCCTGAGCCGAGCTCGCCACGCCCGCCGCGGCTCGAATGATCCCGGCATGTTTCGGCAGTTCCCGCTGCACACGCTCGGCAAGCCCTTCCGCGCGGCGAATGACCGGATCAATTTCCAATCGCAGCCAGCGATGCATACGGTCCTGTGTCATGCGTATTGTCCGTGCAAGCCAATCGTAACCATCGTGATATCGCGACACCCAGTCTCGCACCCTGCCGCAGGTTGTGCAAGACACTCGTTTAACCCGCAGCCGCAGGTTTTGAAGTAACGCTGTTTGATGAACCGCAACGCGGTTCAACTCCACAGCCCAGGGTTGGCATCCACGGCGGTGGCCGTGGATGCCAACCCTGGGGCGACCACATGAAATCTCCCGCGACCCCAACGGGGTCGGACAAAATGCGGTATCCCAAATCGCGGCCGCGTCAAACTCGATCCATCCATTCGGCGGATGTACGTGACACCACGTGCGACGACGGCGCAAAGTCGGTCCTGTCGCATCCCTTCAGGATGCCCCCTCCCTTCTCCATCGCGTCCCCAGGGTGCGCCGCGCTAGCGCGGCGACCCTTAGGGCTGGGTTGTGCCACCACTTCGTGGTGAAACCTGCTGGTGACCGCGTCTCGTACCAAGTTCATGCAGATCCTTGCTCGTGCGTCGACCTGGCCACTGCCGCCCCATACGGGTTCAGCCAGACCCACGGAAGCGGGAAAAGTACCACGACAATCCAGACACCGAGCCGGATGCAATTTCCGATCTTCAGTCGACTTGGCACTTCTGCGGACCTGAGTTCTTCATCCCTGACAGGGACACCGTCATCAACGGTAAGCAAGCTTGACCATACGTCGCGAGCCAGACTACCATCGATGATAAAATGCACACTACCGTCGGCCATCGCCACGTTTCGGCCAACAGAAAAAAAGTGAAAGAAATCCTCTCGTCGATGACCACCGGCCTCTTCTCCCGTCGAGGGAGTAACAAACTGCATCGCCTCGGCGGATGTGAAGTCCCGCGGCTCCATCCATGCGATGTCGTGGCCGGTAGCTTCCAGAATAAGGATCGTATCAGAAGCGGGATCGCTCAAGTCGCTCAGCTTCCTGCCAACGGGGCCGGGCCAGGCGGTCGATGGTCCGACCACGGCAACATAATCTGTGACCGTCCTTGGAGTCTGTGCTCGCCAGTTTTGTGATGGACAGGAATAACCGTACCGCAATTGCGTGAGCAGCTTGCCGTTATTGGGACCATCCCACGGCTCGTCGAAGTTGTAGGCATTGTACAGCGGTTGCTGTTCCATGTACGGCAGAATCAACACGCGCCAGCTGTGCATCGGCTTGCCGTTTTCATCGGGAACGTACGCCGGCGGAAAGCACTTATAGACATCGTGATAGTTGTGCAGTGCCAAGGCAATTTGCTTCATGTTATTGGAGCAGGACATGCGCCGCGCCGCCTCGCGCAGAACTAAATGCGGGCAACAAGAATCCCGCGCAGCAACATCCCACAATCACCAGCCCAAAAGCGACTAGCAGGCCTTTCGGACGCGAGGCATGGCCAAAGACGACCGTCCAGAACAGCAAGAGACTTATACCGGGACCGAGTCCAACGGCACCGAAAGTCCCAAGCGATGTGGCCAGTAAAGTCACCGCATAAATGAGATGAATAAGTCGAAACCGCATTGATAGCGACTGGGCAGTCAGTGAGCTCGTCGGATCGGAGAGAGTTTTGGGCATGAATGAACGCTCGAGCCTCTCAGGTTTCGATTTCCCGGCCGGGTCTCCTCGGAGCATGGTTTCGCCGGAGCGGGCCGACGCTACCGATCAGCATATACCGCTTTGGTAGCCGATGGTATATGAGATTCTTGCCGGGCGGGTATTTTGTCTATTCAAGTTGACCGGTCAGCGTCACGCATGTTGTGTGGCGCTGCGGGGATGGTGTGTTGGCCAGCATACATCTGATTCTTACCGCGGGACGCTTCACACTGCGTGCCTCGGGCGACGGTTCTCTGGCGGCGTGGCGACGACGTGAGAAGTCGCTGGAGTTGGCGAAGGGCGTCTCAGCACACAGTGGCACCTGATAGAACGTTGCAGGGCGCTCTCTTGCCTCAATACTCCGCCACGATGTGATACGGCCCTGCGGCACCGTCGAGCGTGATCCACTCGCCGTCGGGATCAAACGAATTCGTCGGCTCGCCGTTGATCGTAACCTCGCGCATGCGGCGGGATTGTGGATGCCGCAGTCGCAGCTTGATGACGCGAGGCGTTTGTCGCCGCGGGGGCTTCAGGTCGGCAACGATCCGTCCTGAGGCGGCTTCTGACCGGACCTGCAGCGACACCGGCCCGAATTCGGTCGGAAGTTGTTCGAAGCGAATCACCTTGCCATCGGCCAGCCAATCTCGCGGTACCGCACGCAGCAACAGGAGACTATCAGGGCTCGCCTCCGGCGTGTCGGACTGCTCCGTCACCAGCATGTGGCGCAGCCACTGCAGCGCCACCGCACTGGAACAGGGAATGGGATCGGAGCCATCGACCACGCTATACGTCGAGCGCACATGCACATCGCTCGCATAGAGAACATTTGTCTCTCGGGAAATGTACGTTTCATGATCCATATTGAAAGCCAGGAAGGCGTAGAAGCCCAGCAAGCATTCGCGGACCGCGTCTTCACGCAATTTGGCGAGCACATAGCCCTTGGCATACAGCGCGTCGAGTCCGCCGGGGCCGGCATCTCGCCGAAATCGTGGGAGCAGACAGAACATCCGATTATCGGCCTCGAGAAAGTCGCAGATCCACCGCTGATGCCGATCGTGTGGAGCGAAGAACTCCATATCCAACATGCATCCGGCGAACAGTTGATAGTAGTCCATTTGCTCGTCCGGCTGCTCCGCATAAAGTCTCAAGGGCAGAAAGGGCGGCTCAGCCTGCGATCGGTAATTGCCGTCCAGGGCGCGTTGGATGTCGCGACGATAAGCCGCAGCTTCTGCCGCGTATCGATCGGCAGCCGCCTCATCCCCCAGCTCCTGGCACAGCCATGACGTATCGACGAGCCCACGCCAGCAGCAGAAATTGGCAAACAGCGCATAACACTTTACGTCGTGAATGTCGCCGCCGTAGGCCCACTCGGGCAGCAGTCCCCAGTGCAGTGGCTTGGCCCCGTCTTGCATCTGCATCGTCGTCTGCCGCTGCGCGATGGTCCACTCGGCACACGACTTCAACAGCGGCACGTGTCGAGTAATCCACTCGCGGTCGCGTGAAAGTCGATAAGCACTGACAGCATAGTGCGGCTGCAACCCATTTCGATATTGCTGATGCCGATCGTCGGTCGTCCGGTACGAATCGACTTTTCGCAGAAACTCTGGCGTTAAGTACGTCCCGTCCAGGTACCGCTGAGCGTCTTTCTCAAACCCCCACATGCCCAGGGCCAACAGTGCATAGCTCTCCTCGATCCCAAAGAGTGCCCCTTCATAAACAGATGGCACGGCACCATAGGGCATGATGTTGCCGTCAGCATTGACGAACAGCTGAGCAAGAACGGCTCGGTACATGCGCTGCACGCGCGGTTCGGGCACCTCCAACTGAACGGCACCGGCAAGATTGGCTTCCCACTGCCCACGCAGTTGAGTGAGCCTCCCCGTAGGAAAGCGTCTCTGCCGCCAATACCGCACGCGCCGTGTTGCCCGCATTGGGGGCATTGGGGTGAACAAAATCCACGCACACTTCGGCGTGTGGCTCAACGGTGACCTCGACCTGCAGCATATTGTCGCCCTCACCCGGCGAGGCAACGTTCGGTGTCTTGGCCAACAGCACGACATCGTCGCCACGTTGCAGCGCATGGTCCGACCATGTCAATTTGTCCGGCCTTTCCCCCTGCACTATGGCCTGAATGGGACAATTGACCGCTTCCGACGTCAGGTTCTTCAGCTGCACTCGCACGAAAGTAACTGCTTGGGACTTGTCATCACCGACGGCCACCGAAAAGACTGTCTGCAAAACTTCCAGGTCATCCACTCGAGCGGTCAATTGCACAGCCGGCAGCCAGCCGTCCAACAGCGTGCGGCGCAGGGTCTCACGGCTGTCCCCCAGACCAGCCTGCGTCTTGCCAATCTTAAATCGTATCGTTTCGCGGCCCAGCAGCGTGCCATCCCACGCCACGCCAACTTCGCTGACGTCGTCCTTCACGCCCACAAAGGTACGCACAGGAGTCATGGACAGCGAATTCTGTGCGAGTTTCTCAAAGGAGGGATCCTGTTTGTCGGCCAGCATCTCCCGCTGCAAGCCATCCCGTTGCGTCAGACGCGCTGGCCAAGCGGACTTGTCGCTCGGTAGATAGCGGCTGACCTCCAACTCGGCGAGCGGTGGGTCTATGCGGCCCGCCGTGAACCTTGCCCGAAGAAACCTGGTTGCCAACGGTTCGAACGTCCAGACGAGCTTATGCTCGGAAACCACGGCACCGCTATCCAAGAGGTGAGGCACACTGTCCCAACCCCGACCGTCATACGTTTCCAGCACGACCTGATCCGGAGCCGGAGTCGCGTCAGCAAAGATGAGCGTGGCCTGATTCACCATGTGTGACACGGGCCATTGGATGCCAACGCCGATCGCATCGGTCGACACCGCTGCGGCAGCTTGCACATCACCGTCTGTCAGATTCGCGCACCCTGTTGTCTTGCCGTCACCGTCGAAGGTCCAGGAAACGGACGCACCGGGTTCCTGCTCATGCAGTCGAGCGATGTTCGCCAACAACGGCCTTGGCAAGATGCGCCGCAGCTCCGCTTCATTCAGGCCCCGTGCACCCTGCGATGTCGCTGCCCGACCGTCTGACAGATATGCGGAAATCTCCTGTGCGGCCATCAACGTACGCGTCCTATGGCCACCCTCAATTTGCACAATTCGCAAGGATTGAACGTCGCACACCGGCGTGCGGATCACGCTCTCCCGGTCGGTGGCCTCCCATGCCGGCACCGACGAATGGATGGCTTCCCAGTGGTCATCTATCCGCCGTTGGATTTGAAAGCACCGCGGCTGCCATTGCTGCTGGCTCCAGATAATCCTGATTTCATTCAGTCGAACTGGCGCCGGCCAATCCACTTGAATCCAATGGTCCGTTAACTCCTCCTGGGACACCCACGTATTGCCATGGTTTCCAAACTGATCCGGGTCGCCCCACGCCGCGACCGTCTCTTGCCCCTTCGCAATCCAGCGCCCGTCGACCAAAACGTCCGGATGATATCCCGCGAACGACGAATCGACTGAAATGCTGGCGACATTTCCAGGTACGTCGCAAACGAGATTCACATCTTCAGGCGACGCTGACATAGCCGCAGCCGAAACGACTGCGACAACGAACCAACTCAGTGCAAATGAAAACAAGGACGGCATCCGATTCGCCTTTTTTTTGCGGCGGTCAATTCGGGGGCCCTATAGCGAGAGACATTTTCACGAAAGACACTTCCACGAGAGACCCAGTTTGCGCGCCGCGTAGCCGACTTCCCGCAAGTGGTCGCCATAGCCTGTCATCCAATGAAAGCCCGGCATCTGCTGGGCCAGCAGCTTGTCGGAGCAGTCGTAGCGGACATCGATCTGCGAGCGGCAAATGGGACGCAGCGGCGCAGCCTCGATTGTCGCGAGCAGTCCGGTCCATCGCTCGGCCTTGAAATCAGGTATCAGATTGGTGACCGTTTGCCCGATCGCCATTTCGACTTTCGGAGCGGCACCGTAATCGGATTCGAAATGCGTCATGATCCGCACACCATCCAACGCGTCACCGCTCATCCGCCGCGGCGCCGTACAATGCGCCAAGGTAATGATTCCGTCATGCGGATAGGTGGGATCGTTGAGAAAGACCGGTTGGTTGGAGATATTGGCCAACAGGATGCCGGCCGGGATGACCACGAAATCCGATTCGCAGAAGGCCAGGTAGCCTGCATCATTCAAGAGACTCAGCGTCAGGCAGGCGGTCGTCTGGGCCAACGGCATGATGGTGCCCATGCACCCGTTGATGGTCAGCGCCCGGCAATCCGCCTGGGCCATCACGCTGCGAAATACTTGCTCCAGCAAAAATGCGTTGTCGACGAACTGACGTTTCGTGTCCAAAATCGTTCCGGGAAGTGAGAGATACGCTTCCGCCCGCTCGCGTGCCTGCTGGACCGCCGCCTTGTCCGCCCGGGCGGCTTCGATCAATTTTCCTAATTCTTCATAGGAGAGTGTCTGGATATCCAATCGACAGCGCTGGCTGGCCAGTTCAGGGATCACTCCAGCTTCTTGTGCCCAGCCTCCGGGACCGCCTACCGCAATGATCCGGCTGCCCAGTGTGTTCTGCAGCCCGCACAGGGAACGAAGTCGCCAACGGATGTCATCCAGGCTGTCGACGACCACGTCCTCGTAGCCAATCGCTTTGGTAGCCAACTCGTCGGTGTGCTGATGCAGGAGGCGAGCCATAGCGCCTTCGTACCAGTAGTACAGCGGCCCGGACTTGTGTCGCACAAAGAAAATGACACGCTTGCCCAACTGGTCAATGTAGTTCACATTGGCCATCAGGTCTCCACCACCGTCGCCCGCTGCGTAGAACAGCAACACATCGGCCTGCTTGATGTCGTCGCTGTGACTGGCCAGCTCCTCCGGACGTCGTACGGTAGCCAACGGAAGGAATTCGAGCGGAAAGTCGGACTCGGTTTTCAGTTGATCCAGTTCGCCGCCAATGCGGGCCACTTCCGCGCGAATGTCTTCTTCCGTTTCAATTCCACCCCAGTTGCGCCAACTGGTCAGCGGGCTGCGCTGTGGCTTGGGATAGGTGAAGATCGGTTTAACAACCAGCGCCCGTCTCTGCGGAGGCGTCTCCAGGTCGGTCGCCTTCAAGTCGGACCAGGTCATACCGGTCAGTGCCGTTCCCAGCAATCCAATTCCACCGGCGAGCGTGAGCAATTCACCGCGAGATGTTCCCCCGCACCTTGCGCCGTGGGCGTGGCCATCGGGACAACAACACGAATGAACCGGTAACGGAGAATCCAATGCACGAGGACTCATAATCACCACTCCTACGATAGTACGACAACGTCACCGTGTGCCAATAAACGGCTCGCACCTTGATACTGCGATACCGCGCGGAAAATCACATCACCGACAATTGATCTTACCGCGATTCACGGCAAAATGCGATAAGGCTGGCGCTTTTGGCAAGGCTTTGCTCGCCCAGAGCGTGTGGAGATACACCTGACGGTGCCTCCAAACGTGCCCGACGGCCGCAGCTAAAGTAGAACGGAATTCATTCCGTTCATGCAGCACCCATCGTTCGCCACTTCCCCCGATCTCGAACGGGAATCCGCTACAACATCCGCACCGCTATGTAGAACGAACTCATTCCGTTCTGCAGCACCGATCGTTCGCCACTGCACCCGATCGCGAGCGGAACGTTACGGAGTGCAACGAACGCGGACCGGAATCTTACTCATACTCTTACGCTTCTGCCTCGCTTCTAGCGGGCCCAATCAGCGTCCATGCCGCTGGCAAAGGTTCAGTTCATGCTGCAGTCGAATGACATCGTCTGCGCGTGCAGCGGGGGAGATGAGTACGAGTACGTGAGTTGCCGCCGGAGGCTGTGAACGGTTCCCAACAAATGACCAGCCACAACTGCCACTCCTTTTGTCCGTGCATCTTCTTCTCCTTGAAAAGGTCTGGAATCGAACGGGCGGAATGACCCAGGGGGACAAACAGATCGGGTGACAAACACATCTGGTGCCAGATCGCTTTCCATCTTCGAAACGGGGGTGATGAATTCCGCGCCGGGGAGTGGTAGAGTGGTGGGGTGTTCCAGTGGTGGAGTAGTCGAGGATTGGAGTGCGGGAGACGTACCATGACAAAACGCAGCACGCAACGAATGACGGGGCAAGTGGATCGACGGGACTTTCTGCGGCACACCGCGGTGGTAGGAGGTTTAGTCGCGACGGGGTATTTCGTTAATCCATCAGCCGCCGCCGACTCGAACTCGCCCAACGAGAAATTAAACATCGCGGCAGTCGGATCGACCGGTCGTGCCGGCGATAACATCGCGGGGGTGTCCAGCCAGAACATTATTGCGATTGCCGATGTTGATTCGAAGCTGCTCGACAAAGGTGCCGCTGCTTACCCGAATGCGCGCAAGTACCGCGATTTCCGCGTCATGCTCGAAAAGGAAGCCGACAAGATTGACGCCGTGGTTGTTGGTACGCCAGACCACACGCATGCGCCGGCAGCGGCGATGGCGCTGCGACTCAAGAAGCACGTATATTGTGAGAAACCCTTGACGCACACCGTGTTCGAAGCGCGCACACTGGCTCAACTGGCTGCTCAGAACAAACTGGTCACGCAAATGGGGACGCAGATCCACGCCGGCGACAACTACCGCCGCGTGGTGGAGTTGATCCAACGCAACGCGATCGGCAAAGTGCGTGAGGTACACGTCTGGTGTGGCGCCCGGTACTCGGGTGCCAAGTTCACCACGGGGACACCGGCACCGCCCAACCTGGACTGGGATCTATGGCTCGGCCCCGCCCCACAGCGTCCTTACAGCGAAGGGGTCCATCCGTTTGCGTGGCGCAACTTTTGGGATTACGGCACCGGGTGCGTTGGGGGACTTCGGCTGCCACTACATGGACCTCGTCCACTGGGCGCTCGACCTGCGCAACCCGGTCAAAGTCTCGGCGGAAGGACCGCCGGTGGATCCGGTCAGCGCTCCCGAGTGGTGCATCGTGCACTATGAGTTCCCGGCCCGGGGTGATCTGCCGCCTGTCAAGCTTACCTGGTATGACAGCGGCAAGCAGCCTGCACTACTCGCCTCGCTCAAAGACGGTAACGGTCAGCCGATTCAGTGGGGGAGCGGACAACTGTTTGTGGGCGAGCAGGGTATGATTGTGTCGGATTATGGACAGCACTTGTTGTTGCCGCACGACAAGTTTTCCGACTACCAGCGTCCCGAGCCGTTTATTCCCACTTCGATCGGCCATCACGCCGAATGGCTGCAAGCGATCCGGACAGGGGGCACAACGACGTGCAACTTTGATTACTCCGGCGCATTGACGGAAAGCGTGCTGCTGGGGGTCGTCGCCTATCGGAGCGGCCAGACACTCGAGTGGGACTCGGCCAATTTGCAGGTGACCAACGCACCCTCGGCTCAAGCGATGATCCACACGGAGTACCGCCAGGGCTGGACGCTGTGAAGATATGCCCCAAGCGTTGCCAGGCGTGGCTCTCAGATCGGGCTGAATCGTCTCTTGCCTGGCCGCGACGGTGGTTCATTTTACCACCGATACTTAACCATGTCTTGAGCGGATGATCAATCATGAATCTAACCGACCTGTTGCGGCTGGCAATGCCAAAGGTCCTCTTCGGTCTGCTGATTACGTTGGCCAGCCTCCCGCTGTCTGCACAGGACTGGCGGCAGGACGATTTGCGCTGGATGCACGGCGCGAATTATGTCGCCTCGTACGCGGCGACAGATGTCGAGATGTGGCTCCACTACGACCACGAGACGATCGATCGCGAGCTTGGCTACGCTCAGAAGATGGGACTCAACTGCGTCCGCGTGTTTCTTCAGTCATTAGTCTACCATCACGACCCGGAGGGCTTTCTCGCCCACCTCGAAGACTTTTTGGCCACCGCGGACAGCCACGGCCTGAAGGTTATGCCGATACTGTTCGATTCCTGTTTTGGTGTTTCACCAAGTCTCGAGAGCCGGCACATCTGGGTCGCCAACCCCGGACCCGATCGGATGGCCAAAGCGTGGTGGCCTGAATCAGAACGTTACGCCAAGGCCGTCGTGTCGGCCCATCTTGGTGACCAGCGGATCGCGCTGTGGGACGTCATGAACGAACCGACTGCAACGCCACTTGCCACGACTCCCGCGGGAAAGCAATTGATCGATCAGTTCGTCGCGCATCATTGTGAGTACGTCAAGCAATTGGATCCGACACACCCGATCACGGTGGGAGTCGCCGGCTGGGACAACCGTGACGTGCTGGGCCTGGTGGACGTTCTGTCCTGCCATAGTTACGCCGTGGGTGTGGAAGCGTATCGCAGAGATCTCGAGGGCACGCGCAACCAGGCTCGCGCGGCCGGCAAGCCGTGGATTGTCTCGGAGAGCTGCAATCCGGCGGCCGGTTCGACTTACGAAATGGTCATGCCCGTACTGCGTGACATGGGTGTCGGGCATACGATCTGGCAAGTGGTCATTGGCCGCGACCAATTCAATGCGGCATCGGGACTGGTCTATCCCGACGGCACGATTCGACGAATCGAACAGGTGGAAGCCGTCATGAACGCTCGAGCCGACGGATTCGTCGAAAAGCCCGACGAAGAAGGGTTGCCGATACGTCACGACATTCCGCTGCTGCTGGCCAAATACCTGGAGGACTCGATCCGTGACGGGGTGACGGAGGACACATGGCGAGAACGCGTCACAACGGTGGAAGCACTGCTGGCTTTGCCCAACAGTTTTGGAGACGAAACAGACAACGTCGCCCAAGCTGTTGCCGACGCACGGAAGACCTACGATTCGGGCGATCATCCGTCGGCCTTCGCTGCGGTGGCAGACTTGATCGAGAAAGCGGCCGAGCCCTATCGCGAGAATCCGCCGCAGCCGGCCCCTCCTGCTCCGCACAAGGCATTTGTCTATCGCGACGTTTACGGCATCCCCCACATCTTCGCTGACTCAGAGGAATCGGCGGCCTACGCCATCGCCCAGGCGCAATGCGAGGATATGGGAATGCGGGTCTTTGACAGTCTGCGGTGTGGCATTGGGCGCAAGGCCGAGGTGATGGGAGAGGGACAATTGGAATCAGACCAATTGATGCATTTGTGGCGCGTGCCGGAGACGGCAGAGAAGATGTGGCAGATCAGCCCGCCACGCACGAAGCGATTCCTCCAAGCTTTTTGCGACGGACTGAACGACTACCGGAAAGCACACGCCGACGAATGCCGGACATCCCTTGAGGCCGATCCGGTTCAGGTGATCGCCTTGTTCCGCTGGTCCGATATTCAGCCGTCCCATGGAATTGTGAAGATCTGCGCCAATGCCGGTCTCAAACAACCCCCACCCGATCTGGATTTTCCCAGTCAATCGAGCACGTGGGTGATCGGTCCGACGCGCACCGCCTCAGGACGACCTATCGTCTTCATCGATCCGCATTGGCCGGCGGAAGGTCAGACGTCTTGGTGGGAGTTCCACGTGCATGCCGGTCGCCTGCAAGTGGGCGGGTTTGCTTTACCAGGTCTGCCATTCGCTGGCCTGGGCTACACAGACGGCGTGGCGTGGGCCGGCACGGCCGGCGGTGCCGACTCGGCAGACGTCTTCGAACTGAAGACAAATCCACGCAGCGCAGATCAATACTGGTACGATGGCCAGTGGCGGGACATGGTAGTCCGGAACGTGGTCATTCCCGTGAAAAATACTTCCGGATTGGTCGAGGAGCGTCACTTCAAGGTGCGGGAGAGCGTTCATGGTCCCGTGGTTGCTGAGCAGGACGGTCGCGTGATTGCGGGCGCGGTTTGCGGAGTCTATGAGACGCTTCGCCTCGAACAGTGGTTGGCCATGAATCGCGCTCAGTCGGCTGCCGAGCTCCGCGACGCCTTCCGCTTGGATCAGGCAGCGTGGCTCAACATCACCTACGGCACGCGCGACGGCCACTTTGGCTACATTCAGACCGGTATGTGCCCGCTCCGTGGCAGTGGTCCCTACAACATGCTGGGAATCGATGACGGGACACGCAGTGCAGTCAACTGGCAGGGGCGTATTGGGTTCGACGAGTTGCCGCAGTTGCACGACCCGGACACGGGGTGGCTGCAGAGCTGCAATACGGCGGCCAACTACACGACCGCAGGTCAGACCATGCGGCAGGAGGACTTTCCTCCCGGCGTGGTTTGCGGCCACTACGCGGCCGACGGCCGGATTTGGCGCGGCCGGGGTCAGCGTTGCTTCGAAGTGATGCCGACGATGCATGATGTCACGATCCAACAGGCGTGTCAGTTCGCACTAGACACCTGCGCCCCAGCCGGCCCGATCTGGGTGCAGCCGCTTTGCGCCGCCTACGACGCGCGAAAAGACGCGGTCCCCGACCCCGACTTGAGTATGAAGATGATGGTCGACGCGGTGCGGCAGTGGGACTATCAGGTGCACAAGGACAGCGTCGCTGCCACCGCTTTTCGCTTCTGGCGCACGGAGTACGGGAAGCTACATCCAGAAGCGTTTGGCGACAACGAGGCCTCTGGGGCGCCGCAGAGTCCAGAGCAGCAGCTCGATGCCGTCAAGGCATTACGAGCGGCTGCGGACTATCTGCAAGCCAAATTCGGCTCGCCACTGGTCCCCTGGGGCCAATTGCTGCGTTTGCGGCGCGGTGACCTCGATTTGCCCTTGGATGGCGACGTCGGGTTTTTCGGAGGAGTCGAATGCATGCGTGCCACCGGCACGCAAAATCAAGACGACAAAGGCCGGTTC
This sequence comes from uncultured Planctomycetota bacterium, assembly GCA_963700515.1. Taxonomy (GTDB): domain Bacteria; phylum Planctomycetota; class Planctomycetia; order Pirellulales; family Pirellulaceae; genus JAJRVM01. The sequence continues at coordinate 108,149 of CAVOXY010000008.1, read as the reverse complement.
GTGTTCAACGGCGGTCAGGTTATCCCCACCGTCGTGGAACTAACCGATCCGATCCAAGTCTTCAGTATCGTTCCTTATGGCCAGTCGCGGCGCGCCGGCACACGGCATTATGCCGACCAGGCTCACCTCTATTCCGCTGGCCAGATGCGCCCGGCTTGGCACTCGTGGAGCCAACTGCGGGATCATATTGAGTCGGTCAAGATCGTGGAACGCCGTGTCAATACTCCCTAACGTGGTCCTGCACCAGGGCGTTAACGGTTATGTCGCTCGCGTACATGGAGAATGGATCGGAAATGCGGTATGCGCAGTGTCATACAGGTAATACAAAAGAAAGAAGGTGACCGTTCACGGCGAGAGAGCGTTTTCAGCGGCACGAATCAGCTTTGCGACCTTGGCGGTTGGCAGTGCGGCGATGATGGTCGCACTGCGGAGAATTCGTAATGGTGAATAAGAAATGGTGAACGGTTAACCAGGGGCAGGGCATGATGACCGCGCCATTGTCAATTTTGGCGACTTTTTCACCATTCAACATTCAACATTCACCATTCAACACTTGTGCGCTGCTAACCTCAAACCCGTGAACGGTTGCGAAAGAAGAGCAGTGACCTAGAGAGAGGGTTAGTGCGAGTCATGCTGGGAGGAGACACATGACGAAGTTCCTGTTGCGCTTTCTGTTGATCGTGGCTGGCCCGTGCGATGCTCAACCAACAGGCAATCGACGGTTACGGATACTGTTGGTTATTTTTCTTCTCATCGTGAGCACCAGCGGAAGTTCTGCCGAGGAACTGTCCGCGCAACTGGCTGCAATTCGCGGCGCGAATTACACGCCCAGTTATGCCAGTACCAGTGTGGGCGCGTGGCTGCACTACGATGCGGATGTTGTCGAACGAGAATTGAGGTACGCCGAAAGGTTGCAGCTCAACTCGGTCCGTGTTTTTCTTTCGACGGTCGTATACGAGGCCGATCCGGAGCGTTTTCGTCAAAACCTCGCCGATTTCGTCTCGCGCTGTGACCGCCATCATATTCGGCCGTTGTTTGTGCTGTTCGACTCTTGCTTCGGTCAGGAACCGAGTCTCGATAAGGCAAAAACGGACACGTGGGTAAACAACCCCGGGTTCAGCCGTCTGGGAGAGACCAACTGGCCGCTGTTGGAATCGTATGTGCGAAGCGTAGTTGAACCGTTGAAGGGCGATACGCGAGTGCTGGGCTGGGACATCATGAATGAACCGATGGCGGATTTTGAACATGTCACGCGCGCCGAGCGCGACACGATCTGGATGTTCGTTCGCCACTTCTGTCAGTTTGTCAAAGGGCTCGATCCAGCCCATCCGATTACTGTTGGTCATGCCGTGGTGGAGTATATCCCTCGCACCAGCGACCTGGTCGATTTCGCATCGATTCACTCCTACTCCCCATACGACGCTTGGTTTCGCGCCGATATCAACCTGGCCCGAAAATACGCTGCTGCGCAGCACAAGCCGGTTTTGATCACCGAGTGCGGTAGTCCCGGTAACGCACAGCCCTATCCGCTTGTATTTCGCATCGCCAACGAAGAACAGGTCGGGTACTATTTCTGGGAGCTAATGATCGGCCGGATCATGTTTCGCGACTCGCAGGGATTGCTCTATCCCGATGGCATGACGCGCGACCCGGAAGCGGTCGCCATGTTGCTCGGATTCCCACTCAAAACGGACGGTGTGGCGCTCAAGGCCCTACCCGATGTGGAGCCGCTGCAGCATCTCGTCCAACAGCATCAGAAGTGGCCGGAACTGCTTCAGAAGGCGGAAGCGGCACCGCGCACGCTCGCCGGCATCTCCCCCCTTCTCATGCCCCTGGCAACCGTCGCCCGCGAGGCAGCTCGACCGTCGGATGACGCCGCCGAGATCTTTGAATTGGGGCTCTCGATCGGCCACCTCTTTCGCCTGGGAAAAGAAACAGAAGCGGTCCAGTCGTACGAGCGTCTGCTCGTCCTTGCCCACAAGTGGATCGCCGCGGAGTGAAGCTCGCAGGTTGACCATGAATCAATTTCTGGACCATTAGACGCGGCCGCGGGCTTCGTCATCGTTTAACCCGCAGCCGCAGGCGAGGACACAGCTCGTACCGATTCAAACCAGACCTGGCTGCGTCCTCGCCTGCGGCTGCAGGTTAAACAGAATGGGTGCCTGACGCTACTTGTCGCAGGAATCGACACGTCTGTCGGTTTTACCGACTCGAAACGTTTCCCGTATGCTCTGTCATACACTTCCTAGCGGTCCTCCGCTCAATATTCGCTCGGCACATGATTTGCCCAACATGCGTTGCACGCTAGACTACTACATACAGGGTTCGTCATGGATGTGAGCTCTAACGGCCGCTCGTTTTGCCTAGGCACTTCGGTCCTGTGCGGTGCGGCCCGCGAAGAAGCCACAACATCCTACGCTTACGGATCCCATGCGCCAGGCCAATGATTGCCGCACCTCCCAGCCGCGTCGAGAAAACTCATTCAGGAGAGCATGAATGTTCGCCACTGACAGCCGTTTCCCGGTTTGCCTTTTCTTACTCCTCGTCGCTGGTGATGACCGGCGCCAGGCCGGTTCTGGCTGTCAGTGATGATGCGAAGAGTGACGGTACCAAGAGCGGCGATACGATCACGTTCGATCAAGCGGGCTACGACCAGACTGTCGCCAAAGCGGTCAACTACCTGCGTAGTAAAGGGCAGTCCGAAGATGGCTCGTACAGCAGTTTTGCCGGGATTGGGCCGACCGCACTGATCACAACGGCTCTGCTGCGCAACGACCAGTCGGCTGACGCTCCCCATATCGCCAAAAGCTTGAAATACCTCGAGACCTTTGTGCAGCAGGATGGGGGAATCTACCAGTCGGGCTCGAACTACAAAAACTATGAGACGTGTCTGTCGATCGTCTGCTTTCAACAGGCTAACCAGAGGGGAGCGTACACGGCGCTGATTAAGCGGGCGGATGCCTTCGTGAAAGGTGAACAATGGGACGAGGGAGAGAACACAGATCCGTCCGACACAGCGTACGGCGGTGCCGGCTATGGCACGCACAAGCGTCCCGACTTGTCGAATACCAGCTTCTTTATCGACGCTTTGAAAGCAGCGGGAAATGACGCTGATAGCGAGGCCGTGCAGCGCGCGTTGGTTTTCATCTCACGCTGCCAGAACCTCGAGTCCGAGCACAACACGACGGAATTCGGTGCGAAAGTGAACGATGGAGGGTTTTACTACACACCCGCCGCGGGTGGATCGAGCATGGCCGGCGCGACCGACAATGGTGGCCTGCGGAGCTACGGCTCCATGACCTACGCTGGCCTCAAGAGCATGATCTATGCCGGTGTCGGCCCGGATGATCCTCGCGTGAAAGCGGCGGTGAAGTGGATCGCGAAGCACTATGATCTGACCTCGAATCCAGGTATGGGGGGTGCGGGACTCTACTATTACTACAACACGTTCGCCAAAGCACTCGATGCCTTCGGCCAGGACACCTTCGTCGACGACACCGGCAAGAAGCACGATTGGCGAGCGGAGCTCGCCGCAGAACTCGCTCGGCGTCAGCAGCCCGATGGTTCCTGGGTCAACGACAACGACCGGTGGCTGGAAGGCGACTTCAACCTCTCCACCGGCTATGCTCTGCTGGCCTTGAGTTACTGTCGGCCATCGGCGGCCAGGAACTGACCCCACGGCAGGCCGGTGCGGGGAGCGTGGGAGTGATGGAGTGGGGGAGTGGGGGAGTGATGCGGCCAAGTCAGAAGTATCGCTGGCGCGCTTCCGGCAGGGGATAGTCGGTAATCAGCGGTGGGCGACATTTGGTGAGTTCCTGCAACCGCTGCCAGCCGCGGGTCACTAATTCCTCTTGCTGACGAACGTTTTCCGGATCAGCCAGACGCTTGTCAAAGTCGCCTTCCACGACCACCGCCGGAAAATCGTCCGCCACGATGAACTGCGCGAGTGTTGGGTCGCAACGAATATGCCGTTCCGGATACTGGTGGAGCAACTCGGCTTCGACCAGTCCGATGACGAACCGCAGATACAGCCCGCTCTCCCCAATCCCCTCGACCTCTTCACCACACACCACACAGAGATAACCTTCGTCGCATTTCGCCATGGCATTCTCGTATCGCGGACCGAGTCATTGTCGGGCACCCCTATCGGTGGGGGATTGTACCGCCCCGCACTCGATCGTCAAGGATCGTCGCTCCGGCTGGAAAGGACGACCCACATTCTGCTAGGCTGGCTGTCCCGCGGTAGCGTTTTCCAGTTGCTCGATCTTCTGTTGCATGGCGCGGATGGTGTAATCAGCTTGCGGGCCTAAGTGTAAATAGAGTGCCATCAGGATAAAGCCCGTTTCCACCGCTCGCGGCCCGCGGAGCAGCAATCTGAAGAACGCCCGCCAGAAATATGGCGCGGTGCGGGGACGAAATCCGAGTTTGACCAGAACGAACACAAAGGCTCGCAAGAGCCTCCTCGATTCGGCGAAGTTCGGTCGGTGCTTCGGCTTGGCCCGCACGCTCTGGGCTACATCCAGCAGTCTGTTGAAATAGCTTGCGGGCTCGTACAGGGCGGCATAAAGGGCAGCAGAATCGCGGAATATGTCCGCGACCGGACGGACCGAACGGAAGTTCAACCCGTCTATGGTTTCATCCACTAGTCTTCCAGCCGGTTCATCCGCCGCACAATACCTCCCCTCCGCAGCCAGACGCAGGCCCAACGGCGTAATGGGCAAGGCTGTCAACAGTCCCACAATCACCATGCCCACGCCGGTCGCTTCCACGCACCGAATGATCGCCTCGCGAGCACTGTCGTCTTCCTCATCGAAGCCCAGAATGAACCCTGTCGTGACAATCAGGCCGTGATCGTACAACCGGCGAACACTCGACACGATCGGATGGCGAACGTTGACTTCCTTGTGCATGCCAGATAGCAGCACCGTTTGGGGCGATTCAATTCCGACGAAGACCATGCGAAAATCGCAGTCTTCCATCAGTTGCAGCAGTTCCGGTTCGTCTGCCAGGCCGAGCGTGGCGTTTGTGCCGTAGAAAAACGGGTATTTGTGTTTCCGACTCCACTCAGCCAGCTGGCGTAGGAACTCCGTCACCTCGCTATGGGCTCCGATGAAATTATCGTCCACGAAGTGAACATGACCCCGATAACCCAGCCGCTCGAGCAGCTCCAGTTCGTGGAAGACCTGGTCGGGCGATTTGCAGCGCAGGCGCCGTCCGTAAACCACCGGTGCATCGCAGAACTCGCAGTTGCCCGGACAGCCTCGAGAGAACTGCACGTCGGCGTGCTCGTAGTCTGCGATATCGATCAGATCATAACGAGGGGTGGGGCTGCGGCGCAGGTCAGGCTTCTCGGCCGACCGATACAGTCCACCTGTCGCACCGCCGAGGAAATCCTGTAAGAAGAGTGGGATAGTCGCCTCTCCTTCGTTGAGTACGCGGAAGTCGGCAGCCGCGTACACTTCGGGTTGACTGGTCGGTCCTGGTCCCCCCACACCGATCAACTTGCCATGCTGATGAGCCAGGTTGATGATGCTAAGAAGTGCCGACTGCTGAGGAATCATGCCTGTCGCCAATACCAATTCGGCCCAATCCAGCTCTGCCTCATCCATTTCCTGCGTGTTGAGATCAAGCAGGCGAAAACACCAGTCTTGTGGCAGAATAGCCGCCACGGTCAACAAACCGAGCGGCATGGCCGGGTACCGTACTCCCAACGCTTTACAAATCTCCTGATAGTTCAGAAAACTGTGTCGCGGAACTCGGGGAGATATCAGGAGACAATTCATGGCCAACCTCCTTGGGAGTCTGGATTCAACTCTCGCGGGCTGAATACGATCTTGATCGCTGCCGTTTGCTGTCGATGGACCAGCGTGCGAAATGCGGCAACATATTCGTCTAGCGCAAAGGTGTGAGTGACCAGGTCGCGAAAACGGAGTGTCCCGTCAGCGAGTTTTGGGATCAGGATGTCATATGGATGCCGCCATTGGCTCTCCCACGGCACAGGACCGTAGCTAAATACGCCCCGCACAGTCATTTCACGATACCAGATCGGCGTCGGATCCATCTTGTCGAAGCGATGCGGCGCGGCAGCCAGGATGATTGTGCCGCTGGGGCGTACCGCACGCAGAGACCAACGGAAGGCTTCCGAAGACGCGACTGTCACAACCACTCGATCAAAGGTTCCACGATAGATGCGACCGTAACCCGGCTGGCTGACAGAGCCAATGGTTCGGTCGGCTGCCCAATTGCGAAAGTCCTCTTCGCTGCGAACGGTGGTCGCCAGCAATCCTTGTTGTGAGGCCCAGCTGCGTTGGTACTCGTAGCGCACCAAGGTCTCACAAGCGCCGGGCATGTGCAGCTTGCCATGCAGATAGCCGCAAAGCAGACCGACCGGCCCCCCTCCGACCACCAGTGTTCGACCCGGCGTCGGACCACTCGGTCGCAACAGACACGCCAAGGCCGTCGCAGCGGGATCTAGCAGCACGGCATCCGCGTCCGTAATGCTGGAGGGGATGCTCCACAATTGCGACACATGGGCCAGACAGTATTCCGACCATCCGCCACTCGTCTCGTGACAGTAACCGATGGAAATCGCCGCTCCTGGCCAACTTTCTTCTCGACGTTGGCAAAGCCCGTCCCAGCCATCCTGGCACGCTCTGCAACGATCTTCATATCCCCTGCTGACGCAGCCCAGTACCGGCCAGAGCGCCACTCGCTCACCTGCCTCCACCTGTTTCCGCACGCCGCCACAGACGGCGGTCACGGTTCGTTCCACTTGGCCCACCAACTCGTGTCCCGGCACGAAGGGGTACGTTGCCTCCGGAGCGAGGTAGAGTGAATCCTGTCCCTTGAGCATCTGTAAATCGGATCCGCAGATACCTGAAAGGAGGACTTGCAGCGTGGTCCACCCCGGCCGCGACTCGATCGGTGGCGGCGTCGTGGAGCACAACTGCAACGGGGCGAGTCTCACCGACCACCTGCGAGGGCACAGCCGGCTGATGAATTGTGATGCCAAATATCGGAGCGTATCCTGGCGATAGATCAGCGATTTCATCATGCACCTGGTGTGTCACAGACTCTTGGCAAACAAGCGGTACGTTTTGCATTTCTCTCCGCCAAACGCCTGAATAACATGTTCCATTCTCCGGTTACCATCTTGCACCAGAGAGAGTTCGGCATGCGAGGCTTGATCGCGGCGAGCGGCCCGCAGCTGGTGATCGGCCAGCAGTACGGCGATGCCTAGACCGCGAACGTCCGGCAAGACGCCGAGGAGAATCAGGCGAAGTCCTCGGATCTGCCGCATGGAGCGGGCCAGTCGCAGCCATCCACAGGGAAACAGCCGGCCCCGGACATGTGTCAGGGCCTCGTGCACATTTGGCAGTGTCAGGGCAAATCCGACCGGATTGCCGTTAATTTCCGCGAACGCTACATGTTGGGGACGGTAGAAGGGACGCACACTCTTCGCACGCTGCAGATACTCTTCCCAGCTGAGCGGAACAAACCCCCAGTTTCGATCGAACGCACAGTTATAGAGCCTGAGCAGCGTCCGATTCTCCTGTTCCCAGCGAGCGGGATCGAGCGATCGCACACGGACAGGGCCTCGCGCAGCCCTGCCCAAGAGCCGCTGGACAGACTCCGTGCAGCGGCTCTCCGGTGTCCAGCGAAAGGCAAGGTAATCATGGGCTGGAGTGAAGCCACAGGCAACCAGGAGCGATTCGTAATACGGTGGATTGTACGGGGACAAGATCATGGGCGACGAATCGAAGCCTTCCACGAGCAGTCCCACTTCATCGTGCGTCGTCAGGTTGATGGGACCCAACAGATACGATTTTCCTTTCTCTCGCACAGCTAATTCAACTTGCTTGAACAGTTCGGCAGCAATTTCACGATCGCTGCGGCACTCAAAAAAACCGAAAAACGCTCCCTCGGCATGCCAGCGGCGACAAAATTCTTCATCCACGAAGGCGGCCACTCGCCCCACCACTTCCGAGCCACGGCGTGCTACGAATCGCTGGCACCATCTCCGCCGCAACGAACGGTTCTTCCGCGGCGACCAACGAGCATATTCCACTGAGTGCAGCGGCGGCACCCAACATGGGTCATTCCCGTAAATCTGAAAAGGCAGACGGCAGAACGCTCGATGATCTGCGAATGAAGTCACCGGTATGACCTCCACATGCCTCTCCATGCTTGCTGGCCTCCCACTCAGTAGCACTCGGTTTTCACCGGCGAAATACTCGTCGACACGGATATACGATTTCCGGATAGAGAACCCCGGTGACGCGACGAAGGAGTGCGTGCGCCCAGGCTTTGCGATGCCGCACGTAGAGATACCTTGGCTCTGCTTCGGCCCCCATTCGACTCTTCAGTGCGTACGATGTTTGACCCATTTCCAAGCGGCCGGCACCCGCTGCAATCGCCACACGTATTACTTCAATCACCAGATTCTGGTAAACCTGATACTCTCGATTCCAACGAAAATCCAACCCGGCCAACAGAAACGTTGCAACGGTCGGACTCAGCAGCACGATGGCCATACCCAACGGCCTCGCGCCTTGTTCGATCAGAATCAGTCGATATTCTCCCTGAAGATAGTCTGCCAGGTTCTCGAAGAAGGCGCGGTTTAGGCGTTCCAACCGATGGGTCGCCCGGTCAATGACCTGTTCGTAGAGTTCATACACCGGCTCCGTGTGACCACGCATGTCATCGAGCGTTCGCACGGCAAGTGAGTTGTGCCGCGCTATTCGCAGCGAGCTCGTGATCTGCCGTCGGTACCCACACCGGAGCTCGGCCAGATAGTCGTCGAAACTGCTCCACCGCAAGGTCAGAGAACAGGCAGGAAGGCTGGGAACCCGCAGATACCCCCGCCCCGCAAGGGGCAGTAACTCCTCGACCTCCGGCGGGTCAAATTCTTTGTAGCAGACCAGCGTTGTGCGCGTCTGATGCGCAACCGATTCGACGGTCTCTGCAATGACTTGCAGCAGGTCCGGTACGTGCGCATCCGGACGAAACCGCAGGCACGACTGGCCAAACGAAACGGGCAAGCCACAAAAGAGAATCGGGATCCTCAGGAAGTCGTGATACGCCTTGCGGATTGTGTCGATCAAGACTCGAGTCATCCCGACCGGGCACGCGTCAAATGGAACGACCAGCCGCGACAAGGTGCAAATGGCAGCCACGCCGTGCGCGTCAGTCACCACGAGATGCCAATACTCTGCGTCTTCGATGTTCGCATCCTGGCAGACGCGGATGAAGCGATGGGACAACTGCTGGTCATTCGGGCCGAGCAGGGCATCCCATTGTGCTGGATCGACTTGATGAATGTCGCGGAAGATGTGTATTTGGCACGAATTGCGAACGCATCCACGCACGTGCCCTTTAGCCGACGACGAGTGACTGACCTGAAGATTCTGTCGCGTCATGACTCATCCTCCGAAACGTACTCCATGGCCACGAAAAAATGACGTCATTGGTCATTGGTCATTGGTCATTGGTCATTCGGTCATTGGTCATTCGTCATTCGTCATTCGTCATTGGTCATTGGTCACGGTGAACCAGTGTCTGGAACGCTTCGATCGCTTCGCACAGATCGCGTGGCGTGTGCGATGCCATCGCACACAACCTCAGCCGTGATGTGCCGAGCGGGACTGCCGGTGGCACGACCGCGGTCGCCAGTATGCCGGCGTCGAAGAGGGCACGAGCGTATTGGTAGGATGCCGTTTCGTCGGGGAGCAACACGGGAATGATGGGGGCGGCAGAGAGCCCTGTGTCGTACCCGAGTTCGTTGAGTCGTCGCCGCAGCGTATCGGCATTCTGCCGCACCAATTCCCGCCGCCACGATTCGGCAACAATGACTTCCAGCGACGCCAACGCGGCGGCGGCCGCGGCCGGACAGAGCGCCGCCGAGAACATGAAGGGCGCCGCCTCATGTTGCAGATAAGCGATCATCGGCGCGGAGGCGGCAAGAAATCCACCGTTGGCCGGTACCGCTTTGGAGAGGGACCCCATCCACAGATCGACCTCGTCCGCCGCCATACCATAGTGCTCATTCACTCCTCGACCTTCGGTTCCCAACACACCGAGCGAATGTGCTTCGTCAACCATCAAGAGGGCTCCGTAACGGTTCTTCAACTGCACGATCTCCGGCAGGGGGCAGAGATCACCGTCCATGGAGTAGATTCCTTCCACGATGATCAAGGTCTGCCCGGCCGGGGGGCCTCTACGCAACTTCCGTTCCAGCGAGTTGGCATCGTTGTGTTGGAAGGCCCGCATTGGCACACCCGCCAGTCGGCAGCCGTCCACAATACTGCGATGAGCGCGGGCATCGAGGACGACTCGATCGCTCGACTGCAGCAGCGCCGTGATGACGGCCACGTTGGCCAGGTACCCCGACGTGAATGTCAACGCGGCCTCGGTCTGCTTGAAGGCAGCCAGTTGCCTTTCCAGCCGCCGATGGAGTTCCGTCGTGCCGGTGAGCAACCGTACTCCGCCGGAACCGGTTCCGTAGGTGTGAATCGCCTGCAGAGCGGCCTCTTCGATAGCGGGATGCCCGATCAGCCCGAGATAGTCGTACGACGAGAGCATCAGGAATTCGCGCCCGTCGATCCAGGCCCGGTTGCGTGATTGCCCCTGCAGCGGCTGTTGGAAGGTGTACAAACCGCGGTTCATCGTCCACTCGATCGACTTGAACCATCGCTGAGCTCGGACGGTGTCCAATCCGGGACGGGGACACTCCGAGACGCGGTGGTCGGAAAACAAGCCGTCAAACGGGTCGACGGGCGGATGAGCAGCGTGGAGTGCCGGATTGCCGGTCGACGGATTTTTGTGCGTGCTTGAGGGGTTCATGTGAACGTCCCTATGCCGTTGGGTAGCGATCGTGTTTCCGGCATTTTCGCAGCTTGCTCGGCCGAAGTTGGCAGCGGCTTGCCGCGATCTTCAGCGCGCGACAGCGCCCGCCTTGAGTGGTGGCGGTGAGCCCACCACAACTGCCAACCGATACGGAGCGAACCGAGCCACAAGCGCAGGAAACGTGGTGAGAGTACGGAGGGCATATCGGGTTGACGCGCGCGATGGAACCGAAATGGACTGAAGCTGGCGTGCGCATATGTTTTCAGTAATGAGCGATAGTATGTTTTGAGCGGCTGCTTGGTGGGAAGCAGAACATGTGTGAAATCCCACAACCCGTGCGCACGCCGACTGACGGAGATGCGATCCTTGTATTGGTGCCAGATGCGTGTCCCCGGCAGGGGCGTGAGAGGTGAGATATTCAAGTAGTACAAGTCATTCTCTCGGATAAAACGTCTTAGTCTCTCCCAATCCTGCGCCGTGTAGTGCGGCTGGGCGATAAGTGATACATAGGGAGCGACGCCATACTTTCTCAACACGGCCACGGCCCGACGATTGTGGTCCACGGTGCAGTGTTTCTCTAGCGCGTTCAGCTCCTCGTCGGTCGCCGCTTCCAGCCCCAGAAAAACGGCCCGCAGCCCCAAGTCCGCCCAGTCGGCGATCACGGATTCGTTTTCCGCCACGAAATCGGCGCGGGCGTAGACAAGGTACTTCTTCGCTATGTTTCGCTCTCGGAGCAGGGCGGCCAGTCGTTTCAGCCGCTCCGGGTGAATCAAGAAAATGTCATCCACAATGTAGATTTCCTCGGCCTCAATCTGTTCCAGCTCGGCCGCAATCGATTCCGGGCTGCGCGAATAGGCGATGCCGTTGGTAATCCTCCAGGGAAGACAGAAGTTGCAGTGATACCAACATCCCCACGTCGTCTTGAGCGTGGCCACCGGTCGGTGAAGGAGGTAGTAATACTGATGACGCAGGTGCGCCACGAGGTCTCGTCGAGGAAAAGGGAGACTATCGGGATGCGGCATGTAGGGACTCGCTGGCGTTCGGCAGACTCGATCGCCGCAGGGCAGGGCCAAACCTGGAATGCGTGCCAGCGGTTCTCCACGGGCAAAAGCCTGCAACAATCTTGGCATGATGGTTGTGCCATCGCCGAGTGCGATACAGTCCACCGATGTGTCGGCAAAGTCTTCCGCGCGCATGCGGCGTGAACTCCCCCCACAACGGTCCGGACGAGCGGATTCCAGCTTTTGGCTCCGCGACACAATTTGATCGCTTCATTAACGCCTGACACATACGCGCTCGTTCCCACCACGTCCGGGCAAAACTGCCGACACCTCCGCTCAAAACCTCGCTCCAGAATGAGGTCCATAATCTGGACTTCGTGCTCCCGCAGTCCGGCCGCGACATACTCGAGTTCGAGTGGCTCGCAAACCATGATGTGCTTCAGCCCGATCGTCTGTTTCGGTACTGGAGGTCGCACTAGCAGAACGCGCATGTTGTGCCCTTCTCCTCCCCTTTGTTTCGACCATTCATTCGACTAGACAATGCCAGGGACAATTCTGCGGCGAATGTGCTGGCGATAGTGTCGGTTGACTCCCAGCGTGAAGAGCCGTAAGTAGGGTTCCAGGCGAGCAGGGTTACGCCTTGTACGGTGCCAAATTGCCGGCCACGTAAATAACTGCTCATACAGCTTCCAGTACTCTGCCTCGAGTTCATTCGGCGCGAAGTTTCTCGGACGGAACACCACGGCACCACCGCTGTATCGCCCAAAGTCCTCGGTGATTATCCGGCCACTGCGCTCCATCTCGTCGAACAATGGCGTGCCCGGAATCGGCGTCACGATGTGGATCCGCGGTAACGGGATCCGAAAGTTCATGAGGAATTCGTACGTCTGGCCAAACACACGGCGATCGTCCTCGTCCAGACCGATCATCATCTCCGTCGAGATTTCGATGCCGTGGTCGCGCATCATGTGGAAAGCACTGCCATACCTCTCCGGACAATTCCAGCTCTTGCCCACACTGTCCAGGCCCCGACTGCTAAGTGACTCAATACCGACGCTGAGAATCCGACATCCACTTCGTCGAGCCAGCTGCAACAGGTCGGGATGATCACAGATGTGCAGACTGCACTGGCTGGCCCAAAGGATCTTCTCGGGAATCAGCGCCTCCCACAACTCCCGGCAATACTCCCAGTCCACACCGATGTTGTCGTCAATCAGCGTGATGTAGCGAGTGCCATTCTTTTTCGCCGCCCGTACGTCACGTACCACATCCCGTACCGGCCGTTTTCGCATGCGGTGATGAAAAAATGCCGTCACACTGCAGAAGCTACAACGGCAGGGGCACCCGCGCGTGGCTTGTACGGGTCTCCAACGACCGAAAATTTCCCGCCGCATGAGGTCGTAGCGGGGAAGCGGAAGCCCGCTGAGTTCGGCGAACGCGTCATCTCGGTAGATCGGCCGCAACTGCCCCGCCCTGGCATCCCGCACCACGCGCGGCCAGAGCCGTTCCCCTTCCCCGATCACCACCGCATCGGCATGGGCCAGCGTCAGTTCCGGTGGCGTGAGACTGGCTGCGATGCCCCCAATCACGACGCGCCGCCCCCGACGCCGAAACGCGTCCGCAATTTGCCAGGCTCGCACCAATCCCGATCCCATTCCAGTCAGGCCGATCAAGTCCCAGGGCTCGTCAAACGGAATCTCCTCGGCCGTCTCGCTGACCAAACGCACGTGCACCCCTTTGGGGGTCAGGGCCGCCAATAACTGCAAAGTAAGACCCGGCATGTGAATCCGTCGCTGCTTGACCGGACGGTTGGCACTGTCCAAAACTGTCGGAGCGATCAGCAGGATGTTCACGGCCGGAAACCTCGTGGATGCGCCCGAGGACTGATGGCGCCCCCTTTTTGAATCACACACTGACTGTCATTCATTTCGCGGATGATCAGGAATCACTGAGCAGTTGGGCGGCGGGTCCATCGGCCGCCGACCGCTTGGCTCCTGGTTTTGTGACACGCCTCTATATGGGAAACCGCAACCGAAACAGCGGGCCCGCCAATCAGGGCCGTGGACCCGTTGGGGGCTACCAACCTTGGAGCGGTAAACCTCCCAGCGGAGGGTCGCCGGGTGCGGACTCGTGCCTCTAGAGTCTCAGCAGAAGTAGCCCCTTTGCCGGGCTACGGACAACTGCAATCCAGTCGGCAGGCCTGATCGAGCCGACCTGCAGCCGCAGGGGGGTGTAGCTTGTCTCGAACCATAGACCCCCCGCTGAAGTTGGCGAACCGTGTCACTCCCGCGACGCAGCTCGCTCGACACGTTAGATGTCCCGACTGTGGGCAACCGTCGGACGGCCGAGACGACGCTCTCGCCAAACGGAGTTCGGATTTCGGCCGGCGGCGACTCCCTGCGGCGGCTCCCGCCGCGGTCATTTCTGCGCGGGGTCTGCCGGCAGCCAATCACCGGCATTCGTGTCGAAGACGCGTTCGGCTGTGCCCTCAGCCTGCATCGTTACCGAGTAGACGGCGAGACCGAGTATTCGATCGTCATTGGACTCGGGATTCAGGTCTTTCGGTACCCAACCGTGGCAGCGCAGATGCAGAACGATCGTGTCCGCGCTCGACGAGGGCAGCTGAGCGGTCAGCGGTGATCCACCCTCTGGCAAAGGAACGATCTTTTCTGCGCCGAGATAGAGCCCCGCATGGGGTGACTGGGCAGCCGCTGGCGCCATCATTTCGATCGTGATCCGATACGGTTTGCCGGTCACGACGGGGAGGATGAGCTGCGAGTCGGCCTGCGACCAACGCATCGCCCTTGCTTCCTTAGCCGCTCCCATGCGGTCTCGGCCATTCCAACTGTTTAGAAAACGCGCGTCCCCCACCCTACCCACTTGGAGTCGATAGTGCGACCGGGCTTCCGGGGTCGCTTCGAGCGCGTCCTGTTCGTTCGCCAGCATCTGGAGGCGTTTTCCGGCCTCGTTCTCCACTCGAAAGCCACCTTGCGCCTGATTGGCCATCAAGATGGCCGATCGGACCTTGGCCGCGACTTGAACTTGCGTCCCTTCTTTGTCGAACGTGCACCCCTGGACAATTGTCTTTCCGGCATCCAACTGAATAGCCGGCACCCCTTCACCACGGTTATCCCAGTGGACGAAGTGGCAGGCGTCGACCGAACAATGACCGTAGGGACTTCGCATCCAGATGCACCGATCGATAGGTCCCCAGAAGGAACAATTGACCAGACTCACTTTGCCTTCCATCTTCTCGCCGATCTCGATGCAGACCGAGTCGGTACTGCTCCAACGCCCCACGAACTCCCCGTTGGTAATCAGGATACCCGGCGCTTGGGTTTGCTCGACGAGCACAGCCCGCCGGCAAGAGTCAGCCCCTAGTCCCAGGAAATTGCCGTTGGTACTACCCGCATCGGATTGCGAGAATTTGTATCCCACACCGTAGCCGAAGCAAAACGTGTTCAGGACATAGTGCCAATCGGTGCGGGCCAACTCGAAGGCCACTCCCTGCGTGTTCACCCACTTGCAGTACGGATCCTCCGGTTGATAGGTGACACCGAAGGGCCAGAGGTGAATGTTTTCGATGTGGCCAATATCGTAGCACTGGTCGACGTAGATGCCGCGGAAACTCGGATAGCCCGTGACGTTGCGAATCAAGTGACGGTGAGCGCGCACCATTTTGATCGCTTCGTAGGGATTGAGCAGACAGCAATTGCGAACCGCCACGTTTTCAGTGTTCTCGGACGCCACGCAGGGTGGATAGGGAACGGGAGGCACGTCCGACTGCTGCCACTCGGGGTAAATGATAACGAGTCCTTCCAGGCACGCATTTCGACCGGCCAGATTGATGAAAGGAGGGCCGTCCTGCGAACCGCGCCCGGCGTAGGCCAAGAGGATCGTTCCATCGGGCTTCTCTGACTTGTTGGCAGCTGTCGGTGGCACCCGGTACGTCCCCTGCAGCGTCACGCCGCGCGGAATGGACAGCGTCCCGTTGAGTCGGTAGCGGCCGGCCGGCACCTCGACGACGCCTCCTCCTGCCTCCGCGGCCGCATCCAACGCCTGTTGAATGATGGCCGTATTATCGGTCGTTTCGTCCGCGATGGCACCCAGCTCCACCACGTTCCACCGTAAACGACCTGGCTCGTCCGCGGCGCGAGATATGGACGCGACGACCAGCAACAGCGCTGCGCAAAAAGCGTAATTGACCTGCATGTCTCAGTTCCTTCTTCAGCGAGTTCGGGCGGGTTTTTTCGGACGGACCCAGGTCTGCCCTTTCTTGTAGCGGTTTGCGCGATCGACCACCGTGGCGTCCTTGCTGATTCGAATCACTTGATCCAGCGCCTGGTCGAATTCCGCTTTGTTCGGTTGGCGGAGATCGCGATGGTGGGCAAGTTCCACCACCGACTGGCACGCCTGCTGGGCGTAGGCCGGTTGATCCAGATAAGGGACGAGGAAACGCAATGATTCCGGGATGCGAATGGCGGCACAGCGCTGCAGTACCAGATTTCGCTCGGGGTCATTCGTGCAGAGTGTCATGGCCCGTTGGATCAGCTGTAGTTTCTCTTCATCGGAACGGCCGTCCGGCAAAGGAGCGACCCGAATCAAAGCTCTCAACGACATCGTCCGATGCGCGGGATGTTCATCGGTTTTTACCAGCTCAGTGAGTCGATCGGCCACCGACGCATCCGGCCAACTGCAGAGCGCCCGGATTCCCTTCTCGTGGACAACCGGACTCGCGTCGTGAATCGCCGCTTCGACGATCTTGAGCGATGCGGGACCGCCGACGCGTCCCAGGGTGGGCAGGATCGCCAAACGGTCGTTCTCACTCAACTTGCCGACCGCATTCAACAGCGTGTCGGTTCGCTGTTGTTCGTCTTCAATGCGGCTGCAGACAAACATCACGGACTTCTCCGCCGCCACGCGTTCCCGACCTTCCTCCGCCTTCAGAACGCCTTGAATCATCCCCGGAATATGCTCCGGACCGGCCAGCTGTCCTAGCGCTTTCATCGCTGCGGTCCTCACCAGCGGATCGTCCGAGACGGCCGCTGCGAGTAAATCCGCCACGGTGCTGAAAGCGCGGCGCGCGGCAAGGATTTCAATCAGTGTCACACGTCTGGATGTCGCCGCCGATTTCATCTCGGCGACGATCATCCCCGGCACCGACTCGCCGGGCAGGCGAACCAGACTGGTACGCGCCGCGATTTGTTCCACTTTCGAGCCGTCTGAGAGCAACTTCAGCAACTGAGGCACGTCGGCGGGTTCGCCCAACAGCCCCAACGCGTCAATCGCCGCGCCCCGGACCGATTCCTCCCGACTGGCAGCCAGCACATCCAACACGGCGGGCCGCGCACTCTTGTCTCCCCGGTCGACCAGAGCGCAGGATCAGACCCACCTGCGATTCGGGCGGCAGCGTCGGCAACAGTGCCGCAAATTGCTTCGTGGCCGCTTCCCCCTTGGCCTCCGTGCGCACTTGCTCCAGTCCCAGCGCGCGCAGATCCTTGTCCTTTTCACCCAGCAGACTGATGACCATCTTGACGAGTTCGTCACTCGTCTCGCCCTGAGCGTACGTCCGGCCAATTTGCCCAGTCAGGACCGTGAGACAAACCAGGGCCCAAAAAAACCAGCGGATCCGTTGCATCAGGGGGAATCTCCTATGCGTACCCGTTCACAGAACTCAGACCGTGCAGGCATCCGTAGCTGTCCACTCAGACTCTTACTCATACTCTTACTCATACTCTTACTCTCCTCCCCTCCGCTGCACTCGCAGACACCTCGAATCAAGTCAGCAGGCATTTCGCCCCTTTGGCCGTGGCATGAACGCGCAAGTTAACGGCGTCGAGATCAGTGCGGGCATGGAGGTAGAGGATATGTGTGGGCACTCTGAACGCAGCTGACGGCGTCGCGTTAGGACAAGCGAGTGTCGATGACGCCGAAGGTCAAGGATGTAGCCAGGCATGGATTCGACCAGCTGCGAAGAAGAGTAAGGGTATGAGTAAGTGGTTGCCGTCAGAGGCTGCGTTGGGCCATTTCTTGAAAGAGCAACGCGGACGCGCCGGGGCGTCGCGCAAGCTGACGAGGCTGAGCGTCAGCTGCGCGGGCCAGGGGCACTCGTCCCTGTTGTCAGTTAACGCATGGGGCTAATCCGTCTGGCCGGCGCACGCCAGCATGCCTCGAGTCGCCGCCAGGCGAACGTGTTTGGGCTGGCCAGCGCCGACGAACCGTTTATACACGGCCAGCGCTTCGGCTTTCTGGCCACTGGCCAGCAGTCCTTCGGCGCACGCCAGTGAGCCATCGGTGACCGCGGCTTTCGCCGCGGTGTCGGACGGCGTCGCTTTGGCCAGGCTCTTCACGGCCTCGGCAGTACGAATGTCACCCAATGCATAGGCGGCCGCGCCAGCCACTGCCGCGTCGGCATCTCCGAGCAATGCGGCGAGGGCCGGCACGCTCGCCGCATCCTGGCGCACGCCGAGCGATCCGATCACCCCCACCTGCAGCGCGCCGCTCAACTTCGGCAGAGCGTCGCGCAGGGCTTGGGCTGCTTCCGCTGCGGGAATCCGTTCCAAGGCATAGCGAGCCATGTGGGAAAGCTCCTTATCGGGCAGCAAGGCGGCCAGTGCCGGCACCGAAGCGGCGGTTCCGATCACCATCAACTTGCGGCAGACGAAGTCCTTGGCATCGCGGGAAACGTCGGTCGGCAGCACAGCAGCCAGGCGTGTTTCCAGGTCCTGGCGAGCTTGCGGCATCGTCGCGCGTGGTCACCACCGCTTCGTCAATCGGGTTCAGGGCACTGCGATCCGTGCCCCAGTCATAGGTCTTCAGAGCTTCAAAAGCTTGGTCCAACATATCGAGCTCCCTTAGTCGGGCAAATTAGTCGGGAAAAATCTGTTTTGGAAGGAAGTCAAAACGGCGAAGATCACAGCTGCCACGGTTCGCGGCGGGCGCGATCGAGGAATCGATTCGCCTCCTCGTCACCCGGAAACTCCTGCTTGGCCGCGTCCCATTTCAGCGAGCGCTGCAAGCGTGTACGCGATGATGCCCAAATGGCTCAGCGCCACGGTGTTGACGCCAAACTCGATGTCGCGGAAGGGCCTCTCCCGCGTCTTCACGCAGTCAATGAAGTCCCCGTAGATGCCCCCCGTACCCTTGTAAGACGGCACCGGCTTGGCCGGCCGCGTTCTCGCCCGGCGTCCCTTCCACCTGCAGGTTTTCCGTGTCGGGACGATTGTGGTAGATCAACAGGCCATTGGGGTACCGGTACGCCAAGTACTGTCTGCCGTTCTCGTCATGGTAGATGACCTCGTCGGGCTGCAACTCGCGCACGTCGACGGCGAACGTCGCTCCGCCAAAGTGATGCGCTCCCCAGTCCGTCATCCCACCGCCCGAGTAGTCGATGTAGGACCGCCAGCTGCCGCCACTGGTTCCGAAATTGCCGTCACAGCGAGCCGAGTTGTAGGGTGCCCAAGGCGCGGGACCGAGCCACATTTCCCAGTCCATGTCGGGCGGACATTCTTCTGCCGGCAAGATTGCACGGTTGCGAGAGCGGACCGACGTTGACGTTGATCCACTTGATCGTGCCCAATTCTCCTCCCCAGCATTTGTCGACGATGCCGCGATAGTCTTCCAGCACCCGTTGGCTGCCGCCGGAGACCACACGCGAGTAGCGGCGCGCGGCTTCGATCATCAAGGGCCCCTCGCGCAACGTCCGCGTCTCCGGTTTCTGGCAATACACGTCCTTGCCACTGCGACAGGCCTCGATCACGATGATCGCGTGCCAATGGTCGGGCGTGGCCACATGCACGGCATCGATATCGGTGCGCGCCAACAGTTCGCGAAAGTCGTTGTAAGCCTGGCAATCGGTGTTCTTGTAGTGCTCGTCGACCTTGGCTTTGGCCGCCTCGCGAACCCCACGGCGTACATCGCGACACCGCCACGTACTGCACGTCCGAGCGGCCGAGAAAAGCGCCCTGGTCGCCCCTGCCCATGTTGCCGATGCCGATCCCCCCCATGACGATCCGGTCGCTGGCCGGCGGAACATCCTCGTTACCCAAGGCCGTCGAAGTGATGATGTACGGCACGGTGAGTGCCGCGCTGGCCGTCTTCAGAAAATCACGGCGCGTCGCTTTGTAGTGACTACCCATATTGGATTCCTCGCGGTGAAAAAATGGAGGGATTACTCAATTGTCATGGCTGCCATCCGTGTCGTGGCTGCCAACGGAGAGAACCGCCCGACAGTCTGTCGCCAGTTGTTTCCCCCACTGGACCGAATGCCTGTCGCTTCGATAAGTCGTTCGAGCTTGGCGACAGCCATACACAGTCATCGTACACTCAAACAGGACGGCCTGAAACGAGCGGGGGGACAAAAGGGGAACAACTTGGTGGGCTGCGAGCGGAGGGCCGGTGACCCCCTGCCGCCTGTTTACCCCACGCTACCGGTGGTGTCCAGTGCCCTGGGCGAATTCTCGGGCCATCTGGCTGTCACTGGGCGGGACTTTCCATCCCCCCCTCACCGCGTCGGTACTGCAGAGGAAAAGTAGCCAGAATGCGCGTTCCTTGCCCGGGCGCACTCTCGATGATCAGTTTTTTTCCCACCAAGCGGGTTCGCTCGCGGATGCCCGTCAATCCGTATCGATCATCGCCCACTTCGCCGGCGGAGAAGCCGGCACCCCAATCTTGCACTTCCAACGCCAATTCGTCGTCCGAGCGACTGAGCGTCACTTGGACTCTTGCGCTCTTGCTGTGAATGACCGCGTTGGTGATCGCTTCCTGAGCGATCCGGTAGATGGCGTTTTCGAGTACTGGCACGAGCCGCATGAATCGCGCCGTGCACTGGTACGTGATCTGCGGCGCGGAGGGGCTTTCCAACATCTGGTTAACGAAGTCGGCGATCGCCGCCGCCACACCGAATTCCTCTAACACCGAAGTCGTGGTACGATTCATCAGCGCACGCACTTCGGCCGATGCCTGGCGCAGCGTGCTCATCCCGGACTCGAAGGCGGCCTCCGCGCGGGAGGAGTCGGAATTTGCCAGTCGCGGGTATGCTTCGAATTGCATCAACGCACCAATAAGACGCTGAGCCACGCCGTCGTGGATTTCGTACGTAATCAGCTGCCGCTCGCGGTCGCTGGCCTGGAGCATGCGGCGGAGCGCTTCCCGTTCTTTCTGCAAGGACTTTTCAGCCAAGCGTCGTTCTTGTACCTCTTGCTCCAGTTGTTGGTTCGACTCGCAAAGTTCGGCCGTCCGAATTTCCACGCGATGCTCCAAGTCATCTCGCGCCTCTTGCAGCTCCAGTTGCGCTCGCTTCCGACCCGTGATGTCGGTAATGAATCCCTCGATCGCTTCCAGCTGTCCCGCGTCCGAGAAAACACCGACGCCTTGTTCCCACACCCATTTCTCTTCGCCCACGTTGGTGATAATACGATACTCCAACTGAAACCACTCACGCCTGCAAATCGCCTGCTGGACCTGGTCCCACACCGTTTGCCGATCGTCGGGATGAATCACATCGCCATAATTGATGTCCCCCTCGTCCGTGAGCTGGGAGGCGCGATAACCGGTCAGCTGCCGGCATCCCTCGCTGACAAATTCCATGCTCCAATCCGGAGCGTTCCGGCAGCGGTAGGCCATACCGGGCAGATTCGACATCAACGTCCAGAGCGTGCGCTGACTTTCGTGCAGCGCTCGATGTGCTCGACTCCGCTCGGTGATGTCATGCGCAAACCCGACACATCCGACAATCGTATTCTCTTGATCCATCAGCGGCTGCACGTGCGTAAGATAGATGCGGCCCTGCCACTCAAATTCATAATCAACCGATGACCCGGACAGGGCCTGACGATGAGCGGCAAGTGCCACATTGTTCTCGTCGCTCGTTTGCAGGTACTCCGCGACCCGTGTCCCGACCACCTCGCTGGGCCGTAATTGGAGATCCTTGAGTCCCGCACCGAAAGAGGCCGTGAAACGCAGCTGCATGTCGGTGGCCCACACCACGCCAGGGATTTGCTCCGACATGAATTGAAAGAGGGCCAGTTGCTGCTGTGCGTCAAGCATGGAGCATTTGTCCCGGCATCGCTGAATGTGTCAAACCACTGCTGAACGCCTCCGCGCACACGACGGGGGAAGTATAGAGGGGAGCCCGCCTCCACGAAAGCGTTCAACTCGAACCCGCGCCCCCTCTACTGGCAGCCGCGAGACGGAATTCGACAGGCCGTGCAGCTACGTTCACGGCAAACGAAGTGTGACGGGGTCGTTTGAGATTCATATCGCCAACGGATAATATTTCCAGTCGTTTTCTTCCTATCGACCTCGTTTCGGCCCAAGCCTCGCTGTCCGGGCCAGAAACCGCCACCCGCAACGCTCATCCTATCTGCCCTGAGCGAGCAAACATGCAGACCACCACTTGGCGATCGTGTCTTGCGTCATCGGCTGCGGCCGGCGCGTTGGTACCTGCGCCGTTCCTCCCACTGCCAGATCATCAACCAGGAGGCTGATACGAGCGATACGCTTGTGGTGCGTCACCCCCATGCAATGACCTCTCAGCATGGGGCCATTACCTCGCACTCGGCAATCGGCTCTCGGGCGAGAAGCTCTTAGCCCGCTACCCGCTATCGCTGTGCGACGAGGAGGTCACCGTCGGCAACCCTGGTTTCCAGCAGCATCGTTATCGCGTAACTTGGAATCGTGACTCGGTCGCCCGCATACTCCCCATCGGAGAAAGAGTAAGAGTAAGAGTAAGAGTAAGAGTAAGAGTAAGAGTAAGAAGGACACTCACAATGTCACGTATCATATTGATCGTCGCGTTGATGTTCGGTTACGGCCGATTCGCCGTGGGTGAGGAGACAGCTCCGGCCGCGCGTCCCGCGGCACACCTGGTCAGTTGCCTGGACGTCAGGGATTTTGGAGCCGAGACCGTCCGGATCGGGGATCTGAATGCGGATGGAGCTCCCGACCTGCTGTTCGTGCAAAGCCACTTTGGCTCGCGCGCCATCACGTGCCTGACCGCGACGACGGTCACGGGCCAGCTGCTGTGGCAGTCGGGCGAACCGTCGGCCGACAACGGCCGGATCTATGCCGACTTGCCGGTCCAGATCTATGACTG
Organism: uncultured Planctomycetota bacterium; assembly: GCA_963700515.1. Classification (GTDB taxonomy): domain Bacteria; phylum Planctomycetota; class Planctomycetia; order Pirellulales; family Pirellulaceae; genus JAJRVM01. The sequence continues at coordinate 85,208 of CAVOXY010000008.1, read as the reverse complement.
GGACGACGATGGCCGCAATGACGTGCTCTACGTGCGTCAAGCCCTCTACGCCGAGCCAGCCTATGACGGGCAGAGCGTGCGGGAACGTGCCACGCGCTACGAAGGCCACGCCACGCTGCTGGTATTGGAGGGTGCTACAGGTGAAGAAAAATGCCGCGTGCAGCTTCCCGCGCCGGCCGACGACTGCTTGCTGCTGGCCAACCTCACCGGCGGCGCACGCCGCCAGGACCTCGTCGTCAAGGATCGCTACTGGAACGTCTGGGGAGTAGCACACGACGGTCAAGAGCTCTGGCACTGGAACGGGTCGACGGGCCACTTTCCGGCGGTTGCCGATGTGGATAACGACGGTCGCGACGAAGTGTTTGTCGGTTATGCGCTGATTGACCATGATGGAAAAGTCCTGTTTTCGCACGATCCACACGACGCTCATCAGGACGCCTGCTACGCGGTCCGTCCCAGCGGTGCGGCTTGGCAACTACTATTCGGCAACACCGGTCTGCACAGTCTCCGTGTCGATGGCACGGAAATGTGGCACCAGCCGATGGGTGAATGCCAGCACGTGGTGGCCGGGCGATTCCGCAACGATTCCCAGCTGCAACTGGTGTCTGTCGATCGTACACCCGTCGCCACCCATCGGCGCGACGAGAATGCCTGGGCGATTCTCTATCTGTACGATCTTGACGGCAAGGAAATCTGGCACAAGCAACAGGAAAAAGGTGCCTGGGCGATTGCGCCGTTAGCCGTACGTTGGTCGGGCTCCGAGGTGCCGCAGGATATTCTCGTCTACGGCCACGGTCCCGGACGCCCCGCTGTAATCTACTCGGGAGATGGTGAAATTATCGATCGGCTTCCCATGTGCTACACGGATGCCCGTACGGAGGCTGATCGCCGGGCCGAATTTTACGTGCTGGTGGCGGACGTCTGGGGCGACAGCCGCGAGGAAGTCATCCTGTTTGGGTCGCGTGGTGCTTGCATCTACGCCCATGCGCGTCCCCACGCGGTAGAGACGCTCTACAACGAGACACTCTACCCGGGCATGTAGCGCAGCGACGGAACATTCTCCGTAACCATTCACCGTCGTTCCGATCGTGCCAGGCTCGATGACTGTCCGATCTCACTCATGCTCTTACTGTTACTCAACATTCTCGCAACCTGCTTGCATCTGACAAGAGTTCCGCTACGTTGGACTGAGTACCAACGGCGGACACAACTCGATCACAGCTACCGGGAGATGGTACTCATGCCACGATCCATTCGGTTTTCTGTCGCTTTGCCGGTGGCCTGCTTACTGGCCTTCTGCTGTCTGACGTCATGGCCCACCACGGGGACACTTGCCTGGGCTCAGTCACAACCGTTGGTACCCGGCGGCTTGCAGTCGCTGCCGTTTCTCAACAACACGCAAACACGATCGATCTGCGCGGAGAATCCGACGGGCGAGAAGGGAAAAGGAGGCATGGCTGTTCCCGATGCGACTCAGCCGCCGCGGGAGCAACCGGCCTCAGCCCGTGCCGCTGACGACCTGGGACAAGGCTGGAAGGTCAAACCTTTCCTTCGTGTCAACGCGGGCCAGACCGTGACCCTGATGGATGTTGACGGACCCGGTATGATTCAGCACATCTGGATGGTAGAACAACTCAACCGCGACCATGTGCTGCGGTTTTACTGGGACCAGGAAGATACGCCATCTATTGAGGTGCCGGTACCTGACTTCTTTGCCGTCGGCCATGAGAAATTCGCCAAAGTCAACTCTTTGGCAGTTATCGTCAATCCGGCGAATGCGCTGAACTGCTACTGGCCGATGCCGTTTCGTAAACATGCGCGCATTACTTTCTCGAATGAAGGCCAGCAGGATCTTGTGCTGCTGGCCTTCCAGATCGACTATCAGCTGACCGACATCCCCGACAACACGGCCTATTTTCACGCCCAGTGGCGGCGCGCCAATGGGAAGCAGCAGAACCCGTACGTGATCGTCGACGCGATTCAGGGGCAAGGTCGCTATGTGGGCACATTCCTGGCCTGGACGCAGATGGAGAAAGGTTGGTGGGGAGAAGGCGAGATCAAATTTTACCTGGACGGTGACGACGAATTCCCGACAATTTGTGGAACTGGCACGGAAGATTATTTCTGCGGCAGCTACGGTTTCGCCCAGTCGTATACCACTGCTTATGTCGGTACGACACTTCCTACGCGGGACGGTGACGAGCCGCCAAACCATTGGTCGCTCTACCGCTGGCACATCCCCGATCCGATCTGCTTTCAGAAAGACTTGCGCGTTACCATCCAGGTACTCGGTTGGTACAGCCACGGCAAGTACAAGCAGTTGGAGGATGACATCGCGTCGGTGGCCTACTGGTATCAAACTGAGCCGCATGCTCCCTTTCCACCCTTACTCGCGCCTGCCGAGCGACGGCCGTTGCTCACCATGCTGCAGATTAAGGGTGGTGGCATCGAGGGTGAGACGCTCAAGGTCCTTTCCGCGACCGGCGGTCAAGCCGTTCCACAGGACGTCGGTTCGGTAGGAACCGCTTGGAGCCGGCACAAGCAGTTGTGGTGGACCGGTGCGCGGCCGGGCGATACGCTGACACTCGGTTTCGAGGTGCCCGAAGAAGGCACGTACCTCCTCCTCGCAAGGCTGACCAAAGCCAGGGATTACGGCATCGTGCAACTGCTGCTGGACGGCCAGCAGGTCGTGGACAAAGTGGACCTGTATGCGGCTGATCCGACTCCCGGCGGTGAAATCGCGTTGGGCCAGCACGCGTTAGAAACCGGTGAGCACACTCTCGCAGTGAAGATCTTGGGTGCCAACCAACAGGCTGAGCAAGCCTACATGTTCGGCATCGACTACCTGCGGCTGGAGAAATCAACGGGCGAGAACCGGTAGGACTGCCACGGTCGCCCAGCGTCGCTTTGCGGCAGTTCGACAATCGTTCGGTGCAAACACACGGAGGGACCTGGACATGGGTACCATTGCAGAAGCATTCGTGGCCTACGCGCAGCCACTGTTCGATCAGACCGATGGTTCTGAGGGACAATTGAAGAAGGCATTCGCGCTCAGCCATTTCTGCTTTGACGTATCGCTGATGCCGGACGACAGTCGGGATCAGGTGCTCAGCGAAATGAAGCTGACGCTCAAGATGAATGACGAGGAATTCGACGACTTCCGGCGTTTCATCGTCTTTCCCATGATCCGGCGACACAAGGAGATGTTCCCGCAGATGCACAGGCAAAGTCCGACCGACTTTTCGCCAAGTGGCACCTCGTTTCAAGAAACGCCCGCGAATGGCGGAGCGTACCGAAGTGCACCGGCAGACCGATCGCTACGCACCGTGCCCCTGTAATAGTGGCCGGAAGTACAAGTTCTGTTGCGGTAAGAAACGCCAGTGATTCTCGCGGACTCGGTGGGCGTCACCTCGGCGGTCCATCTCTCAGGACATTCGTCGAATTGACCGACGCGCGCGAAGTCGTTGGCGTCTATCGCCGCTTTCAACTGGCCGATTTCCTGGAGCGACTCGACGTGGGCCTTGCATTTCGTGCGCCAGGGCGATGTGACCTGGTGGAGATAGCGAATCGAGTATTCTGCCGCGGGGTGAGCGACCCACGAGTTGATGAGCCAATCCCTCGGCGCGGCAGCAACCGATCTCTCAAGTGTCGTTCTCGCGCTTCCCTTCTTGCTCTGCCTGTGGCCCATTTCCCTGTTTTTGAGCGAGCCCCAGAGATCGCGTCAAGCCGCCACGCTGGCCGACCGATAGCGACCGCGACTCGCCTCGCGCGCCATCAGGCGGCAGGAACGCCAGACACGGTTGCACTGCGGCCTTGGCACAACGCCGGCGCGATTGGTTGCTGCTTTGCTCGGCCGCTCACCTGCGTGGAGCCAGTCGGTAGCTGGCCAGTTGTGGTCCCCCTGGGATATACCCAGGGGAAACCGGAGCGAGCGTCGGCGGGTAGGTAGCTGGCCAGTTGTGGTCCCCCTGAAATGTACCCAGGGGAAACCGGAGCGAGCGTCGGCGGGTAGGTAGCTGGCCAGTTGTCCCCCTGGAATGTACCCAGGGGAAACCGGAGCGAGCGTCGGCGGAGTAGCTGGCCAGTTGTGGTCCCCCTGGGATGTACCCAGGGGAAACCAGACTCAAAGTGAAGCGGGAAGTGAGATGTAGGGAATGTCGTAGCTGAGACCGCCAAGGGCTCAGCGGCACCGGCGATTGTCGACAACGCCGTCTTATACGACACGAACTATCCGAACTGCGGCGTGAAACCGGATATCTCGAGGTTACCGATCCGCAGAAACGACATGTAATTGCCCTTCCCTGCTTGGAGGATTTGACTTGGCGGTGACGGCTCCCGTGCGGCGTCATCGCTTGTGATCGGTGCCCTGGGCCTGTCTGGGGCGAAGTGAATCTAGGCGAGCAGTGCATCAAAAGGGAGATTCACCCCACGACAATCTCGGGGGGGGACAGATGGTGCTGCGGACCAACTGGCGTGGTAGAATCGCCGACGGGGGGTTTCTCGTTAGCGAACGTGGATCGTTCGCGAACATAGACATGTCCGACGTCACCCGCATCGTGTCGCCAGCTAAATCCTGCCAGCCGTCGGCGGCTGAGCAATTGTTGTCACTGGTATCTGCAGAATTGTGGAAGCTTCGGACTGTGAGTCGTTACAGGAGTCAATTCTTCGTCGGTAACGGATGTGAACCATGAGTCCCTCTGGCCTGGAGTTTCTGCTTCTCTTTGCCTTAGTTGGCTTCCCCTTTGCCCTGCCTTTTGTCGGCCTGGCTGGGGCACTGTGGCGTTCCCATTCTGACAGGGATCTCCTCTGTTGGCCTGTGCTCGTCGGTTGGATCGGAGCGGCTTTGGCATCGCTGATGATGGGCAATTTTTGGCGGCCATTCCTGATATACGGCGTGATTTGCTCGGTCGAGGGAGTCGCCATCGGTCTCGTCGCGGTGCTGGCAAGAACCGTCATTCGACGGTGCAAGACTACGGCCAAGCAAGCTCTGAGCAACCGTCTTGGGGAGCAGTATCACGGCGAAACGGATTCGCCGTTAGCCCCTGAAAAGCACGCGATCAGGCGAGACATGAAGATTATTGCGTGTAATATCTTCCGCCACGAAATAGAGGCGGTGGCTCCGGAGATCGCGAGCCAGGTCAGTTGGCTCCCGGCGGGCCTTCATACGGACCTTGGTCGGCTGAAGGAGGCCTTGAAGGTGGCAATGGAAGGGGCGATGGAGGGGGGCGGACACGTGTTGTGCCTCTACGGTACGGCATGCCATCCCGATATGAAGGAACTGGTCGCGGCCCACAGGGGGCATTGTCTGCCCATCGAGGACTGCGTGACGGCGTTCCTCCCACACGAAGAACGTCGAGAGCTTCAACGGCGCAAGGCCTTCGTGATGACGCCCGGCTGGCTGAGGAACTGGCGCGAGATTTTCCGCGAAGGTTTGGGCTGGGACGACGTGGACGCCCGACAGAATTTCGGATTGTACGACGTCGTCGTCCTGCTCGACTTCGGTCTGGAACCTATCGATGATTTGGCTGTCCTTGAGTTTTTTGACTACGTACGTACCGTTGTCGAGATTGTGCCGACCGACCTTGGGTACTTTCGGGAGAATGTCAAGCGTCTCTTGGAGGCCGAGGCGTACACGCAAAACGACGGCTGACTCGCTCCCTGCGCCAGTGGCTGTTTGTGGCGACAGGCCAGGAATCCACCTTCTTTCGCCATACATTGACCTCGGTCAGGCCATCCGAACTCCCGGCCGCGAACGGTACGTTGTACTGAGGGCGATGTGCACCCGATTTAATCTGCAAACTTGAAATCTCCGTGGCCTCAGGTATAACGATACGCAGCGGTGGTTGTTCTCGATTTGTTGATTCTTTTTGCTGGAGGATGGAAGCGATGTTTCGCAGACACTGGATAACCTCATTGGGACTTTGGACCCTGTTGACCGTTGTCGCCGTGGCAGCGCCGCCGTACTCGGCGTTGATCGTCGACGGTCAGAACGGCCACGACTGGAAAGGCACTACGCCGGTCTTGAAGCAACTTCTCGAGGAGACCGGTTTGTTCACGGTGGACGTCGCCACGTCGCCGCCGAAGGGGCAAGACATGAGCGGCTTCAAGCCGAATTTTGCCGCCTACAACGTTGTCGTCAGCAACTACCAAGGCGACGAATGGCCGGAAGAGACCAAGACAGGCGTTTGTTGAGTATGTCAAAGGCGGCGGCGGTGTGGTGATCTACCACTTTGCCTGCGCCGCGTTCCCCGAGTGGAAAGAATACAACGAGATCATAGGCCTCGGCGGCTGGGGCGGCCGCACTGCAGCAGTGGGGCCCCTATCTTCGTTGGCGCGATGGGAAAGTGGTTCGCGACCCGGCGCCCGAAAGCAAGCCGACCGGCGGACACGGCCCCGCGCAGCCGTTCCAATTGGTCATCCGCGAACCCGATCATCCGATCACGAAGGACCTGCCCACTGAGTTCATGCACGTGGAAGACGAACTCTACGGCTGGCTTCGCGGTCCCGCGAAGAACCTGACCGTGCTGGCGACTGCTTTCGCCCCCAAGGATCTGGGCGGATCCGACGAGCACGAACCTCTCTTGTTTACCGTCCAGTATGGGAAGGGCCGCGTGGTGCAAGATGCGTTGGGACACACTCCCGAACAGCTGAAGAGTGTCGCCTTCATTGTGACCTTTCAACGCGGCGCTGAATGGGCCGCCAGCGGGAAAGTGACCCAGCACGTCCCCGAGGATTTCCCTGGGCCGGATAAGGCCAGCGTGCGCGATTAACCGGCAGAGTTTTGGCGTGTAACGTGTGCGCACCGCGTGCGCATCCCTCTGCTCACTCTCTCGGGAAATGATTAGGGAATGCGGAATGCGGAGTGCGGAATGTAAGAGGCCCCTCCATCCGGCAGGGGCTCAAGGTGACCAAGGTGCTGCTGATTCCGCAATCCGCATTCCCGATTCGTTTTCATTACGCGTGAAGAACCAAACAAGTGCGCAGAGGCAAACGGCGGTCCGCTGTGACGGTGGCCACCATACCCTCTCCTCAAAGGAGCGAGGGGACACGGTGAAGTCGTTTTCTCCGATTCCTTACCGCCTTAGCGGCTACGTGCCGGCGCCACCCATCAAGGGTTCGTTCAAGGCTCGGATGTCGCTGTTAGGGAGTCCTTCGGGGAACTCCTGCCGCGCGAGATCGATGGCGGCCACCGCGACCGAGATGTGCTGTTTCTTGGTTTCTCGATAAAACTCCTTCGCTCGCTGGGGCAGCTTGGGCTTGCCATGCAGCGGCTTGTCCGACACACAGAGTAGCGTGGCGGTGGGAATGCGATAGCGAAATCCGTTAGCGGCCACGGTGGCGGATTCCATGTCGACCGCCACACTGCGACTCGCCTGCAGATTGTCGAGTGTGCCGCGCAGAGCCAACTCCCAGTTTCGATCGGCGGTGGTATAGACCACCCCCACACGGTAGGGGAGGTTCAGCTCCTCCAGCATCTTCGCCAGGTATCGATTCAGCAGGAAGCTCGGCGTGATCGGCACCGCTGGTGGCAAGGCCTCGTCCAGTAGCCGGTCGCCACGCATGTAGCCGGAAGCGAGCACATAGTCGCCGATCTCTTGATGGTTCCTGACGCCGGCACAGTGTCCCACCATGAGCATGGCATCGGGTCGCAGAACGGCGATATGATCGGTGCAGTTCTTGGCGTTGGAAGGCCCGACGCCGATATTCACGATGCTCACGCCGTCGCTGTTTTCCGTCTTGTGGTGATAGGCAGGCATTTGCACATCCGGCCGGCTCGGCTTGATGCAGCGGGGGTGGATCGCCTCGAAGGCATCCATGTGCATCTGGTAGTTGGTCAACAGGACATATCGCTGAAAGTCCTCTGCTTTCGTGCCCGTGTAGTGCTCCAATCGCTCCACAGAAAGATCGACTCGCTCCGGGCCAAACAGAAAGAGCTTCTTGCGCGTAATATCGAGATCGCTCTCGTCGATTTTCTGCAGCAGCGAAGGTGAATGAAGGTCAATCCGAGCGCGGGACGGTTCAACCTGGATCTCAGCTCCCTGGATGGCCAATTTGAGCAACTCGCGCTGCAGATACCAGCGGTACGCCGAGGGGCGGGCGACTTCGCCTGAGATCGTTGGATTGTGCTTCGACCAGTGGCGAATGACCGTGATTTTCGGGTAGCAATCGAGCTCATAGATCTTTTCCAGTCGCTGGCATGCGTCTGCCACGCGAGCCCGCAGGTCGGCTTCCCCGTCACCCGCCTTGATACGACAATGTTTCGCTCATGGTTTGCGGTCCTTGACATAGACTTGGCTTGGCCTCAACGCGCCAGCTGCACAGCGTTAGCGTGCGGCAGGGCGTTAGCGTGCGGCAGGGCGTTAGCGTGTGGCACAGCGCCCCCGGTTGGCACCCACCCTCTCTTGCTCGATGCGGCACTCCCGTATTGTACTGTGGTCGCGGCATCGCGCGGCGAGCGACAGACGGGACGGCTCCGGGACTGTCCTCCCGCACGAACGGGACGTTCACGATCGCAGTCCGTTCAATTCCGCGGTCAGTTGCTCGGCAATGCGTCGAAACGCGTCGGCTGCCGTGCCGCCCAACTCGGCCAATTTTCGATGGGTGGCAATCAGGTGCTCACACAATTCCCGGCGGTCCAACAGGGCCGTTCGCAAGGCGATCGGTTCGCTATTACAGGGCGGACAGCTCGCTGCGAAACTCAGCAGGGATTCCAGCTGGCACGTCGCAAACAGCCTGTGTCGAACGGGCTTCTCGGCAAACACGGCCAACGACCCGGGACTGTCGCAGCCCCGCTGATGCATCAATACCAGGCACCCCAGGAACGTGCTGTCGAGGTACTCACAGGTCGATAAATCGAGCACAATATGGATACCTTCGCCCAGCGCGCGACAGACGAAATCCCGCACCGCAGGGCTCTCTTGGACGGTCCCGCGAGGAGCAATGCGGACCAGGTAGCCTGCTTCTGTTCGACAGATCGCTATCTTGTTGGATTCGCTCACTTTCACAACCCTTCCCCCTCGGTACAACTTCCGGATTCTAACGAGGCAGGGCCTCGTGCCAATGACGAGCTACCGCTCGGCTCGATCAACCCGCTGAGCGTTGGTCGCTGGAACTTGACTCACAATGTTCACGATTTGCCCCATAAGTAGACTAACCGTTTTGCGTCATTTCTGGAAACGACCCGCTATCCCGAACTACCTCCCTCACAACGCATCATGTCCGTGATCATTGTGCGGTAAACCACTAGTTGATTAATACATGACAAGTCCTAGAATTCACGGATCCCCGGAATGGTCCTCGTGCCGGCGAGGCGCACATCGCGGGAGCGGGACCCAATTAGGAGCTTACTATCATGTCCTCGACGACAGATTGGCTGGAACGTCTGAACCGAGCCACGGAGTACCGCGAGTTGGAGGTTGTCTTCTCGGAGATCTCGGCGGCGGCGCGCACGACCACCCAGGGCGAGCAGTTGGCGGAGACGATTGACGAGGCAATTCGCCGCCTGGAACAGGAACGTCTGCGCGACGAGGAGGAGTTGCGGGCCTTCGAGCAGGACTACGCCGTGTTCAAGCAGCAGCAACAAGGCGTCGTCGGCTGGTTCAAACGGCACATGCCTCTGACCGGTACCCGCCGAAAAGAACTGGAACATCGGGGTTCGATCGCGGACCAGAAGGCGGAGATCCTGGCCGATAATCTGATCATTGCCCGGTGCAAATGATCAAGGAGCAGATCCTCCCTCCAACCCACCGGCGACTGGGGCTGACGGCTCCCCAGTGGACCGAGAAACTCGACAGCCTGCAGTCTGTGGATCACCTGGCGGCGTATGCTGCCGGCGTGCGCGCGATAACAGACGAATTGGCAAGATCCAAGGCGTTTGTCGAGCAACTGAGTACGGATGTCGAGGCCTTCGCGGCCGCCAGCTTTTCGCATGAGGAAGATCGAAAACGAAAGCAGAGCGACCTCTCGACAGCGCGTCGCGAGCTGGCGGTTTTGAGTCGGGAAATCTCCGAAGAGGAATCCTTGCGGAAGACCGCGATCACGCGGGCGGGCCAACTCGCCGAAGAGGATCTGATGCTCCGTGATTCGACTTTTCGCGAGTTGGGCCAGCGCATCAAGTTGCTGCAAGCCGCCCACCAACAAGCACAAGACATGCAGACGGCGGCAGGTGAGTTGCACACCGCTTTTGGCCAACTGCTCGAACTCGACCAACGGCTTCGAGCGTTACCCGCAGATCGCGAGCAACTCGAGCAGTCCGTGCGTCGGTTGCAGCAGGATGCGCAGGCGGCACAGCGCGAATGCGACGACTTGGCGAGTCCCTTGCAGCAACAAGCGGACCAATATGCGAATGCCGTGCACCGTGCCGAACAAGCTGCCAGTGCGCTGGCTGCAGCCAAGCGACTCCATGATGCCTATCTGCTGGAACACCCACCCCAAGCCGAATTCGACCCGGCCAGCAACACCGGTTCTCCGTCACCGCTGGACGCAGAATACGCGCGACTGCAAGAGGAATCACAGCAGGCTCAGGCACAACTGCGGACCGCGACGGCACCTTATGAAGCGGTGAAGCAGCGGTCGGAAGAAACGAAGCGGAAAGCCGAGTTATTACAGCAACAAATCGCCGAGGCACGCCAGAAACAAGAGTCCCTGGCACAGCAGGAATTCAACCTACAGCGGGAATTATCCCAGGCACAAGATCGTCTGCGGCCCGTGTCTGAGAACCTGAAAACGCTTGCCCACCGATTACAGACGGCCATGCAACCACTCGCCTGGAAAATAACCTTGCCCTCGCTGGCGGATCTCCAAATCCCTCGCCTCGACCAAGGATCGCACGGTCGCACACGCTTGCCGTCAGAGCATGGACGGAGCATGAGTTCGCATTCCGACTCGCACGGGATGACGATGCTGACCGATTTCATCCACGCGCTGCAAGAACAGGCCAAGAAGCTGGATCGCGATCTATCCAGCAGTGAGACTACCTGGAAGAAAAGCTGGACGAATCACTGCCACGAGCTGTTGGGTGAACAACTCGCCCGCGACGTGTGCAGCCCGTCGCAGTAGCCGTCGACGGATCCGGGATCGGGCGCTTGTCAGCTCAGCTGGTCCGGGAATAGGGCCCGGGATTCCTGTGCACAATGGGATAGGACTTCGGCCCTGCGCCGGGGACCCAATTGGGCGTCTTGGCAATCGACGGTTCCTGGACCAGCCAACCGGCACCCTCTCCCACTTTGCTTCCGTCGGGATTCGCCATCGCCCTCTCCTGCCCCGCTGCCCATCCAGACAACACAACCAACGAACCTGCCATCATCATTCGTCGCATGACACTCTCCTTTCAAACTCGGAGTGTTTCTAAGAGCCACCACGGTCGTACACGCTGCAGAACACTCTTGTGCCTGCAACTTCTTATACTCGCTGTAGCGGATGTGTGACCGAGACCGCGAAAAAAACGACCCCGGCACACGCGACGACTTCCGAAATAGAGGTGCCAGACGCTCGATTCGCTCCGCGACGGCGCGGACATCTTCTCTGCGCGGCGAAGCCGCAACCAAAAAGGTCTTTGGCTATGCCGCTCACCAACTTCGACGCAAATCCGTATCGAGACGACGCCTTTGATTACGCCAGGAAGTCAAAGCCGCCTGACGGCAGCAATGAGTGACAGAAAGATCCGTTGACAAGAATATCCAGCGATGGCATCAAAATGAGAAGCCAAAACTGACGCGTCCTGAACCGCGGGAGTGGGGGCCTGGATGATACGGATGATAGCGGTGCGGACCCACGTAAACAGGCGGTCCAAAGCCCCAGTAGTAACTCGGCGCGGTCCGAATGATCACCTGGGGCGGCGGCAGTGGATCAATACGCACGATCGTCGCCGGTGCTGCGTAAACGGCGGCCTTGGGTGCCGTTTGCTGCATGGCACGGATCACTTCATTGCTGACACTGTTGCGTCGCAAGAACAGGAGATCTTCCACGGTCAGTGGTCGCGCCACACCCCGCTCGCGGACGAGGTCTGCGATAATGCGCTCGTCCAAACCCGACCGAGTCAGTTCCACAACCTGTGGAGCGTCCAGCGGGTGAACGACCGTGGGCGGGGAATTCGGCACGGCTAATTTACTCGCCGGTGGCAATAACTCGGGAGGATCGCCGCTGGTTGCGGTCTGAGCGCACAGCGACATACCAGTCACGTGAATCAGGAGGATGGCGGCGGCCAGTCGCAGGCTGCGCGAGCTCAATAACATGCGCTGTACCATGTCGTTTCCGGGAACCACAGGTTCGCGGTGAACCTGCCTTCCTCGCTCCTTCCTGAGTTCCGTATCCGGGGCACTGCGTGTCGCTCTGGAGCCCCCGTTGCGCCGGTGCTAGCCCCAGAGCCCCGGAAAGATTCCACTCGTGCTTTGTCCACGCTCGGTTTTGGGGCTCCGTGGCACCCGAATGCTTCGCGTTGAAAGGGCCTTGGGCCAAAATCCACGGACGCACCCATTTGTCAATTCCGGTTTGCCGCTACGATCACCTAATAATCTATCGGCAGTCGCCCCCCTCGATCCCAGACTCTGTGGTCCTCAAATCTCGCGAATTCCGGTGCCGCGGATGGGGCTCGCCGGAACCGGCGTCGCGAATCGTAACCTGGGAAATCCTGGGCACTTAGGAAGCCTGGCATCACGTCCGCTTCTTACCTGGACATCCGCTGTTCACGCGGAGCGAAAAACGGTATAGTGCTGGCGGTTGGTACGATGCCGTGATCCGTAGCGATGAGTCTGTATAGAATCTGCGTGCTGCCTTTCCTCTCGGCTTTTCCACCTGGCGGGCCACCATTTTGGTCCCTTTCGAATCGACCCGGAAAGTGAATATCGGGTCGGCTTTGCTGTTTTTTTCAAGGAGCCCGATGGTGGCCAAGAAACTGTATGTTGGAAATCTGAGCTACAATGTGACCAGTTCGAGTCTTGAGGATCTGTTTGCCGAGTTTGGCGAAGTGCGTAGCGCTCAGGTCATCCAGGATCGCGATACAGGCCGTAGCAAAGGGTTCGGATTCGTCGAGATGAGTGACGACAACGCTGCTCTGGCGGCGATTGATGCGCTCAACGAACGTGAGTACGACGGCCGTAAGCTGACGGTCAATGAGGCCAGACCACGTGAGGATCGCGGCGGCGGCGGTGGTGGTGGGGAAGAGGCGGTCGCGGCGGCCGCTATTGAGTTGCTGCGGCGCTCAAGGCGTTGCCGTTACCATCTGCTGACTGCGTCACTGCCAGCATCGGCATGGTCGCTGCTAGGTCGCGGATGCTTGTCTGTTTCAAGTCTCGATTCGTCTTGGAATCGAGACTCCCGGGGCTGTATCGTCGGAGTGTCATGGCACCTGTCGTATCAGCGGGTATGTAAACACTGCCGATGGCAGCGGTTGTTCTCGCCGCGTCTCAACGCGACGATGCCTTTTCACGGTGGCGTTGCCTCTGGTCGACGCGTGCGCCTACCGATCAGCCCACCCAACAGAGCTGTCGGGACGATGGCCACGTAATACGGCGTCGCCTGCCAACTGATGCTCAGGCGACCCGACATGAGGGCCGGTAATCCGATCAGCGCCAGCGCCACGAAACCAAACACCAGGCAGTGCCGGTGGGCTTGCGTGTCCACGGTGCGTGACAGTCTCCATGCACCCACGAAGACCGGTAGCAGCAACAAGAGGCAGCCGAGCACTGACAACAGCACGGTATCGGAGACGGCATCCAAGCCTGGTTCGCCGGCGATGGCGTAGAGGGTCATTCCCAAGACGACCCACAGCATGGCGACGACCAGGACACCGCTGAGGAAGATAGCGCAGGCGGTCATAATTGCCCGCCAATCGAGACTGGTGAACTCGTCGCCGTCCGATGATCGACCATCGTTTCGTGCCGTCGTTAAGCGTGTCTTAGTGCCCCTCTTGGTACTCCCGCCGCATTCTATGTCGAAACTGTGCCGCCGCCTACGCGGGGACTGGTTCCCAGACACGGGATCCATGAAAACGGCATCCACCCCGTTGATTGCGGTTCCCCGACGGGCGAAACTGGAGGCTCTGGCAGCCATTGAATTGCCCATCTTGGAAAACAATCACATGTGCAAGCGCACGTTCCTTTCCCTGGTGGTCTTGGTCCCATTAGTGGCCACGGCTTGGGCCGATCACCCGCTGCAATTTGACGTCAAGTTCTTAACGGTCGACGCCAACGAGGGCTGCGACATCGCAGACTTCGATGGTGACGGGAAACTCGATATCGTGGCCGGACGCAACGGGTACCGCAATGGCGAGTGGGTTCCGCGCCCGGTACGACTGATCGACGACTGGAGCGGCTATGTGCGTTCCAGCGGTGGCGATCCAGGCAGCAGCGAACCACCGATCATGCGCTATTATGTGTGGAATCCCCAGACGAAGGCCTTTGAGGGTTACACGATCAACGAGGGAGAAGTTGGTGGCGGCCTGCAGATCCGGACGGCTGACCTCGACGCCGATGGTGACATCGACATCGTCGTGGCCGGCAAGGATGGCACCCAAATCCTGTTCAATCAACGGAATTAAGCCCGTTTCTCAACGCAGTGACTTTCGAGCTGTGTCGAGGAAGTGGAGAGCGATGGCTGGTGTGCAAACGGAATGAATTCCGTTCTACGTAAGGCTGAGACTATGGACTGGGAACGGAGGATTGAGCGGTTTCTGGCTGGTGCGCCGCACGCCGTCGTGGGTGCTTCTCACGACCGCCGCAAATACGGCAATAAGGTCCTCCGCGCTTTTCTCCAGACCAGGCGGAAAGTGTATGCCATCAATCCGCACGTCGACGAGGTGGAGGGATTGGAGACGTGTGCCAGTCTTGCCGACCTGCCGGAAGCGGTCCACGGCATCTCGATCATCACGCCTCCTGACGTCACGGAGGATGCTGTTGAGCAGGCTGTCGAACTGGGGATTCGACACATCTGGATGCAGCCGGGTGCGGAGAGCGATGCGGCCATAGCCCGCGCCGAAGCAGCAGGAGCGAACGTGATTGCCGGTGGTCCTTGTCTGCTGGTGACGTTACAGTTTCGAGAATGATTCCAGCCGGTCAAGCCGCCGCGCTTCACTCATCAGTTTGTGGCCGAAATCGCTGAATAAAGCTGGCTCCGACCTGGAAGCATTGGTCCCCCAGACGCCGGCACCGCACAACCTCGATACAGCGCGGTTTGCAGTCGGGCAATACCAGCAATAGCTGCTCCAGCGGAAAAATCTGTTCGCTGTGAAGAAAGCTGACACCGTTACGGCTGAGATCGCGCGTGACCACTTTGTGCCACTGTGCGGAACGCGGATGAGCCGGTAGAGAGCGGCGATATTGAATCGCCGCCACCACGCGCAAATGCTTGCGCACGAAACGGCGCTGATCTTGCCACATAGTGGGAACCGCGCCGCTCACCGAAAAATACTCTTCAGGCGAGCTGGGCATTTTCAGCTCAAATGTCAGCGGCCCCACGACCTTGATCAGTCGTTGCAATTGATCGTCGCCCGGAAGCATCGAAACATCTCCTCGTCAAATTCCGTACCCACTTTGCTCGCCATGAAGTCCAGTACTTTGGAGGGGGGATCCGCTTTGCGATACGGACGATCTGACGTTAACGCATCGAATACATCAGCGACTTTGCAGATCCGCGCCCACTCGTGTATCTCCGAAGCACCCACGCCGACGGGGTATCCATTGCCATCGGGGCGTTCATGGTGCTGATAGATCATCATCAGTTGGCCCCAATTCACGTCATCGCGCGAGCAGAACTCGCGAAATCCATCGGTGGGATGCCTCTTAATGAGTTGCCACTGCTGCTCCGTGAGACGCCCCACGCAGTTCAGAACCGATGTCGGAACGATAGCGCTTGCCGTAATCGTGCAGCAACGCCCCGACGGCAATCTGCCGCAGCAATTCCGGATTGAGTCCTTCCAATTGCGAAGCCAGGATGAGGCAGTAGGTCGTGACATTTGCCACGTGGGTGTAGGTGTAGTAGTCATGCGACAGCAACTGCGTCAAATCACGCAGCGTGAACTCATTGCTGCAGAAGACACTCGCCAGGTCACTGCCGAACTCTTCCGCGAATTCGACATATCTGTTGACGTTGGGACTGGCGAAGGCTGTTTCGAACACCGAACGATTGACGGCCGTGAGTACCTGCAGACGACGATCACCAGGCAACTCGGCATTCTCGAGCACGACCTGACGGAGATAGTCGCAGTACTCCTCATGCTCGGCCACGCGAATGTAGAGTGTCACCACCGACGATTCGGATAATCGCCGAATATCATGCTCGTCAAGCGGATAGTTGCGTCCCCGGAAAAGCACCGCCCTGCTGGCGTCCGAACGTATGTAGAGATCGAAATCCAACTTCTCGGCCGGGGCCAGCGTACCCAAGGCAATGGGAAGCATGCCGCGAAAATCCGACTGCTGTTTCGAGTCCGGTGGTACTTGCGTTTGCACCGCCATAACATTAGTTCCAACTCGGTGGCTACTCTCATCTCCCCGCGTGACCAATACATCCGCTCGCGGATGTCGGCGGTCGCAACGCAGGCCCCCTGCGGGTTTCCTCGCGCACACCAACCGCCTGTTGACTCGCGAAATGTCCGTGAACCGCCCACGCGCCAGACCGATCGCCCCGTCCGGTTCGCGCCTGCCCCCTGATGTCGCTGTACCTGATGTCATCGCTCTCGAGCACAGCCGGAAGTTGACCTCTGGGTGCCCCCAGAACAGGTGAAGCAAACGCCAGTCACCGAGGAAAACCTACCTTCTCTTCCGCAAGATGCCAGTGATTTCCCGTGTCATTCTGGGGGGGCTGAGCTCCACTTGCGGTGTGCTGCGACCCCGCGCAGAGGAGCGACCGTTACAAACCGGTCACGTGGTGTGGCCCGCACGATGCGGGGCCAGCGAGAAACGCCCTGCCTGCGACGTCCTGTCCTTCCACCGTAAACCCGGCGCCAACTCCCATCCCGTCGCGGAATGCGCTGCTCGTGAGTTTCATGGTTCCTCTCGCAATATCGGTTGGCATGTCACTCTCCTGCACCGACGGCTCCGGGTGGGCACTGCAACCGCCGGCGGTCAGTACGATGAAAATGACACTGTTGGTGATGCATCTCACGGCGAGAACCCCTCGTACCATCTCCACCGCTGCGCCGCCGTATTTCCGTCCCGGGATCAACAGCACCGCCCCGCTAGAGCGACGCTATGTGTGACAGGAAACAACTCCCAAAACGCTACCGGCGACAACTTGCCAGGCCTCTCACAAATCGACACACGGTGCACGCGCAATACGCCGGTCACCGTCATGCACTATACCAGATTCCTTCCGCACCCACTCGGATCAGCCATTTCCTCCGCTTCCCGCCCTCCCCTGCTCACTGCAATTGACTGGCCACGTCGGCTCCCCACGAATGCTCCCGTTTGTCGAGCGTAGTCTCCGCGTCGACCGGTTGCCCCACCCTCCAATCGTGGACATGGTCGGTCGGGACCGGTGGTCGGCAATCGCCCGATTATCTCAATAAATTGGTTGATTTTCGGCATTCCCACACCGTATCTTGGGGGTTGTGTTGAGCGTGTTACAGCGTGACGCGTCAGGCGTCCCGGTTCACACTGACAGGATAGAGGGGTCACAGATCATGGTTCAGCCAGATCTTCTTCGCCGCAGCATTCATCTTACTGACCTGTCGGACAGCATTCTGTCCCGGCTGGCGGAAATCACCGAGGGGCACCAGGTATCATCCGACACCAAGCTATTTGCCGATATGGATCCCGCCGACAGACTCTATCTCGTGTTGAAGGGGGAAGTTCGGCTCTGCTGCGAAATGGGTTCGGGGGAAATGCGGGTCATGGACACCGTCAATGACGGCGAGTTGTTTGCCTGGTCTTCACTGGTGGAACCATTCCGCTATACCTCCACGGCGATAACCAATGGACCGACCGAACTCGTCACGTTCGATGCTCCCCAACTCCGCCGAATGTGTGAGGCGGATCAGGAACTCGGCTATCAGATTCTGAGTAGGGTGGTGAAACTGCTGTCCCACCGTCTGGAGAGTTTACGAGTCCAGCTGGCCGGATCTTGAACTAAGTGAAAACGTCAGGTAACTGCGGGCCAGCCGGTCTCCGAAATCAATCGGCCGTTTTCATTTCTCTGGCCTGGCTGGCTGTCGTCTTCTCATTTTCGTGTGGAGGACATGTGATGATCGAGAAACAGCTTTCTCTGTTTCTTGGTGAACAAACCAGGTGTGCTGGCCGATGTCTGCAAGACGCTGGGTACTAGCGGCATCAACATCCGCGGCATGTCGATATCGGACACCGTCGACCACGCGGTCGTCCGCCTGATCGTCGACGATCCGACGAAAGCGATTCACATTCTGGGCGAGCATGGGGTATTGGTAGTCGAGACGGACGTACTGGCCGTGAAGGTGAGCGATCAGCCTGGCGAACTGTCCAAAATTGCGAGAAAGCTGTGCGCGCAAAAGTGAACATCGAATACGCCTACGGGACTTCCAACGACGCGTCAGCCACTATTTTCATCCGAGTTTCGGACGTGCGCAAGGGTAAGAAGATTCTGAGCCCCGCCCGCCCGAAGAAAAGACAGTAGCCGCGGCTCACTCCTTCCCGGAGCCTATCGTCCAATGGCGGTGCGAGCGTGCGGAGCAATTCGACTCGATCGAAAAGCCCGTCGCTTCCCAGGGAAGTCGGTGCGATTCCGGTCAGCAGAAAGGAGCCGAAATCCTGCCAGAGGTCGCGGGTCACCACCGTCCACTCGCGTGGCGGTTCGTGCGCCACGCGGACGGCTTGCCAAGACGTGGTATTGCGACCGCTGACGTAGCGAAAACGAGATTCGCCGCCCGACGGCCAGAGGCCGTCGGCCGCCAGCTCGATCATAATGCCGTCCCCTTCCGGCTGCTTCCAGGCGAATCGCAAGTAGCGGAACTCGCCGGGAGCGGGGTTCTCGGCGATCCGATACTGCCAGCCAGGAATCGACGCGGAAAACCGCTGCGGCGGGGCTACGCGCAACGCAGCTCCACCCTGATAGCAGTCCCGTCGTTCGATCACCGCTTCTCCCTCTCCCTCCCACAACTGATCGACAAACCGCGGATCCTCATCAAACAGGACGATCGACGACAAGGGTTGCTCGCCGAGCGTCTTGCGCAGGTAGCCCAACAAGTCGGCCAGATCCTGCGGCGCTACTTCAGCCTGCAAGTTGTCGGGCATCATCGAAACTTCCGACACAATCAGTTCGTCGATGTCCTGTCGCAGAATGGTCGTCTCGCGACTCTCTTCCGCCCGCAGCATGATCGCGGTGGCCGTTTCACCGGCCAGCACTCCCGAGTAGATTCGGCCATCTTGCGTCGTGACACTGTAGCTGTTGTACCCCACCGTAATCTGCTCGCTCGGAGTCAGAATGTCCGAGAGAAGTGTTTCGTCGGCACGCGTTCTCGCATTCGCCAGATCAGGCCCCACCTCGTAGCCTTCACCAGCCAGCTTGTGACACTTCGAGCACTGTTTCTCAAACACAGCCTTTCCCCGCTCTGCGGCTCGCGGAAATTGCAGGGCCTGCTGATAAACGTGCGAGCACTTCCTGCCGGCTGGAATCGCTCGACGACGAGCTGAACAACTTGCCCGCCCGCTCGCGGATACTGCCATCGGAGTTTTCCAGCAGCTGTTCACGCCGGGCGGTATCGAGCATGGAGCGAATGGAGTGGCCCTGCTCCATCGCGGTCAGCAGAGCGGGAAGCCGCTGGCGACGAGCAAACAGCGCATCGACGACGGTTTGACGCAGGACGGGACTGTACTGGCTGAATTTCTCCAACAATAAAGGCGTCACGCTCTCGTCGCGCACGTCGCTCACCATGCGCACGGCGGCCAGCTGAAGTTCAATCGGATAGCGGGGATCGAGTAGCTCCCCGACGAGCGACGCCCATTGCTCATAGGGCGCCGCGCCCATCGTAGCCAATGCCGTCTGCCGCTCTTCGAGAGTACCGTTCGCATCGAGCGCGATGTGGCGTGCCTGTCGAAAAATTTCCTGCGTTTCCGGTATCTGCTCGACCTGCAGGTCGTGAGCGATCTCCAGCGCTGGGCGGCGGAGTTTTTCCTGCGGATTGGCAAAGAAGGGGCGTAATTGCTGGACGATCGCCGCCGGCACGTCCCCCACGCTGCTCTGGCGCTTGAATCCTTCGCTCATCCCGGTCAGGCACGCCGCTTGAAGATCCGAATGACGCGCCAGTGCGGGAGTGTCCACCGCCGCAAGCAACTCCGCCACCGGCGCAAGATCTCCTCGCCCCCACCACGAAGGCCAGGTCGTGAATGAGCGACTCGGGAACCGATTCGATATCTTCGTGCGCCAGTATCCGCTGGAGTAATTCGGCCGTGTTGTCGACCGATGAACTGATCACCGCCGCACGCAGCCACGGATCCGTGGCGTGGCGGATAACGAGACGCGTCAGCGTTGCGACCGATTCCGCCGACGAACTCTCACCCAGCGACAATGCCAACTGCAGTGGCACCACCGGCTCGGGGTCGTCTGCCAAACCCAATGCTGCCCGAAATAACCCAGGTTCAGCGGCAAACCACCGCTCCGCCAGTCGCAATGCATGGACACGAACATGAGCATCGCCGTCGTGCAGAGCATGCTCAACCAGAGGGGGGGCAAGTGATCCGAGTCCGTCCAGCGTGTAGAGTGCGTGCAGGCGTGCCTGCGGCGTGGGAGCACGCTCAACCACTGCCTGCAACTGCCGCACCACGGAACGATCCTGACGCTGAACCAGCAAACGTTGAGCGGTCTGTCGCCACCAAGCATTCGTGTGATGCAGGCAGTCGACCAGCGCATCGCCGCTCATCTTCGTCAAATCAATTGATTCCCGCGGCTTTCGTTCTCCGTACGCGATGCGCCAGATCCGGCCGCGATCTGCTCCCGCAATGAGCGAGCGGACGTATTGTTGCTGCAGATAACGAGGAATCGCGGAGTAGTCTTCAATAATATCTCGATACATGTCCACCACATACAACGTGCCGTCCGGACCTGTGACCATATTGACCGGACGAAACCACTGCTCATCCGATGTCAGGAATTCGGTTCTTTCAAGATCCTTGGGCCGTTCGGCGCGAAAACTGACGCCGGTCGGAATCAGCTGGCAACGATGGATCATATTCTGGGCGTTGTCGACCGAAAAATGATCACCCCAGGTATCGACCGGATACTCCTGAGCGGTGTAGATGGTCGGTCCGCTGGCTGCCGTGAAGAAGCCGTTGGCCGTTGCTTCCGCCTCACCATAGAACCGCACCCAGGCCGGATCGGCGGCCCGTGCCCGCCGCCACGGATCGGGCTGGCTGACGGGATAGACTGCGGCAGGGTGCCCATAGCCGCAGATGTTCTGCGTCAGATTCGGCCCGGCGTAATAGGGATTGCGTGCCAGATAGTGGTTGGGAAGGGGAAGTACGTGCAGCACGTGCTGCTGGTTGGTGACCAGGAATCGCTCGCCCCATTGATCGATCGCCTGGCCGAACCCGTGCGTCTTGCCACTGGCCGCCTCGAATCGGCTGCCATCGTCTTTGAAGCGAAAACAGACGGATGGAATCGCGACATCCCCGGCCAGATGCGGGCCACGAATCGTGCCACCGCTGTCCTGACCACTCACGCCATAAATCCAGTTGTCCAGGCTCCACCGCGGGTTGTTGATCCGCGTCCACATCTCGCCGACGCCAAATCCTGTAAATAGCGTTTCTCGAAACTCCGCCTGGCCGTCGTCGTCTCGGTCGGCAAGATAAATAATGTGCGGCGCACAAAGACGATGACACCATCGCGCGCGGGCACCACTCCATAACAGGGAGGCAGTCGATCCGCCAGGATCGTGGAATGGTCAATGACTCCGTCCCCATCCACATCCTCCAACCGCTTGACGGTGCCATACTGCTGCTGCAGAGCCCCCTTGACCGCTTCCTCGTTGGCCAGTACTCGTCGCACCTGTGTGTCCAGCACGCCGGTCTTGTTCAGTTCGACAATGTCGTAATAGCCTTCCAGGTTGTAGCCGTGAATCTCACAGACCAGGATCCTCCCTTGTCGCATCGAATGCCATCGCCACCGGATCCGCCAGGTGCGGCTCGCTGGCCACCAACTCGACGCGAAACCCGGCAGGCACCTGAAAGTGCCGCTGGCTTTGCTCGGGCGGCAGGGGGAGCGGTGCATCCTGGGCTGGTTGGATCTCGTCGGCCGGACTCAGCAAAATGCCAGTCAGCCAGACCGCCACGGCGACACATATCGTGCGACCACCGCGGATGCCTCGCGTCGGGGAAACAACATCGTTGCCAATCATCGGATCAAGGACTGCCATGCTCGTGCTCGCTGCGCCGTTGTTTTACTGCCGGATCAGGGATCGGAGCACCGGAGCACCGGAGGATTGGAGGATTGGAGGATTGGAGCGTTGAGGAAACCACCCAGCACCTCTATCACTCCATCACTGACCACCCATCACTCCACCACTCCACCACTCCACCACTCCACCACTCCACCACTCCACCCTCCATCACTCCACCACTCCACCACTCTACCACTCCAGCGTCAACTCTGTCCGTCACTGTGCGCGTACTGGGTGCGCACGCAGGCGCAGCCTGGCGGTACTGCGACGGGGTGGTTCCCGTGATCCGTCGAAAGACGGTGGCAAAATACTGAGAGGAGACGAAGCCGAGATCCATCGCCACGTCGGTAACGGAGCGATCACCGTCTCGTAGAATCCGTTTGGCTGCTTCCATCTTATCGCGCAGGATGAACTGACGAGGTGACAGTCCCGTTTCCGCCTTGAATCGCTTCTTAAAATGAGACAACGACAGATGGGCGTGCTCCGCCAGTTCCTCCAAGCGGATTTCACGCTGCGGATGCTGCTGAATCAGGCGAATGACTTCACCGATCCGTTCAGAAGACTGCGATTTGGCATGCCGTCGCGACGCATCAATCACATCGAGTAACAAGCGTGCGACCGTCGCGCGGAGACGCGTCGTTCGGTGCGGCACGTCATGGTGGTCATACCAGCGAAACAACTCCTTGAAGTTCGTCTTAGTCTGCTGGCTCGCACGAAACTGTCGATGTGGCAGGTTGGAAAGTGATTGCACCAGTTCCCGGCTCTCCTCACGCGGCAAGCCCAACAGGCCGGCCCCGCAGCGCGGCAGGCGTACGTTCAGCCAGTACAAGACACCCGGCTCCGACGGGCTTCCCCCCGTGCTGTGCGGTTCATCGGGATAAGTCACCAAAACATCCCCACCACGTAACCGAAACGCCTGTTGCCGGATTTCAAAAAGCTGATTGCCCCGTTCCAGGTAACAGATCTCCCAGCCTCCTGCATGACGATGCACGGGCAGATCCGGACGCGCATGCGCATACGAATACATCCCCAGCATCGGCACGTCTGCCAGACCCTCGCGACGCAGGTCGAGCACCCGCCGATGGGGTACATCCATATACTGGGCGTCGATGTCCATGTAGGCCACTCGCATGTTTCAAATCGTATCACGATTTCTATTCAGACGCAATCTGGAACAAAACGTGGCATATTGCGGGGTAACTGCCTTGCGCTCCAGAGTGGCCAAGATCGCCGCGCTGGACGGTGGCGGGACGTTCGCCCGAACGGACTGCCAAGCACCCCGTTTAACACCAAGCGTTTGGAGTTCCCCTTTTTCGACGCGCGGGAACTTCACCCCCAACAACGCTCCGCCGCCACACGAAGCCCGGGACCGCCTGTCCTGGCAAGCGTGACGGCGGGCCGGTACCTCGACCAGGTTTGGAGAGAAAGAAGCATGAACGGACCGAAAAACCAACACGAATCCACAGGTCACCAGCACCCGGCGTCTCATTGCCATTGTTGTCCGGACGGCCCTTGGCATCAGCAAGTGGCGGTATCGCGTCGCGGTTTCCTGACGACCGCGGCGGTCGGAGGAGCGGTTTTGACTGGATTGAGCTGGACGAGCCTGAGTCGGGCAGCGGAGACAGCGGTACCGATGCCGCCGCGCGCAAGCCTTTGAAGGTGCTGCCGATTCTCGTGTGGGATCATGCCAAGCGAGCGGAAATGACGAGCTGGCGGAATTGGGGCGGGATCGAGAAGCCCGAGCAAGCTGCCGAAGAGGTCCAACGCATCAAGCGTGAGCTGGCCACGCTCACGGAGACGGCGGATTTTCCGGTCGAGTTCATGGAAGTTGCTTCGGTCAATAACGTGACGCAACTAGCCGACTCGCCGGAAGTCAAATCCGCCGATGCGATCATCGTTTACGGCGCTGGAATCAACATCGACGGTGTCCAGAATTTTGGCAAGGACGTGATACTTTTCCAGCGGTGGCGCAGCGGGCCTGTCTATCTGCAGTATGAAGTCGTCAGCCCGCGCTTCTTGCGACAGCACACCGACGACCTGGCGCTGAAGAACATCACGTTCGACGACGTTGTGACCGACAGTCAGGAAGAATTGACCTGGCGTTTGCGCTCGCTCTGTGGCTTGATGAACACCAAGTCAACCAAGATCATGTGCATCGGTGGACCTGCCGGTTGGGCCCAACCGGCAGGCGTGATCAGCGACCTGGTAAAGAAGGTCTGGAATCTGGACATGCAGACCGTGACCTATGAGGATCTGTCCAAGCTGATTCAGGAGGCGCGCGAGGACAAAGATGCGGTGGCCTTGGCCAAGCAGCGAGCGACCGACTACTTGGGGCTTCCCGCTACAAAGCTGGAGACCAAACGTGAGTTCGTCGACAATTGCTTCCTGCTTGATCAGGTCTTTCGGCACATCATGGTCCAAGCCGATTGCCGTGCGATCACTATTCAGGGCTGCATGTCTACCATCATGCCGATTGCGCAAACCACGGCCTGCCTGACGCTGAGCACGTTGAACGACGACGGATACCTGGCTTTTTGTGAATCCGACTTTGTGGTCATTCCTTCTGGATTGCTCATGGCCAACATCAGCAATCAGCCGGCGTTCCTCAATGACCCGACGTATCCGCACGCCGGGATCATCACCCTGGCACACTGCACCGGGCCACGGAAGATGAACGGCAAGACCCTCGATCCGGCCCGCATTGTCACTCATTTCGAATCGGATTACGGAGCGACTCCCAAGGTCGAGATGCCGAAGGGCCAGGTGGTGACCAATATTGCGCCGGACTTCAAGAGTCAGCGTTGGATGGGCTTGCTCGGCAAGATCGTCGACGCCCCGTTCCTGCCCATCTGCCGCGATCAGATCGATGTCGCCTACGATGCCCCAGATGAGATAGTCGCTCAGCGGATGCCGGGCTTCCACTGGATGACCGTCTACGGCGATTACACCAAGGAAGTCGGTTACGCACTGCGCCGGGTGGGCATCGAGTGGGATAACCTCAGTAGCCGCAGCGCGACGGCCTGAGCCGCAGAATGCCCTCACGCGTGGATCAGTTTCCCCATCGACTCGGTTCCCAGTGGAGGGGCCGAGTCCCTGGCTGCTGCAAAATCCGAAATCCGAATATCGCTGGTCCGAAATACCGTTCCGCCAATTGGCGAAACGACTACGAATTTTTGCCATTCGTGTTTGTTTCGTATTTCAGATTTTGGATTTCGGATTTGGAGCACGCGCGCACGTTAGCGACCAACACTCCTCGGCGGCAGACGGTCCTGTGTACGGAGCGCGTCCGGGTAGGCACCGCCGGACACCCACCTGGAGAGGGGAGGAACGTCCTATTTTCGCCTTTCGCTACGGAGGGAAGGTCGCTATGATTCCCCCACTTGTGCGTGGCTCTCGACTCATCTCGGGCTCCTCTTGTCTCAGAACTCGGCTCCACGGCGGACTCGGCACACTGTGGTTTCCATCTCGCGGTTGGTTTTGTAACCATGCGTGCCGCCCGTGCGTCAGTCTCTGAAAGCACGTCGCATGAAGCGGCGGTATGTCGCGCAGCAAATCGAGTTATGGAGAATTCGAGACATGTCCCACCTCATGCCTGCTGGCCGTGAATCGGCTGGCCTCGCTTGGCTCTTGCCGATATTGCTCGCCTTGGCTGGATGCGGCCTGGTGGGAAGAAACAGACTGGCCGACGACAAGGAAGGGTCGAGCGAGATTGAGGTGGCAGCCGCCGACCCTGCTGCCACGGAACCAGCTGCCGAGAATCGGGCGATTTCCGCCGAGAAACGTGTCGCCCAGCGCACCTCCTGGCAACTGCCCGACGACGCTCGGATCAGCATGCCTCCCATCCAAGCGGGTCCCATCATACCGGTAAGCGGGCAAACGGATCACAGAGAAACAGCATCGGAGCTGGAGCAGGCTGAGCAAGTGCCGCCGCGTCAGCAATCAGAAGCGGACCAAACGCTTTCGCCAACGCCCCCCACGCCTCGTCCTTCGGCAGCCTCCCCGGCGCCCCTCATTTATGGCTCGGTGGACAAGGTCGGCGCAGACGATTTTCGCGAGGTTGTGCTTGATTCGGAAGTTCCGGTGTTGGTCGATTTCTATGCGGATTGGTGTGGCCCCTGCAAGCGTCTCTCGCCAATGCTCGACCAGATCGCTCGCGAACGGACGGATGTCCGCGTGGTGAAGGTAAATATTGACCACGACAAACAGCTGGCGAAAAAGTACGGCGTCAGTAAGATACCGACCATGATCATCTTCAAGGACGGTAACCTGGTCGCACAGCATACGGGCTTGCCGAATATCCAGAAGGTCCTGGAACGCTGATAACCGTCTGATGACGAGGGGCCGGCGTTACGTTCAGCGTCGATACAGCCCCCACGGTTTCAGGTGCCAAACTTCTCTTTCCATTTGGCTTTCAGCATCCCACGCATCCGCTGGTGGAACTCCTCCGGCATCGGATAGGGTTCCCCGTCACGGTAGAGCGTGATCGTCTGGCGGATGTTGTCCACGACGATCTGACACGGATTGCAGTTCTCCAAATGCGCACGAAACTCTCGGCAGATGGCCGAGTCGACGTCGCCGTCGACATATTCGTTGAGCGCTTTGAGCAAATCATCGCAGTTCATTTTTGAATCGCCCTCACGTTTTCCACCCCCTTAGACCGTAGAGCAGCCGTCGCGGTTACAAGATTCTCGTGCCCCCCAAAGCTCGCCCCCCCCCTCCAGTAGTAACCCCAGCAACTTCCTCCTCCTCACAGTCATTAGCCGGCGAGGAAGAGTGGCTTCTAGTGCTCGTGCGCCGCTCCATCGACCCGGGTCAGCTCATCACCGAGCGTCCCGGTAAGCCGTTCGCGCAGCTGCAATCTGGCGCGCAACAACCGCACTTTCACATTGCTTTCGGAGATTCCCAGCAATTCAGCGGTTTCACGTGTCGAGAACTCTTGGACGTCGCGGAGGGTGAAGACGACACGGTATTTCTCGTCCAAATCACCCAGCGCTTCTTCCAGCAACCGCCTCACTTCCGACCGCTGGGCCAATTCCGCCGGATTATCCTTCCATTGTGCGATGTACTGCGGATGGGGCAATGGCACTTCGGAGCCATCGGCCGAGGGCGTGGCATCCAGTCGCACGTGTCTCTCGGGACGCCGTTTGCGGAGCATCGTCAGAGCATGGTTCGTGGCGATGCGCAGTACCCACGTCGCCACGCTCGATTCCTCACGAAAACGATCCAGGTTCTCCATCACCTTGATGAACGTCTGCTGCGTCGCGTCTTCGGCATCCTGACGATGCCGCAACAGGCGCATGCAGAGCGTCAAGACGCGTGGTTCGAGCCGATTGACGAGTGTCTCAAAGGCCTCCCACTCGCCTCCTCGCGCGCGGCGAATCAATTCCAAGTCTAGCTGCGATTCGACATTTTCCATGACGGGCTGGCCTTCCGGAATCAACAGATTCAAACTCTCTGCATACGTCGCCCAGCGGTCCACGCACAGGGGATTGCATCCCGGTCGAATTTCCGCGGCGGCGGCGTCTCCCCTGGCTCGGTGAGCCCGGGATCAGCCGACGGGCCCCTCGTGGCACGACCCGCGGGATTGCACACGGAGTGTTTAGTCGGCACGGGGGGCGTCTTTCGATTCCTCGAAGACGGGGGCAGCAGGGGAGCGATCGAGGCCAAGTGGCAATTCGAAACGAGACCAACCTGGGGCCGACGCGTCCGATTGGTCGGGCCGGATCAGTACGGCACCGTGGGGCACGACATCAACGATGCTTTCCGGCGCGACGATCCCCTCGCGCAGCAAGAACCGAGCAGACTCGGCAAACGATGAAAAACAGGATTCATCCAAGCACTTTTCCATTTCACTGTACGGTCCGCTGCTATCGATTAACGCCCGGAGTTGCGGTGTGACGCTGAGCATTTCAAAAATCGCCACGCGTCCCAATTCACCGCCGGGCGGCCCATCTGCCTCGTCGCGACCCCGCCGCAACGGTGTATTCCACGACTCATCCAGTACTCCTATCTCGATCAACCGCCGGACTTGTGGATCATCCGGCGCAACTTCGCTCGTGTAGTCCGGTGCCAAACGAGGGACAAGTTGTTGCGTGATGACCCCCTTCAATCCGGCGGCAATCAAATACGGAGGCACACGCAGATCACGCAGCCGCACCACAGCTTCCAGCGATGAATAGGTGTGCAGCGACGAGAGTACCAGGTGTCCCGTAGTAGCGGCCTCGGCGGCCATGGCCGCCGATTCCGCATCCCGGATCTCACCCACCAGGATGACGTCGGGATCTTGCCGCAGTACCGACCGGAGGATGGTGGCAAAATCCATACCATGGTCGCGGTCGACCTGAATCTGCGTGGCAAACGGCAAGTCATACTCGACCGGATCTTCAATCGTCACAATACTCTTGCTATAGTCTGCCCCAATCACGCTCCGCAACGCGGCGTACAACGTCGTGGTCTTGCCCGCGCCCGAAGGTCCGGTGACCAACACCAAGCCACTGGGACTTTGAAATAAATCCCGTGCCAGTCTTTCCAGCGGTCGGTGCAATACGAGGCGCGACAATTCACCATGCTGCCGACTCGGCGCGACAACTCGCAGTACGATTTTCTCTCCCCCGTGGCAAGGGCTCCCCGACACGCGAAACTCGATCGGATAATCGTCCACCTGCAATAAGAAACGTCCATCTTGCGGCCGACGAATCCGCGTTGTGTCGAGTTCGGCCAGGACTTTAATGCGGGCCACCAGATGCCGGTAGGCGACAGCCGACAGATCTTCATCCAGCGTCATCATGCGTCCATCAACGCGGAGCCGCACCCGCGCACATCCTTGATATGGCTCGAGGTGCACGTCGCTGGCCAAGTGCCTCACGGCCGCACTCAGAACACGCGACAGCAAGTCATCCTCGGGGCTCCCACTCAACTGCCGCAGCACTCCGTCACCGTCCTGATACATCATCTTTGGCAACGGTACCGTGGCGGAACCAGAAACGAGCTTTTCACCAATCAGCTTGCGGCCGTTCTCTTCAAAATCCTCCTCGGTGATCGCCGCAAACCGCACATGGTAGTCCCGCAACACGTGCTGGATGAACGACCGAGCACCCAGGTCGGAGGGGTTGACCATGGCAACCGTCACACAATCCCCACTCCGTTCCAAGACAATACTGCGAATGAAACTAGCGACACGTCGCGGGATCAAATGCACAAGCGATCGGGCCTGCGGGAAACTCGTCAAATGCACGAAGGGAATACCATGAACTGCCTCGAAGTTCCGCAGCAATCGTGACGCGAACGTGCGGCACAAAGCGTGGGCAAACTCGGGTGCAGTCGCCAACAAATCGTCGAATTGCGGCTTAGCAATAACCACCGCCCGACCGCCGGTCATCGGCGCACCCTCACGGGTGACGGGTGGTCGTCGATCACCGCTTCCGCCCCAAAGAAATCGCCCGCGTAGAACCGCTGCATCTCCATTTCGATACCGAGTTCCACATGCACCACATATGCCCGGCACTCTCCTTCGACCAACACGTGCAGGGCGGGACTCTCCTCGTCAGATTCGACGAGCAGTTGGCCATCCGAAAAAGCCACTTCACGCGACGCGTGAGCAAGTTTCTCGAGCTGAGCCGCAGGCAATTCGTGAAACAGCTGCACGGTATTGAGAAACTTAACGAGCTGTGGGTTCTTCACGATCATAGTCCTCGGGTCATCATAGTCCTCGGGTCGTTTGGGAATGGCTATCGGTCGCGTATCCCACGCACCCGGCGGCCCGCAAGAGCCGCGTGTTTCGGCTGGACAGATTATCGATCACAATTCCATCGCTGGCAAACGAGCTGGCATCGCGTCACGCTGCCCCACCCTGTAACGGCACTAAGTCGACCGACGCCGGTCTACACACGCCGATTTCCGCGCCGACTTACGGCGCGCTGACGGAAACACGGCGTGCACCAATACGTCGCGCTCGACGTGCCGCCAAACATCACACTCAAGCCACGTCTCCGGGCCCGGTTTTGAAACCGCCTGACACCGGGCGACGCCGTAGTGCGTCGAGCGCGCGCTGGAAATGGGCTCCGCCATGATAAGGTCGTCACAGCCGCCTGACTAGACCCGCCCTCGCCCGGCTGCGCGACGAGGCGGCAGGTGGCGGGAGCAGAGTCGCCGTGGAAGGACCCGATACGGGTCGCGGCACCCCTGCTACGTTGCGCCACCGTGCGGATCGAGCGGCTCACAGCCGTCACAGCCTCTCCAATCGGAGTCTTTCGCGGCCAACCCCCACTGCAGTGGCATGCGGAATCGTGTCCGCGCATTGAGTCGTCACTCGGCGGAATTACGATGGAGGTCAGCGTCGTAGTGGTCACCCCTGCGATCGTCGCATGGCAGCCGGTGCGGGCTGCGTCGTCGCGTTGAGTTGTATCGTGTTTGACAGCTAGGCGAGAAAAACCTTGAGATCCATTCGCAAGCCCGCGCGGCAACAGCGCAGTTTGTGCTTCGAGCCACTTGAAGGACGTCGCCTGTTGGCAGGGCTGGCTTTCACCAGCATCTCGCCATCATTGCCACCCGTCTCCAGTGCGCCGATAGCTCAGCTTTCCTATCTCGCTTCCGCCTACCAGGAATCATCACGTGCCGCAGTCGCCGTCGGACTTGCCTCCGCACGTTCGCCCGCCGCCGATTCCGTTTCACTGAGAACGGACGGCGAAGGAGAATCGGCAGCTCAACGGCCTACCTTGATGGCCCCTTTCAGCGGATCGGTGCTGGAGACAACTTCGGTGACGCTGGAGTTTGAGCCGGTGGCGGGTTACACCGGGAAGTACTTGGTCCGCCTGCACGATCTGAACTGGGATGGCAAACAGGCCCCCGGATTCCAACACGACAGCAACGTTCACTACCTCAGTCTGGCCACGTACGCGACAAGCATTACGGTACCGGTCAAGGCAGGAGCGTCGTACCGATGGTGGGTTCACCAACCGAACGGTGAAGCGGCGAGCGCCGCCTTTACGGTGCTGGCCAACGCCACGCCCCCCCCTCCCGTCGCCTCCCCCAATGTACCCCAACTCATCGCGCCGCTGGCAGGAACCGTTGTCGACACGGCGTCTGTTACCTTGAGCTTCGCAAGACACGAAGGCTACATCGGCAAGTACTATGTCCGTTTGCACGACCTGAACTGGGATGGCACACAAGCCCCCGGTTTTCAGCACGACAGCAACCTGCATTACCTCTCTATTGCCACCTACGACACGAGTATCACTTTGCCGGTCAAGCCGGGCGCCTCGTACCGATGGTGGGTTCACAAGCCCAGTGGAGAAGCCGCCGTCGCCCATTTCACGGTGCAAGGGAGTGTCCCGCCCCCCCTTCCCGTCACTTCGCCCAATGTACCCCAAATCATCGCGCCCCTGAAGGGAACCGTTGTTGACACGGCTTCCGTTACCTTGAACTTCGCAAAAATCGAAGGCTACACCGGCAAGTACTATGTGAGATTGCACGACCTGAATTGGAATGGCCAACAAGCTCCCGGTTTTCAGCACGACAGCAACCTGCATTACCTTTCGATTATCACCTACGACACTCGTATCACCTTGCCGGTCAAGCCGGGAGCGTCGTACCGATGGTGGGTGCACAAGCCCGGTGAGGAAGCTGCCGCCGCCGCATTCACTGTCTCATCCAGCGTTACTGCGCCACCCCTGCCGGTCACGACCCCCAAAATCCTCTCGCCCTTGCCGGGCGATGTGGTGACCACCGACACCGTGACGCTCCGCTTCCGGGACGTCGCGAATTACACCGGTGTCTATTACGTCAGGCTCCACGATGAGAACTGGGACGGCACTCAGGCGGCCGGATTCCAGCACGATTCCAACTTTCACTATCTCTCGGTGGCGACCCAGCTGACGAGCATTACTGTGCCGGTGAAACCTGGTGCTCATTACAGCTGGTGGGTCCACACGCCAGGCGGACAGGCCGATTCCGCTCGATTCGCCACCACTGGGTATTCAACGCTTCCTGTGCCGCCCAGCGCCGACCAGATTCTGCCGCCGGAATTGATCGACGGACGATACGTTGCCACGTCGTTCACGGCGTGGTCAGGGAAGAATATCGATGTGTCTGGAGCGCTGCAATATTGCATCGATATGACGCCTATCGGCAGCACGCTGGAAATACCAGCCGGTAAATACTTCGTCAATCATCAAATCAGGATCGACCGACGGATCACGATTACCACAGCCGGTAAGTCGATCACCGATCCAGCAGCCGCGGCATCGAGTGATGATTACGCGGAGCTGATCGCGTCGCCAGCGTTGAACGAGCCGGGGGGCATGCTTTACATAACCGACATGGAAGCACTCCACCACGTGATCATCAATGGCAATAAAACCGGACGCCGTGGCACGCTGGCGTACGACTTCTGTGCCTCCAATACAAATAATCGATACGGCTTTAACGCGAGCCTGAGGGCCGATGATGTCCAATTGGTGGGAAATGTATTCAAGAACGCGCTCGGGGGAACCGGACTTGCCGTTCTGGGAATTCGTCACAATCTTCTCATCAGCAACAACGACTTCTTGAGCAACGGTGTCCACAACCAAACCGGACTGTGGGCGGACGGCCTGACGGTCATTGACCTCGTCGATTCCCGCATTGAAGGAAATCGCTTCCTCGACAACACTGATATCGATTTCATTCTAGGTGGCGCCGTCAACAGCGTCATCACGGGCAACGAGATCACGCATTCCTCGAACGCCGGCACCGGCGCCTTCGCCGGGTTGATGTTACAGAAATGGTCCGGTTCCAGCGGCAACTACAGCGGCAGCGACATCTCCCATAACATCATCGACGGCGGCCCGCAACGGATGATCGGGAGCGGTATCTATCTCGGTTCCGAAGGCTGGTATGACCAGACCCCCTTCGGTTCAACCGTCGCCAACACGACCGGCGCATCCGTCCACAACAACATTGTTCGCAACGTACAAAATGGCATGTATATCGCCGCCCAAGGCTTCTCCGTGTATGAAAACACCTATGCCAATGCTCACGGTGGCACCATCCGCACCAGCAAAGGCTCTGTCAGCAGCGTCGCCCCCATCATCATCTCTCCGACGTCGCGTTGGATCGACTTCCATGGAGAAAACATCAATCCGCTGACACGCGGCCTCTTTGCCTCAGCCAATTGGCGCGGCCATATCCCGAACTGGCCGTTCTGACAGAAGTTTGGTCATTCGTCATTGGTCATTCGTCATTGGTCATTCGTCATTCCTCCTTCGTTCTCCACACCGAGGCGTGTCGCCATCCGTCGACCGACTGGCAGAGGGCTCCGTTGGGTTGCGACATCGCCGCACTCGAACGTCCGTCGAGAACACGCGAGCACGGTGTGCGTATCCCTGCAAAGCTGACCACCGGAGAGAGGATCGATTCGGGATTGCGCAGAGCGCGATGCGGAATGAAGGGGGCCGAACACTCCGGCAGCGGCGCTCGGTAACCACCGGACTGCTGATTCCGCATTCCGCATTCCGCATTCCCGAATCGTTCCCGGTGCACAAGTGAGTCAACCCAAGTGAGGCCCTGTGGCGCATGACCCATTTTCTTTGGTTGCGGCCAACGGCCGCGCCAAAGTCAGAGACATCTTATCCGGTGTGCCGCCGCGAGTTGAATTGGCTAGGCCGCAGCACCCGGCGTGAGGGACATCGACCCATGGGACCGCTCTCCGCTGCGAACCAGCCCATCCCCTCTACCCCTCTCAAACCGTTCGTCGTTAAACTGACGCGTTGAGAACGAATCACCGCCCGAAATGCTAATTGGCTGAACTATGCAGCTTTATCTTATCCGCCACGCGCAATCGGAAAACAACGCACGCGGTCAGACTCAACGGGTTGAGGACCCTGCCCTGACCCAACTTGGTCATGAACAAGCCCGGCGCTTGGCCCGCCGCGTGGCATCGTTGGGTCTGACTCGGCTCATATCCAGCCCCTTCCTCCGCGCTCTGCAGACAACCGATCATCTGCGTCTGGCAACCGGCCTGAGGCCTGAGGTGCGGATCGAACTGCACGAGAAAGGGGGCTGCGTCGCCGGTAGCGGCAAGGGCCTGATGATAGGCCGGCCTGGCATGACGCGATCTCGCATCGCCACCCTATTCCCCGACTACACCATCGCCACCGAGATGGATGGGGAGGGATGGTGGGGAAGCAAACACCTGGAGACAGAAGCCGCGGCCCGCGCGGGCCCGTCGGTTATTGGCGAACACGTGCGCCGAATTCGGTCGGTCGGATGAACGTGTGGCCTACGTCACACACGGCGATTTTCTCTTGCTGCTGTGCGGCAGTTTCCATCTCGAACCGCTGAACCTCTGCTGGAATGCGTCCCTGACGCACGTCTCTATTTCCGGCGACTCCCCACAGATCCGGCAATACAGCTGCACCGAGCATCTTCCGAATTATCTGGTCACCTGGTGATGTTCCTGCTCCATCGAGTGTCCTGATCCAGACGCGATCCGGGGGGCCCGGGGGCGAGTCAGAAACTCGACATCCGCAGCTAATTGGTGCGAAACACATTCGTAACCGCCGGAGGCTGTGTATGGGTACACACATGTGAACGGTCACTCCACCGGCGCCGGCAGCGGTTCCGGCTGCAGATGCCGATGGAGGTATTCCCAGCGGATCAGATTAGCATTAGGGCCCAATCCATGTTTGCTGCGAGGGTAGACGAGCATGTCGAATCGCACGTTCTCGTTCTGCAGCAAGTCGACCAACTGCCACGTATTGGAGGGGTGGACGTTATCGTCGACCAGTCCGTGCATAACCAGCAGATTCCCGCGGAGACTTTTGGCAAAAGTAAGACAGGAGCCATTGTCGTAGCCGTCCGAGTTTTCCTGGGGAGTGCGCATGTACCGTTCCGTATAGATCGTGTCGTAGTTTCTCCAATCGGTTACCGGGGCTCCCGCCACCCCCACGTGAAAGACATCCGGATACTTGACCAGGGCTAGCGCGGACATGTATCCACCGTAGGAATGGCCGTAGATACCGACGCGTTGGGCATCCACATAGGGTCGCTGGCCGAGGAATTTCACTCCGTCCACCTGGTCTTTCAGGTCGACGCCTCCCAGCCCCAGATAGGTTGCTGTTTCGAACGCTTTGCCCCGTCCTGTCGTCCCTCGATTGGCAATGGTCGCCAGGAGGTATCCGAACTCGCAATACGCGTCGGCCGGTGCAAACCGATTCCAGATCCCGCGGGAGCTGGGTCCGCCGTAGACACTCACCACCAGCGGATATTTCCGCGCCGGGTCAAAATGCGCCGGCTTCTGGAGAATTCCGTAGATGTCGGTGCTGCCATCGTCGGCCTTGAAAGTAAAGAGTTCACCCTGCGACATGCCCGCCTCTCGGGCTTTCCGCACGTCCGCTTCGGCCAATACCGCCACCTGTTCTCCCCGATCATTGTACAAGGCCGTCGTGGGAGGAACATCGACAGCTTCACTGCACGCGACAAACCACTTGTTGTCCGGTGAAATATTGATCCCCGTGTGATTCAGCGGCTTACTGGTCAGACGCGCATGTTCGGTCCCGTCCAGATGGACCCGGTGCAAGTGCGCATTGTTGGGATTTTCGCCGCTGTATGCCATGTAGTACATCCGATTCGCGGGTTCATCCACACGCACAATCGATTCGACGGGGTACGCTTCGGTGGCAGACAGTCTATTGAGCTGGCGTCCATCCAGATGTCGCAGCTCATAGCGTTTCCAGAGAGTCCGTTCGGTCTCCCAGATGAATCGCTTCCCGTCCTCCAGGAATTGCATCAGCGGCTTGTTCTCCTGCCACGTCGGTTGTTGCTCCGCAACCACGAGTCGAGTCTCGCCTGTCCGCGGGTTAGCTGCCATCACCTCCAGTTTGTTTTGGAGGCGATTGGTACGACTAAACAGCAACTCGCTCCCATCGGGACTGAACCGTACGTTGTACACATACTGCAAGCGGTCACCTCCGACATCAATGCGTGTGGT
The DNA here is from genome assembly GCA_963700515.1 of uncultured Planctomycetota bacterium. GTDB lineage: Bacteria > Planctomycetota > Planctomycetia > Pirellulales > Pirellulaceae > JAJRVM01. Next base: position 48,906 of record CAVOXY010000008.1, on the reverse strand, counting down.
GAGCGTCGTATCCAGGTCGTAGACGAGCAACCCGGCGTAGGGATTGTCAGCTCCCGCTATCGGATAGCGCTCGATCTGTACCTGCGTGTACGACTCCGTATTGTCGGTGGTCAGATAGTAGTCCTTCATATGCCGCTGATCGATCTCGTAAAAGGCCAGCTGGCGACTGTCGGGCGACCACCACATGGCTGAGGACTGAAACAGCTCTTCTCCGTAGACCCAACAAGCCGTTCCGTAGCGAAAATCCTGGGAACCGGCTGTCGTGACCTCCACGACTGCGGGCTTCGTTCCCTCTTCCTTTGTCTCCTTCTTCCCCACCTGCTCGTCCGTCTTTTCCTCTTGGTTCGCTGCGGGCGGCTCGGCTTCCGCTTCCTCAGCAGCATTCGCATCCTGGGACACACCGGCCGATTCCTCTGGCTGCTGCACCACACTTTCCAGGATCACATTGAAGTTTCGATAACGAGCGATCCACTTACCGTCGGGCGAGTCGACCGCCTCGCTCTGCCGCGCACGCCCCGGGCTGCCCGCCCGTCTTCGTCGGCGCGAACGATCCCCGCGATTGGCTTGCGGCTCACGCTTCGCCGGCGGATCGTCGCTCGCCTTGTATGGCTCCACAGACATGTCCGCCAAGCGAATAACATACTGCGTACCTTGGCGAGTAAACCGCATCGAGTCCCCTGCGGAACTCCACACGATGCCACTGACGCGTCCCTCGGAGGCGATCTCGCGCGTCATCTGCGTCACGCGCTGATAGTTCTCGTAGCCTGGCAGCTTGGAAAGATCACTCTGCCCCAGCGTATTCTCGACACACAGCAGCACAATCAAAGTAGCAACAGCAGACGTTTGCCGCATGAAACAACTCCCCCTCGTGCGAGATCTCAGTGAGACAAACCCCAAGATACTTCCAGCGCCGGGCCCATGGATATCGAATCATCGCTGTCTCCGCATACGTTTCCGCGTGCGTCACCGTTCACGAAGCTCAGGCCGTACAGGCAGATTGTGATGCAACAATCCAACACCCGCTCCTCATCATAATCTTTGGCAGCGGATTGCGTCCCGGGGCATTCGACCGGAGACTTCTGCCAGACGCTGGCATCGCGACTCACCATTGACCAACCACTCATTGTGGTCGGTCGAGTCGAGATCGGTGTCAGATCCCACTTGCCGCCGAGGGTTGCGCTAGTCCACCCACCTGGATGGCCCGGCAGACCTCGTTAACCTCCGCCAGGGCCGTCGTCGCTCGGTCCATATCGTGGATCTTGGCCGCGACCTCCAGTGATTTGGCCGCCTCGCTCAATGCCGGGTAGCCGTAGCTGCCACCCGCACCTTTGAGTTGATGAGCCAGCCGCTCAGCCTCCGCCAGCCGCTCTTCTTTCAGGGCCTGACACAACGCTTCCAATCGGTCGGGAAGGCACTGGACGAACTCCGGAAGAATCTCCGCCAACAAGGGGTCATGGGCCAACTCCGAGACGATCTGTTCGCCTCGGCCGGAGTTCGCCGTCGGGCTGGGCCTTGCCGCGGGTACTTCTGTCTGGCTGACCTTGGACCTGGCATATTGCAGCACCGTGTGAATCAGTCGCTCGCGGTCAATTGGTTTGGCAAGATGTGTATCACAGCCTGCCGCCAGGCAACGCTCGCTATCGCCCGTCATGGCGTTGGCTGTTAACGCCAGGATGGGGCGTTGGTATCCGCGATCGCGGAGCTCCCTGGTCGCCTCGTAGCCGTCCATCTCCGGCATGTTCATATCCATAAGCACCACGTCAAAAGCGCCCGCCACGGCTCGTTCGACGGCCAGTCTGCCGTTACCCACCACCTCCACCTCGGCGCCGACGCTGCCAAGTACCGTGCGCAGGAGCATCTGGTTGTCGATGCTATCCTCGGCCAGCAGGATGATGATGCCCCGCAATAGATCGGCACTGGGCGTCCATCGAGTCCTGACTTCATCCTCGCAAATGACTTCCCCCGGCGATGGCAGCATGTTCACCCCGGCAAGATCTCCCGCGGGTATCGTAAAAGTGAAGGTGCTTCCCTTATCAGGCATGCTGTGCACCGTGAGTTCACCTCCCAAGGCCGTGGCAAGTTGTTGGGAGATCGCAAGTCCCAAGCCGGTGCCACCGTACTTTCGAGTGGTCGAACTCTCAGCTTGTGTAAACGGCTGGAACAAATGCGACAGCGATTCCTGGCCGATGCCTATACCGGTATCCGTCACTTCCACGCACACGGCCGACTGATCCGATCGCCAACGCGGTAAAAACGACACGCCAATTCGTATGTTTCCGTTCTCAGTGAACTTGACCGCGTTCCCCACCAGGTTGACCAACACTTGCCGAATCTTGCTGCCGTCGGTGTGAATCGTCTCCGGTAACGGGGTAGCGTAACACACTTCAAGCGTATTTCCTCGCTGCCGTGCCCGTGGCCGCATCATGCTGACCACATCGGCCAACGTTGCGGGGAGGAAACAGGGGCCGACATCCATAACCATCTTTCCCGCCTCGATCTTCGAGACGTCCAAGATGTCGTTGATCAATTGCAGCAGTTGCTCGCCATTGCGTCGCACGGTGGCCAGGTAGGTCTTCCGGTCGTCGACACTGAGCACATCGTCCATCAGAAGATCCGTATATCCCAGGATCGCTGTCATCGGGGTCCTGATCTCGTGGCTCATATTGGCTAAGAACTCGCTCTTTGCCCGGTTGGCACATTCGGCCTCTTGAGCCATGCGACTGGCCCGTTCGATGGCCGCCTCCAGCTGTTGGTTGGTCTCGTTCAGTTTGCTCTTGTCGGTCGTTGAGAATGGCGATCATCGTGTTAAACGTCTCGCCCAAGTCCATGACCGGGTTAGCCCGGGCACGTCGGTAGACTTCGCAGATGCTGCAGTCGCGGACTTTCTCGGCACAACTTCCTTGGAGTTCGCCGCCGCACAGGGTGTCAGCAACCTCCCAGCAGCGTAAGTTCTCCTGGTTCCGGTAGGCCGGACAGGACGAATCTTCGCACCTCTTCATTTCCCAGCAGGCGATCAAATTCGGGTTCTCAAACCGTCCGCTGAAAAGACTCATCTGAATCACTTCGCTCATGAGCGCCTTGACGCGGACCGAGGTCGACTCCAGTTGTTCGTTGAAATGTTTCAGCGCCTCCGCCGCACGCTTGCGGCACAAGATCCGCCACATGCCGTCCATGAACAGCGTCAATTGCCTCACGTCGTCATCCTGGTAATCCTCCGCCTTGTTGCCGATACCGGCGACAGCCACAATCTTACCGCCGTCAAACACCGGCACGTTCATGTGGCGAATGAGGCGGACGTGTCCCACCGGGACACCCTTCTTGAGGGGATTGGGAGCGGCATAGTCGTTGGTAATCACCGGCTTTCGCTGTCGGACGGCTTCTCCCCAGAGTCCCGTCTCTTTCACCGGATAGACGATGGGCTTGTCGATCATAGCGCACTGCTGCATGGCGTTTTTCGACCAATAGTGCATCGTCAGGACCGTTTCATCCTCGTTCACGAAGGCAATATAGCCAATCGTGCTGCCGGTCAACTTGATGGCGCTCTCCATGGCGTGGTTGGCGATCTCGTCCGCCGAGCGATCGGTCATCTGACTCAATTCAAGCAGGGATGTGGCACGAGCTTCGTCTAATCTGAACCTATCCTCCGACCGCTTCCGCTCGGTAATGTCCGACGCCAGGTAGACGATTCCCCGCACCGCGTCATCTTCGTCCCGCATGATCGAGCCGGAGAGCAGCACGGGAATTCGACGCCCCTTTTTGGTGCGCATTGAACACTCGACATCTCGGACGGAATCTTGTTTTGCCAACTGGTGGACGACCGTCCGCATGGTAGACAACACCGGGTACGATACGGCAGGCTCGGCGGTGCCTTCGTGGTCGTCAAACAGCAGCGTGGCCGGTTGCCCCAACAGTTCGTGTTCCGGATAACCCAACAAATCGCAAGTTGCCTCATTGGCGGTGGCGATTGTGCCATCGGGCGTTACAACGACGAGCATGTCGACCATGGAGCGAATAATGCTCTGGGTGTAGTTAGTCTCCTCCCGCAACCTCTCCTCGGCCTGCCTCTGGGCCGTGATATCGCGCACGGTGGCCTGCAGAAGTGCCTGCCCACCTAGCTCCATCCTGGTGAGCAATACCACGGCTGGGAAGTCTTCGCCGTTGAGTCGCTTGTGCGTCCACGGGAAAGAGTGGGAGCCTTCGCGCATGGCCGTCTCGATCATCTCCCTGGCCTTCTCGCCGGAGGGACATCCATCCGGCTGAAATTCGGGAGACAGTTGCCATGGCCCGAGCGAGACGAACTCCGTCTCGTCCTTGGCGTTGAACATTTTTATGGTTGCCGGATTGCCGCACGTGAACTTCCACGAGGGAGGTGCCAGGACCATCACGGCGTCCGAAGAACTGACAAAGAGGTTGCGATGCCGTGTTTCGCTGTCGCGCAGCATCTGCTCGGCCTGCTTGCGCTGGGTGATGTCACGGACAATTCCCATCGCGTGCCACTCCGAGCGTAAACGAACGGAAGCCAGCGACAACTCGACAGAAATCTCGTGTCCATCCTTGTGCAATGCCGGCAGCTCGAGCACCTGGCCTATCGCAGCTCCCTCGCCGGAGCAAACGAACTTGGCGAAGCCCTGCTCCTGGACTTCATGGAACCGGGCAGGAACGAGGAGTCTGTGTAGATGCTGACCCACGGCTTCCTCGGCCGAATACCCGAAGACGCGCCGGGCAGCCTGATTCCACAATGAAATACGACCCTGCTGGGTCGATCATGATCATGGCGTCCTGAGCCGCATTCACGATGCTCGAAAGCTTTTCTTCGCTTTCGCGCCAGGCCTTCTCCATCGCCTTGGAGTGCAGCAGTAATCTCACTGTTGTTGTCAACTCGTCCGCGTCTGGGGGGAGGATTAAGTGGGCGTCGGCGCAGGAAGACGGGCCTGTCGAAGGGTCAGATGACTCGATGTACGTGTCAGAGAGAAGGAGCACTGGAATGTGGCTCGTCGCGGGAGCGGCCTTGAGCCGCCGACAAACCTCCAGTCCCGTGATGTCGGGCAAGTTGGCATTCAGGACAATCAGGTCCGGCAGATCCTCTGCCCGGCAAAGCGCACCGGCTCCGGTCTCCGCTTCCCACACCGTCAACCTGGCGCTCTCCAGGATGCTGGTGGTGGCGCAGCGGCTGGCATCTGTATCATCGACCACGAGGACGACGGTCTGAAGCTGCTCAACCACGGCCTAGATCTCCTATTGCATGACGCGGCACTGTGTTCCTGGAGAATTCACGTTGCCCGGGCTACGTCCTGGCTCGGACTGCAAAACGATCGCTCCGGATTTCCGCCACGCCGGATCCACTCCTCAGTTCGCTCATGCATCTTCCCCCCCAGCTCAGCAGGGAGCCCTCCCGGACTTGCCAGCAGCAGGATATGCGCCAAGGAAAGAGAATGGATGCGCACTGCACCTATCCGACGTCACACGGCTTCGCGACTCAAACATAGCATGGTGCTAGGGCTGGAATTCGCCAGCACTAATCGCATCTCGACGGCGGTGATTGAATCGGACTCTACTTGACCTTACGCCACATCCTGATATTTCGTGGCAGCGGCCTCGCCAAGCCCTCACGATGGGTGGGGTGAATATTTCTCACAGCCGAACAAGTACTGTTATGTCGGACCCCCAAGCAGTGGAAACGCGATGCGTCCAACACCTCGTTGCCGCCGGTCCGATCGCCTGTGCTGCACATGCATCAGATCGCCGCGTTACGCGGCGCCGAGAGCCGCAGAGAATCGATCGTACGCTACTCGTCCAGCCCCACTTCAAGGATCGACACGCAACCTCGGTCAATGGCCAGTGTGACATGGAGGAAGCTGTCTTGACTCGTCTCGTCTTTCTTCCACTGCAGCTCGATTTGGAAGCGGTTTCGACCCGCCTTGCGATCTTTCTCCGTAGGTTCCAGGCTCTTCATACCAATGACGTGGTAGCTGCCTTTTTCCGCCACGAAGGGGCCGGCAACATACATTTCTCGAGCCGACTCAAACTGGCCCAACTCGAGACGCTGGAGGAACTCACTGACCGTCAGATCGGGTGCCGCCATCCAGGAGAAAACGGGCCGGCTGGACAGCCTCTTCAGTCCCACGTCGGTTACTTGTGTGCCGTCAAGAGTTAGGGCGCGCAGCTGCGGAAGCTCCTCCAGTTGACGCAGTCCCGCGTCGGTTATTTTGGTACTACCGAGCGACAAGCGGGTCAGCTGGCGAAAATTCGCCACGATCGATAACCCTTGATCGGTTATTCGCGTGTAGCGCAGAGACAACACCCGCAGCTGTTTGAGACCGTCCAATCGTGGCAGATCCTCGTCGGTCACCTTGGTCGAGGCCAGGTCAAGTTCTTCCAGGCCCGTCAATCCGCCGACATGTACCAGGGCTTTTCCGCTGATGTTCGTGCGGCGCAGCGAGAGGTGGCGTAATCCATCAAGCTGCGTGAGATCTCCCAGATCGTCGTCGCTCACGTTCGTCTCGCTCAGGTCAATTCGCTCCAATTGCTTGAGCGTACCGATCAACGTCGCGTCCCCTGGACGCAACTCGACTTTGTCCAGCCGCAGTTCAACGACTTGCCCCGCTTCATTGCGAACGTGGCGGTCGACCGCACGACTCCCGAACAAGCCCCGCCGACCGAACCCCTTCATCCGATCCAGGAATTCCTGCAGCGCGGCCGACTCGCCCACCGCTGACTGCGTTTCTATCGCAGTCTGCTGCGGCCCCCCCAGGGCACCTGGGAGCCATGGAAGCAGTGCCAACAGTACGATCGCGGCTGACATGATGACTCGACCATGCCAATGTCTGTTTTTCATGGCTCGTAACTCCTCCGCTCAACACGCATCGATTCTGCCCCGCCTGCAGTGTGCCACGCCGCCAGATTTTCACAAAAGAACTTGTGCCACCTCCGAATTTTAGTTCAAGTAGAGTGCCGCCACAATCAACGAATTGGACTTCACGCCATCCCTTGCCACAACTGCAACTCCCTCGAGAAAGGTGCACATCCATGCGTTCTGCCCACCGCCCCTTCTGCCCATATCTTGTCTGCGTGCTGGTCACGCTCGTCGTCCTCTGCGCCAACGCAGCCAGTTGCAAGCCGCCGCGACCGCAAACCGCTGGCACTGACGATCAGCCGCCCGCGGTGGCAGCGGTCGATTCCGGCAAGGCGGCCTACAGTAATCCGATCATCGACCATATCGGCCCGGCAGATCCGTGTGTGATTCGCTACGAGGGCAAGTACTATCTCTATCCGACCTGGGACGGCCGCGGCTACGACGTATTTGTCTCCGACGACCTGATCCACTGGCAACAGAAGCCCAAGTGCTTCGTGGATGCTCGTCGCGGCGCGTGGGCTCCCGACGTATTTCACAACCAGCGCGGCGACGGAAGGTTCTACTTGTACTACACGCTGGACAACCCGACAGGCGGAAAATTGATCGGAGTGGCCGTGGCCGACAACCCGCTCGGCCCGTTCCGTGACCAGCATACGCTGGCCACCGGCGCTATCGATGCTCACATGTTTCAAGACGACGATGGAGCGTATTACCTGTATTACGTCAGAATCGACGATGGGTTTCGCATTCTGGTGCAACCGATGCGTGATCCGCTGACTCCGACCGGCGCACCGACCAAGGTCCTTGAGCCGACAGAAAGCTGGGAAAGACGCCGCGGCTCCGTCACCGAGGGCCCGTGGATGCTCAAACATCAAGGAAGTCTTCTACTTGATGTACTCCGGTAGCGGCGCGAACGGTCCCGAGTATGCCATCGGCTATGCCACCTCGGAATCGCCACTCGGTCCATTCACCAAGTACGCGCAGAATCCGATTGCCCGGCAGGGAAATGGCGTCTATGGACCGGGTCATCACTGCGTGGTCACCGGCCCCGACGGACAGCTCTGGATGGTCTATCACCAGCAGAACAGTACGAAGGTTGGCTGGGATCGATTCCTGGCGATCGATCCGCTCTGGTTCGATGAAGCCGGTGTGATTCACGCCAAGACGACGCGTGGCCCCACGCAACGGGACTGACGGATCCGCAGTGGTGGGTGTTGGCGCGGGGGAATATCCCTTGTTATCGTCGCGCCAACACGTCATGCTGGCGGGTAAACGAACGTTTCGTGTCGTGCTCCAACGCCACCCTGTTTTGCCACTTGTGAAAGGTCTGCCGGCAATGAAGTCTCTCTCCTACCAGCTGCTCCTGGCGGCTGCCGTTCTGCTCGCCAGTCACTTCCCCCTCTCCGCCCAATGGCGACCGGCCGCGGGACCACTGATGACTCGCTGGGCGAAGGATGTGTCGCCTGATAACGCCTGGCCGGAGTATCCGCGGCCGCAGATGGTACGTCCTCAGTGGAGCAACTTGAATGGGCTGTGGCACTACGCGATCCAGGGGAAGGACCAGCCCACGCCGCAAACTTGGGAGGGTGAGATTCTCGTTCCCTACCCTGTCGAGTCGGCATTGAGCGGAGTGAAGAAGCGGGTCGGCCCCGAGCAGAAACTCTGGTACAGCCGGCCGTTTGAGATCGCTTCGCTCGGCAGCACCCACCGCTGGCTGCTCCACTTCGGTGCCGTCGATTGGCAGACCACCGTGTGGGTGAACGGCCAGAAAGTGGGGGAGCATACCGGTGGCTACGATCCCTTCACAATCGATATCACCGAGGCGGTGAAGGCTGGCAATAATGAGCTGGTCCTGTCGGTCTGGGATCCCACCGACGCCGGCTTCCAACCGAAAGGAAAGCAGGTACTCAATCCCGGCGGCATCATGTATACGGCGGTCACGGGAATCTGGCAGACTGTCTGGTTGGAACAAGTTCCTGCAAAGTACATTGAGTCGCTGAAGATCGTACCCGACATCGACAGTAGCTTGCTGCGGGTCACCGTGCGGGCCCCTGCCGATCTGCAGGTCGTGTTGTCGGCCAGCGATGCCGGGCAGGTATGTGCGACGGCCCAGGGACCGGCCGCCAGCGAACTGGAATTGAAACTTCCCACGCCCAGACTCTGGTCACCCGAGCAGCCGAACCTATACGATTTGCGCGTTGAGTTAATGGACGACGGAAAGGTGCTCGATGCCGTTTCGAGCTACTTTGGCATGCGGAAGACCGAAGTTCGCAAGGACGCGGAAGGAATCAATCGCTTGATGCTCAACAATCAACCGCTCTTCCAGTACGGTCCGCTCGATCAAGGCTGGTGGCCCGATGGACTCTACACGCCGGCGACGGAGGAAGCGCTGAAATACGACATTGTCATGACGAAGAAATTCGGCATGAACATGGCCCGCAAGCACGTGAAATACGAATCGGCTCGCTGGTATTACTGGTGCGATCGCCTTGGCCTGTTAGTGTGGCAGGATATGCCGTCGGGCGATGCCGGTCGCAACGACGAGTCGAAAGCGAACTATCGACGCGAACTGAAGGCGATGATCGACACGTTGCATAATTTTCCCAGCATCGTGATGTGGGTGCCGTTCAACGAGGGATGGGGACAGCATGACACGCCGGCCGTCGTCGCGTGGATCGAGCAGTACGATCCGACTCGCCCGGTGAATGAGGCCAGCGGCTGGACCGATGCCGGGAGTGGCACGGTGTCTGACATGCACAGCTATCCCGGGCCGGGCATGCGGCCGGTCGAAGAGAAGCGAGCGGTCGTGCTGGGTGAATTCGGAGGACTCGGAATGCCGGTGTCGGGGCATACCTGGCAAGGCGAAAAGAATTGGGGGTATGTCTCCTACAAAACGCCGGAAGAACTTACCGACGCATACGTCAACCTGCTGACGGCCATGCGGCCGCTGGTCGGTCAAGGCCTGTCGGCCGCCGTCTACACGCAGACGTCCGATGTCGAGGTCGAAGTGAACGGGCTCATGACGTACGACCGAGACGTGGAGAAAATCGATGTGGCGCGGGCCGCTGAAGCGGCCCACAAGCTCTATCTGCCGCCACCGATCGTCAAGACGCTGGTCCCCACGTCTCAGGCCGAGCCTCAGCCGTGGCGATACACGTTCGAGCCACCGGCGGACAATTGGTTTCAAGAGGCCTTTGACGACGCTTCCTGGAAGTCCGGGCCGGGTGGTTTTGGTACCAGCGGCACGCCCGGGGCGGTCGTCGGAACCGAGTGGAAGGGCGCCGACATCTGGCTGCGCCGCACCTTCGAACTAGACACAGTTCCGACGGCCGGGCAAATCAGCCTCTCCATTCATCACGACGAGGACGCGGACGTCTACATCAACGGCGTGTTGGTACGATCTTTCCAGGGATACACAACCGGTTACGCCACGGTACCGCTCGATCCCAAGCAGGTCGAGACACTCAAGATCGGCACGAATACGTTCGCCATCCACTGTCATCAGACACAAGGGGGGCAGTTCATCGACGCCGGTCTGGCTCTGCTGATTGAGCGCCATCCGTAAATAGCCCTGCACGATACTGTCACATGCCACACGGCGCAGTTTGGAATTCGAGCTGCGCACGCAAACCAATTCCAAATTCGAAAGGTTTCCCCTGGGTACATCCCAGGGGGACCACAACTGGCCAGCTACGCACAGCCCAGACTTCATCCGGTTTCCCCTGGGTTCATCCCAGGGGGACCACAACTGGCCAGCTACACACAGCCCAGACTTCATCCGGTTTCCCCTGGGTACATCCCAGGGGGACCACAACTGGCCAGCTACACACAGCCCAGACTTCATCCGGTTTCCCCTGGGTACATCCCAGGGGGACCACAACTGGCCAGCTACACACAGCCCAGACTTCATCCGGTTTCCCCTGGGTACATCCCAGGGGGACCACAACTGGCCAGCTACACACAGCCCAGACTTCATCCGGTTTCCCCTGGGTTCATCCCAGGGGGACCACAACTGGCCAGCTACCGCCGACCGAACCAACACCCCGCCAGCGGCCGAGGGCAAGAGTCTCCATCACGCCGGCGGCCTGCCGAGGCTGCATCAATCCGGGCGTGGCATCGTGTCCCGTGACAACGCGCGAGGCAAACCGCGATTGATTTCGGTCGGCCAGCTCGGTGGAAGCGGGGAGCGCACGGGTGCTGGTAGCACAACAGTTGTCGCACCACCGAGGCCAGCTCGGTGGAAGCGGAGACGCGCGGGTGCAACGGGCGCTAGTATTTTTCAGAATTCGGCAAGTCGCTCGTGGCAGCTTTTAACCGAGTCTCCATCTCGCCCAGCAGTCGCATGATTTCCACCACGCCGTCCAATGCGCGTTCTGCGTACTGGTGACTTTCGGTGTGCGTCGTCTGCTGTTCATTTTCTATCGTCAGGTCTGATCGCGAGACGGATAGGAGTGGACCACACACCTCCTGACGCATGACAGCCGTTATCGTCTTGACTTCCCGTTCATGGCGTTTAAGCGACTGCAGCATCTGTTCATTCCGAGCATCCAATAGCCGATTGCTCGTCATCAGTTGCTTATGCTCAAGCGCTTTGCGGATGGCCATACCCAAGTCGAAGGTGTTGCACGGTTTCGTAAAGAACTGATAGACACGTCCCTCGTTGATGGCGTGGATCGCGTTTTCCGCGGTGGCGTGGCCGGTCAGCACCATGCGCACCACGTCTGGGAATTGCTCGGCCACCCAACGCAGCAGTTCACCACCGCGCATGCCTGGCATCTGCTCATCCGAGACAACGACATCCACATGGTGGCTCTTGAGCACCCACATGGCTTCCTCGCCCGAAGTAGCCGTGTACAGCGCGTACGGTTGCAGCCTTAGAGCACGGGCAAGTCCATGTAGTATTTGTGCATCATCATCAATCAGCAATACGGATGGATTCACGATGTCACCTTCCACATCATCAGTCAGATATTGGACATTCGACTTCGTTTCGTATTTTGTGCTTTCGACCTCATAATGTCGCTTCGCCCAAACGACCCGGGAGCATCGCTTGCCAGGGCTGTGCGACGCACTCTAGCAGGCGACAGCGGATTCACGGTCGGCGGCCACGTTGTTATCCGCTGCCACTTCGTCAATGGGGAGGCGAACAATGAAGGTTGTGCCGGCACCTTCCTTCGACTCGAAATGAATCGTTCCATGATGTTTCTGCACGACGATAGCATGGGCAATGGCCAGCCCTTGCCCGGTCCCCTTCCCCACCTCTTTGGTCGTGAAGAAGTGCTCAAATACTCGGTCGCGTATGCCGTCAGGAATGCCGCTACCGTTGTCTCCGATGCCGACCTCCACCCAGTCCCCATCCTGCCGCGTGCTGACGCGTATCGTGCCACGCTCAAGAGCCCCCTCGTCAATTCGCTTGGCGATCGCTTGCGCGGCATTGACGACCAGGTTCAAAATGACCTGATTCAGATCGCCGGCAAAGCACGACACTTGGGGGAGCAGCGGATCGAAGTCTGTCACCAGGTCCGCGACATACTTCCATTCGCTGCGGGAGACTGTTAACGTACTCTCAATAGCTCGATTGAGATCGACCGACTGTTTTTCCGCGGTGCCAGGATGTGAGAATTCCTTCATAGTGCGCACGACATGGGCAACGCGTTCCACGCCTTCCAACGATTGTGCGATGGCGCGCGGCGTCTCTTCCTTGATGTAGTCTACTTCGACATCCGCGATGACCTCCTCCGCCTTCGCAATTAACTCCGGAGGAATCGTGTTGTCCTTGGCTGCTGCTACCAGGCCGAGGAGCGTATCCAACAGAATATCAACGTCCCCAAACACTTCCCTCAAGAAACGGATATTGTCCCCCACGTATTGCGTGGGCGTGTTGATTTCATGAGCGATCCCGGCGGCCAACCGCCCGATCGATTCCAGTTTCTGGGCGTGAGCCAATTCCAGTTCCACGCGTTGGCGTTCGGCTATTTCGACCTGCAGTTGCTGGCACAGTTGCGCGAGTTGATCGTGGTTCTCCTTGCTGCGTATTGCGGCCCGGACACGGGCGGCCAGCACCTCTCTTGTGAAGGGTTTGGCCACGTAGTCATACGCCCCCTGATCGAGACCAGAAACCACGTCACCGTCCTCCCCCATGGCCGACACGAGGAGCACGGGAATCCCCTTCGTAGCCTCTTCCTCTTTCAGCCGGCGCATCACCTCCAAACCGCTCATGTCCGGCATCATGATATCCAGGAGAATGACGTCGGGGCATATAGTGCGCGCCAAATCGATGGCTGCCCGCCCATCCGAAGCGACCACTACGTCATATCCCTGATATTGCATCGCGACCGCCATGAGTCTGAGCATGTCGGGCGTGTCATCGACAACGAGTATTCTGGTCATTCCCTGCCTCACAGTCCCATTCTCGACTCAAGCATCCACCTGCAATGCCGGCACTCCCGTGCCGGGCAGGTGCCCCTCTCCAGCCCAGTCCGGTAGCTTCCTCAACAATCAAGTCGCCGCTGCTCCCGCACCGTACCGAGGACCCTCTGCCACCCGGTCCGGCGACTCCACATCGACGGCCATGAGCACTTCAATACTCCCTTCCAATCCCGAGTTCATGGAGTAGTTCCTGAGTCGGAAGCGGAGCGCACGGGTAACCTCTTGACCTTTCACGCAGAGAACGGTGCCCTGTTTGGACCGCAGGTCCGAGGCAATAATCATGCCATCGATAAGCTGATGCAGTTCCACCCGCCGAATGACGCGAGGCTGCGTGATATGAAGCGCGCGCGCAGGGCAGTGAGCACCTTCGGATCATACCACCCTGGCCGACGGAGCAATTCCGCTACTGCCACATCTGGCAGTGTTCCAGCCATTGTGAGCGCGTCGAAATCGAGCACGCATTTCAAGATGCGGCTTCCCAGCGGAATCGACTCGCCCTGCCTGGTGCCCGGCGGACGCCCTTCGCCGCTGAATCGATGGTCTTGATATCCGATGATTTCGGCGACACCTTCCAGCCGTGGAATACTCTTGAGTAAGTCGTGTCCGATTTGTGGATGAGCGGCAAAAGCTTGTTCGTCTTTGGCGGATAACTTCTCTCCGCGATACAGGCGAGCGAGTATTTCATCCGGGATGGCGACGCACCCGATCTGTGACAACATGGCGCCGATTTCGATCATCCAAATGCTCTGCTCGCCCAGCGATGCGGCCAATCGGCGGACTAGGCCACGTACGCGAGAAGCGCGACCAAAGGCCGTCGGATTGACCAGCGAAAGGACGTCGGTGAGCATTTTGATGCTGCCGCCCAAGGTCTTGGTGAGCAACTCCCGCTCGGCGACTATCAGCCGGTACTGCGTCAGTCCGGCCTCCAAGGCCGTGGCGAATTCCTCGGGCGGACAAGGCTTGGTCATGAAACGGAAGATCTGCCCTTCATTGACGGCGGCCAGGGCGGTCTGCTGGTCGGAGTTGCCGGTCAGCATCATACGCACCGTGTCCGGCGCAATCACGCGGACATTGGACAGCAACTCCGCGCCGGTCATGCCGGGCATGCGCATGTCCACTACGATCACCGCATACGGTCCCTGGTCGCGGACAGCGGACAGCCCTTCTTGGCTGCCCAATGCCACTTCGATCGTATATCGTTTGCGCAGCGAGCGTTGATAACCGAGCAAGATGTTCGGCTCATCATCGACACACAAAATCCTCTCGGTCATGACACCGCTCCTTCCGGCAGGCACGTATGGCAGATGTGGCGCCAGTTTTCCACACGGTCGGCGCACCCGATCCGGCGCAGATACTCGATATCCAATCGGGTACGCTGGCCAGTAACCGAGGCGAACAGCTGGCCGAGGCATGCATCGGCGACGTGGACGGCGGTGAGAGGCCCGAAGACCTGCTCGGCACACAACAGCGGCGTCTGGTAGTAACTGACCGCCTGGACGACGGGATCGGGAAGTCCCCAGAGGGCGACAAGATAGCCGCCGGGGTCCATCGTTGCGCGATGTTCCATCGAAATATCGCCTGGCGTCTCCCCTCCCGGCGCGCGGCCTCCCAACGCCAGTCGGCCAACTTGGTGCAGCATGCCGGCCAGCTCTCCATCCCCGATGGTGGTACGGTCGTTCGTCATGGAAGCGACAATGTGCCTGGCCGCCCGCGCAACAGTCGAGCTGTGATGGTTCACATCCGCGGCATCGTTCGCCGAGCCAGTTGGCAATTGGGGTGCAAAGATGGCGGATACCGTCATCAGCGACTTGATTCTTTCCAGCCCGAGCAGTCTGGCGGCGTGCGCGGCATTGACGACGCGTTGGGGTGAGCCGAAGAAGCCGGAGCTGACCAGATACACGACCCGGGCGGACATGGCCACGTCGCACGCAATGATCTCCGCCGCATCGTCGATGGTCACGTCTGGCGCCGCGATCCGATTGACCAGACGCCGGTAGATATCTGCCTGGCTGGGTAACCACTTCACACTCGACATGGCCCTCCTCAACGACTCATCCTGGAACGCGTCTCGCATCGCGCAGACACGCTGTACGACTGCCCGAAGCGTCTCGGGGGCACACGGTTTACTCAAAAACTGGTGTGCCACCCCCACGCATTTCAGCACCGAACCTTCGCTGCACTGACCTGAAAGGACGATCCGCACGGTATCCGGATAGCGGCTGAGCACCTCGCTCAGGAGCGCCGAGCCGTCCATGCCTGGCATGCGGGCATCCGACACGACCACGTCAAACGGCCCCCGCGCACACTGCTCGAGTGCCGCACCGCCCCCTTCGGCGAAACACATCTCCCACTCCCCTCGGTAACACCGCAGCGAGCGGCGGAGCCCCATGAGAATCTTCGGCTCGTCATCGACAAACAGAATCCGCTTCACAGCAAGCCTCCTCCTTCGGCACGGCCCCGTCCACGCTGTCGGGAAACCGCTGACGCACAGTTCGAATATTTCCAAACGCTTCGAGAAACGCCGCGTAGACGCGCCGGTCGAAGTGACCGTCGGCGGTCCGTTCGATGATTTCCAACGCCTCCTCTTCGGAGTACGCCTCTTTGTAGGGACGGCGCGACGTCAAGGCATCAAACACATCCACCACGGCCACGATCCGTGCCTCCATGGCGATCTCTTCCCCCGAGAGTTGCTGAGGATAGCCCGATCCGTCCCATTTCTCGTGGTGCATCAGCGCGATACTCCCGGCCAGCGACAAAATCGGATTCTCGTAGACGATTTCGTCGCCGTCGCCGCAGTCGCCGAGCCACTGGCCGTAGGCAATGGAGGCCCGCGTGTTGTCCCGCAAGATCCTGGACCCAATCCAGCAGTGTTGTTTCATAATGTTCCACTCCGTATCATTGAGTGGACCTCGCTTGGCGAGAATGGCGTCCGGCACGCCAATCTTTCCGATATCGTGCAGGGGAGCCGCCACGAACAACGCCTCGAGAAACTCACGATCCATACCCATCTGCTCCGCCACGAGACGGCTCATGCACCCCACCCGGATCACATGATTGCCGGTCTCGTTGTCGCGGTGCTCGGCGGCCTTCCCCAATCGCCAAATGACATCCAACCGGGACCGGTACAGTTCGATGGAGCGGTCCCGAACTCGTTGCTCCAAGGCCGCTCGCTCCGCCTGCAGTTCATCCTGGTAGCTCTTCAGGCGGAGGACGCTCCGCAGGCGGGCCACCAGGTCTTCCGGCTCTACCGGCTTACTCAGCAGATCAGCCGCCCCGAGTTCCAGCGCCCGCCGCTTCAGCTCGCGGTTATCCAGGCCCGTTAACATCACGACCGGCAGTTCCCGCAGGTGGTCGGTATCCCGCATGCGCTGGAGCAACTCCAACCCGCCCATGTGCGGCATGTTGATGTCCGAGACGACAACATCGAATTTCTCGTCTTGCAGTCGCTCCCATGCTTCCAGCGGGTCGGTCACACCGATCATGTCCCACACGCCGCGTTGGGAGTGCAGCATACGCAGAAGCGCATCCAGCACGCGCTGTTCATCATCCACAAATAAGACGCGTCGTTTCATTTTGAATTACCTTCGCCCGGCGGCCTCTGGGGCCAACGGGGTAATCGCACGATAAACGTCGTCCCACACCCCATCTCGGTTTCAAACGACAACGTGCCGCCATGTTTGTCCGTCAGTACGGAACGCGCGATCGCCAGTCCTTGCCCGGTGCCGCGTCCAACTTCCTTGGTGGTAAAAAAGGGATCAAACACCTTTCCGCGGTATTCGTCTGGAATCCCCGTCCCCGTGTCGGACACCCGCACTTCGACCCACTCTCCATCAGCACGCGTGGTGACCGTGATCTTTTCCTGGCCAGCAGCATTCTCACCAGGCTTGTCGGCAATCGCATGTGCGGCGTTGATGATCAGATTCAGGAACACTTGATTGCAGGCTCCCGGGAGGCAACAAACCAAGGGCAATTCGGGATCCAAGTCCGTGACCACTTCCGCGACATATTTCCACTCGTTGCGACAGACCGTCAGCGTGCTTTCCAGTGCCCGATTCAAATCGACTGACTGCATTTCATCGTTGCCTGGATGCGAAAACTCCTTCATCGACCGCACGATATTCGCCACTCGCCCTACGCCCTCCAATGACTGCGAGATCGCCAGTGGGATCTCTTGGGTCAGAAATTCCAGGTCGACCGCCTGCACTGCCACGGCAAGGTCCGCCAGGAGGCCGTTCGCGTCACCGGCTTGCTGGCCCAACTGGCAGTGTCCCAAAAGGACTGACTGCAAGTCCGAGAAGGCGTCCTCCAAGAAGCGGAGGTTGTCGCCAATAAACTGTGTCGGAGTGTTGATTTCATGAGCGATACCGGCAGCCAGTTGGCCAATCGATTCCAACTTTTGAGCCTGCAACAACTGCCCCTCCAATACACGCTGTTCCGTGATATCCTGAAATGTCAGCACAGCCCCAACGATCTCACGCCCTTCGAGCATCGGTGTCGCCACATAGGCGACCGGGCAATTCGTCCCGTCTTGACGCCAGAAGATATCGTGTTGTACATGCTGGGGAGTCCCCTCGACCAGAGTTTTGTGTACCGGGCAATCCGGCCAGCCATAGGGCTCTCGATTGGCCCGCGTGTGATGCACCAGCTGATGTAACGACTCGCCAACCAGCTGATCGGTGCGCCACCCAATCAGCCGCTCGACAGCGGGGTTAACGAACGTGATCCTCCCGTGGCTGTCGAGCCCCACGATGCCTTCGCCCGCGGAATCGAGAATCAGCTGATTGCAGGCGTGTAGCCGCTTCAGTTCCTGTTCCGATTCCTGCCGCTCCCGAAATCGCTCCTCATGCTCTTCGATCGCCTCCGCCAAGTGGCGGGAATGAGAAGCCCGTAGTGATTCCGCGGCCGCCTCTAATTGTGCCGTCCGTGCTCGCAACTCCGCCTCGCGCCCTTGATATCGCCATAATGCCCACGTGGCGGCACTGCAGACGCGCGCGGCAATCTCAACTTCCGTCGTCCGCGTCTGCTCCAATAAGGCCGGAAACGCATCGCACAGGAAAGCGGCGAACGGATAAGAAGTTCCGCTCGACAATCGCACACCAAACCCCACGAGGGGACCCCAGGATGTATCGAGGTGGACACGGCACGATGCCTGTTCGACCAACCGTGCTGCTACTGACCGATGAAATTGCGCCACGGTCTCCGAACCCACATCCGTGCCGAAATCCTCGATGAACGTGATTTCACCTTCCCTCGCGGAGAGCGTAATCAGGCGCGGCTCGAGATCCGCGAACGCCGGCAGGTCGTGACGCACGCAGGCAGTGCTGCCCGGCGAAGGGTCCGCCAACGCTGAGCAGATCATCAATGGTTTCCGGCAACATCGATCCAACCTCGCGACTACAAGTCGAAGAGAGCGGCATTCTTGGCCAACTCTTCATCTAAATCATGGGCCAGCACGGAGATGTGGTCTCTTGTCAGTGACAGAGCTTTCAAAGCACTTTGCGGAACTCGGACCAGCTTGCGGCCGACCGACGTGAAACCCTTCAGGGTGCAAAGTAGATTCGCCACCTCCACACACTGGACAATCAGTAACTCGTCGCCGCGATACTTGTCCGACATGTGATGAAATCCAATGGCAGCCTTGACCACGTCGGGAAAGCGCACAGCGTTCCGCAATCTTCGCCCCTAGTCTCGCATGATCAAAGCCTAGCCGACTCCGCTCGGCCTCCACCAACGTCAAGCTGTCGTCCAGATGGCACATGACTTGACAGAATTCTTCGTGCACGTGCTGATCTTCCAACACGATCCCGATGTCATGCAGGAGCCCCGCCACAAAGGCATTTTCAAAATCGGCGACCTTCTGTCGCATGGCGATTAATCGCGGCAGACCCCAACCGCCACGAGATGTTGCCACAACCCGCGACGCCGATACGTTCCAACCGTGTCATCCTTGTTGAACATCTCCGCCACGCTGGCAGTCAACACCAGGCTGCGAATCTGCCTCAACCCAAGCAGCGTAATCGCCTGCTGCAGATTCGAAATTCGCTCCCGCGGTGCGCAGGCCGAAGAGTTGGCATAGCGCAGCAGTCGCGCACTCAAGGCCGGGTCTGTCTCGATCAAGGCCTTCATGTCGATCGCGTTGGACTTGGGATCGTTGGCCACCTCGATGACCTGCAACGCAATGTGGGGCAACGTCGATATCTCGTTGACCCGCTTCACGACTTCGTCGAGCGTCGGTGGGCCCTGTGGGGGAGCGGCATAGTCCTGCAGACTCATGGGTTCTTCCTTACGATGGGGCCGTCGCTCTTGCAGTTGTCCCCGTCCAGTTCCACGGGGGGGGCCACTTCCCAGCGGGCCATCGTGGACGGGAAGAAGACCAGAGAAGCATGCGTTACATTAATCGACGCGACCACGCGAATATTTCGCGGGCGAGCGGCACGCTCGCTGAATCCCAGCTGATCCACCAGCACTGCTGGTGAGAATGGACGAGGACCTACCGCTGCCCGCGTGATTCTGAAGTGGTGGAGCGCGGGGAGCAGAAGAGTAGTGAGTGATAGGCACGAAGATACCATTGGTGGATCGTCGATAGGTCTCGTTCGTTGGGAGGATTCCCTTACACTCCAATACTCCACCCCACCAATACTCCCATCTCTGGCCTCTCTCCGGGCCTTCCCCACACCGCCGGCCATACCGGTGGTCGCTGATTTGAGGGGATCGATCACGGAATTTTCGCTCCGCCGGCGAAAGCGGAAGTGATTTCCTGTCCCCAAAGCGGGTGCGCGTCCGACTGCCGACGCGATAGCAAAATACCCTTCGCAAATGGGGTGTATTTGCGAAGGGCTGTAGGTCCACCGGTTCCCCAACCAGTGGATAACTCGAATGAACACATGATTAAGCTACCACACTTCAACCATGCACGACGTCAACTACCACGCGAAACTATCGCCCACTCCGCGGCAGGGTGTCCGCGGTCACCTGCTTTGTTGGCTTGTTGGTCGCGATATGACGGATGGGCCGTCGCGAGCTTTCCCTGCCCGCGCCGACCCAAGCTGACTGCGAGGTTCGCGTTAGCAGGACGGCAGTCATCGAGCGATCCCTCCCAACGACTGCAGCGAACACCGATCGGAACAGACGAAGTGTGACGGGACAGAGGACGTCCGTTAATCAGCCAAAAAGTCGCACGGGGTAGAGTCATCCCATTCGTCGCGCGCCGGGCGACATGCCCGCCATCTAGCGGGAAGTGAGCCAGCAAATGCACGAGTTCCACCTCATTACGAACCATCATCTTCTCGAGCACCTTGGTGCGGTGTTTGGCCACGGTTTGGATACTGATGTCAAGCGCACCGGCGATGACCTTCATATTGGTTCCGGCGAACAGGAAGTGCAAGATTTCCGTTTCGCGTTGTGTCAGTCGATGCATGCGAGCGGTAATTTCCGGGTGTGCCGCTTCGACGCGCAACGAGCGTTCCATTTCCTCTAGGGCAGAACGAACCGCTTGCAGCACTCGCCTATCGTCGACAGGTTTTTCCAGAAAGTCAGTGGCACCCGCCTTCATCGCTAGTGCGCAGATCCGCACGTCACCGTGCCCGGTCAGAAAGATGACGGGAAGACGCGCATTCTGGCGAACCAACCACTGCTGGACAACGAGACCATTCATGGCGGGCATTTGCAGGTCGAGCAACAGGCAACCGGGCTGATGCGCATCATATTCGCTCATAAAGCCAGCCCCCGACGCATAACACTTGACCGAGAAACACGCTGACTCCAGCAACCATTTCATGGAGCGGAGCGCGCCGGGGTCATCATCAACGACAAAAACGGTCATTTCAGCTTTCATGACATGTTTCCTCAAAAGCATCGTCGATAGAAAGCGCGAAATGGAAAGCGGCACCGTAAGGCTCATGCTCAACATGCCATATTCGGCCGCCATGAGATTCGATAATCCCCCGGCTGATGGCCAATCCCATGCCGAGACCGGTCGGTTTTGTACTGACGAAGGCCCCAAACAGTTTATCTCGTATTCGTGCGGGAATGCCGATTCCGCAGTCCCGCACCGCAACTTCGACGGCACGATCCTCATTTACACGCCCCGATACCGTCACGGTGCGACGCGTCACCGGCAGACCGACCGCCGCGTCGATGGCGTTGGCCACGAGGTTCACAACGACCTGTTCGATCTGTATGGCGTCCACAAGTAGCAATGGCAAGCCATCGGCCACATCCACTACCAGGGAGACGCTCTTATCGCGAGCAAGTGGCCGCAGAAGGCCCACTGCTTGCCGCAGAACACGGGCGATATCGCTACTCGAGCGATGCGGCTGTCGAACGCGCACGAAGTCCCGCAGATGCGCGATGATGGCCGCCGCGCGGGTGACCTCAACCGACACTTGATCCGTGGCACCCTTCAATAGTGCCAGATCGTCAAGGGGGTGCGCGCCATCGAGTCGCCGCCGTATTCCATTCGCATAGTTGTTAATGGCATAAAGCGGCTGATTCAATTCATGAGCCAAGGTGGCGCTCATTTCTCCCACCGTGTGCAGGCGATTCATACGAGCCATGTCCGCATCGCGTTGTCGAGCATGCCGTTCGGCACTCTTCTGATCGGTGACGTCGTCGATGGAAAGGAGCACGTACGGACGCCCGTCGACGATCAGCCTGACCGAGGAACAGACCAGATCTAACTCCACGCGTCCCTGTTCCATTTCCACCGGAAGGCTTTGCTCCACACGATGGTGAGGGTTGCCGTTGTCCAGCGTGTCACGCACCATACTGCGAATGACGCACGTGTGACAAGTGGATCCAAACCCGCATCCCCGGGGGTCTTCGAGCGATGCGCACACACCGCAGCAGGTCGCCGGCCCCCAAACCCATCACGTCATCCGCCGGCACGCCGCCACTTGCGACAACCGCGGCGTGGTTCGCACGGGTCACGCGTAACCGCTCGTCCAGCAAGATCAAGATGACCGGGGCACTTTCGTAGACTTGGTAAAGCTCCATTTCGCTATGCATGAGCCGGTCCTCGACTTGTTTGCGGGCTGTGATATCTTGAGCCACAAACACTAAACCCTTCAACACCCCGGACCAGCCGCGCAGGACCGCACAAGACAGCAACACCGGCACGTGTTTGCCATCCTTTCTTCGAAGTTCCGTCTCCACGCCATGCAGGACGTCGTGTTCGAGCAAGTCGCTCACACAGCACCGTGGAATTGGAATGTGCTCCACCAGCAGACGCATCTCCCCGCCGTCCGGCTCATCGTCGAATTCTCCTGTCTCCGCCGACGACTCCCGTCCTGGCACCATCAGCAAGCGTATGTTCCCACCGTTCAGTTCCTGCTCTGAATAGCCCAGTAAATTCCCGGCGGCCTGGTTGACTCGGGTGATCTGGCCGACTGGGGAGACAACCAGCAGCATGTCGGCCATCGACCCGATGATGCTGTCGGTGTACTCTCTGGCATCCCTCAAACCTTCTTCGGTTGTCTTCTGAATCGATATATCCTGGCAAGTTCCAAACAGACGCGTCACGCAGGCGTCGGCGTCACGCGTGATCTCCACCTCGTTGCGAATCCAAATCGCTTCGCCATCTTCGCGCACGGCGCGGTACTCGAACGCGAAAGACCCCGTCGACTCCAGCGATCGACCAAAAACGCCCTCCCACGCTTCCAGGTCAGCCGGATGAACGTAATGACGGGTGAGTTCAAGAGTGGGTGTGATTTCCCCGGGCTGCAGCCCAAAGATACGATAGGTTTCGTCCGACCAATGCACTTCGTTGGTCCGCACGTCCCATTCCCAATCGCCAATATGAGCCACCTGCTGTGCCCGCTTCAGGTGGCCTTCACTGGTGGCCAACGCTGCGCCGAGTCGCATTGCGCTGCGTGACGTCCTCAATGGCGCCAATCAGTCCACTTACGCGACCATCAGCATCTGTATACGTGGCTTTGTGAATCACCTTTTCACGAACGGAACCGTTTGGCAGGCGTACGGTCGTTTCACTTGTCTGGGGACGGTTCGTTTGGTATAAACGGGCGTCCACTTCATGAGCCAATTCGGCGAATTCGCCTGCAAATAATTCGCCGCAGGTTTTCCCCACGACATCCTTTTCAGGTAGCCCGACCCATTCCACAAAGGCGTCGTTGCACCCCAGATACCGCCCATCACGCTGCTTATAGAAGACCGGGATGGGAATGCTGTCGATAAGCGTCTGCTGAAAGCGAGCCTGGTCCCTGAACTGTTCCTCCGCCAATTTGCGCTGCGTGATGTTCTCGTGGGCAATCACAACACGCGGTGGCCCGTCACCAGGTAATCTCGTGGCGCGCACGACAAACCAGCGTTTCTCGTCTGGACTGTGACAGGGGTATTCGCGAACAACCGGCTCTCGCTCGCCGCGTAACAACGATCGGATCTCTTCGGCAATGAGGCGAGCATCTTCGGCGTCGTCCCCCGTCGCTTCGTCGCAGACCCTCAGGTAGTTTCTCCCTTGCGACACGCTATCTGGGGCGACTCCGTTATCTCGCGCAACTGCGCCACGCATTGTTGACGGAGACAATGACACCCGCCTCGTCGACAATGGCCACATGCGACAACAAGGCATTAAACGTGGAACGAAAGAATCGCTCCGATATCCGCAATTCCCCTTCGGTTCGCTTTAGATCCGTCACATCGCGACTGCTCACCACAAATCCGACTACTTGGCCCTCTCGCCGTATCGGCGCAACTGTCGACGCGAGAAATCGACGGCGACCATCGCGATGTTCGTAGTTGATCTCGTAACTGCCAATGTCACCGGTGCGGAGAACTTTCGCAAGACACTGCTCGACCTGCGCGATCTCCTGGCGGGGCACGGTGTGGTACACGGTATTCCCCAGCACTTCGTCCGGCTTGAGACCGTCTACGGTGTGGTTCAAGAACACGATCGTGCCATCGAGATCCAGCATCATGACATGATCGGGGGAGTTCACCGTGAGTGCCCGCCATTTGGCTTCCGACTGAGCTAACTCACGAATTCCACGCACGTCGTCCGGAACGGAGTCCAGCAGATTTTGCAGGAACCCTTCCCGCACGCGCGGACTCGTCTGCAGTTGCCTATTTCTGTCGACTGGATGCGACGACGCCAGCACCGCCTGAACGGTGTCTGGAAGCCGCTTGAGGTGACCAGGCGACTTGATCACGTATTCGGCCGCCCCCCGCCTGAAGGCCTCCGCCGCGATCTCTTCCGAGCCGCTCCGGGTCACGATGATGACTGGCAGTCCTGGTCGAACCGCTCGCACCGCGTCGACCACTCCGACCCCCGCAAAGCCAGAAACGTCGATTTCACTCAGTACAACGTCGTACTCATCGGCGCGGGCCAACTGCGCCTCAAGGCTTTGTCGTGATGAAGCCTCGGTGACCTCAAAGTCGCGTTCATGGTCCGCCATTGCCCGGCAGATCAGAGCGCGGTCCCCGGCATCATCATCAGCGTAGAGAACTTTGATGAGCTCGTTAATGTCTGCCACCTCCGACATTTCGCACATCGCTTACGTCACATCGCCCCGTGGACGGCAGTGGCGCGATCGTCGTTCATATAAGCAGCCTAAAGCATTTGCTCCATTCCGGATACCGATCGCAGGCGAAGTGTCACCAAAGTGCCTACTACGTCAACTGTGAATATTTCGCATGGCTCCCAAACCCCTGACGAATCAACCACACAGCGGCACATGGGGGGGAAGTGTGGCGCGTGCACGTTGGGAACCGCGGCTTACAGGCAACGCGTGAAACAAGTACGACCGGCCCCCCCGTTGAGCTACTTGCGGTACGCGGTCCATTCCACTTCCTCGCGTACGAGTCCCCACAACTGGTCCGCTACCAACGAACGCTCCAACAGGTTTCCACCGGATTTATTCCGGTGGGACCACAACTGGTCCGCTACCAACGAACGCTCCAACAGGTTTCCACCGGATTTATTCCGGTGGGACCACAACTGGTCCGCTACCAACGAACGCTCCAACAGGTTGCCACCGGATTTATTCCGGTGGGACCACAACTGGTCCGCTACGCATTCAATCACTTTCCACTGATGCCATCATCGGGGGAGCTGCTTTGTAGCACACCAGTTGGCGTCCCACCGAGACGGGCTCGGTGGAAACGTGTCGTGTCCGTTGGCCTGTAGCACACCAGTTGGCGTCCCACCGAGGCGGGCTCGGTGGAAACGTGAGGTGCGCGACTCGTCGCGCAGTGAAGCCCCTGCTCCACGCAAGTCGTTACCCCTTGCTCCGTCCGGCGATTCCGCACCGACCAACACACTCTCACGGACAGTTGCCCCAGCACCGGCCGTGATAGCATGTCCGCCTGCTTTGTACTAAAATAATGGCGCATGTGCGAAGATTCCGCATGGAGCCAGTTGGACTGGCACTTCACTCAACAGATTGGTGTCCCGCCCAATACGCCGTATTCAATTGCATTCCAGATCCCTCGCGTCCGCGAAGGCCGCTTCACGATAATTGACCATCGACTGCTGCAACGGACGTGCGTCCGGTGTTCCCCTTTCCGCAAGACACGCCGTCAGGCAATACCATCCTCACTGAGTAGCTCACCATGAAACGCGTCCACCCCTCCTACCGATTCCGACTCCGCTCTTCGTTGCCGCTGGCCGTCGTATGCTGGCTCATTACGCCACTTCTTACGTTTGGCGACACCTCGTCGACCACCGACTGGGTCTCGCTCTTCGATGGTCGGTCACTGGCCGGTTGGCAGGCGGCGGAGCACTCCGCCTCCTGGCAGGTGAAAGAGGGCATACTAACCGCGCAAGGGGAGCGGAGCCATCTTTTCTACGCGGGACCCGTTGGCAATCACGACTTCAAGAATTTCGAACTCGAAGTCGAAGCCAAGACCAGTCCGGGGGCCAATTCGGGTGTCTATTTTCACACCGAATATCAAGAAAGTGGATGGCCCGCCAAGGGATACGAAGTGCAAATCAACAACTCCCATCGTGGCACGGGAACGTATCGCGAATGGAAGCGGACGGGGAGCCTCTATGGGGTGCGCAACATCTACAAGTCGTGTGCCGCCGATGACCAGTGGTTTCGCATTCGCATCGCCGTGATGGGGAATCGTATTCGTGTCTGGGTCAACGACAATCTGACGGTCGATTACCTGGAGCCGGACGATGCGCCGTGCGCGGTCGACATGTCCGGCCGTCGTCTGGGACACGGCACCATCGCCCTGCAAGGGCATGATCCCGACAGCCTGGTGGCCTTTCGTTCGGTGAGAATCCGCTTGCTCAACGACGATGCCAGTCCGATGGCCGAAGGGAGACCTTCGGATGCCGGCTATGGCCTGCCGGCCACGGCCATCGATCGGTTGGCCGCCGGCGACATGCCGTTGATTGACTTCCACATTCACCTGCGCGGCGGCGTCACGCCTCAGTCGGCCATCGACCGCCAGGCCGTCACCGGCATGAATTGTGGCGTTCTCAGAAACCTCGGCCGCGGATGGCCGATTGAGACCGACGAGCAACTGAAGGAATTCCTCGACAGCGTGCAGGGCTTGCCGCTGTTTGTCGGCCTCCAGGTCAACGACCGCGACTGGATGCATCGGCACTCACCTGAGCTGATTAAGAAGCTCGATTACGTACTGGCCGACACGATGATCATGCCGATGCCGGACGACGACAGCGAACCGGCAAAACTGTGGTTCCCGGACACCTATTCGATCCCGGACCCGCAGGCGTGGATGGAACGCTACATGCGTCACAACCTGCGAGTCCTCGCCGAGCCGATCGCCATCCTGGCGAACCCAACTTACCTGCCACCCCCCCTGGAAAGCCAATACGATCAACTCTGGACCGACGCGCGCATGCGTCAGGTCATTCAGGCCGCGATCGACAACCAAGTGGCGCTGGAGATCAATGCTTCCAGCCAGTGGCCTCACGATCGTTTCATCCGGATGGCGAAGCAGATGGGGGCGAAGTTCAGCTTCGGCTCAAACAACTTCGACAACAAACCGATCGACATGACACGCTGTCTGCAGGCAATTTCGCAGTACGGCCTGAGCAAGGACGACATGTTTGTGCCGGAGTCGCAGAAATAGCCACAACGTAGGCTCTGAGCGTCGAGGCTGCGCAATCGGTCGTGGCCAACGGCGGAGAGTCGTTTTCTTCAGACGCGTGTACCGTGCACGCGTCCCTGTCAAGCCGACTGCTGGATGGGCAGGATCGATCCGCGGAATGCGCAATGCGAAATAGAAAATTCGACCAATCACTTGGGGAGTGGCTCAAGGCGACCCAGTGCCGCTGATTCCGATCATTCCGCACTTCCGCCTTCCCGATTCGTTCCCCATCGGCGTACTCATCGACATACGTGAGCAGTCGTGGACCGCGGCCTAGGTTGGCAGATTGCCTCCCCCAGTTCCCCAGGGCGGTGGTTCAGTCAAGCGTTTTGATGCGGATGTCCTTGTACCAGGCTTCGCTGGGAGAGCCACCGTGGATCTGCAGGCCGATCAGACCCTGCTGCTCGATCTTCTCGTCCGGTTCGGTGTAATCGACGGTCTGGGCGCCGTTGATCCAGAGCTGGATGTGCCGCCCGGTACAACGCATGCGGTATTCGTTCCAGTCATCTCGCTTGATGACCGCGTCCCGTTTTCCGTCCTCGGGACCAGCCAGCACCTTGTTGCGTCGCGATTCGTCGTACAGGCAGCCCCACCAGCCGTCACCCAAATCGGCTTGGTAGCCAATCATTTCGTGGTGGTCGGGGATCCGTCGACTGCGCAGCTGAATTCCCGCATTGGCACCCTTGCCCAACACCTTGAACTTCAGTCGCAGCTCAAAATCACCATACTCTTTCTTGGTGCACAGGAATTCGTTGCGCGGCACGGGGTTCTCCAGTGAACCGCCGACGATGGCACCGTCCTGGACACGAAACGACTTCGGATCACCGTTCCACCCGGCCAGCGATGTGCCGTCAAAGAGCGAAACGAATCCGCTCTTATCCGAGGTATCTTTGTCAGCAACCTGCTCGTCACCACAAGCCGGACTGCTCAAGGACAGGGTTGTCAGCCCAGACAGGGCAACCCCGAAAAGAACCATCGAGCGGTGAATTCGATGCATCATCGCTGTCCTACCTCCCACGAAACAAAATGGACTCGCTCGGGCAGCCGGTAAGTCGGGACGATCGTGCTCACCACGTAACATCCGTCACGCCGGCTTGTCCGACAAGCCAACGTGGCTGCGACATCTCGGCGGAGCAACTGCGGCCAGATGCCGCAGTCACGAAGATGACGCGCAGTTTATGGACGAACTCACTCACTTCGCGCCAGCTCGTTTAACCTTCTTCGCGCACCAGCACCATCGGATCGGCGATGGCCGTGGCAATGTCGGTCTCCTTGGGACCCTGATAAACCTGGCGCGGACGCAGGATGCGGCTGGTCGGATCGTCGTGTTGTTCCTTCCAGTGGGCGATCCACCCAGGAAGACGCCCGATCGCGAAAATCACCGTGAACATGTTGGTGGGAATCCCCATCGAACGCAGCAGCAGACCGCTGTAGAAGTCGACGTTCGGATACAGATTCCGTTCGATAAAATAAGGGTCTTTCAGCGCCAGTTCCTCCAGCTTCCGAGCGATATCCAGCAGCGGATCGGGACGCTTGATCGTCGCGAAGACGCGCTCGCAGGACTCGCGAATGATGCGGGCACGCGGATCGAAGTTTTTGTAAACGCGATGCCCAAACCCCATTAACTTGAAGCTGCTGTTTTTGTCCTTCGACGCGGCAATACAATCCTCCGGCGACATGCCGCCCGCGTGGATCTGCTCCAGCATCTCGATCACCTTGACGTTGGCACCACCGTGCAGCGGTCCCCACAAGGCGCTCACGCCGGCCGAACACGATGCAAACAGATTCGCCTGCGATGAACCGACCACGCGCACCGTGAAGGTGCTGCAATTCTGTTCGTGATCAGCGTGCAGTATCAGCACCAGGTTGAGTGCGTCCACAATCTCCGGCGTACAAATGTACTGCTGGTGAGGCAGAGAGAACATCATGTGCAACAGGTTTTCACCGTACCGGAGATGCGGATCCGGATAGTTGAACGGCAGACCCTGAGATCGCCGGTAGGCAAACGCGGCAATCGTACGGACCTTGCTAATCAATCGGGCGGCCGCCGCCTCAAACGACTCCTTGCCCTCCAACGCAATAAACTGCTGGTGATAATATGACAGGTTATTCAAACTGGCGGAGAGAATCGCCATCGGAGGCGCGTCGACCGGGATCTGCTGGAATTGGTGCCGAGCGCTTTCGTGCAACAAGGAATGGGACGTCAGCAACTCGCTGAAGTTGGCCAGCTCATCCGTGGTCGGCATGCGTCCAAAGATCAAGAGCCAGGCGCAACGCACAAAACTGGGAACTTGCTGGAACTGCTCAATCGGAATCCCGCGGTAACGCAGAATTCCCTTTTCCCCGTCAATGAACGTGATCCGGCTCTCGCAAGCGCCCGTGTTTCCCAAAGCGGGGTCAAACGTGATGTACCCCGTCTTGTCGCGCAGTTGCCGGATGTCTATCGCCCGCTCACCCTCCGTACCGACGATGATCGGGAGCTCCAACTGACGGTCACCGATGGTTAAGATCGCTTTCTCTGCCATAACGAACCTTTTCTAAAACGGAGGACGCAGTAGCGGGTCAGCTTCCGGCCAGCAAACACCTTGAGGCAATGGAGGCCGCAATACAGTGGCGTCACCAAATCTCGCGAATCGGCCCCCACCAGATCTCACCAGCTGGGATCTACCCAACTGCTGAGCTCACTCGTAATACACACAAGTTTTCCCGATTTCGCGCCCAATGCAAGTAGGTAGGCAGCGAATCCAGCCGCCACGGGAGCCATCGGACCCGCGTCGCGAAACGCACAAACCGCCCCAGGCGACAGACTCGCACCCCAAAATCGCCATTCCACACGGAATCTGACCAACGAGCCTACCGTTGCTCAGAAACTGGTAAAACTGCGATATCCGCACCATTCATGCCGTTTCTTCCGACGAAACAGAGTCTCCTGCCTTACTGCCATTTGGCAACTCATAATTCTCCCACAGCCAGGGGTAGTCGAAAACCACCCTGTCGGTGGATCCCCCCGAAATCGAGTGGCACGCCAAGTCGCTCCGCAACTTCACAGGCGCCACGAGAGAAGCACCTGTGCCAAGATATCTGGTGACGGTTCGTCCAGACCGAGCAATGCGACGAGATCCAGCTGCACGTTGCGTGTGAAGTTGTAGGAAATGCCCGGCCCCAGCGAATGACTCATGCCCGTGACCCGCGCTCCTTCCGGAAACAAGCTGGACCATTCCACATACACGCCCCACCGATCGTTGGCCATCCAATCCAATGACACCGTCTGCTGGAAATCGAGAAAACGTGCGTCGCCCTCGCGTGTCCAGACGGCGGCAGAGCTGCCGGACAACAACCACGACTCGCCCATCATCCAGCTGTAGCCAACGCCGGCGAAGGGGTCGAGTCGGTCAGCCACGGTGAGATCTGCCGTCACGTTCAGCGGTGACGCGACGGTGAAGGACGTGGCGGGTAACCAGCCGCGCTGCGTCCGGAGCAAGAGCCGAGCCCCTATGGAAGGATCGGACAACGACCTGTCCCAATCACTCGCTCCCGTCTGCTGGTCTCGCAGCGCATCAAGCACGACACCAGCCCAAGCCACTCGCAGTTCAAGTAGCTGCCACAATCGGTATCGCAACAGCAATTCGGGTAGCGTATGAGTTGTATTGGAAAGGTCGAGATGCTGGTTGTAACTTAAGGTGTATCCCGCCTGCATGAGGACGCGTCCGCGTTCGACCAGACTGGCTTGGTCCGCCACAACACTGCGCAGCGACTGCTGGTAGGCACGGACGTAGAGATTCACCAGTTCTTCGTCACTGAGTCGGCTGAGATCCGTCACGTCCGCCGGCGCCAGTTCGTACGGTTGTATCGCACTGGCCTGACTCTCGCCGTGATGGTCCGCGACACTCCCTTGCCGCCATGGCAGGGAGGAATAATCCCCTTGTGATGTGGGACCTTGAGCCATGGCCAACCGCGACACCAGGATTCCCCCGGCGACGAGCAGCATGAATCGACGCGTTGCATTCCGAGCCCAAGGTGGGAGCATGTCTAAATCACCAGCGCCCAGAAGGGAAAATCGGACAAGTGGTGTTCGCCCGCCGCGTGCTTTGGACAGCCGATAGTCCGGCAACCTGACGTGACGTCTACCGGGATCACCCGGGCAATGCACTCGACACGCTGGCACTTGGGCGAATTGCCTGCCTACTGGCGACGAATTCGCCCCGAGCCGTAGCGCGACGCTTCCATCGATCCCTCGGTTGTGCCGACGGAACGTCCGAAGCGAGCGTTGAGACTTGTCGGGTCGACACCGTTTTTGGTCAGACGAGAGCGGACCTGCTCGTAGTTCGGCTCGCCGTTTCCATGCAGGCGATTTTCGAATTTCTCCCCGAACCCGCGTGCCTCTGTTCGGCGTGCGATTTGCTCGTCGACTTCTCGCGAGTTGATTCCGCGCTCGGCCATCTCGGCACGGATCTGGTTCAGGTTCGGTCCCGTCTGCGTCTCCCCCTCGGGACCAACCTGACGGCCGTTCTCACGAGCCGCATTCATGCGGGCGATCCGCTGTTCGACCAAAGCCGGGTCGATGCCGCGTGACAACAAGTGCTCCCGCAACTCTTCCATCGTGGGTGGAGTTCCCGCGTTGGTGCGTTGCCCCAACCAACCGCCGTTATCTTGCGCCTGATAAGCTCGAGCGGCCCGCTGATCAACAGCCGCTGTGTTGATCGATCGCTCTGTGAACCGGGCGCGCAAAGGATCGACGCTTGTGTCGCTGGCATCTTGTACGCCGAGGCCAAGACGACGGCGATACTCCTGCTGCTGCTGCAAAGCGCCGCTGCGAGAAATCGAATCGTCGACCAGTGGCGAGTGAATACCGCGACGGCCTAGATTCGTCGGGGATACGTCTGCCTGTGCCTGAGTTGATAGCTGTGCCGCGTTGCGATGCCGAAGAACTCGAAACGGGTTGAGACGCTGCAGAACCCCCTCTTCTTGTCCCTGCAAGGAATTCGGCCCGGCCAACAGAAACGCTGTCGCTGCCAGGACGATGAGAGTGGTTGACCGTTTCACAGCTTCCTCCTTGAAGGCAATGTCGCTCCCCCTGGCGCAGGTCGCACAACGGTCCCGGCCGCTGTGAGACTGGCTACTCACATGCCTTATCGTCAATCTCAGCTGCTGGGAGTTCACCGAAAAGGCAGCGAGTCCGCTGTTTCACGCACGATCCAGCTCAGCCGCGATGGTCGGTGGCCACGCTCGGACGCGATTGGTATGATCAGTCCCAGACCCAAATGACTCAATCACTCGAGAGGGTTCACGGATGCAACTTCATCGATATTCCTGGGTGGGCCGGTCCGTTTCCACACCCTTCCATGCCCGTTACTGGGGGTACGCAGGGGCCTGCCAGTGGGCAGCCGACTGGTGGCGGCCGGTGAAGCCGGGCAGCTTCCGTTGCCGGTGGCTTAGCGCGTTATGTACGGCAGTCCTGCTCGCTGGAATTCTCCCGCGTTGGACGAGCGCTCAAGACCCGATCATCGCGCCGCAGGAGCCGAAGCCAGCAGCGCAGCCAGAAGTCGTTCCGGGGGACGAAGTCCGGCCACACCGAGTCAAATACCGCGCACGGGATTGACAGTCGATCTAGGGGTTGGACTGTGGGCTTGGCCCTTGCCGATGGATTGGGACGGCGATGGAGATCTGGACTTGATCGTCGCCTGTCCCGACGTCCCGTTTCGCGGCACCTATTTCTTTGAGAACGTGGACGGCAAAGTCCCGCTGCCGGTCTTTAAAGCTCCGGTGCTCGTGGGCCCCGCCCTGGTGAACGCCACACTGTCGCTGGTGGACGGACAGCCCCGCATCCTGGTTCCCGGGCATGAAATGGTCGACTTCCGCAACAGCGGATTTAGCAAAGAGGAACAGATCTATCCGTCGAGCAATGTTCACAGCAATCGAGTGCGGGCCAACCAATGGCGTTACGTCGACTACGACGCCGACGGTGCGCTGGACATTGTCGTCGGTGTCGGTGACTGGACCGATTATGGTTGGGACAATGCCTATGACAGTGAGGGGCATTGGACGCGGGGACCACTGCACGGATATGTTTATTTGATCCGCAATACAGGGACGACAGCGGTGCCCACGTATGCTGATCCGGAGAAAGTCACTGCCGGGGAAGGCCCGGTCGACGTATACGGCATGCCCTCACCAAACTTCGCGGATTTCGACAACGATGGTGATTTAGATTTACTCTGTGGCGAGTTCCTGGATGGTTTTTCCTACTTCGAGAACATCGGATCCCGTCGCGAACCTCGCTACGCGCTCCCCCGGCGTCTGGAGTTCGCAGGCCAGCCGCTGCAGATGGACTTGCAGATGATCGTACCCGTGGCCATCGATTGGGACGGTGACGGTGACATCGATTTGGTTTGCGGAGACGAGGATGGGCGCGTGGCGTTGCTCGCAAACACGGGCCAGGTGGTCGACCGCCTGCCTCAGTTGCTGCCTCCCAAGTACTTCCAGCAACAGGCGGATGCCTTGAAATTTGGTGCGTTGGCCACGCCCGTCAGCGTCGATTGGGATGGCGATGGTGATCAGGATCTCGTGTGTGGTTGCTCGGCCGGCTACCTGGCCTTCATGGAAAACCTCGACGGACAAATGCCGCCTCGCTGGGCACCACCCGTGCGTCTGCAGGCCGACGGTCAGGTGATTCGTATTCAGGCTGGTGCCAACGGGTCGATTCAAGGTCCCTGCGAGGCGAAGTGGGGTTACACCACCCTCTGCGTCGCCGATTGGGATCACGATGGACTGCTGGACCTGGTGGTGAATTCCATCTGGGGGAAAGTGCAATGGTATCGCAATGTCGGCCAACCCCGGCAACCGAAGCTTGCTGCGGCCCAGAGCGTGCAAGTCGACTGGCCTGCCGACGCGCCGCCGCCGAAACCGGCCTGGAATTGGTGGAGTCCCGCTCCACATGAACTCGCCACACAATGGCGGACCACGCCTTGCGTGATCGACCTGGATGGAGATGGCCTGAACGACCTGGTGATGCTCGACCAGGAAGGCTATCTGGCGTTCTTTCACCGCAAGCGTGTCGACGATCAGTTGTGGCTGGACCCGGGCCAGCGAATTTTCACCGACGCGGACGGACAGCCATTACGGTTGAATGCGGGCGTCGCCGGCCGTAGTGGGCGCCGGAAGTTTTGTTTCGCGGATTGGGACGGGGACGGCCGACTCGATTTGTTACTCAATAGCCGTAGTGTGAATCTGTGGCACAACGTCTCGACCGCCGAATATCCCTGGGCTTTCTTTGATGAGGGTCCGATCGATGAACGACGCTTGGCCGGGCATACGACGTCACCGACAGTCGTCGATTGGAACGCCGACCACAAGCCGGACCTGCTGATCGGTGCCGAGGACGGCCACTTCTACTACCAGCCGAACAACTGGCAGCCTCCTTTGCGGACGGAAACGAAGGAGCTGATTATCGAGACACGGCACGTGACGGAGGGAACACTCGACAACGGCGAGCAATCTTTCGAAAACCGCAATTATGTCTGGTTCGACGTCCCCACCAACTTGCGCGGCTGGCGATTCACCCGCACGTTTGGCGGAGAAACGGCGTTTGTGTCCGTGATTGCCAAGCAGGATGCGACCATTTACATGGCCATCACCCAGGCGCACGAGGGAGTTGATCTGAACGGCTGGATCAAGGTCGACGGGAGCCAGTTCGGCTACACCGACCGCGACCGTACACAGATGGAGGTGTTCAGCTGCGACTTGGAAGCCAATCATCGTATGGCGATTCCCCAAGGTAACTGGTCCGGCGGCATGCTGCTGTTGCCACCACCAGCCGAGTAGCGGACGGGTGTCACCGTGACCGGCGACGCGGAGGGTTTGGCGAGTGACGCACCGACGCTGCAGGCGACCGGCGTTGGTGCATGAGGCATACATTCGATGGGTGGATGTCGCGGAGACTCAGCATTGGGATAGCCGTCGCCATTCTTTTGCTGCTGCCGGCCAAGCAGCGTCTGTTGCGTTGCCACAAGCACATCATCGCGGCGAGGGAGTCCCGCAAGGGACATCCGAGACTGGCCCGGCGATTTGTCCCGTTGTTACGGTTTCCCCTAACGCTGAGGCCCCAAAGCTACGGCTCACGCGATGCCACGCGGCCTCCCACGTGGGCCAAAGATACGCGACCCACGCCCTTCTCGACGTCACGAGAATGGCCTGGACCATTACAGGGGCCCTCCAAAACCCGTTTGACCAGGTTAGTGCGTGCCAGATAATCTGGTATGAGTTCCAAGAACCGAGGAGAGTTGAGGCATGGCTATCACTCAGACTGAACGCGACGATTTCCATCGTTTCGCATGGGAAGGCTGCGAAACAGTGGGGGCGAGCTGTCCTTGCCCGAACCAGTCGATCTGTGGCTGGTAGAATACCCTTCGCCCGCGAACGGGCCGAAGCTAAGGAGATCATCCGCAAGGGTGACGCTGACGTTCAATTCAAACTGGAGGAACTTATCATTCTTGGCACACTTTTCCTTCTCGCCGTGACGCCCATCGCTCCCTGTCCAGGGGACGATGCCGCACCAGCCAAACCAACGTCGCATGTCGAGCGTCAACTCTCCGAGTGGATGGTTCGCATCGATCAGCGACTCCTGTCGACGCCGCACAAACAACTGGGGGCGCGCGCGGTTGACATGTTGGAGGCACGCTTGGCCGACATCGCCAGCGTGCTGGCGCCCGAGCCACTGGCGAAACTACAGAAGGTTACGATTGTCCTCGATCTGACTCACGGGGACCTGCGCAGCATGCAGTATCATCCGTCAGCAGAGTGGCTCGCTGAGCACGGCTACGCGCGCGATCTGGCCAAGTGTGTGCACATCCCCGACGCCGGCAGTTTCGTACAGTCGCGGCAAGTCAATGAACAACCGTGGGCCGTGTTGCACGAGTTGGCGCACGCGTACCACGACCAGGAACTCGGCTTCCACGAACCACGGATTGAGCAGGCGTATCGTCGATTCAAGCGGAGCGGCCATGGTGATGCGGCATTGCTCTACAACGGACAACATGTCAAGCATTACGCGTTGACGGACCCGAAGGAGTTTTTCGCGGAGATGACCGAAGCGTACATCGGAAGCAACGACTTCTTTCCATTTAACGGTGCGGAACTGCTGACCGCCGAGCCCGAAGTGTTTCAGCTAATGCGGGACATCTGGGGACCGGTCGAGCGGACCCGCAGCGCGGTGGTGCCCGGGGAGCGAAGCCAGGAACCGCAGCCGGAAAAATAGCTATCCCCACACAAGCGGCTGGCCACCGCTCTCTGCCGCATCGACCGAAGACATTTGCCCAACGTGTGCGCATGCTCGCAGGACGGGATCCCATCCCGTCCGTGCCCGCACGTAGGATCCCGAGCTAACTTATGTGGGGCCAACGGACACGGGCGCGTGTTATCCGGAAATACGTCAATTCCCCCATGGCAGCTAATCGTTCCAGCCACGGTCGACCATCCGGTTGCTCCGAGCGTGAAGCCGCGAGGTGGAGGCCTGTTCTGGGAACGAATGCGGAGTGCGGAATGCGGAATGCGCAATGCGGAATACCGAGCTGCACAAAGGCAGTGTGAAGTCGCCTGCTTGTCGTGTTGGAGCATCCGCCCGCGCATATCGTGAACGGTCCTGTCTGCATCGCCCAGTCGCCTCTATCTGCAAACAACATTCCGCATTCCGCACTCCGCATTCCGCATTCCCTAATCGTTCGATCCACGGTCGACCATCCGTGTGCTCCGAGCGTGGAGCTGCGTGGTGGCGGCCTGTTCTGGGAACGAATGCGGAGTGCGGAATGCGGAATGCGGAATGCGGAATACCGAGCTGCACAAAGGCAGCGTGAAGTCGCCTGCTTGTCGTGTTGGAGCATCCGCCCGCGCACATAATGAACGGTCCTGTCTGCATCGCCCAGTCGCCTCTATCTGCAAACAACATTCCGCATTCCGCACTCCGCATTCCGCATTCCCTAATCGTTCGATCCACGGTCGACCATCCGGTTGCTCCGAGCGTGCAGCTGCGTGGTGGAGGCCTGTTCTGGGAACGAATGCGGAGTGCGGAATGCGGAATGCGCAATGCGGAATACCGAGCTGCACAAAGGCAGTGTGAAGTCGCCTGCTTGTCGTGTTGGAGCATCCGCCCGCGCACATAATGATCGGTCCTGTCTGCATCGCCCAGTCGCCTCTATCTGCAAACAACATTCCGCATTCCGCACTCCGCATTCCGCATTCCCTAATCGTTCGATCCACGGCCGACCATCCGGTTGCTCCGAGCGTGCAGCTGCGTGGTGGAGGCCTGTTCTGGGAACGAATGCGGAGTGCGGAATGCGAATGCGCAATGCGGAATACCGAGCTGCACAAAGGCAGCGTGAAGTCGCCTGCTTGTCATGTTGGAGCGTCCCGCCCGCGCATATAGTGAACGGTCCTGTCTGCATCGCCCAGTCGCCTCTATCTGCAAACAACATTCCGCATTCCGCACTCCGCATTCCGCATTCCCTAATCGTTCGATCCACGGCCGACCATCCGTGTTGCTCCGAGCGTGCAGCTGCGTGGTGGAGGCCTGTTCTGGGAACGAATGCGGAGTGCGGAATGCGGAATGCGCAATGCGGAATACCGAGCTGCACAAAGGCAGTGTGAAGTCGCCTGCTTGTCATGTTGGAGCATCCGCCCGCGCACATAATTATCGGTCCTGTCTGCATCGCCCAGTCGCCTCTATCTGCAAACAACATTCCGCATTCCGCACTCCGCATTCCGCATTCCCTAATCGTTCGATCCACGGCCGACCATCCGGTTGCTCCGAGCGTGCAGCTGCGTGGTGGAGGCCTGTTCTGGGAACGAATGCGGAGTGCGGAATGCGGAATGCGCAATGCGGAATACCGAGCTGCACAAAGGCAGCGTGAAGTCGCCTGCTTGTCATGTTGGAGCATCCCGCCCGCGCCAGGCATGCGAGTCGAAGCCTATCCCCGCTGCCGGCCGCCCCCTCTCAGACTTCTGCCAGCGGCGCCGCAAGACGGCTGTCGGGCTTGGCGAGCATGATCTGACTGACCCCGATCCGTCGCTCCGCGAACCCGGCTTCACAGTAACAGAGGTAGTAGTGCCAGGTGCGGATGAATCGTTCATCAAAACCGAGCTGTCGGACCTGATCGATGTTTGCCAAGAAATTCCCGCGCCAGCAAGCAAGTGTGCGAGCGTAGTGGTGTGCGAAATCTTCCAGGTGGACGAGTCGCAGATCGGTGACTCGGCGCAGCGACTTCCCGATGGCGGAGAAGCAAGGGAGGAACCCGCCAGGAAAGATGTAGCGGTTAATGAAATCGATCGAGCGCCGGTAGCGGTCGAAACGCTCGTCCGGGATCAGGATCGACTGCAGGAGCATGACCCCGTTGGATTTCAACAAGCGGGAACACTGCCCGAAATAGGTGTCGAACATCCGTTCGCCGACCGCTTCGACCATTTCGATCGACACGAGTTTGTCGTACGATCCACGCAGTTCGCGATAATCGCGTTGCAGCAGTTCGATGCGATCCTCAAGCCCTGCTGCGCGGACCCGTTCGCGGGCCAGTGCATGCTGCTGCCGCGAAATCGTGGTCGTCGTCACTCGGCAACCGTACTGCCGGGCCGCATGCAGGGCAAATCCACCCCAGCCCGTGCCGATCTCCAGTACATGGTCGGCCGGTTTCAAACGAAGCTTGCGGCAGATGCGGTCATATTTCTCGCTGGAGGCCTGCTCGAGGGTCGAGCCGGGTTGCTCAAAGATCCCGCTCGAATAGGTCATCGTCGGATCAAGCATCAGCGCGAAGAATTCGTTGCTCAGGTCGTAATGAGCGGCGATATTCCGCCGACTGCCGGCGGGACTGTTCCGATGCCGCCACATCCACAGTTCGCGCAACGGCCGTAGCACGCGCGATTGCCAGCCATCCATGGACGACAGGACGTGGGCATTGCGGGTGAAGAGTCGCAGAGCGGCTGTCAGATCATCGGTGTCCCAATCACCGCGCAGATACGCCTCCGCCGCCCCCAGCGTGCCGCCCCGAGCAACCTGTGTGTAGAGTCGCGGATGATGCACGGTGATACGTACGTGTGCGTGCGACTCAACACCGGAATCGAACTCCGCGTTCCCCTGCGGGTCCAGGATCGTGAGCCGGCCAACCGCCAGTTGGCGGAGCCGAGACAGGAGCAGAGCGCGGCACCCGCGCTGCAACCGTGTCGCCACCGGGCGAGGTCTGCCGACGCGCGGCACCGGGGCAACCGATCTCAGACGCTCAGATCGTGGTGCGACCGCCGTTTCGCGGGATGTGAGTACACTGGACATTTTTTCCACCATAACCAGAAAGCTTGCCAATGGATTGCGGTCATGATCTGGGCCGTCATGACCGGGTAGCGGACTAAAATCTTCGTCAATTGCCAACGTGTCAAAGGTTGACGCGACAGGGACATCGCAGCCGCAAACACGCGCGTCCCTCCCTTACGGTTCTCTAATTGGACACTCAGTTTCGCTTCCGGATGGGACAACCTCCACCGATACTCGTAGTCCATATCCAGGAACGGGGAAACGTGGAACTCCTTGGGGTGTTTGAATTGCAGACGCGCGTCATCGCCGTAGCGAGTTGCGTCCGACAACACATAGTGGTGCTGCTCGCGCCACGGCGTGTTGTTCACTTCACCGACGATCGCTTCCACCTTTGTTCCCGTGGCATCAAAGCAGTAAAACACGTTCAACGGACTGAAGTAGTAGCCAAAATGGCGGAGCTGCGTGAGCAACCTGACCGGACCCGTGAGGTGAATCCCCACTCGCTGCTCCACCAGATGGCGAACCGCCTGGTCCAGCGGACCAACGCTACCGCGCAGGTGGTCACCGGCGCGGAATCCGGCAGCCGCAAAACGGCCTCCGGAAATCAGTCTCCGCACAGCCCCAGAGTCACGCAGTTCACTCAAATCCAGATAGGCCATATACAGCCGGTACCGGAACTTGTGGACTACGGGCTCATAGCGGCAGTGCCAGACGTGTCCTTCATAGATACAACTGTGCATGACTCAAGATTCTTGCCAAAATATCCCGCCACGGCTAACGCACTGTTTACGCCATCTTCATGAAACCCGTAGCCCCAATACGCCCCACAATAGTACGTGCGGCGACGGCCATTGATCTCGTCAAAACGCAGCTGCGCGGCAATCGATGCGCGCGAATATGTCGGATGGCTGTAAACGATACGCTGAATGATCTTCCGCCGATCGATCGCCTCCGTACGATTCAGGGTAAGCAGCACGGGAAGTGGCGTGCCGAGTTGCTGCAGGCGACTCAGATCGTAGGTCAACGTGGCCGGTTCACCCGTTTGATCCGACAGGTGGTAGTTCCAACTGGCCCACGCTCGCCGGCGATGCGGCAGCAGGCTGGTGTCCGTGTGCAACACGGCTTCGTTCGGTTGATACGGAAATGCCGCCAGAATCTCGCGTTCCTCGCCCGACGCATCTGCCAGCATTGCCAGGGCCTGGTCGGCATGCACAGCCAAAACCACTTGATCAAATCGATCCCGATCCCCACGCGTCGTTTCCAGCTGCACGTGGTCCTCGTGACGGGTCACGCTGTGTACGGCGCAGCTAAGCCGAATTCGATCCCGCACCGGTGCCACCAACTTCTCGACATACGCGGCAGATCCCCCGGCCACCGTTTTCCACTGCGGTCGGTCGCGCAGTTGCAGCAAACCGTGATTCCGCCATGAAGCCCAACAGAAACTTCGCTGGAAAATCGAAAATCGAGGCGGGCTGAGCCGACCAGATTGCCGCGACCATCGGCGCCAGGTAATGCGCGCGAAACGCCTCCCCCAGACGCTGCTGGTCAAGGAAATCTCCCACGCTCGTCCCGTCGTCAAGCTGCCCCAATTGCATCGCTCGGCAGGCCGCTCCATTGAAGCGGACAACGTCAACGAGCATCCGATAGAAACGCGGCTTCCACAAATTCGAGCGTTGGGCGAACAGGCCGTTGAGTGAACTTCCCTGATATTCCAGGCCGGTGCGAGCGCAGCTGACACTGAAGCTCATATCGCTCGGTTGAGCCGCAATACCTAACTTGTCCAGCAACCGCACGAAGTTCGGATAGGTGCGGCCGTTAAAGACCATGAATCCGGTATCTGCCTGCCAGTGGCTTCCGAACGCCTCAAAGGGCACGGTCTGGGCGTGGCCACCGACATAATTATCAGCTTCAAACATGTGCACATCGTGCTCGGCAGCCAGCAGTCGAGCCACCAGATTGCCGCTGATTCCCGTACCGATTACTGCGATTCTCATGACTTTGCTTGTCCCGTGTGGAAAACACGCCGGTCGTCGCTCCCGACCGCGTCGGGAACCCGGATGGGTTCCACTGGCGGGCCCCGCCCGGGAGCGTGCGGTAGCCCCGTCAATAAAAACTGCAGGACGACGACTTGCCAGTAGGAACTGGATCGAAGGATGTCACGTCAGAGATGACGCAGTGGTGACCGCTCAGTCAACCATTCCCACCGTCTCTGTGCCGTTGTAGCGTGAATTGGCAGTCTGCCAAGGGCCCACAGGCAAAAAGGTAACCGTTCACAGCTTCCGGCAGCATACTCTTACTCTTACTCTTACTCTTACTCATGCTCTTACTTTTCTTCCTCCTCCTAGCTAAGCCCGAAATCCGCCTCTATGCCGCCGGTATAAGGGGTGCAGTTCGTGCTGAGTTGAGTGAAGTTGTCTACGCGTGCAGCGGAGGGGAGTAAGAGTATGCGTAAGAGTATGAGTAAGATCGCACAGTTGTTGATGTCGGCACGGTTGGAACTCCGTGAAAAGGTAGCATCAAGAGCCCCCCTCACGCAGCAGAAGACCGACTTCGAGGCGCAAGTTGGTGGCCGACTGATGTCCCGCGACGCAGATTATTTCAGCGAATCATGAGAAGACCGCCAAACGATCACCACTAGCTCAACTTTGTACTATCGCCAACCGGCCTGAGCAAGCGGAACAGCGCGAGCAGATTATCGCCCAGCCTCGTCGATGTGCCGGTGGCCTCCAGTAGCACCATGGTCAGATCGTCGTGGAGTATGTTGTCGGGGTGGCTCGATTCGATGGTCGCCAGCAGACTGGGCAGCAGGTCCGACGGTGCGGCGTATGCCACACGGCTCGTTAACTGCAAGAGTCCGTCGATGCCCAGCATGCGGCCGTCAGAATCGAGCGACTCCGTCAGCGCGTCACTAAAGAACAGAACCAAGTCACCGCAATCGAGCAACCTCTCGACCTGCGGATAGCAAGCCTGATCATGCACCCCCAATGGGGTACCCGCAATACCCTCGGCAGGCTCCGAGGACTGCTCGATCAGCGACCAGATCCCTTGCGAAGCATCATAGTAGAGCGGATCGGGATGCCCGGCATTGCAGAGCGTTAATCGGCTCGTCGGCTGATAGAAGGTCGCCACCAAGGCAGTCGCAAAGGAACCACTTTGCGATAGCTCCGTGAACTGACGGTTCATCCCTTCGACAAATCTAGTCTGTTTTACGACGTTCACATTTCGCCGCATCAAGTCGCGCAGGCCCAAGGCCAATTTCGAAACCGCAGCGCCATGTCCGCTCACGTCCGCCAGCAACACACGCGTGATGCGACCCGAAGCGCACGAAGAAACGTAGTAGACGTCGCCACCACCCGACGAGTTTCCGTAAGGCTTGCTGTACACCCAGCTGTTCAAACCCGGCATTTCAATCGAGTTGTCTACTTCGCAGTTCCCCCCCCATACCTCCATGCACTGCATGCGCTGCGTTGACTTCGCTGTCGATTCCGTTAAAACGTCTGCCATCGGATTCTTTCCGCGAAAAGGTGCTTGTGTTCAACGGGCGGGCAATGCCCGCATGTTCGTGGCTGCGGCATCTTGCCGCAGCCTCGGCGACGAGACGTCTCCACCACATTTGCCCTCGGCCACAGGCCAGTTTCATCCATGGCCGCAGACTCTACCTCGCAGATCGCGACAGAGCCAGGCACGATCTCGCACAGGGTGACGGAACAACCTCCCACTGGACCGCGTGCCACCGATGCCAGTATAGCAGTTCGCACAGGCCTCAACCGCTTGAAATCGGTCGTCGGAGAGACATGCCGGTACTCTCGGGGGGGAGGACGAAGATGGAAGCCGGCAGCCAGTCCTGGCTGTCGCGTTATAACATACAGGGACTTCGATAAACCGCTGTACCGAGGAAACGCTGTGAGAACACCCGACCTACGCATCCGTTGTGCCGCGGACCAGGTGGTTCGTACGGACGGCAAATATGTGCTCTACTGGATGACCTCATATCGCCGCGCATGCTGGAATTTCAGCCTGCAACGAGCGGTCGAGTGGGCCAAAGATCTGAACAAACCGCTGGTCATACTGGAAGCACTACGGAGCGATTATCGCTGGGCCAGTGACCGGAGCCACACCTTCATGATCCAAGGTATGGCGGACAATGCTGCTGCGTTCAGAGCGGAAACGCGTGACCTATTATCCGTACGTAGAACCTCGGCCGAGTGCCGGCAAAGGACTCCTCGCCGCGCTGGCCGCGCCGGCCTGCGTTGTCGTCAGCGACGACTTCCCGGGCTTCTTCCTGCCCCACATGTACCAGGCCGCGGCGCGGCACATCCCGGTGCGATTTGAACTG
The DNA here is from genome assembly GCA_963700515.1 of uncultured Planctomycetota bacterium. Classification (GTDB taxonomy): domain Bacteria; phylum Planctomycetota; class Planctomycetia; order Pirellulales; family Pirellulaceae; genus JAJRVM01. The sequence goes on along the minus strand of CAVOXY010000008.1, from coordinate 4,923 downwards.
GTTGACTCGAACGGCCTGCTGCCGCTGCGAGCCGCGGAAAAGGTCTTCAAGCGGGCTTATGACTTTCGACGATTCCTGCAAAAACACCTGGCTGACCATCTCGACGACTTGCCTGAACCCGATCCTTTGGTCGGGCAGAGATTGCTCGCGCCGCCTGCCATTGCCGCGCGTATCACACGCCGCTGGCCCACCGCCGTGCTGGGTGCCGGCAGCAGCTTGCCAGCCCTCGTCAGCGATCTTCCGATCGACCACACCGTGGCGCCATCGCAGATTCGCGGAGGTACCGTGATGGGACAGAAGACGCTCAGGTCCTTCATGGCCAAGAAGCTCCAACGCTACGCCCACCAACGCAACCAGCCGCAGGAAGATGTGGCCAGTGGCTTGTCCCCTTACTTGCACGCCGGGCATCTTGCCTCACACCAGGTCTTCGCGGAAATCACCGCCTGCGATGGATGGAGTCGCGTGAAACTCGCACAGAAGGCCAATGGCAGCGCTCAAGGCTGGTGGGGAGCCAGCGAACCGGCCGAATCGTTTCTGGATCAACTGATCACGTGGCGCGAACTCGGATACAACATGTGTTGGCAACGCCATGATTACGACCAATATGAATCGCTTCCCGAGTGGGCCAAAAAGTCGCTCGGCAAACACGCCGCCGACCCACGAGAATTCGTTTATTCCCTACAAAACTTTGAACGGGCCGAGACCCACGATCCACTCTGGAACGCCGCGCAAACGCAGCTGGTCCGCGAAGGGCGGATTCACAACTACTTGCGGATGCTGTGGGGCAAGAAGGTGCTGGAGTGGTCGGCTCGTCCGCAGGAAGCCCTCCAGGTGCTGATTGAGCTGAACAACAAGTATGCGCTCGATGGGCGCGATCCGAACTCCTACAGCGGCATCTTCTGGTGCCTGGGACGCTACGATCGGGCGTGGGGCCCCGAACGGCCGATTTACGGCAGCGTGCGTTACATGAGCAGTGAAAACACGGCCCGCAAAGTCCGCGTCAAGGACTATGTGCGCCAATACGCACCTTAACGCGGCCTGCGGCCACAATCAAAATGTGCGTCCCGGGTCTGGTTTGGATGAGTGGGACAACCAGAACGGACTGCGGAGTGCGGAATCGGAATTGCACGTTTCACGCGGTTTCTCATTCCGCATTCCGCATTCGTTCGCGGGGAAGGCTCGCCACCCGAAGGAGACTGTTCGTGTTGAACTGCTGCTGGATATAATGCGAGTTCCCACCTTAGTGACGGACGAAGCTACAGGACTACTCTGGGTGGGGCTTGGACGAGGCACGTTCCCTGGGTGCGATATCGTATCAGATGGCTGCACGTGCCTAAGAGCGGAAGCCATGACCAGTGAGAGTCTCCGCCGTCACCCTGGCTCGCCACAGACCAAATGCCCTGAAAGGATCGAGAATTGGACCGACAACCGGTTGATTCCCCGCCGCCCCAGGATGCCAGACGTCAGACCATGTACGGGCGTGTGCTGCGATGGATGATCGCGCTGCTCGCGTTATATCTGCTCGTCGCATACATCGTTTTGCCGCTCTGGTGGAAGGGTTACGTGCGGCATCATCCGTCACTGGATGACGTACCGGGCATCACGACGACGCGTAACGGCATCCCGGGAGACCCCCTGAATGTCGGACTAATCGCGACGCGGGCGGAACTCGAAGCAGCTTATGATGGCGGCCCAGTGGTATCCGGCGGACGCACTCTCTCTGCGCAGCGATCTGCGGATTGCGGAAGACACGGTACTCAAACGGGAATACACGGAGGCACCGGTCAGCAGCCTCTACCTGTTTGGGCGGCGCGAGGACTTTGCGTACGAGCAGCCGGTTGGCGACAATCCGCGGCAACGCCATCACGTCCGCTTCTGGAAGTCGGATAAATTGGACCCGGACGGTCGCCCCGTCTGGTTCGGATCCGCGACCTACGACGAGCGCGTGGGCTTGAGTCACACGACAGGCGAGATCACCCACCACATCGCCCCCGACGTCGATGTCGAACGAGAGCATCTGGTTGAGTGCTGGAAAGAGACCTCGCTTCTTTCCGAGGTGTATTACGACGACCACTTCCACAAAGTATGCGAGGGAAAGAATGGCGGCGGGGACCCTTGGCACACCGACGGACGGCTGGCCGTGGGCGTCGTCGCCACGACTCCGTGAATTGGCTCATCGCCGTTTCCAGCGTGGCCCGTAGCCGCCGGTGACCGGCGTCCTCAACCGCAGCAACCCGCGGCACCCTCAATGGAGCGTGATTCAAACATGGTCGAGCAACTCCCACGCAGCAGCGGCAACATCCTCGGCTTTCAATTGTCCGGTCGGCTGCACGACCAGGACTATGTACAGTTTGTTCCGGTGATTGACGCGGCCGTTACCCAATTTGGCAAGGTGCGGCTACTGGCTCAATTCCACGATTTTCACGGCTGGGATCCGCACGCGCTGTGGGACGATATTAAGTTCTCTTCGCGGCACTGCCACGAGGTCGAACGAATCGCGATCATCGGCGACCGGGTGTGGGAGCACTGGATGGCTGGCGTCTGCAAGCCATTCACCAAGGCCACGATTCAGTACTTTGACGTCTCGGAAACGGAGCAGGCATGGGCTTGGTTGGAAGAATGATGTATTGGCTGTAACACGTTGCGCGACTACCACGGTGGTTTGCTCGGCCTAGGCATTCAGAACAACTGGCGTGACGCAGATGCCGGCCGGGGCGTGCGGGAAACGCCAATGCTATTTTCGAACCGTTCCGAAGCGGATCAACCTTCCTTCAGCGCGCGCCTACAACCGGAGCGGTCAGAGGGGTGCTTCGTGGCGGCCGACGGCGGCGCTCGTTTACCGCGACTAACGTCATCCTTTTTGTCTCATCTGACCAGCAGATCTACCTATCCTTCCGCACCGCTTTACCGTCCAGCTCGACTTCATCCGCGCCGGCCGTTCCAGCGATGTCCCGCAGACGCAGCCTGGCGGCGCGATAAATCTCGCTATCTGGCGGAGCAATTTCGATAATCTGTCCCAGCAGTTCCTCCGCGCGACTGGGCCACATCTTCACGAGGCTTTCTGCCCGGTTGTAGAGCTTGTGGCACTCTTGCAGTCGGCGGCAGGCCTCGGCCGCAGCCATCAAGGCTGGGTCCGCCTCCATCTTGGCCAGCTCTTCCGCCGCGCTGCGGGCGGCTGGGGCCGGCGCCAGCTGCGCCGCTTCCTTATAGACCCAGTACGCGCAGCACCGTTGATTCTCCTGCTCATGTTGCCGAGCAACTTCCAACAGCGCGGCTGCCTTGGGCTCGTTGAGCACTGCTGCATACTCCGGCCGCCGACGCTGCCGAGCGACATGAGCGTTGAGTTCACCACGCATCCGGGGCACCGCATCGTAGAGTTCACACAGCTCATCATAGCCGACGAAGGCGACGGTGACCGCCTCTTTCCAAGGCGCGGGGAGCGGACCATCGAAGCCCAAACGCTGGGTGGTCGCGAAATTCTTGGCCGCGTCAGAGAGCTGCTCGTCCACGCTCTCGAGTTTCTGTTTCGCCTCGTCCGCCAGTTCTGTCAGTCGTTGTCTTGCTTTGTCCGTAACAGACGTCGCCGGGCGAGTACGTGCCACCGTCATGAAAATCCGGCTGGCAACTTGGATGTCCCCCTCCGCATAAGCTTTCTCCGCAGCCTCGAGCCGAGCAGCACCGTCGAGCATCTCTTTCATCAGAAACTGTTGGCGGAGCATGACGGCAGCGCGCGCAGTCGCCATCCGCTGTGCGGCAGCCGACGAAGATTGGTAGTAATTGGATGACTTGAGGCTGTAGTTCGCGGATGTACCCAACCCAGGGGCACAGCTACGGACACCTCAGCCACCTTCCAATGGCTTGCTCCCCAAGAGCGTGACGCCCAGCAGCACGCCGACAGATAGTATTTGGCGATATCGCATGAGGTATTTCCCCAGTCACCATGGCCCCATATGAGGCATTACAGCACTTAGGGGGGAGGAAGTCAATCAACAATTGTCACGATGCTGATACGCTGTTCGGAAACCGGCGTGTGGCACGAAGAACGCGAGCAGGGACCGATCGGGAGCGAGCAATCTGCTATTCACTGCAAAACGCTACCGCGGAATTTCATTTCCAGCTGACGGGCAACCACGCTTTCCCTTCCAGCTCAACTTCGACCGACGACCTGTCAGCAAACACGACTGTGGATCACCGGTCGCCCGAAAGTAGTCCATCAACAATTCGGCCAACAGGGACTCGCGCGAGTCGTTCCATTCGCCGTCAAAGTTCGTCACACCGAATCCGCCCAGGGCAGGCACATAAATGAACGGTGGTTGCCAAACCTGCTGGCACATCGATAGTTCATCAAGCGTCCTGCGCCCCCAACGCAGATACAACTCGTTTCCGGGGGCCTGATAAGTGACCAGCAATGCTTCTACGGTCCAGAAGCTACTCAAGTTGTTCTGCTTGTACATGTTGTTTCGTTCAAAATTTCCGAGACGGCAATCTGGGACAAATACACACTCGAGTGTACGTGTCGGACGTGTTTTCCCGCGATAGATGTAACTGGGTGGCTTTCTCGGCCACTTCGGCGGTCGATCCTGATGGGGCCTTGTCCGCGACATCGAGTGATGCGGCCCGGACTCAGGCGAGGTAGAATGAGGGCGTCCGAGCTCGCCAACAAAGGAAGGCATTTCGAATCATCTCGAGATGGTGGCAGAGACCTTGGACGGGGCAGATGAAGGACAAAAAAATCGGATGACAAAAAGATCTCCGGTGCCGACTTTTCTTTTTGGCACCCCATCTTCTTGTCCTTCACACCAGTGGCGATGGAACATCTGTCGCCGCTGCTGCTGAGCCCTTGGCGGTCTCAGCTACGGCGGTCTCAGCTACAACTTCCGTACATCTCACTTCCCGCTTCACGGTGAGTCTGGTTTCCCCTGG
>CAVOXY010000007.1:0-121672 GCA_963700515.1 uncultured Planctomycetota bacterium | reverse complement strand
AGGTGATCGGCCGAGCCCAGCAGCAACCATTACGCCGGCATTGTGCCGAGGCCGCCGCGCAACCGCGTCTGGCGTTCGTGCCGCCTGATGGCGCGCGAGGCCGGCCGCAGTCGATTTCGGTCAGCCACACACTGGACAATTATCCACAAGGCTTCCGTGCACGATTCACGATAGGCGAATCGTCCGAGCATCTTGTTGTAAATCCCAAGTCCATAGAGATGATCTTCGGCGACCTCAAGTGGCCACATTTCAAGGACGCCTTGGAGTATGGCAGTCCGATAGCCGAAAACGGTGCAGGATTCACGATATGGTACAACCCCCCGGCAAAGACGTCGCATACGAGCGTGCCGGGTACTGGTGATGTAACCACTGAAAGAATGATGTGGTGCGGATAAACCAACGTGTCACAATGTCGCCGATTTGCGGGAATTAGAATTACTGTTCGTCACACGAAGTTGGAGGCCGTCAATTCAGCACGTTTGTACAGGTCTATGCCGTCAGCGTTGGCTTGCTGAGCCCGACTATCAGATGCCGCCGAGTTCTGGGAGGTGATGCAGAATCGTACTCGCGACGTGACAGGACTTCCTGACGGTTCCGGGGAGACAATTGCTGTTCTGCTCGATTACCCTGCATCCGAGGCACGAATCCAGGTGCCAGGCTGCCGCACGGATGTTGGTACCATCTACCGGTTCGTTACGGCCCGTCCTCTTTCGGATTGTTTGGCGCCGTTTTGTGCCGATTTCCTTCATTCGCGGGTTCGTCTTTCGGCCGCTCGTAATCAAAGTGACCGGACAGGCGTTGGATAGAGTAGTTTTCCCAATCAGGACCAGTCACCGGAAGAAACTTGTCGTCACGCTTTCGCAAGAACATCAGGAAGAAACCGTGATACTTCGATACGTCCACGCTTTGACCAATATCAAGGGCGTCGAAGGCCGCTGCCATTTCTCTCGGCATTTTGGCGAAACTCGGGTTCGCCAGCGGCAACGCGTTTTCTTTTGCCCAACGGCGGTGAACAACAACAAACGATTGAATCTCAGGGTTGCCCTTAAAAACGTGAAGGACTCGCACTCTGCTTTGGAATATCGACCAGTCCTTCTGCTCGTCCTCTGGCAGAACACGCTTGCTCTCTACAAACTCGCCAATCGCGATCACTTCCGCCTGGGATGCAATCCACTCGTAGGGATATGGCCGGTGATTATCCGCGAAGGACGGATTGCAGACGCAATAGAATGCGCAAGTCAACGTGAAAGCCAAAGCAGGAGATGTGGTCATGGTGGTTTCCGAATGACCTTTCTTTGTTGCGCCGTTCCGACAACTCAATCTTACCCGGCCCGGAGATGCAGAGATCATCGGCGGCGGCTCAGGTATGCTTTCGTCGACTCGACGTGTCCTCGACAGCAGCTGTCCGAGTCCCGTCGCAATCGGCGGCCCCACGTCCCCAGCACGGCCTGGCTGGCCCGCCAAAACACCACCCGACAACTTGTATTTACAGGACGTTTTGAACGAATTTTCTTGCTTGTCAGGACCTCCTGCTCGGCTAAAGTACCTCCGAGTGCCGAGGAAAGAACGGCCTTTCGACTCATACGGAACCGTCTGGCAAGGCGGGATCCTCGCCGTGAGTTTTTTTGGGGTTCAGAGACAAACTTGTAGAATGGGAGTGAGCAGATGAAACGGGATTCAAGATTGATGGTGTACGGTTTGGCAATCGCCCTGGCGATCAGCGGCGGCGGCAATTTTGCACAAGCCGGGGACGGGAAGGACATTGTGGACACGGCCGTAGCGGCCGGATCGTTCAAGACGCTGGCCGCCGCAGTGCAAGCTGCCGGTTTGGTGGATGCATTGAAGGGCAAGGGCCCGTTCACGGTCTTCGCGCCCACGGACGAAGCGTTCGCGAAATTGCCGAAGGGGACGGTCGAAACTCTTCTCAAGCCGGAGAACAAGGAGAAACTGGTCGGCATTCTGACCTACCATGTGGTCCAAGGACAAGTGCCTGCCAAGCAAGTTGTAAAACTTCGCGGCGCCGTCACGCTCAACGGGCAGCGTGTAGATATTAAAGTCGAAGGTGGCAAGGTCAGCGTGGATCAAGCTCAGGTCGTGAAGACGGACATAGAGTGCTCCAATGGGATCATCCACGTCATCGACAGCGTCATTCTGCCGACGTCTGACAATCTAGGGACGGTGGCGTCGAAGGCAGGCCAATTTGGAACGTTGCTCGCGGCGGTCGACGCCGCGGGACTAGCCGATGCTCTGTCGGAGGAAGGTCCCTTCACGGTCTTCGCACCAACCGATGAAGCATTCGCTAACTTGCCAGCCGGCACGGTCGCTTCACTGCTCAAGCCGGAAAACCGGGATAAGTTGGTCGCGATTCTGAAGTACCATGTCGTGCCGGGTCGTATTTACAGCGAGGCTGCTGTCGCCGCGAAGACCGCCAAAACGCTCCAGGGCCAGTCGCTGAACATCACGACGGTCGGAGGTACTGCCAAGATCAACGAGGCTCAATTGATGACGACCGACCTTGACGCGTCAAACGGCGTGATCCACGTGATCGACAGCGTGTTGCTTCCTCCCACCAAGGACAAACTTGGTGCAGTCGAGGCGCAAGCAGCTGATCCAGCAGGCCGTTGCTCGCGGATCCCGTCTCTTCAACGCCGGACATCACGAGAGCTGTGCCACGATCTATGCGGAGACGGCTCGCAAGATGGTCCGCTACGGTGATGAAATGCCCTCGAGCGTCATGGCGACGTTGACCACCGCCTTGCAGCAGGCGGAGCACACCCAATGCCCCACGCAGCGTTCCTGGACACTGCGTCACAGCCTCGACCGAGCGTACTATGCCATGCGGAATCACTAGCATGACGACTTTCGAAACCTCCCTTGGCACGATGCACCCGCATTTCATGCTAAGGGAGGTCTCACGTCGTTTCTCTTTTCGCACTTCTCGTGCGATCTCTCAAGTCCGTGCAGCCGCTGCGTTCCATCACACTGCGGCGTGTCCATCGGCACGTTCATTTGGCGTCGCCTTCCTCTTTCTCGTGCAAGATTTCGAACTCGACTTGCTTGCGGCGGGAGGGAGTGACGCTCCCAACCGATTTGGCAACGTTGACGTGTCGTTGACCGATAGCGCATCGGCACGGGCCTGACGTGGCCGTCTGGGCCTCTCAGCGGTCGACGTGTCTAGGCCGAAATCGACCCTGTTTTTCCCGTCGTCAATTCTTCTGCAACAGCCCTCTGCGCTGCCACGCTCTCCGCTGTGCTCGTAGCATTCGCCACCACCACACCCCCCCCGCAGTGGTGGGTCGTCGAGTGAGAAGCGGCGACTCAGTTTTTGGTCCTTCAGCCCCTGGGAAGGGCCGTATTTGCAACCGGTGCTGCCGCAACGTACAATGGACTCGTTTGACAACGAAGACCGTCGCCACCGCAACAATCGTTCGCCTCCAACGTCGCGTCGGCCTGAGCAGAGTTTGATACGTACCGCTTCGAACCGATAAGTTACCGAGATTATCAATCCCGTGATCCTGAGGAGTCATGTAATGTACCGATTTTGCCCACTCATCCTTACCGGCCTGCTTGCCTGTGCTGTGAGCTTCGGAAGTCCGCGCGCACTCACGGCACAGTTCGACGGTTTAATGGGGCATGTACCTGAGACGGCAAATGCACTCGTGCTTGTCAATGCTCAGAAGTTGTTTAGCAGTGCGGTGGCCCAACGCGAGAACTGGCAGGCTGACCGCGCCAAGCGGTTTGCAGGCGGCCTGACGAGTATTCCCCCCAAGGCAGATTTGCTGGTGATCGCCGCCGATATGAACGCTGAGCAATTACATGCGAACTGGGAGGTGGCGGTTGGGAAGATGCAAGCGGACGTGTCGGTATCCAGCCTGGCGAGCCGGTACGGCGCCATCCCGGACCAGGTGGACTCTGTGCCTTGTGTCCGCTTGCCCGACGGCAGCTTCGTGGTGGACTTTCCCGATGGCGTGTTCGGTGCGATGCGACCGGGGAATCGGCAAAGCGTAGTCGGACTGGATTACGCGCAAGAACCAGGGTGTTTCACCCTACTTACAGGAAGGCGTCCACTTCGCCGATGATGGGGCGGAAATCATCATGGTTCTCGATCTGCACAACGCGTACTCGCCCAAAGAGGTCGAAGTGGGAATCGAGCGATTCGCGAGCGTACGGAATTCAAAAGTCGATCGCGCAAAGCTGTCCCAACTGATCGCAAGTGTCAAAGGGGTAATGCTGGGAATTACGTTTCGTGACAAACCGTACGGCAAGATCAAGATTGATTTTGGGCAGGACGCCAGCATGCTTTCAGATATCGCGAAACCGTTCATCTTGGATGTCTTGGGCGAACACGGCGTAATGATCGATGAAGTTGCCGATTGGAAGCCGGAGGTGAAGGGAAACCAGGTGTTTATTGGCGGAGACCTGACGGAAAACGGCCTGACCCGTTTGGCAAGCCTCATTCAACTCCCGTCGCCGGCCCTCCACGCAGCTGCAGTCGCCGCGCAGGCTCAGTCGGCGGCAAACAACACGGGCGGGCAGGATCAAAAGCCCTCGGTCCTCGACACGACCAAACAGTACTATGATCACGTGCAGCGTCTCCTGCAGAATCTGCGGGCGAAAAAAAGCGACATGCGGACGATGGGCCAGTTGGCGCAGTGGTTCGAAAACTACGGGCGCCATGTGGATCAATTACCGACCTTGGATGTCGACAAGGAGATGTTGCAGTACGGCAACTACATCTCAAGCCAATTGCACGGCGCAGCAATGACGCTCAAGGGCACCACCATCCGGAGAGATCTCGGTGAGATGCAGGCGTCCAATTCGGCGACGCCTTATGGTGGCGCGTTGGGCAATATCAGCCAAAACAATTGGCAACAGGGGAGTTACGGCTGGGGAGGAGGTAGTTTTGGAGGGAACTACGGGAGAGTCATGGAGACCAACGCCGCGTATGGCATGGCGGCCAGGTTGGGATGGGGAGGCGATACAGTCGGACCTGCATCAGCAACAGGCAGCCGTTACGGCAGTCCATGCCCAAGCGCAGGCGTCAGCGGGCGCATCGGTTCAGCAGATCGTCCAGAATATCGAATCCGCCACGACCAAAATTCGCCAGGACATGACCCAGAAATATCAGGTTCAGTTTTAGCCACGCGCTTGTTCACGAGTTAACACCTCTCTGCCGCGGCGCAGGACAGTGTCGACAAGCTTTCGTCGATCTTGCGCCCGGAGTGCCGAGCGGCATCCATTCCGGAGGCTATTCATAGCCAGAACCACCATGCGGTTCGTCGCGTGCCGAGCCGCGTGGTCAGGGGGCGGTGCCACGAAGCGTCAATTGTCCTGCCTGCGGTGGCTGACTAGTTGTCGCGGTGACCGGGACGCCCCCCGGTAGAAACGTGTGTGGTGCGGGCACTCGGTCAAGAACGAACGATGCCGAACCGTGCTTTCTCGCGGTTTCGGAAGGGGCAAATCGGGGGCCACTGCCCCCGGCTGTCCCTTGCATTAGGCCCGGGAACTGAGTTAGATGGTTGCTTGGCGCTCGAGCACCATTTTCAACGAGTCCTGGCGATCCGCGGATGGGCCCCCACACATGATGGAAGATATCGCTTGCGAGCAGACTCCCTTCAGCGACCTCATCACACGCCTCTTGGCTAATTTCGCCAGTAGTCCGGCTCGCAGATCGATAGCCACATCGAACGTGCGTTGGGCGAAGTTGGCTCGTTCATCGCCGCGGACTACGCGATTGTGATTCAAGCGTCGGCAGACATGGCCACTTGGAGTGTGACCCACGAGTGGTGTGGCGCGGGGGTGCCCAGTCACTTAGCTGAGTACCAAGACGTCCTCTTCGGAACGTTCGATTGGAGCGAGAGTTGCTCAAGAGGAACTGCAGCAACGGTGCGATCTCCGTGGCAGCGTCGCTCGACTGCGTCTGGGAATGAATCCCAGCACGCTCCGATACCGGATGAACATCTTGGGAGTCCGGCGTCCGTCGTCAACCACCGTCTAGAACTCCATTCTCTGCTTCCAGGTCACCCTCGTGCGGCTACTCGCTGACCTTGTTGTTGCGCGGAGCCGCTTCCAGTTTCTTGATATCCTCCGGTGACAACTGCGGTCGATCCACCTTGATCGTCAATTTATTGAGCTTGCCGGTAAAGACGAACGGCGGTTGGTAGTCCGCGTCATTCACGCCGGTCAGCGTGTCGGAACCGATATCGAAACTCTCGTCCCATTGCAGGATCATGGGCAGTGTCCGCTCCATTTTCTGCGTGGCAACTTCCTTGCCGTCGACTTTCAGCGTGCCGGTGCCGGGACGGCCCAGACCGCTCATGTTATTAAAGGCGAGCGTACCGAGGCCCAGGCCGTCGTACTTGAAGTCGAACTCGACGATATGCTTGCCGGGCGTCAACGCGTCGGGGCCTTCCCACTTGATGCGTTTCAGGTCAATCAGGTTCCAGAGGAACACCGGCTTGCCTTTGAGCAGGTAGAAGCCGTAGCCGGCGAACCGACCGCCCGAGGTCAGAATCATGCCCTCGGCGCCCCCCTCCGGCACTTCGATATCCGCCGTGATGGTGTACGAGCTGTCGAGCAGGAACGGGGAATCGCCTTGCGGCAGGCCGGTCATGGGCCGGGTGTAAACGAACTCCGTGCGACCGGCGGTGATGTTCGGGCGTGGAGCGACGATGCGGGCGGCCACCGAGGCGTCCAGCGGGAAGACCTGATACTTCGTCGCCTCCTCGATGAACATCGCCTTCATCGCCTCCATTTTTTCCGGATGTTTGTCGGCGACGTTCTGGGACTGACTGAAGTCCTTGTTCAGGTCGTAGAGTTCGAGGACCTGGTTGTTGAGCGGATCGGGATTGGCGGCGCCGAAGGCCTCCCACGGGCGCGGTTCACCTGGGTGCTCAGCAGCCAACCTTCGTGGTAGAGCGCCCACTGGCCCATCATCTCGAAATACTGGGTCTTGTGGAGCGACGGTACCTGGGCGTTCTGCTGCTGAAACGTGTAGGCGAAGCTGATCCCTTCGATGGGTGATTGCTTGATGCCGTCCACTTCCTCGGGCGCGGAGATGCCGGTCACTTCGAGCAGGGTCGGTACGATATCAATGACGTGGCAGAACTGCTCTCGGAGGGCGCCTTGGTCCTTGATGTGGCCGGGCCAGGAGACGGCCATGCACTGCCGGATACCGCCGAGCTTCGAGGCGTTCTGCTTGAACCACGTGAAGGGTGTATCAAAGGCCCAAGACCAGCCAGCCGACATGTGATTGTAGGTCTGCTCCGTGCCCCAGACGTCGTACCACTTCATTTGGACATCGACGGGAACGGTGACACCGTTAAAGAACGCGACTTCGTTGGGCGTGCCGAGCGGGCCCCCCTCGGCGCTGGTGCCGTTGTCGCCGTTGATGTAGATGATCAGCGTGTTGTCGAGCTTACCCATATCCTCGACGGCCTGGACCACGCGGCCAATTTCGTAGTCGTTGTAGGCCTCGTAGGCGGCGAAGACCTCGACCTGTTTGATGAAGAGCTTCTTTTCCTCGGGCGTGCAGTCATCCCAGTTCTTGATGACCTTCGTCGGCCAGGGTGCCAATTGGGTGTCCGGCGGAATCACCCCCAGCCGCTTCTGGTTCTCGAAAATCCGCTCGCGCAGCTTGTTCCAGCCGTCGTCGAACAGGTGCATATCGTGGATCTTGTCCACCCATTGCTTGGTCGGATGATGCGGCGCGTGCGTGGCACCGGGAACGTAGTAGCAGAAGAACGGCTTGCTGGGATCAATCTGGTTGACTCGGTTCATCCAGTCAATGGCGTCGTCGGCCATTCCCGTGACGAGATTCCAGCCGGGCTTACCCTCAAAGGGATAGATCTGCGTGGTGTTGCGAAACAGGTTCGGCGCCCACTGATTCGCGTCACCGCCGACGAACCCGTAGAAATACTCAAAGCCCATGCCGGTCGGCCATTGGTCAAACGGCCCGATCGCGCTGGCCTCGAACGCGGGCGTGTTGTGGTCCTTGCCGAACCACGAGGTGGAGTAACCGTTGTCCAGTAGGATGCGACCGATGGTCGCCTTGTCCTTGGCGATGATGCTGTTGTAGCCCGGGAAGCCGGTGGCCTGCTCCGAGATCACGCCGAATCCGGCCGAGTGGTGATTGCGCCCGGTAATCAACGCGGCGCGTGTCGGCGAGCAGAGCGCGGTGGAGTGAATGTTATTGTAGCGCAGGCCGGCGTTCGCGATCCGATCCATGGCCGGCGTCGGGATCACGCCGCCGAAGGTGCTGGGGACGCCAAAGCCGGAATCGTCGGTCATGATGAGCAGAATGTTGGGCGCCTGCTTGGGGGGCACGATGCGCGGTGCCCACCACGGTTTCGACTCCATGGCGTTCTCCTTGATCACACCGCCGAACTTCGGGTCGGGGGCCGGCAATTGCTTGCCGTCCGTCGTGGTGGTGGCACTGGGCGACCCCGGCTCGCCCGTAGATTGTTGCGCCACGGACGGCACGACCAACCAGAGAATCGTAACCAGAGTTGTCAGTCCCGTGGCAAGGTTTGCCGTGCGAATCATTTGCTTGCTCCTACCCATAGTCGTCTGCAGCCACAAATAAAGTAGCGAGGCATCATACGTGTAACTGGGACGGGATATGATCTCGTCCGAAGAAACTGCGTGCCGTGCGAGCATCCTGGTCGCTCGCACTCGAAATCGTACTCGTTGAGGCTGCGCAATCCGCCCCAACATGACCAACCACTGCAGACCACAGTCGCGCATTACGACTCTCATTGCAGCAGCAATTCGATATATCGTGAAGCCCCTTGAATTTCAACGCCCACCGAAACAAGTTCTCGCAACACCTCCACGCCTTCGCGATCAGCCGACTGCAGCTCCGAGAGGTCCAGGATCGTCACGCCTTCCACCGACCGTAGCGCACTGGTCAATTCCTCGACGTCTTCGTGCCGGAGCCGACCGTCGATCCGGAAGATCGTCTGAGGACCGTCTGTTCTCTTGGTGATCCGTACTGCCACAAACGCTCCAGTCCAAGAAGCCAAGACGATCTCCCCGATGCTCAGCGCACACTCGGTGGCTCGCACCTCGTGCAAGTGGTGCGCCAATTCGTACCCCGAGTTGGGCGTTTCCAGAAGTTACGTCACCGACTGATGGAGAAGTGGTTGGCCACAGGCGGACGCTGCTCAGTCGGTTCCCAGAAGGGGGCAAGAACAGGGGCAATTGCCCCTATTGCCCTTTGCCCCTGCTATGTAGAACGGAATTCATTCCGTTTATGAACCGCCGCATGATCGGCCATTCAAACACACCTGCCCCACGCAGAACCTGCTGACGAAATTCCTTCCACTCGAGGCCCGGTGTCCCCCATGCCATCCCCAATGGGCACGGCAAGGGCGGGGGCCGTCTCAGCGCGATAAAGACCTGAACCGTCACGGTTTGGGACGTTGTGCGGTTCTGGTTTCCTCAGCTATTTGGCTGGCATTGATGTTGGATTGCAGCCAGGAGGAAGGACAAAAAGATCTCGTGACAAAAAGATAAGCTGTGAACAGCGGGTTTTTCTGTCGCCGATTTCTGGTCCTGGTCCAAATCGCGTTAGAACTCCGAATCCCGTTCTCGAAAGCAGAAAAATGGCGTAACAAATACCATTACTCACAGCACGCCGTACCACCCCAGTCATCCGGAACCGCAAGATTCTCGCACGCTCCGCGGCCGAACCGCCAGGTGAGTCCAAAGCCGATCCAGTAGCTCTCGATCGATGTGGTCGTGAAGCTGGCAAGCTGCTGCGTGTCGCGGAACATCCCGCCGGCCATCAGGTCCAGGTCGATACCGGGCAGAACGTCGGTCACACCGATGCCGGCAGAAATGCGATGCTGGGAGGTAACTGCCATGAGGCCCTGGGTATAGCGTACCGCCGGTATGCCGCCCGGCGGTGAGATCCCGCCGATGTTGGCACCTGGACTGTCATCCAACGGATTCTCAGCCCAGACGTAACCGGCACGCAGCTTATACTTACCGGTCGAGTACTGGGCACCGACCTGTACCACGAATTGATTGTCGTAGACGGCTTTGAACAGGTCCGCGTCGTCATAGAGCTTGTAAAGCAGATCGGTCGCCAATAGCAGGCGACCGTCCATCAGGGCGTTGTTGGCCAGCCCAAAACCGACGTTCTGGGGTATGTCCATCCGCACGTCCTGGTAAGTATCGTTGAAGTCAAAAGCAACCGCATTATCGAACCGAAAGTGCTGTGCTGTCTGATAGTAGGTGCCCACGGTCGTGCAATCGGTCAGGTCGTAGTTCAATCCGACGGCGCCACGCAGTGCGCTGTCGGGAGTCATGCCGCCCAGGTCGACAAATGGAGCATCAAAAAAGGCGATACCCAATGCCAGACTGCCACCGACGTGCAGACGTTCCGTCAGATCGACGCCCACCGCAACGGGCAGGGAGAACGATGTAAAGGCGGAGTTAGTCCCATTGCTCTCAGGGATCTGGCGAAAGTCAACAAAGCCTCCGGCGGTCGTCACGAACGCGACTCCAAACGTCGCGGGCAATCCCAAAGCACTCAAGTCTTGCGTGACGCCGATGTTTCCGATGGGAAGTCCCTGTGCGGAGGATTTGGCCGAGTAAGGCTCGATGTCCAGCAACACAATGGGTGTGTGTTGGGTCAGATTAAATGTCGGTTCCGCCCAGCCACCACCAAAGAGGACCTGCGTGCCACGGAACTGGGTCAGCGTAGCCGGGTTGGCGTTCACGGCCGACGTCAAATCCTGCGGACGAGCGATGCTGGCCCCCCCCATGGCTCCCGAGGCAGGCATCAGCGTGTTGTTCAGTTCGACCCCGAAGGACTGGGCATGGGCCTGACTGCCGGCGAGGCACGAAAACACGCAGAGAATACCGCCAATGGCCCCAAGTAATGATGTGCGAGTCATGAGCTCCCTCCCAAGTATCAGGGTAATTCCTGCTTTCGGTCCACCATGACCGCGCACGACGATACTTGTTTCTAGTCTCGACTTTGGCAGCTCAGCAAACTATAAAAAAACTAATGCGGGGAAAGGGTGTGTCGGGAAACGGTTCCACTGCTGCAAAGAAGATCCGTTTGACTGTCGTCTTCGCGCAATTCTCCGCTGCCGAGACAAATACAAATCCACCAAGGTGCTGCGGCATCCCGGCCATTGTCAGCGCTGCTGGTGGGGGGCAAGAAGTGCAGAACGTGCCAATCACAGCCCCCCTCTCCCGTGCGGGTAGCCTACAAGCTGCTCAGCCATTTGAGCAGGGTTGCCAAGTCTTCCAAAACACCTAGGCCGCTCTGATTCTGCACGTTCTCGCCGCAATCTCCGAAAATGGCGCGAAGCTTGCACTGGCAGCCGAGCACAACCCTTCGACACCGTTTCGCTGGCGGACCACCAGGCGTTCCTGTCGGTCTGCCGGATTTACATCTTTGGGAGATATTGTCCATGCGAATCAATACTTGCCTCGCATTATTTACTGTCCTGGTTTCCAGCGCGGCTGGCGGATCTCTTCCGCGATGGGAAATCGTGATTTCTACGGCGGAAATTGGCTGCTGCGCGCCGCCGCCGACGCCGGGATATACGGCAACGACGCCCTGGAAGCGACCTACCCGATGACGCGCAGCGACGTCGAAGGCCAACCGCTCGACGACAGCAAACACAATTACACGCTGACCTTTACCGCTGGCCAGTACCCGCCGGTCAACGCCTTCTGGTCGGTGACCATGTACGACGGCCAGACGCAGCTCTTAATCGAGAACCCCGTCGACCGCTATTTGATCAACTCGCCGATGCTGCCTGATCTCAAGCAGAATGACGATGGGTCGCTGACGCTCTACATCCAAAAGGATTCGCCGGGCGGCGACAGGCAATCCAATTGGCTCCCTGCTCCCGACGGTCCGATCTACCTGGTGATGCGACTCTATTGGCCGAAGGAAGAGCCCCCGTCGGTCCTCCCGGCCGGCCACGGGACGTGCGGTCCGCCCGGCGTCGCGAAAGCGAAGTGACGCGTTTTGATTGAATTGGATCGACCAAAGCACCAGGAGTCTCTTTTATGCGGACCAGGCGAGCATTCACTTAGTGAAGCGCTGCCGGTTGCTGCCCCAGGTAATTGCCATATGTGATGATCAACGTGGCCACGACAATCACCAGCATGCCGGCGTGCAACACTTTCTTCGGGATGGTGCTCGTCCCTTCCCATTCGCGAAACAGCCAACCGTAGAGATTACTGAAAAGAATCAACATGGCCATATGGAGGGCCCAGCTGGTGAACCCGTACTGTTGCCCCATATGCGTGTGTCCCATGCCGTAAAAGAAGAACTGGAAGTACCAGAAGGCTCCGCTCACGAGCGCCATGAGATAGTAGAACGCCAGCGTCGCAGCGCTCTTGCCCGGGAGCCCCACGAACTGTGACGCGGTGCGGTTTCGCCTGATGAGGATCAGGCACCCGATAAAGTTGGTGACCCACGCGCCCCCGTTGGAGAAGGGATAGATCGCGTTCATCTTCAGCAGATCACTCGCCCCGTGAGCCATCGCGGCTTGTTCCAATGGTTCGCCCGCCAGCAAGGCGTAGTTGAATACGGCGGACAGTACACCGGCCAGAATGGCGAGCGGGACGCCGGCTCGAAACGAGTATCTGGCCAGAGTCGGCTGGGAGGACGGCGCGGGTTCTGCCGATGTTTCCCGCAGCACGCCGGCCCATCCGCACAGTGCAATACCGACCAGCGAGAGGACAATCCCCGCCAGGATCGTCTGCCCGGGCACCGTACTGAACTTGTCAACAATCTCCCACACGAATCCCTTGTTCGGATGCCAAATGAGCGGAAAAAGCGTTCCGAGACCGGCTGAGATGCCGATGGCGATGGCGTAGTTCAGCGAGAACCCGATGTAACGGATTCCCAGCCCGAACGACAGTCCCCCGACTCCGTATAGCACTCCCAGCAAGAACGATTTCCACATCGCTTCGGGCGGACAGCTGCGGAGTACGTCCAAGTAGTTGGGAATCGTCACAAACGCAAACAGGATCGGCAGTATCAGCCAGGCACAGGAAGCCTGAGTAATCCAGTAGACCTCCCAAGACCAGAGCTTCGTCTGCTTCTGCGGCGTGTAGCAGCTTGACGATGAAAAGGCACCGACGCCGTGAAGTAGAACGCCCACAAATGGATTCGTCTGCATGCCGTTGAGATCCCCTCGCCACCCGGGAAACTACCTTGAGCACCGTTCTCGAACCGAGCCTAATCCAAGTGGTAAACCTCATCCATCGATTTCCACCACTCACCTTCCTTGCGGTTCGTGAGCCCGATCTGACACGGATCGGTTTCCTTCCACCAGCGCCGGGTTTCACTGTCCTGGCCCATCTTCTTCATGTCGGCTGCGAAGTCACTCCCGACATATTCAAGGTAACTGAACAGGTACCAGTTGCCATCGTCGAACTGCGTCAGGTAGATCGAGTAACTACGAATATTCGCCTCCTTAATCGCCTTGTTGACGCCAGGCCAGGGGTTGGCATGGAGCTGTTTGTAGTACTCCAGCTTCTCCGGCTTGACGCCGATGACGGAACCGTAACGCACAACCTTTTCCGTCTTCATCGAGCCGGCTGCGACCATGATCGTGACGAGCAGAAACGCCGCGACTGTCAATCGAACACAAGTAATGCGGATGGTCATGATAAATCTCCCGAAGTGGCCGGTGGCCACAGTCAAACAAGAACGCCGAAATCCGTAATTGTTTAGCCGCTGGCAGTCAGGACAGCAAAGAAACCGAGGAAGATTTCTGAGCTGACGGTATCGGATGCACGATGCATGGCTCCCAAGTCAATAATCAATGGTGAATGGTGAATAATTGACGGTTCGTGATTCGCCCTTTTTCTGTCCTTGCACCGCAGCGGAACGCCCCGATGATAGGCTTTCTCAGCCACCTTCCCCTCGCTACATTACTTCACCATTCACCATTCGCTATTCCGATCTGTTTACCCCCTGGCGCGCCTGACCTGGTGAAAACAAAGACGCCGTACACTGCACATCGCTAAAGTGTTACCGGATTTTGAACACGTGAATTTCGTGCGTGCATGTTACCGACTTTCACTCTACGAATAAAACTCTCCCGCGACTTCCATCGCCATCTCGGCCCATTGCCAGAGTCGTTGAGGTTGATAACGCACGGTGGATATATCTTTCATGATCAATTCGACGTGGCAGCCCTTCGCCAGCTCAAGGAATTTGCGCAGATCATTCCTGGCTCGCTGCGGATGCCAGTCGTCTTCCGCCAGAATCGCCGGGCTCGGCTTGCGACTCATCACGTAGTCGGTACCGATTCTTTCGACCGTGCGCGGCGTGTCGCACCAGGGGCTGACCGAGACTTTCCGCAGGTTGGGAATCCGCCGGAGAATGTCGATCTTACGATCCAGTGGCTCGCAGCAGCCATAGTATGTCAACTTCCAGCGCTGGAGCCAACGCAAGTCGTGCTCGACGGCAAATTCCCAATGCATCTGCGGCGACACTTCCGAAAAGATCTGTGCGTTGGAACAGCCCCACATATTGTGCGGACGCACGTAGCTGGGATCATACTCGTCGCCAGGCAACTCGTCGGTATACCCATATCCACCCGATCCGATGCGCGTATTGTCCGCATCGAGCGAAAGCAGGTTCATCGCTCGGAACTGGTCCAATTCCACCATCCACGCGTCGACCATGCGGTCCACAGCGGCATGCACCAGATCCGGACGCTCGATCAGGTCCATCATGGCCTTTTCGATACCCCACCAGCGAATCAGGTAGTCCCACGGGGTGTACCAGATGTGCGTCTGCCCCACCTTCTTGACCGGCATGATTCCATCGTAGACGTCGCACATGGCCTGATACCGGAACTCGGTGGCCAGTTCGTTGTGCGTGACCACGGGCATCTTGATCTTCTCCAAATCGTCGAAGTCGCGAATCTGGACATTGAAGTGCCGTGAGACAATATCACTCGCGTCGTCAGTGCGAACGACATCCACATTCTCGATGATCCCGAAGTCGGTGCTGTGTACCGCCAGCGGACAGGCAAGAAAGTCACTGATGATCATGTCGCCGGGCAAATGGCGCCATTGATAAAGCGTTCGCCGCAATTCGCGCTCCTGGTCTTGCGCCCAGGGATGCTCCGTGCACAGAGTCAGCTCATCATCGACGTTCATTTCGTGCCAGCAAATCTCGTTGATCCAGACCATCGGTCGGAGGGATTGCAGGTCGTTCAGCTTCTGCCAGAGCCGAGCCTTCTCTTGGTGAACGGGCAATGCCGCAATGCCCGCCAGTTCGGAGGCCAACCTGCGCAGAATGTCAGTATCATGCCCACTCAGCTGAATCTCGTGAGCGATCGGCGGCGATTCGTAATGGCTAGGATCGTGCAGCATGGTAGGTGTCCACAACAGGTTCTAAAACGCCCCTGGGGGGGCAGGTTCTGGGGCCTCGGAGGCGTGGAGGGGTGGAGGGCGTGGAGCAGTGGAGCAGTGGAGCAGTGGAGCAGTGGAGTAGTGGAGCAGTGGAGCAGTGGAAAGGGTCATTAGTCAACACACACATATACTTGATTGATCGTCGAGTGGTCCTGCTGAAACAAAGGTCGCTCGTTTTTGCCTCTCCATCCCTCCATCACTCCACCCCTCCATCACTCCACTACTCCCCCCCCTCCGCCCCCTCGTCTCGAAACGCCTTCCGCATGATATCGATGTTTTTGGCATTTCCAGTGAGGCTTCCATCACTCGCTTTTTCAAGGGGCGGAAAGGAAGTATCATCCGGCTTGGCAAAGCCATAGAAACCGACTTCCTTGTAGAGCGGGTTTTCCATCACTTTCGCCGCATCGTGCTGGCTCCCCCAGCCGCAGAGACACTGCACGAGTCGCGTATGGCTCCCCGTGGCTTCCTTCGCCTGGGAGAGCGAAGTGGGATCGGGATTCTCGTTCATCAACCAGTCGACTTCTCGGAACATCTTGCTGTTTTCGACGTGGGGATGGGACAGGTTATGGCAAGACAACCAGATAATACAGTCCGGTTTTGTCTCCTTGGCTGCCGTACGGATCGTTTCCCAACACCGAGTTATCGCACGGCGGCCATACTCGACCTCCGCCTGTTGGGACAATTTGTCTTCGCCTGGAAAGGGCTCTTGCATCAACTCCTTGTATCGTGCTTGTTCGCACGCCAACCACTTGCCTCCATTGGCTTGCCGATCTGGATTCCAAACCCAGTCAATCATAAACCCGTCGATTTCCGTTTTGCGTAACACATCCCGAATGGCACCGTCAAGGTAGTCCAGGTAAGCGCTCGTGAGTGGAATATGAGGAGTATTTGGAATGCCATAGCTGAGTTCGGGATGTGCTTGGCCCCACCGTGTGTTGGCTCCAATACAGAAGTAACCCATCACCTGCAGACTTTCTTTGTGTCCAATTCGTGTAACCTCTTTCAGGAAGTCCGACGAGAGTCCGGGCTGTGCGGGTACGATGCCGTCTTTGTACCATGCGTACCCGTTGCAGGATACGCAGAAAGTCTGAATCGTGTTGGCACCCAGATCCTTGTACCATTGAACGTGCTCTTCGGGAGAAGCATTTCCCCAATGGCCCGGCGCCGCAAAGGCATTGGGACCACCCGGCCCCCAATTGAAATCGATACAGAAGGCTTTGATCTTGCCAGGCAGATCGGCGGCGCACGCTCGCGGAGCGAATAGTCCCGCAGCCAACCCGGCAATCACCAGAACGATGGGCGTGTCGTGTCGCTTTGCCTGCATGAGTCTGTCCTCACAAAGTGAATGCCGTGCTGGCCAGAGAACGCCGCAGATGGCGGCTCCGGCTGAGCGAGTCTCCACAGATCCTGAACATTGTGCGGCAATTGTCTTCCGGTCGCAATCAGCCGTTTTCGTCGTACACACCAAACTCGCGGACCGCGTCGAACATGGCCACGACGTTTTCCACCGGCGTTTCCTCCAGAATCGAGTCGTGACTGGCCCCGGCCACATAGCCTCCGCCGGGCATCATGACGTCCAGCGTTTCTCGCGTCTTTTCCCGAACCGTCTGGGGCGTCCCCTTGATCAGCACGTGGTGCGAGTCGATGGCCCCGTTGAACAACATCTTGTCGCCAAATTCTTCCTTGAGCCGCCGCGGCTGCATGCCGGCACAGCAGGGCTGCAGGGCGTGCAGGCCGTCGAGCCCGACTTCAATCATCGCCGGAATCAACTCCGCAAACCCACCGCAGCAGTGAAGCATGACCTTGAGACCGTAGGCGTGCCCCAGGTCGATCAGACGCGCCAAGTGGGGGAGCAGGAACCGGCGAAACATCGCTTCCGAAAGGAGCGGACCCCGCTGGCTGCCGAAATCGTTGCCGATGAAGAAAATGTCGATCGAGTCGGCAGCCGCATCGAAGATCCGCTGGCTCACAGCCGCGTAGTAGTCGACCAGATGCTGAAGCACCGCGTCGATCAACTCCGGCTCGTCGTACATCTTCAGATACATCGCCTCCATGCTCAGCAGATCGATCAGGTCGTGCCAGAAGGGTGACCAATCGCCGCCCAGAATCGCGTACTTCTTGTTCCAGACCAAGGCTTCTTCGCGAATCTCCGACACATCCGTCCAAGCCGGGTCGGGCCACGGATAGTCATGCACTTGGCCGAGCGTGGCAGTTGCCAGCGGGTGTGACAGCGGCTGGCCGTAGCCGAGCCCGGAGCGTTGAATGCCGAAGACGGTGCGCGACGTCGCACCTTCGCACAACGGGACTGCGGGGCCGGCATAGCGGAGCGAAAACGCGACGAAAATCGTCGCCCAGCCGCCGGCGCAATCCCTCGTCGTCAAGTTTCAAGTCCCCCTTGGCCTTGGCCCAGAACTCAGCCGAAGCACCACACCACGCCGGTACCCGGTCCGGCTCCTCATGGGCAAACGCCACCATGACTCGTTCCCGTGCATTCATCTCGTGTCGCTCCTCGTTATGCCTTGGCGTCGACGCGGCTCATGCCATCTTCTCGCTTCGCCTCCACCGGAGTGGCGGGCCGTTGGTTTAGGAGCTCTAACAAAACCGCCGATGCAGCATGCCGCTCAGCTGGTTTCGCCGCATGAACCGACGTCAAGAACCACGTTTTGTTAGAGCTCCTTAGTCTTGCGCGAGTACGTGGGATAGTCTGAAAGCCCTTGACTGTAATCACTAGTCCACCACCGGCTTCATCCCGGTGGAGACATGACTCATCAGCTACAATGCTCCGCCAACAAACCTCTTAACGCACCCTCGCCTCCAGCAACTGGAACTCGCCAACCAAAGGATTGATCGTCGTCTTGAGTACCACCAGTCGCACACGTTGGGCTGTCACGGGCGTAAAGGTCACCGTGCAGTCCTCGCCAATTGTCGTGCCACGAAGAAACGTCTGCCACGTGCCATCTTTCTCTGCCTGCAATTCGAATTCGCGGATTCGATCGTACGGTTCATTGAGCCAGGCGTGGTCGAATGTGTGTGCCTTCTCCAGGTCGATCTCCAGCCAGGCGGTAGGCTGGTCGGGATTGAAGGTCCAGCCGGTATTGGGATCGCCGTCCACGGCGAGTTCCGGGCGGTATTGTTGCGCGATGGCGGGATTGGCGTCGTAAACATGTGACGCCGTCACTTTCTTACCGAAAGTAAGTGGCCCGCACAGAATCGGCGCCACGTCGATTTCCGACGCCGGCCCATCAAGATGAAGCGCGATGATCGTGTCCAACTCGCTCCGGTGCTCGCGCGGCACGAGGATCTCCAAGCCCTGATCCGATTGCTGCACCGTGGCCGTACCGCCGGTCAGTACCTCGTGCGACAGAATCTGCGTGTGTGATGGCCGGCAGCAGCACACGTTCGTCATACCACTTGAGAACATGCACGTAGATGGTGTTTGTCCTTCCGAGTGGTCAGACAACCGAGCCCCCAGAACGGCCCTCCGCGCGTGCCGTAAATGCTCTGGCCGTACTCTCCCAGCCACTGGCCGATTTCCCGGAACCGTTGGGCCTGGCGCGGTTCGATCTGGCCATTGGGCATGGGACCGGTATTGAGCGCGAGATTGCCGTTGCGGCCAGCACAGGTCACCAGCGATGTCGATGCACTCTTTGAGCGACTTGATCTTGTCGTCCGGTTTCCAGGACCACTGCGTCCCCAGAGTCATGCACGTTTCCCAGGGGCGTTCGAGCTGGAAACTGCCCAATCGCTGCTCCGGCGTGTCAAAATCGCCGGGCAGTCCACAGCGGTTGTTGATGATCAGCCACGGCTGCAGGGTCCGCATCATCTGGAACAGCTTGACGGTATCCCAGTCCTCCGGTTTCCCTCCCAGGTCGAACCAGAACCCGTCGATCCGACCGTAGTTTGTCAGCAACTCGCGCACCTGGCCGTGAAGATACTCGATATAACGCTGGTGGTTCTTCGTGCGGTAATCGGGGTGGTGCCAGTCGGGTTGCGAATAGTAGATGATCAGTTTCAGGTCGGCTTCGTGGCAGGCCTCGGCCACCTGCTTCATGACGTCGACCTTCCAGGCCGACTTCGGTCCCGTGCTTCGGTAGTCGGTGAGCTGCGTGTCGTAGAGACAGAAACCGTCGTGATGCTTGACCAGGAAGATCATGTACTTCATCCCGGCATCTTTGGCAATCTGGACCCACTGCCGTGCATCGAACTGATCGGGCTGCCACTGCGTGTACAAATTGTCGTAGACCTCCGCGGGCGTGGGTCCCTGGCCTTCAATGACCCGAAACTCGCCGCCGCGCGGAGCACCGCGCGACCAACCGATTTCCAGGCCTGTCAGGCTGACCGGGCCCCAGCAGTTGAACATGCCGAAACGCATGTCCTGCCACGCCTCGACAACCTCGGGCTGGGCGGTGAGCATGTCCCACGATTCTTCCTGTCCCTTTACTGCCACCAGAGAAACGAAGAGCGAAGCCCAAAGGGCGAACACCGAAGCCGAGTTGTGTTTCATGGTTGTTCTCCATCATCCGAGTAGGGCATAGAGCGCGACAAGTACGCCGAACAGCAAACCGCTTAACACTTTGTAGTTGCCAATTCCTTTCCAGCCGGGGCTGCGCAGCGCGTCGAGCGGATGAGCCCAGACCAAAGCAGCTTTCTCCTTCGTCAATTCCTCGGGCGTTACCAATGACACGACAACGTGCAGCGCCAGGCAGAACAAGCAGAGCCAGAAGGAGGCCAACATCCAGTGCATGTTGACAATCGTGTTAGCGACCGACCCGCCCCCCAGAACACTGATCAAACCATCGTGCAATGGGTGGAGGCTTGCCATGTTCGCCTTTCCCGAAAGGCTGACCACGAATGCCAGCAAACCAACCACAAACCCGACGATGAGCGTGGTAATGGAGCCCTTGCTCGAGGCTCCCTTCCAGAAAACGCCAAGCAGGAAGGTGGCGGTGATCGGCGGAGCGATGTAGCAGATCATCGTGGCCATCATGCCGAAGATCGACTCGAACTGAGAAATAAACGGCGACCAACAGACGGCCACAATCATGCCGATGACGGTCACGCAGCGACCGATCAGGACGAGCGCGTGCTCCGACATCTCGGGCGCCCGACGTTTGAACAGGTCATACGAAAACAAGGTGGCCACGGAATTCAGGGCTCCGGACACCGTACTCATCGCCGCCGCCAACAGGGCGGCCGCCACCACGCCTCGCAGGCCGGATGGCATGATCTGTTCGATCATGAACGAATAGGCATCTTTGGAATCGGCGGGTAGCTGGCCGTCGAAGGCGTTTTGCAGAACGAGCACGTAGCACATCAGGCCCGGCAAGACGAGGATGAACACCGGCAGAATCTTGATGAATCCGGCAAACAGCGCGCCGGTGCGAGCGTGGTCCTCGCTTCTGGCGCCCAGCACCCGTTGGACGATCGTCTGGTCGGTGCACCAGTACCAGATGCCGATGACCGGGTAGCCCAGGAACACCGCGTACCATGGCAAGCCCACGGGGTCATCGGCCGAGCGCAGCATCGTGAGCTTCGCCAGTTCACCGTGAGCGGCCAATGTCTCGCGGATGCCGTGCCACCCGCCCGCATCGATCAAGGCAATCACGGTCACACAGACAGCTCCCAGCAGCAACACCACGGTTTGAATTGCTTCGGTGGTCACCACGGCAATCAGGCCGCCGATGGCCGTATAAAGCCCTGTCATCCCGGCGATCGCGATGATCGTCCAGAGCAGGTATTTTTCGGGAATGCCCAGCAGACCATGCATGACCAGGGCGGCGGTGTAGAGCGTGAATCCGATATGAATGAAGATCGCCGAGACGATAGAGATAAACGCCAGCCAGTCGCGACTGGCCCGACTGTAACGTCTCTCCAAGAAGTCGGGCAGAGTAGCCACGCGACTGCGAATGTAGAAGGGGGCGAAGAACAGGGCCAGCAGAATCAGCGTGAAGCCGGCCATCAGTTCGAAATTGCCGAATGCCAAGCCGTTGGCGTAGCCTTCCTGGGCCAGCGAGACCAGGTGGACGGTGGAGATGTTGGTGGAGAAGAGGGCCAAACCGATCACGGGCCAAGTGAGCGTTCCGCCGGCAAGAAAGTAGTCCTTGCTCTCGCCTCCTCCACGGCGATGTCGCAGACCGACCCAGCAGCCAAGCCCGACGATGCCCACCAGGTAGACCAGAATCACGATCAGGTCCAGCGTGCCGATCCCATACTGCATAGCGAGCGCTCCCGCGCAGTTGGACATTCTCCCAGAATGTGGTACAGCCGATACCTTGCGGTATCGGTCGTACCAGTATAGGCCTGTTCTCCGGAGCTATCCAAGTATACGGGAGCCAACTTTGCAGTTGGTTCGCTGCTTCTTCACTTGCGACATCTTCACTTGCGACGTCGCTTTTTGGCTCCGCTCCCCTGCTGCCCTTTCCAGTAGGGACAAAACGGACAGTCTCCTCCTTCCGGAAAATCGGCGCCTTCTTCGTGAGGACAGCCGATAATGCCATCGCTCAGCGGCGATGTGTTTCACCCCATACTGTTGAAAAAACGCGGCGATTTCCTGTTGAATCTTGGGATCGGTCATCACGTCGCTGGCGACCCACCGCTGCAAAATGGGATCCGCGTCTTCTTGGAGGAATACCGCCGCGGCAATCTTTGTCGCCGTCTTGTCATCGGGACCGTAATAGGCCACCGTCCCCATCGGGAGGATTTCGGATCGAGTAAGCTCCCATTGCCGTGACGCCCCCTCGTCCTCCTCTTCGGTCATCACATTCATCGTCGCTGTCTTCGTCATAGTATCTGTCTTGGATGTACCACATCCAACGACGATAATCATCGACGTGCCGGACAGTGCGCATCCGAATCGTCGACATCAAGGGACGACAAAGGCACGGCAATTTCTTTTTCGCCTTTGCGCACCACGCACATAATGCCATGCTTGCGTCTGATTGCTGTGCTGGCGAATCGCGTGACCTGTACCTCCGTGAAACCGGTGGAGCCGGCGCCACGGAATTTCCAGCGGCGGGCCGGGAAAGGAAAGGACAAATGAGTCTGCAGGTATGCAAGAAACAGCTGCTGCGCAGCCCTGCTGGCTTTCGGCAACGGATCATCGCTGGTCAATCCTAACACCATACGGATGCGATCTTCGGGATCAGCTGGCGACAGTGCCGGGGTGTTGATCGTCGTCGGTTGTTCGACGTTGATCGGCGTCTCATCGTCGGCCGGCTCCAACCGGTCCTCATCGATCCAGTATCTGCCGGGCTTCTCGTCATCCCGACGACATCGCTTGACGAAAACGGGGTGAGCCTGGACAAGTGTCGGCTTGGTCCACTGTACGCCGTAAGCGATGGGCACGAGCCAGGCTATCCGCTTGATCTTGCCGACCCAGCCGCCGAGCGGAATGTCGGCATACTCATCGTGCATGGTCCCGGCCTTGACCCGCACCAAATCTCCCTTGCCAAACACGACTTGAAGATCGCGGTCCCCTTGCCGCTTCCCCAGCCAAGGCCGGAGATGCCGTAGCTCCCGGTTTATCTCCTCCAAGTCAAACCGTTCGGGATCAAGCTCGCCCCCAACCCACTCCAGAAACTCGTGATAATCGTCATCCGCGTTGTCCGGGTCCTCATGGGCGCTGAGTAAATCCGCGTACCTGTAGGGACCGCCACAGTCCTCGGGTGGGCAGGCCCGCTCACCGCCGATGCAGCTTGGATAGCGAATTCCTGTCCCGGCCGGCAAGGTCTTCTCGATCTCGATCGTGTGTTCCCAACTATCTCCGAAATCATACTCGTATTCGAAGCATGTCAATTGCTCCTCGACTAACTCATGGAGATAGATGTGCCGGGAATCGTAATCTCCATCGCCGCCAAATTCGGGATTTTCACACGACTCACCGTCAATCATGAAGCCGTGCGCGTGCCCGTTCTGCCAGCCCATGCTGATTTGGATGATGTCGTGCAGATCATCCAGGGAACAATCGCTGGTTTGGACTCTGCGCCAGATCGGCGGGTCGATGAAGTCGAGTGTGATCTTGACTTCGAAGATCGGCAAGGTCGGATCAAGCGGCGGACGTTTCTTGGACTTCTTCTTTCTCTTTCCCATGCGATTCCCTCCTTGTTCAGTTCTGCAGGATATCACACAGCGAGTGGTTTGGCCACGCCATGCGGGGGGCCAATTGCGCGACAATCAGGGAGGCTCCTGACGCGATAACACCTCGGAGGGTCGTGGTCTTGGAGTTAACGCCGTTTTTGTCTCGGGATTGGGTGAATGGAAACTGGTATGGGATGGAAGGAACGCTGAAGGACAAAAAGATGTGTGACAAAGACATAGGCTGGCCAGAAGATTTTTCTGGTCCGCAACCGTCAGGCCATCCGCCTTTCAGGCTTCCGTCGGGTTGATCCCGGCGGAGCCACAACTGGTCCGCTACCGTCAGGCCATCCGCCTTTCAGGCTTCCGTCGGGTTGATCCCGGCGGAGCCACAACTGGTCCGCTACCGTCAGGCCATCCGCCTTTCAGGCTTCCGTCGGGTTGATCCCGGCGGAGCCACAACTGGTCCGCTACCGTCAGGCCATCCGCCTTTCAGGCTTCCGTCGGGTTGATCCCGGCGGAGCCACAACTGGTCCGCTACCGTCAGGCCATCCGCCTTTCAGGCTTCCGTCGGGTTGATCCCGGCGGAGCCACAACTGGTCCGCTACCGTCACACCGCGACACACCGTCGGTCGAGTCCCCAACGTCCCATCACAGCGGCACGCCTTCGAGACCCAGTCAAGCCGCGGCATGTTTCGGCCTTGGGCGAGTCGCCGTTGTGCCTTCGCGCCGTTGTGCCTTCGCAGCCTCGACTCGGCCGCCACGCTTTGCGGCTTATCTGCCGTAACTGGCCAGTCCGCCCTGCTAATCCCGACGGGGCGGGAGGAACGTGCGGAACCGAAATCGGACCATGCCTGGGTGCGAACAACGGGAGGTTAAAATCGCGCCGGTAGCAGCCTACGGTTTCTGGGAGTTCCGTGCTACCACAGTCGCCTTATCGTCATACGCCTCTCCGGTGAGGATTCGCTGCACGGCGCGTTGACGAAAGGCAAAGATCCCACTCAGTTGCCAGCGGACCAGCGGAAAGGCAATTTCACCAAGCGGAAACAAGGGAACTTCGTACTCGACCCGATCGTCAATCACGGTCATTCCATTTCGCTCATGAAAGCGGTGCATGTGGACCCATTGCTTGTAGGGTCCCCGCAACTGCTCGTCCACGAACTCATGGGGCGGGTTCCACTTGGCAATTCGAGTCCGCCACGAAAAAGAAACGCCGAACAGCTTCAGTTGGTAATCGATGAGCGTTCCCTCAGCGATTTGAATCGGCTGCGGCGTGACGATGCGAAACTCCAGTTTCGGTGGCGTGATTTGCTGCAAGTTCGTGGCATCCGCGAAAAAAGCGAACACCTGTTCGAGCGGCAAAGGCAAGCTCATCGTGTATTGGAGTTTATGCAGCACGACACGCAGTATCCAAAAGGCCCCGATTGGTGGAGTCCGCCGTGTCTCTGTTTTAGCAGGAGAGTGTCGGTTTTGCCATGGTTATCCAGCTGTGGTGGTGCAGGCAGCCTTGCCAGGTATCCTCACCTGCATTTTGTTCAGTGTTTTTTTGGTGAATGCGGGCTGCACTGCGTCGCTCGAGCTGGCACAATAACAACGGCCGATATTCTCGTGAGTACCCAATTCGTTAACTGGGCAGCACCGATCCTAGGCGGCGCAGGGTGCATGTTGGCTGAAGGCTTTAAATCTCGTTGCGCGTCAGGAAGTTGCGAGCGGCGGGAGCTGCACAAACGCGGTGAATTCCGTTCTACATTTGGTTGCAGCCGACGACTGACACGAACACCAAGGAGAACACGATGAAGCGACGTACAGTGCTCATTGGGTTGGGGTTGGGAGCGGCCGGTGGCGCGATGTCTGTGTGCGCTCAGAACGAATCCGTCGGTCAGCTGGTCCAGGAGGCGACACGCGGACTCCCCCCACTAAAGATCACCGGTATCACCTGCCTTCGTGTTCGCAACCTCAATGTGGTCAAAGTCGAGACGAGCGAGCCGGGACTATACGGGTTAGGCTGCGCCACGTTCCAGCAGCGTCCCATGGCCGTGGAAACGGCGATTAAAGATTATCTGGCGCCTTTTGCCGTGGGGCGCAGCGCAGATGACATCGAGGATCTGTGGCAGACTGCGTATACGTCGTCGTACTGGCGCAACGGACCGGTATTGAACAATGCGCTGAGTGGATTGGACCAGGCGTTGTGGGACATCAAGGGAAAACGGGCCAACATGCCCCTCTACCAGCTACTGGGAGGCAAATGCCGGTTTGCGGTCGACACGTACACACACTGCGGGGGACGGGATGTTTCCGAACTGGAGGAGCACGTCAAACGGGCAATGGAGCAAGGATATCGTCACGTGCGTATCCAAATTGGCAGCTACGGCGCGACACACCTTTCGCAGAACCCGGATTTCAAAGATGCAGGGTTTGGACTCCCCAACGACGAGTTCATGGAGCCGGGACCGTACTTGCGATCGGTCCCAGAAATGTTTGAACATATCCGGACCTCTTGCGGCAAGGAGATCGAGCTGCTGCATGACATTCACGAACGCGTGCCGCCGATCGACGCCATCCATCTGGTCAAGCAACTCGAACCGTACCGTCCCTTTTTCATCGAAGATCCATTTCCACCCGAGGCCAACGGTTATTTCCGGATGCTGCGACAGCAGACATCCACGCCCATTGCGATGGGCGAATTGTTCAACAGCCCTCACGAATGGGTAAATCTCATTTCGGAGCGGTTGATTGACTTCATCCGTGTCCACATATCGCAGACCGGCGGTCTTTCGGTGGCCAGGAAGATTGCGGCCTTGGCCGAGTGGTTCGGCGTGCGCACGGCTTGGCACGGTCCCTCGGACGTATCCCCCGTCGGGCATGCTGCCAATGCCCATCTGGATTTGGCCATCCACAACTTTGGCATCCAGGAGATGGTACACTTCTCGGATGAGATGCAGGCGATCTTCCCGGGCTGCCCCACGGTCAAAAACGGCTACCTGCATGTCAACGAATCACCGGGCTTGGGCGTTGAGATCGACGAGCAGTTGGCGGCCAAGGCGGGAGCTTGGGGGAGTGGCCGCGGGAATTGGCGCCCCTTGCGGAGGCGCGACGGTACGAGTGTGCGCCAGTAGAGGAGGTGATCCAGTAGGCGAGGTGATCCAGTAAGGGAGACGATTCAGTCATGCGAGACGTGCGGCCCAGTATCGGAAAGGTGACAGCGTGCGTCGTTATTTCATGCCTTCTCCTGGCTTTGGCAGGATGGTTATTGGAACTGCGTGTCCTGAGCGGTATCGCCATTGTCGTATCTCTGACCAGTTTGGCGATCGCCTTGACGAGCTATCGTCCTTTGCGCGGTTTTGCGTTCACGATGTGGGTACTCGCGTTCGTGGCAGCTTCGCTGGTCTACCCTGCCGCGTTCGGCACCTGGTTTGGCTTCGATCTCAAGATACTCATCGTTCCGCTGATTCAGATCATCATGTTCGGCATGGGAACGACACTCAGCCTGACTGATTTCAAACGCGTGCTGCAAATGCCCTGGCCCGTGCTGGTGGGGATGGTTCTTCAATTTTCCGTCATGCCGACACTCGGATATCTGCTGGCGGCGACACTTGGATTCGAGCCGGAAATTGCCGCCGGCATCGTCTTGATCGGAGCCTGCCCTGGGGGCGTCGCGTCGAATCTAATGGCTTATCTCGCGCGAGGTAACGTGGCCCTATCAGTGACCATGACCGCTTGTTCGACACTCCTCTCCCCACTCATGACGCCGCTGATCATGAAGATCTTCGCCGCGCAGTATATCGATATCAGTTTCGTCGACATGATGCTTTCGATCTGCAATTTGATCATCGTACCCATCGTAGCCGGCCTACTTGCACACAGTATTCTTTACAGTGGCTGGCGCGGGTTCGAACGAGTGGTGCCACTGGCGGCAACTGCGGCATGTATGTTTGAGCTAGCTGCCGTAGCCGCGGTGGTGGGACCTGCGCGGCTCGGTCCGCTCACGACAGGCGTGGTGCTCGGATCCGCGCTCGTCGGTGTCGTGGCGGTCGCCAAGCTGTGCGTCGAATTGGTCTTTCGAGGTCCGAAGAACTGGATGGACCAGACTCTGCCTGTGCTCTCGATGGTCGGCATCTGTTACATCATAGCCATCATCACGGCACGGTCGGCCGAGGACCTGCGGCACGTCGGACTGCTGCTGCTGGCCGCGTCCATATTGCACAATCTTGCCGGCTACTCGCTCGGCTATTGGCTGGCGAAGCTCTCGCGACTGAGCGAGCGTGATTGCCGCACGGTGGCATTTGAGGTAGGCATGCAAAACGGTGGCATGGCTTCGGGACTGGCCCTGAATACACTGCACAGCTTGCAGGCGGCGCTCGCCCCAGCCATCTTTGGTCCCTGGATGAATGTCTCCGGGTCGATGCTGGCGACCTACTGGCGAAACCGTGCCGTCCTGCCCGCGGCGGAGGATACCGTCGACGGCAGTTCGGGGGCCGATCACTCCATGGCGGATCGTTGATCTTGCGGGGCCGCCACCACAGATTCGATTCTCCCTGGACGGCTGGTGCGAGACACAACGGAAAGGCTTCGCCCGCTTGGTGCGTGCAAGGAAGCCGTGATAGAATGACTCCGCGATGTCATCATACGTCTTGCGTAGCATCGCCGGCGAGACACCGTGTCATCAGCGATGATGTCACGACTATTTTGATTCATCGCGGACTTCGATGCGGAGAGAACTTATGGAGCGACTTGCACATCGACTTCTTGCGCTCGGTCTGGTTCTGAGCGCGTGCCGTGCGACCTTCGCCGGTGAAATGGTCTTCCCGGGCCGCGAATGGGAAATGACGACTCCGCAGTCACAGCGCGTCGATCCACGTTTGCTCAGTGCGGCCGTCGATTATCTGGCCGCGCACGCCGGGTCCAATGGTGTCAAGCGAATGGTCATCGTGCGCAACGGCCGTATGATCTGGAAAGGTGCTGAGGCCGACGTACAACAAGGCGTGTGGTCCGTTACGAAAGCATTCACCAGTACCGCACACGGGTTGCTGATCGAGGATGGCAGGTGCACGCTCGATACGCTCGCCAAAGACCATGATCCGTCGCTGGCCGAGCTTTACCCTGCCGTCACGCTGCGACACTTGGCGACCATGACTTCGGGCATCGACGGTGTGGGCGGCTCCTATGACGCCGACGACCAAGGTCGCAGCGACGCCAATGCGCTGGTCGTTCCCCAGCGGCCGTTTTTCGCTCCGGGTACCAAGTACATGTATTGGGACGAGGCAACGCAGCACTATGGTTACGTGTTAACGCAGATTGCCGGAGAGCCGTTGCACGACTACTTGAAACGGCGGATTCTCGATCCAATCGGCATTACGCGATTCGACTGGAAATTGGACTCTACCGGCAAAGTCCCCAACTGGACCGGTGGCATCGAGATATCGGCGAGCGATCTGGCTAGATTTGGGCTGTTGTTTTTGAATCGCGGTCGCTGGGAGGACCAGCAACTTGTTCGCGCCGAGTGGGTCGCCGAGGCCACTCGTGTCCAAGTGCCGGCGACCATACCGAACGCGCTGCCTGGTAGCAATCGCCAGGGTGCCGGCATTTACGGCTATCACTGGTGGCCCAATGGAAGAACTCCCGATGGCAAACAGCATTGGCCTCACGCTCCGCTGGGCACTTACGAGCGCAGCGGCTACAACAACAACGACTTGTTCGTCATCCCAGCTTGGAATATGGTTGTTGTCCGCTTGGGGTTGGACGAACGGGAGAACAAAATCACGACCAAGGAGTACGATGGCTTCCTGCGGATGCTGGGTGACGCGATACTCGATCCCGTGATCGAGAGCTGTGGCCGTATGTGGTATCCGCTTACCATCAGCTTCCGCGGCCCGCTGGCCCGTGAAGCGGATGATCGCCCCAACCCGTTTGTCGATTACCGCTTGCAGGTACAGCTGACGAGCCCGACTGGGCGACAGCTCGATGTGCCCGGCTTCTTCGATGGCGACGGTTTTGGCGGCGGTCAGGGGAACGTATGGCGGGCGCGTTTCGCCCCAGATGAACCTGGCCAGTGGACGTTTCAGGCTTCGTTCCGCTCCGGGGATAGCGTGTCGATTTCACTCGACCCGACAGCGGGGCAACCGGTCGCCTTCGATGGTCAGACGGGCACGTTCGAGATTGGCGCTTGCGACGGCGAAGCACCAGGCTACTTGAAATGGGGTCGGTTGGAGTACGTTGGTCAGCATTATCTCAAGTTTCGGGACGGTCCTTACTGGATTCGCGGTGGCACGGACAGCCCCGAAAACTTCTTGGCCTACGCGGGCTTCGACAACACTCCCCCCAGCCATCAATATGCGGCCCACGTCGCCGACTGGCGGCCCGGCGACCCCGACTGGGGTGACGGGAACGGTCGCGGCATCATCGGGGCTCTCAATTACCTGTCGTCCAAGCACGTTAACAGCATTTACTTTCTGACGATGAACGTCGGTGGCGACGGCTGCGATGTCTGGCCCTGGTTGCCTGTGACCCAGCCGAAAGGGAGTCGCGAGAACGACCACCGGCACTATGACATCGGCAAACTCCAACAGTGGGAGACGGTCTTCGACCACGCCCAACGTCAGGGGATATTTCTGCATTTTGTCTTCAATGAAGCCGAGAAGCCGAACAAGCAGGAACTGGACCAAGGCGAGTTGGGGCCGGAGCGCAAACTGTACTACCGCGAGATAATCGCTCGCTTCGCTCATCATCTGGCGTTGGAGTGGAATCTGTGCGAAGAGTACAATCTGGGATTCGACTTCGGGCCGCAGCGCATACGCGCCTTTGCAGACTATGTTCGCGCTGTCGATCCGTACGACCATCCGGTAACCGTCCATTCGGCTGGGGATCCACTCAAATCGCTCCGTTTCACCTTTGGTGATGAGCGGTTCAGTTTGACGTCGATTCAGCTGGGGCAGAGTCGCATCGATACGCTGACTCAGCAGTTTCGCGACGCAACAGCCCGGGCCGGCCGACCACTTCCGGTATCGATGGACGAATTTACAATCGACAAGGGACAGAATGAGGGTTGGGTTCCAGTCGACGACGCGGAGCGCTGCGCATGGAAAAACTTTGGCCCACCTATCTGTCGGGCGGCAACATTGAGTTCATCCTCGGTGATCTGCTGAAGTCCGATAGCTTCAAGACGCCGGAGCGGGATAAGCTGTGGGATTACGTCTGGTTCGCTCGAAAGTTCGTGGAAGAGCTACCGTTTTGGCAGATGCTGCCCGCCGACCAGTTGTTGACCGATGCCGCCACGATCAGTGTGACTCAAAACCGCGGAAAAAATGTCTATCCAATGGGCGCCCAGGTATTCGCTTTGCCCGGCGTCGTGTACGCGATCTATTTGCCCAAGGCCACCGAGTGCGGGCAGCTTGATCTTATCGATGTGAAAGGCGCTATGACTTTGCGGTGGTACAACCCGCGCGCTGGATCGTTTGAAGGAGAGGCCTCCACAATTCGTGGAGGCGGAAGCGTTTCACTTGGCTCGCCCCCCTCGGCGGCCGATCAAGACTGGGTCGTGTTGGTGAAATAGGGCCGCCTCCGACCCATACGACGCGTCTGTTTAACCGCCACGCCTGGTAGGGCTGCGTGCTGGAAGAAGGCCGTTCAGTCGATTTCCCCGCTTTCCAAAGGCACTCGCCTCAAGCAGGAGCCGGTAGCATGCGCAGAAACCCCACAAGGAGCCACCACAAGAAAGGAGCCGACTCGCGTGGACCGTGCGCCCCCACGGCTAAAAAGGTCAACTCCATGACACACAGAACGAATCAAGCGTTTCCGTGGTTTGTTGTCGCTCTGCTCGCCACCGTGATCATGGCAAGTGCGGACACATTGCCAGCCGCGGACGCTGAGTCCGCCAGACAATCACGCCCCAATATCATCTTCCTGCTCACTGACGATCAACGAGATAACACACTTGGTGCCATGGGGCATCCGTTTATCAAGACACCGCACCTGGATCGGCTGCTGCGCGAGTCGATTCGATTCAGCAATACCTACAGTGCGGAACCCACCTGCTCGCCCAGTCGCGTGGCCCTGCTGACCGGCATGCATGAACGCGTCAATGGCATTGGTTTCACGTCATCATATCAATTGACAGAGGAACAATGGGAACGAACGTATCCCGCGATTTTGAGGAAAGCAGGTTATTACACCGGATTCATCGGGAAGTTTGGCGTCGAGTACTATACGTTCCACGGCAACGCGGACCAGAAATTCGATTTCTGGCGTGCCCATGACGGTTGGACGAAGTTCTTTCCCAAGGACTTCGACAGCCCAAGCTGCACACCGTATCACGATGCGGGTGAGGACGTGATCACCTTTGTCATGGGCGAGTGTATGACAGAGTTCCTGGAACGTCTCCCGCAGGATAAGCCGTTCTGCTTGTCGGTAAGCTTCAACGTGCCTCATGGGTCGCAGACGACCAGTATGTATCCGGACTACCCGGACTGGCACAAGATGACGAAAGCAGCCAATGAAAACCCAAAACTCAAAGGGAACCCGTTCTACGATGCACTCTATCGTGACATCGGGATCACGATCCCCGACACAACGGCCACAGATCCTTACCGCTTCGTTCCCAAGTTCATTATGGACCAGGACCAGGGTCGTCGGACGACCACTTACCCTTACGATTACACGCGTCCGACCTGTCTGGAACACCACATTCGCTACTACCAGACCATCACAGGACTCGACCAGGTGATCGGCAACATGCTGGCGGATCTGGAGCGACGGCAACTGGCCGACAATACTGTCATCCTCTACGCCAGTGACCACGGGCTCTTGATGGGTGAATACGGCATGGGTGGCAAAGCGTTGTTGTATGATCTGGCAGCGAAAATTCCTTGTTTTATTTTCGATCCACGTTTGCCATCCGCGCGTCGAGGGTGCCAGGTCGAGCAACTCGTCTCCAGTTTGGACATCACGAAAACCATCCTTGATTTGGCGAGCGTGCCGGCACTCGACTTCATGTCTGGTGAGAGCCTGCGACCGCTCCTCGAAGGAAACACTCTTCCCTGGCGCGACGAACTGTTCTTGGAAAATCTTTATAGCGGCCGGGACACTCCATTCCAGGAAGGGATCCGCAGAGGCAGATGGAAATACATCAGGATGTTCGATGGTAAGGTGGACTATGTCGAGTCGGATGTTGACTTTTCGGATCGGAAGCCCGCTTTTGAAATGTTGTTTGATCTCGCGGCAGATCCTGCCGAAATGAACAATCTGGCTTCGTCACCGGCGTACGGCGAGGTCCTCGAACTGCTGCGAAACAAGTGTGCCGATCACTCTCGCGCGCTCAATCGGCAACGCGAAGCGTACCAACGCAGCGTGCCGGTCGCCAAGCGCTGACGAGCGGAAATCGAGTTTCGCTTTCCCGATATCTGGCCTGCACATTCATCCACGAGCAATGTTACGACGACAAAAAGATAGGAAGGCGAAAACTTTGTCTGGCGGAGTTGCTCTTGACACTCCCTATTCTTGCCCCATTCCACGAACCCCATAAGGGAAGCGTCATTCTCGTCCACCGCCCCCCCAAACTATCTCACCAACCGCAAGAAGTGAAATACGAAACCATGCGACATTCCCGTGGCGTAACGGTCCTTGCTCTGCTAATTGCCATGACATTCATCTCGACTCGCTCCTCCGTGGCGGACGACAAGGGACCCTGGTGGAAGGACTACCACACACTCGTCTCGCTCTCCACACAGAAGGAAGGAAGGGAATGGGAACTGGGAATGATGGCCGAACGCGGCAGCTGGCCCACCGGCTGGTACGGAGCGTGGTGGATCCGGCACCAGGTAGAGCGGCGGGGCAAGTATGATGCAATCACGCACGTGGAGCATTTTCGGGACCGAGGTGTCAAGAACGTATTTTATTTCGATGTTGGTGAGTTTGGCGAGTTCGTCGCCCTCGTCCAGAACCGCGAATTGATCCGCAATCAATGGGAACTGCGGTTCTATCAGAACGAGCCGGGTGAGTTAATCTGGTTCGGCAAGGACGGATTCTACCGGGACGAGAAGACACTGAACCTTCCGAACTATCGTGATTTCGGATTGCCCCCCTGGACGTATCCGGATGGCGCGCGACCGAAGCGACTCTATGATTTGGCCCGCACATCTTTCGATGGGAAACGAGATCCTTGGGATTATTCCGGAGTTCGCGTCTCGCCGGAAATCGCCCGTGCGCTGAACATTGATGCGTTCTTGCAGTCTGGTGCCGATCCGGTACCGCCGGAGGCGGACGGGAGCCTGGGACGGATCTGCTCGTACGATCACTCCAACCCGTTTCTGCTCAAGGATTTTGTGGCGAGCGTGACGATGATGCTTTCGCTGAAGCCCGCCTTCATACATTTCGACAATTACTTTGACAACGAGACCTTGTATCCGCTCTGGCAAGCCTTCGGGCCGTGGAGCATAGAGCGATTTCGCCAGTTCGCTGCGACGCGTCTTAGCGAAGCTCAACGACGCGAGTTGGGGATCGGAGATCCGAATCAATTCGATCTGCACCAATACATCCGGGACAAACCCTTCGAATCCCGGGGAGAGCGTTGGCACTTCCACAACAAGAAGTGGCACGACGACAAGGTGTGGAACCTGTTCGTCTGTTCGAAACTGGCCGACAGCGACAAGCTGTTTCGCGGGCTGTACGCCTTCTGCAAGTCGGAGAGTCGCCGCCAGGGCTCGGAGGTGGTCGTGGTCGGCAACACCATTCCCATTTTTCCCGGCGGATCACTTGTGTCAGGGGCCATCGATATCGCTCACTTCGAACATCACGCAGCGACTCAGTACGGGCCACTGGTTGTGCCCACCGGGCTGCCGCCCTGGGGAAGACTCGGGGGAATTGTGCGGCTGGGGGCGGCGGTCAGCACGGCCGGACACTGCTGGCCTTCGGTCTATGTCCCCAAGGAACTCAGTGGCCCTGGTCATGAGAACCTGCACAAAGTCATGGCCATGGACTGCCTGGCCAACAAGGGAGTGCTCGACTACAACCACCAGTACCTGGAAGGCTACTCGCCGGGGTCGGACGAAAGTGCCGCGTGGGCAGACTGTTTCATCAAGAGTTTCTCGTCATACTATGGTTCGCGATCGGCACTGGCCGAAGTTGGTCTGGTGTTCCCCGGCCAGACGCTTTTGGCCAGCGTTTCGGTATTCACCGTGGATCCGGAAGAATGCCTCTACGATTACCTCGGTTGGGCCCAAGCGCTGACCGAATTGCATTTCCAATGGGATGCCTTGCTCGATGACCAGCTTCGCCTCGAACAGATCAAACACTTTGAGGTAATCGTACTGCCCAATGTGGCATGCCTGTCCGATGAGGCGATCCTGGCGCTGCGGGAGTATGTCGCCGGTGGCGGCCGATTGATCCACTCTGGCAACGTCGGTACCCGCCATGGACCAGACCGATTTCTTTGGCAGCGAGACACCGAGGAAACGCTTCTGGCACGTTTGTCGAGCGACGGATTTTCCGCTGAGGTAACTTCCCGCGCTACAGTAAGTCCGCAGCTCTTCCCCCGCCCTGACTCTCCCGGCAAGATCTTCTACCTGGACGTGTCCGACGGCCACCGCTCTGACGGTCTGGCGAGCATGCGAGACGCCGTCAGGAACGGCCTGGCAGGTACGCCACTGCGAGTCGAAGCAGATGCTCCTGCTACCGTTGGAGTGTTTGCCTTCGGCGAACCGGACGGTTCCCTCGCCGTGGATCTGGTAAACTATGATATCGATCCACCGACCGATTCTCTGACGCCAGCCAAGGAGGTCAACCTGCTCTTGC
Organism: uncultured Planctomycetota bacterium; assembly: GCA_963700515.1. Lineage (GTDB taxonomy): Bacteria > Planctomycetota > Planctomycetia > Pirellulales > Pirellulaceae > JAJRVM01. The sequence continues at coordinate 86,407 of CAVOXY010000007.1, read as the reverse complement.
GCCCAGCGCCAGGACAACGATTCTCCTCGACTCAGGCAGTGCTCTATTCTCCTGATCTTCGCCAGACAGCACTGGGCGCCGCCCAACAGAAACCGCTCACCCCCTGGCAGTATGAACCCAAAACACTCAACGGCCGTTTACGTGGCGACGGTGCCCTGGAGCTCGTCGTGCCCGCATTCCATTTCTACTGTCGAGTCTCCGTACCGACACAGCTGGATGGTGAGCCGTAACGAAAGCGATGGCCCTGATCGTCCCGGTCGTCCAAGTCAGCAGCACCAAATGCTCTGAGGCCCTTTTTGGCTGCGGCTACCGGTCCCGTTAGGTAAAGCGCAGGCGCATCAGAGCGCTTTCCGCCACCCCGCTCGTGGTGTGCCCGCGGTCACCCTTGTGTCTATGGAAGCGTCCGCGGTCTCCATCGGCGACCATGTCACACGCTACAGCCTATGATCCGCGCCGCGGCACCGCCGCGTTCCTGTACGCCCGGAACGCTTCAAAGAGCCGGACCGCCCGAGGACCACCAAGCTCAACTTCGCTCTTCGGAGATTCCAGGAACCCGCCACATTCGTAAAGGACAATTTGCGACACGTGCTTTGCCACGGCATCAATCTGCCGCCGCACCCGCGACCAATCAGCAGGGTATGCCTGCGCATATTCGGGGCCGTCCATCTGCCAGATCTCCACGTCTGCCCAGATCTGCTTATCTGGGTTCCGGGCATGCCAACTGGCATACTTGCGGAAAGCGTTGCTGAGAATCGCAAGACGCTTTTCGGGATCATACGAATAGTGTTCGGCCGGCCCTGCCACGAAGCCTGCACCCACTGCATCCTGGTAGGCAAAGATATCGACGTGACTGGCCGCGATCACTTCCGCATCGCCAACCGGCGATCCATCGGGTGCAATCATAACTGGTTTGCCGGGGGTCAGTGTGTGACACACGTCCGATACATAGTCGTAGTAGGGTGACGCGTATCGGATATTGCGGCACTCAAGAGTCAAGTACCAACCGGCAAAACAGGCGTGGCGCACCACATATCTGCTGTGTAGCTCCTTCGCAACCCTTTCGGCCAGCGATTGCGCCGCTTTCAGCCGTGCCAGATTTTCGCAGCCGTCATAGGTCAGTGACGGATCGCTACCTCTGCCGATGCCCAGCATTACAGCCATGCCGTTTTTGTCTGCCTCGTCGAGAACCGTCTCGACCAAATCAAACCCCAAAGGGTTCGCGTATTTGGACAGTTCCGGCAGTGACGACGGATAAACAGCTCCCCACTTGTTGCTGATGTACTCGACATAGGTAATGATAATTGTCTCAATGCCCAGCTCGTGCATGGCGTTGATCTTGGCTCGCACGTCCACGTCCGTGACAGGGCGTTTGGCCGGATAGAGACCTTGAACGAAGGCTCCGGGATCCAGGAAGGCGGACGCGATGCGTGGCTGCGGTTCGGACGCACCCACTGAAGCGCCCGATATCAGCACCAAGACGGAGACAAGTTTGATCAGACGTATCCTCATGGCATCTCCGGCGTGACCCGTCGCAGGTTGAAGGAACTCACTGGCGGCAGGACATCTGCCCGCGGTTCAATCGTCGAGTTCGCTAAGGGTGCGAAATAGGCTTTGGCAGATTGACAAATATCTCCCAGGGTAAACACGTCATGCATCATTATAACAGCATTACACGGTTCGCATTATCGATGATCACTCTCGTCATACTACTCGTGACCGTCGCGTCTGCACTCTCGGACGGTCCTTCATCCGATCAACTCTGGGATGCGACCATACCGCTGCCAGAGAGTGGTCAACTGCCAGTGCTCTCAGGCGTTCGCTTCTGCGTGATCAAGCCTTATGAGTTCCGGAAGGACGGCTACCGCTTTCTGCACGGAGTGGCGTTGGCATGGCACAAGGGTCGACTTTACGCCTCGTTCGGTCACAACAAAGGGGGTGAAAACACCGACTCGGAGGAAGCTCATTACCGCGTCAGTGACGATGGCGGCGCAACCTGGAGCCGGGTCTTCACTATCGACGCGGGTGAGGAACCGGGCATCGGAGTCAGCCACGGTGTGTTTCTATCTCATCAGGGAACACTCTGGGCATTTCACGGAGCGTACCTCGGGACTATGCAAAACGTCCATACACGGGCCTACCGGCTTGATGAAGCCAGCGGTCAATGGCAGTCGCACGGTACATTGATCGGCGGTGGCTTCTGGCCCATGCAGGAGCCCCAGCGGATGGATGATGGCAACTGGATCATGTCCGGCATCAGCGTCGGAAAGGGGAATCCGGCAACGGTCGCTGTGAGTCATGGTGATGATCTGTTGAAGTGGGATCTGATCGTGATTCCCCGAGCGGACAAACTGGGGACAATGTGGGGTGAGTCCTCCGTGATCCTGCAGGGCCAACACATCGTGAACATTGCCCGCTATGGTGACCAACCGCAAGCGCTGGTGGCAGAGAGCGAGGACTGCGGCCGCACGTGGACGCCTTCGCAGACATCGAATCTTCCCATGGCGACCAGCAAGCCCTACACAGGGACGCTCAGCACCGGCCAGCACTATCTGATCGGCACAACAACCGCCGACAGCGGCGGGAGGCGATCGCCGTTAACCATTGCCGTGACGCGAGAGGGCGAAACCCTTTTTCGCAAAATTTACGCGATCCGTCACGCGGAGTTCCCCGCTGGGCCCGGAGAGTCTCACCCGCATGCCGCGTTGGCCTATCCCTACGCAGTGGAACACGAAGGCAAGCTCTACGTCGGCTATTCCAACAATGGCGGAAACCTGGGTCGCGTCGGCACCGGCCGTCAGCTCTGGAACAACAACAGTGCCGAACTGGCGATCATCCCGATCGAACGCCTCAGTGCGGGGCAATCCGCCACGCCGAATGGCGATAGGTAACGATGAGGGGACAGCCAAGAAGACTGTATCCGTATGTATCAGTTTTCCGTTTTGCTGCACAAAGAACTTGCCGAACGACCGGAAAACGAAGAGACTCAGTTCTCCGGCCCGGCATCCATTGATTCCGGCGACTCCAAGTTTGACGCGCAAAGTGATCGGGAGCTTCATCATGAGTCGTTTCACACGACCAATGGTTAAGGCAGTCGACCGGCGAGATTTCTTAAGGGCAGGCGTGACGGCCGTTGTCGGTTCGGTTGCGGCGGGTTCCGTTGTGTCTGCGGTGGGCGGTACAGTTGACGATCCACAACCAATCTCCACCCGCAGCTTCGGCAAGACTGGTCGCCAATTGCCCATCCTCGGTTACGGTGGCGCAGCGCTGATCGCGGCAGCCGGTAATCCACTATCGTCCGAAGATCGTGTCAAGTTAGTTCGCTACGCCTACGATCAAGGCCTTCGTTACTTCGACACGGCCGGCAACTACATGGAGAGTCAATCGATTCTCGGCGAAGGCCTCAAAGGCATCCGAGACGATGTTTATCTCGTCACCAAGGTCGAGACGACAGATCCGGACGAAGTCCGCGGCGCTGTGGAGAAATCGCTGCGAGAACTGCAGACGGACTACCTGGATGCCATCCTGATCCATGGCACGCCGGGGATCGAGCAGATGACCGTCGAACAGGCGATGAAAATCCATGCCGAACTGGTCAAGCTGCGTGATGAAGGGATCACCAAGTACATTGGGCTATCTGCCCACTCCTATTTCGACAAAGCGTTGGCGCTGATCTCGTCCGGCGGGTTTGACCAGTGCATGTTGTCGTACGGCTATATTCCGCGCGGGTACAACCAGATCTGGTCCGCCAGAATGACCGAACTGCGCAATGCGTGCGTTGCCAAAGCTCATGAGCTGGGGATGGGCGTCGCTGCCATGAAGGTCGTCGGAGCCGGGATTCTCGGCGCATGGTCCGGATACGTCGCTCCAGAATTTGACAAAGCCCGTCTCGAGCATTTACCTGCGGCGGCCATCCGCTACGTGCTGGACGATGAGCGAATTCAACTCCTCGTCATCGGCATGCGTTTGAAAGAAGAGATTGATGTCAATATCAAGACACTCTCAGGTGACGTAAAGTACACCACCGACGATCGCACGCTGCTGGCCCAGTTCAGCGCTCAAGCGTTCGAGAGCGACGCGATCAAGAAGATGAGGATCGATTAACGAGCCCGACGCAGTGTCGCGGGCAGTCGCGAAGCCTGTACGCCTGGGCGGGGCGCTTGAGAAATCTGTTCGGGTGGGCATCGTGAATTCAGTCCCACAGAACCGATCACCTGCAGGGAGACTGAGCATGAAGATGTCAAAGAACTTCAGTTGGTCACACAGGCAGGCCCTGTTCGCCGTCGCGGCGATCCTGTCGGGGACGTGGATAACCCAGGCAGCAATCGCGCAAGAAGAGAATGCAGTCGATGGTTTCCCAACCGTGCTCCAACGCGACATAGTCCTGTGGAGTGACGGCACTCGCTTGTCCGGTGTCTTACTCTTTCCCAAGGATCGCGAAGAAGGGAAACAACTGCCGGCTATCGTACTTTGCAACGGATGGGGCGGTACGAAGGCTTTCCTGATGCGAACCGGTATCGCCCCTCGATTCGCTGCGGCAGGTTATGTGGTGATCAACTATGATTACCGTGGCTGGGGCGATAGCGACAGCCGACTGGTGGTTCGCGGCGAGATGCCCGCTCCTGACAATGAAGGTTACGTGACGGCCAAGGCCCAGGCCATTCGGGAACTGGTCGATCCGCTGGACCAACAGGAAGATATCGACGCCGCCGTGTCGTATATCTACGCCGAGCCCATGGTGGACAAGGGCCGCATTGGCATCTGGGGAACGAGTTTCGGCGGCGGGCATGTGATCTACCGAGCAGCACACGACCGTCGGATCACCTGCGTGGTCGCGCAAGTCGGGAGCATGCCCAATGATTGGACACAACGATTCCCCGCTGGATTGACGGGCATTTACCAGCAGAAATCGAATCGTGCGCGGGGACTCACCGACCCCGTGCCGCAAGGCGGAGGTTCGCCTGGTGGATTGCAGGGTACTCCCCATCTCGAGCGTATCGCGTTTTTCAATCCAGGCCAGTACGCGGACCGCGTCCAAGTGCCAACGCTGCTGATAGATGCCGAGAAAGAACACTATTTCAACCTCAAAGAGAATTCAGGGCGGGTCCACGAGGTTCTAAGAACGAACGGCGTACCGACAGAATATCACGTACTCGAAGGGAAATCGCACTACGACGTTTACGGCGGCGAAACCTTGGACATGGTGATGAAGGTCGAGCTCGCCTGGTTCGAAGAGTATTTGAAAAACAAGAAACTAGCCAACGCGACAGAGAATATTAAATAAAGGACCCACCAACATGACAGTACGACGCGATGCGACGGGACCTGCGATTGGGACAGTTGTGACCATGGAATCACCGTGGCCGGTGACTCCTTGCGGAGCTATCGTACACGCTCCATCCTCACGGTTCCCCACGCCGTCACGCTCACTGCTTGGGATCGCTGCGCTGCTTCTGCTACTCATCCAGCCGCCAACCCACGGTCAAGATAACTGGCCTCGATTTCGCGGACCCAACGCCGATGGCGTGGCGCCCGATAACGCGGGTCTGCCAACCACCTGGACAACCACCGACAACGTGCGGTGGGTGGCCGATGTCGCCGGCTGGGGCTGGTCGAGTCCGATTGTGTGGGGCGATTGTGCATTCTTGACAAGTGTCGTCAGCGATGAAGAAAACCTTACGCCAAGCAAGGGACTGTATCAGGGCGAAGGTGTGCGAGATCCGGCCAAGGGCATTCATCATTGGATGGTGCATTGCTTCGACCTGAACACCGGCAAAGAGCTCTGGAAGCAGGAAGCCCACACTGGTCAGCCCAAGGTGCCTCGCCATCCCAAGAGCACCTATGCCGCCGAAACTGCGACGACCGACGGTGAGCGATTATATGTGCTGTTCGGCGATCTCGGACTGTACTGCTACGACCTGGGCGGCAATCCGTTGTGGTCGCAGAATATCGAACCGAAAAAGACTGTTTTCGACTATGGCGCTGCAGCTTCTCCGGTAGTCCATGACGGTCAGGTGATTGTGGTCTACGACAACCTGGAAGATTCCTGGATCGCTGCGTTCGACGCGCGGACGGGCAGCGAGCGCTGGCGAACGCCCCGTGATGAAACGCACTCGTGGGCCACGCCGCTTGTCTGGACGAACCAGCTCCGGACCGAAATCGTGGTGCCCGGTCAGAAGCGGAATCGCAGTTACTCGCTCGACGGCCAGCTGCTGTGGCAGTTCGACGGAAGGATGTCGAATCTGGTGATCCCCTCCCCCTTCGCGGCGCACGGGTTGTGCTACATCGCGTCCGGTTATGTGGGTGACGCTCACCGACCGACCTTTGCCCTGCGTCCGGGGGCCAGCGGCGACATGACCACCAACGGCGAGTTCGACAACAGCCAGTTCATCGCGTGGTACCAAGGCACGTCTTCGTCCTACAACCCGTCTCAAATCGTGTACGGTGACTATCTCTACACGCTGTTCGATCAGGGTTTTCTCACCTGCCACGATGCGAAGACCGGCAAAGAAGTCTATGGCAAACAGCGTTTCTCACCTCGTGGGTCCTTCACCGCGTCTCCGTGGGCTCACAACGGGTATCTGTTTTTCTTGAGCGAAGACGGTCTGACGTACGTCGTCAAGCCTGGGCCGGAATTTGAAATCGTCGAACGAAACAATCTCGACGAACTCTGCATCGCCAGTCCCGCCATCGCCGGCGACAAGCTGCTGATTCGGACGGCTTCCAAGCTGTACTGCCTGACCGAGGGGGCGAAGCTGGATGCTGCCGCGGCCGACCGCCTGCAACCCCGCAGGAAAGCGTCCGCGGCGATCGACATCTGGTCCGCTGCGACAGAGGGGAATTGCGAGGTGATGATGCGCCTCCTCTCCAGCGGGGTGTCAGTCAATGCGAGGCGACCAGGTAGCGGGTCGACACCGCTCGCTACCGCTGCGGTCTTTGGTCAAACCGCCGCGGCGAAGCTATTGATCGAAAAAGGTGCTGACGTCTCCCTCGCCGGCACGGACGGTAACACGGCTCTGCACATCGCGGCGTTCTTTGCGAATGCTGAGCTTGTGGAGTTGCTGCTCGAAAAGGGTGCCTCGATCAGCACCCAGAACGGGCGGGGCGAAACGCCGCTCGACGCGGTTTCCGCCGATTGGAGTCCGCAGCTGGAGGAAACTTACCGATCTGTTGGTAATCTTATCGGTAGTGAACTCGATCTGGCGAGAATCAAGCAGACGCGTCCGAAGATTGCAGGAATGTTGCGCGAGCGTGCGGGAAAGGATGCTGGCAGGTAGAATGGATTTCAACGATGGAGGCAAATATGACGTCGACATGGAACGGGCCTCAACGAAACAGGATCGGTGTGGCGATGATCCTGGCGTCTACCATGACTCTGGGGCTGGTCAACCCCCGCAGCGTCATGGCTCAGAGCGATTGGCAAAGACTTGACGATATGCCGGTGGGGAAGTGGGAGGCGGGGACGTTCGTTCTTGACGACAAGCTCTACTTTTTTGGTGGCTACACCCAGGGAGTGAGGTCGAGTAAACGGTGCGACGTTTTCGAACCGAAGGATAATAGCTGGAAGCAGATCCAAGACTTACCGAGCGCCATTTCCCACATGAACACGGTACTTGATGGCCGGACCGTTTGGTTTGCCGGCGGATTCAAGGACGGCTACAAAGGGCATACGATCGCCGAAGTATGGAGCTACGACATCGACAAGGATCGCTACATCGCGGCACCCTTGTTGCCGGAAACACGGGGCGGCGGAGGCCTCGCGCTGGTGGATCGAAAGGAAAGAAAATGATTACTGTTCGTACGATGTGGCAAACGGGCGTAATCGTGTCCCTTACTCTTTTTGTGACCGGCCAGGCGCGGAGCCAATTCCCGTGGCAGACTCCGGTGAAGCGGGACCCGGCGGAAATTGCTGCATCGTGGGGCCGAGTGTTCGTCTCGACAGTGGGCCACAACTATTTCACATTCAACGATCCGTACTTTCGGATCATTTTGCTGCGAGCCATGGCGTGGACCATGCACGAGTCATTTGATCCATTCAAACCGCTGGTGACGGCCCATCTCGAACGGTAGAGACTGGACGGCATTTCTTGCGTTATCCCGCCGTCCCAACCACCGACTTCCCGCGTAACAGCTATTGACATGTACGACTGTTAGTCGTAGTATTGCGACATCAAGTCGTTGGACTGCGACGGACCGTCGTATCACAGCCTGAAGACCCCCGGGGTGCTCACCGTGAACCTACCTCCCTTGGCCAACGCGGAATTGGCGGTCATGGATCTGCTCTGGCAGCACGGCGCATGACGGCGCGGCAGATTCGCGAGCAGTTGTATCCGGACGAGAACAAAGCGCAGCACGGGACGGTCCAGAGACTGCTGCAACGTCTGGAAGACAAGGGGTACGTCGAACGTGACCGCTCGATCGCGATTCATTTCTTCTCGGCGGCGGTGTCTCGTCAAACCTATGCGGGGCAGCAACTGGAATCACTCGCAGACAAGCTGACCGCTGGCTCGTTCGCGCCGTTGATTACGCATCTGGTCGAGCAGAAGAAGATTTCTCGCGACGAGATCGAGCGGATCCGGGCCATCCTTGACGGGCAGTCAGGCAAGGGAGCACCAGCATGACTGATTTTCTTTTTCAGATCGCGCTGAGCAATGCGTGTTTCTCACTCATCTTGGCGATCGTCGCGATGGGCGTTGGGGCAAGAGCCAAGCGTCCTCACGTCGCCTATCTGCTTTGGCTGTTCGTTTTTGTCAAACTCGTGACACCGCCGATCGTGACGATTCCCGTCGCCATGCCTTCGCTGATTGCCGGCAAAGGCGACTTAGCGGCAGAAATGCATCTCCCGCTTGTTTCTGATGTTGATGTCGCGACGCGGCCTGCGACCGCCCTGGCTGCTCAAGCTCCTTCCCCTGTGTCCACAATCGGAGCCACGCTCAGTGCTGCTAAACCGTTACTGACCTTCATCTGGTTACTGGGCAGTCTATTCGTCTTCGCATGGTCAGTGCGTCGAGTCCTTCAGTTCACCCGCTTGTTGCAGGAAAACACTGAGCCGGCGAGGCAGCAACTGCAAATCGCCGCGGTCACGATCGCGAAGCAGTTGGGACTGAACACGCTACCGGCAATTCTCACGACGTCCGCTCACCTTTCGCCCATGGTGTGGTGGGCTGGGGGGAAAGTGCACATCGTCGTTCCGGCCACGCTGCTCCACGTAATGGAGGTAAAGGAGTGGCAGTGGATTCTGGCACATGAACTGGCTCACGTACGGCGACGAGATTACCTGGTCCGGTGGCTCGAGTGGCTGGCATGCGTTTGCTTCTGGTGGAATCCTGTCGTCTGGTGGGCACAGCGCAACCTGCGCGCCATGGAAGAGATCTGCTGTGACACCCTGGTCCTTTCCTGCCTGAAACCGAAGCCCCGCTCCTACGCCAATTCTCTTCTGAGGGCAGTGGACCTTCTTGCCTGTCCGGCTATCCGCCCTCCGGCAATGGCAAGCGAAATCAACAGCGGCGGATCCCTGGAAAGGAGATTTCGCATGATCGTCTCAGAAACCCCGCATCGAGTGAACTCACGTTGGCCACGGGCAGGTGTTCTGTTGTGTGCCTTGGTCGTGCTCCCCCTGGGCGTCGTCTCGGCCCAGGACTATGAGGCGGTCGCCAATCGGCTCAAGGCAGCCGTCGAGGCGGGAGAACTGACCGGCGGGCAAGCCAGAACCATGCTGGGAACGCTCACAAAAGCCGATGGTGCCAAGAAGGTTGAAGATGCAGACCGAGCGAGGACCTATCTGGCCAAGGTGAAGAAGGAACTTGGGGCTCTTGTCGAGGCCGGCGAGATCAGCAAGGAGGTCGCGGTGAAGAAATACGAGGCGGCCGAAAAAGGAATCAAGCAGAAGATGGCTGCCGGGAGCAGCGGTAAGATCCCGACGAAGAAGGACCATGAGCTGGACCAGGCTCGCGAGTATCTGGCCAAGGTAAAGAAGGAACTTGGGGCTCTTGTCGAGGCCGGCGAGATCAGCAAGGAGGTCGCGGTGAAGAAATACGAGGCGGCCGAAAAAGGAATCAAGCAGAAGATGGCTGCCGGGAGCAGCGGTAAGATCCCGACGAAGAAGGACCATGAGCTGGACCAGGCTCGCGAGTATCTGGCCAAGGTGAAGAAGGAACTCGGGGCTCTTGTCGAGGCCGGCGAGATCAGCAAGGAGGTCGCGGTGAAGAAATACGAGGCGGCCGAAAAAGGAATCAAGCAGAAGATGGCTGCCGGGAGCAGCGGTAAGATCCCGACGAAGAAGGACCATGAGCTGGACCAGGCTCGCGAGTATCTGGCCAAGGTGAAGAAGGAACTTGGGGCTCTTGTCGAGGCCGGCGAGATCAGCAAGGAGGTCGCGGTGAAGAAATACGAAGGGGCCGCAAAGGCGATCAAGGAAAAAATGACTGCCTCGCGGAGCGAGCCCGATTCGAAAAGCATCACCCCCGCGGATCTCGCGCAGGCCAGGATCGAAATCCGAAAAGCGGTCGCCGAAGGCAAGCTCTCGCCCGAGGAAGGCCGAGCCAAGATGGTAGCGATGCGCAAAATGGCCGGCGAGAAAGCCGAAGGCGCCGACGAGAAGATCACTCGCGACGATTGGGAAGGCATCGAAAAGCGAATCGAGGGAGCCGTGGAGAGAGGTGACCTAACTCGTGAGCAGGCCGATGCGAAGTACAAGGAACTCCGCAAGCGGATGGCGGGATCTCGCGAAAAGTGAGATTTCGTTGAGTCCACCGGTCCCACGTCGAATTAGCTACACGCGACTCGGACAATAGTCCGAGCCGCGTTTTTGACTTTGGGGCCAGCACGTGAACTGGCCCGCTACAGCACTGCGACAGATACAATCTGTTACAGGAACACCGCCCAAACTAGATTGCAGAAAACGAACAATACCCTGAAACTAAGCGGCTATGAACAGCTGCATAATGAACCGTACCGTATACCTTCTGGCACTCTGCTGCATCGCTTCCCCGGCGGGCCATCTACAGGCTCAGTCATTCGATGAATTGAAATTGAAGAACTGGCACCAGTGGCGTGGACCCGAGGCCAATGGCGTGTCGCAAACGGCGACACCACCGATCGAGTGGGGCGAAGACAAAAACATTCGGTGGCAAGTCGCCCTCGACGGAAATGGCAGCTCGACCCCTATCATCTGGAGTAACAAGTTGTTCCTGTTGGCTGCCATCAATACCGGAGTTGTCGATCCCGCGCTTCCCAAGCCGGAAGACCAACCCGAGCGTGTGTTTGGCATCAAGTATCCGAATACGCGTTACCAGTTCGTCGTCTTGTGTCTCGATCGCGATAGCGGCAAGCAACTATGGCGCCGAACGGCTAACGAACTAGTCCCACACGAAGGTCATCACGGCGACAACGATTTCGCTGCCGCGTCACCCACGACGGACGGCCAGCGACTCTATTGCTGGTTCGGCTCCGCGGGGCTCTTCTGCTATGACCTGGAGGGCGAGAAGATCTGGCAGCGCGACCTCGGCAAAGCTTTCATGGAGGCGAGTTTGGGTGAAGGCTGTTCGCCTGTCCTCCTTGACGGCAAGCTCGTCGTTGTGCGAGATCAACAGCGGCAATCCACTATCGAGGTGTTCGATGCGAAGACGGGTAAAACCCTGTGGAAGGCTGATCGCGATGAACCCAACGCATGGGCGACTCCCATCGTCGTGCAGCACAACGGTACAACCCAGGTCATTACCGCCGCGTCGAATTTTGTCCGCAGCTACGATCTCAGCGATGGCCGCATCATCTGGCAATGCAGCGGTCTGACTGGTAACGTGATTCCATCGCCTGTCGTCGGTGGTGACGTTGTCTATTGCATGAGCGGTTACCAAGGCTACTCACTGCTGGCATTGCCGCTCTCCGCCTCGGGCGATATTTCACATTCCGATGCCGTCATCTGGACGAGGCACCAGGGGACACCCTACATCCCGTCGCCGCTGCTGCACGATGGCCTGCTCTATTTTCTGCAGTCCAATCAATCTATTCTGTCATGTCTCGATTCCAAGACGGGCGACATCATCATCGATCGCGCTCGCTTGTCTGGACTTTCGAATGTTTATGCGTCGCCCGTCGGCGCAGACGAGCGCATCTACGTGACAGGGCGAAACGGCACAACGCTCGTACTGCAGCGATCGCGAGAATTGAAAGTACTTGGCGGAACAATAAGCTGGATGACCAATTTGATGCCTCGCCGGCACTCTCAGGAAGCCAGTTGTTCCTGCGCGGCAGCAGGTTTCTTTACTGCATCGAGTAGTCGTGTAGAACGATCGACGAACACCGCGGCGTCGACTGGGCCACGAGCCACATTCGCACCGAGAGGTGATGGCTCACGTTTCGTAATGAACAGCTGGACAACGTCACCTCCAATTCGCCGCCGTTCGCTGCTCACGGGCTCAGCAACAGGGTACCGGATAGACAGCGTCTTCCTCGTTACCACTGCGCAGCGCGGAGGATCGCGGGGCGGGTAGCTGACCAGTTGTGGTCCCGCCGGGACAAGCCCGACGGAAACCGGGAGCGTGCGCGCGGCGTGGTAGCTGACCAGTTGTGGTCCCGCCGGGACAAGCCCGACGGAAACCGGGAGGCGCGCGTGCGGCGGGTAGCTGACCAGTTGTGGTCCCGCCGGGACAAGCCCGACGGAAACCGAGAGGCGTGCGCGTGGCGGGTAGCTGACCAGTTGTGGTCCCGCCGGGACAAGCCCGACGGAAACCGGGAGTGCATGCGCGGGGCGGGTAGCTGACCAGTTGTGGTCCCGCCGGGACAAGCCCGACGGAAACCGAGAGGGCGCCGCGGGGCGGGTAGCTGACCAGTTGTGGTCCCGCCGGGACAAGCCCGACGGAAACCGGGAGGCGCGCGGGGCGGGTAGCTGACCAGTTGTGGTCCCGCCGGGACAAGCCCAGCGGAAACCGAGAGGCACGCCCGGGGCGGGTAGCTGACCAGTTGTGGTCCCGCCGGGACAAGCCCGGCGGAAACCGGGGGGCAGTCGCTTCAAGGCTCTCTTGACCGACCGAGGCGGATGTGCCCACAATCGTCGACGCAGCTAGAGTGACGGCTCGATTCGCCGCAAAGTCGAATCGCCTTCCGGGGACCATTCTGTTTAGAATACGGTCGGCTGGAGAGTTTCTTCACCGCTGACAACTCACGAGATCCACATGATATCTGACGGACGACTTACTCGCCGCGGCTTTATTCAGGCTGCCGGAGTCGGTATGGCCGTGGGAGCGATCGGGCAGAACTGGCTGCCGACGACACGAGCTGCTGAGCCCGACGAGAACCCTCTGTTTCGGTTCGTACAATGGAACGACGTGCACATCGATGCGACTCAGCCGTCGGGCTATCGATTGGCAAACGAGAAGATGACGTATCTTGTCGACTGGATGAACGACGCGAAGCAGCGACCTCGTCCCGACTTTGTGGTCGGGATCGGCGATATGATTCATGGCGGCGATCTCTCCAGCCTGGCACCCGATATCCGACTACAAAAGGAGCTCCTGGGCAACTTGAACATCCCCTTCTACCCAGTCGTAGGGAATCACGAGAACGTGCAGCAAGAAGGGGATTCGAGGCATGAAGCAGCATTCCGTGAGGCCTTCGGTGAGGATCGGACGAACTACACGCTGAAGCATAAGAATCTTCTGTTTGTAATGCTCAACAACTCCGGCGCCCCCAACTCGAATTCCGCAGCCGTCGGTCGGCGTCGCAATCAGTGGTTCCGCAATATACTCGACGCCTCAGGCGATCTGCCGAAGATCGTTTGCTGCCATATCCCGCTAGTGCCGTTACGGGACGAAGCAGTGCTCGGCAAGAGTTTCGGCTTTACCAGCTACGCTGCCAGGGACGAGCAACTGCTGAGCCTCGTAGACCAACACTCGGAATCGATCGTCGCCGTTCTCTCTGGCCATCTGCATTTGACAGGCCTCGTCACTCGCCACGCGGTGCACCACGTCGCTATCTCCGGGACGGCGAGCTATCCATGCGATGTTGCGAGTTACGATGTGTTTCCTGATCGCGTCCGGCTTCGGGTCCACAGCCTGCCGGACCATCTTCTGACACCCGAGACGAATATCCACGGCCGTCCTCGACACGAGGTAGATTACACCGATTCAACGCATCCCACCCACGAGTCTTACGTCAAGGGCAACTCATCGGAGCGAGCGCTCGATATGATATTATGAGGTCAACATGAATCAGCATCAATGGAAACTGGCGGTAGCTTTCTTTATCGTGAACATCGTATATCTACCGCTGGCGCAAGGAGCAGAATCGGCAGCTTCGTTGCGCACGGTGGTGTCGCTTGATGGGGCGTGGCAAGTCGCCCAAGGTTCGTTCGACCAGCGACCGGAACGTTTTGAGGCCACCGTGCCTGTCCCCGGGCTCGTCGACATGGCACAACCGGTGTTTGAACAAGTCGGCACGCTCCAAGGCAATGCACTGCGCCAGGCGTTTTGGTATTGTCGCACGTTTACGCTCGACGGACCGATTCCTGCCTGTGCGCGACTGAAGCTCGGCAAGGCGATGTTTGGCACAAAGGTCTTCATCAACGGCCAGCTGGCGGGCCAACACTGGCCCTGTTTTACTCCCGTCGAGCTCGATGTGCGTGAGTTGCTGCGTCCCGCCGGCGAGCCGAACGAAGTGGTCATTGCTGTCGGAGCGCATCGTACGCTCCTGCCAAAGGGCATGCCCGACGGAGCAGATTTTGAGAAAATTCGCTACACGCCCGGCATCTACGACTCCGTCGAGCTGATTCTCTCTGGCCTGCCGCGCGTGACCAACGTACAGGTTGTGCCGGACATCGAGAGAAAGACCGCTCGGATTGTGGCGGAAATTGAGGATCCCGCGTCCACTACTGGGCATGTCGCGTGCGAAGTGCACGAAGCGACGTCGGGAAACCTGGCCGGGCGAGCTGAAGCAACTTATACACCGGTCAACGGCCACGCGACCGTGGAGCTGAGTGTGCCGATTTCAAAGTGTCGCCTGTGGTCACCCGAAGATCCATTCTTGTACAAGGCCACGATCTCCACTGCCGGCGACACATACAGCACAAGATTGGGCATGCGGAGCTTTTACCTCGACGCGAAGACAGGCCAGGCCATGCTCAATGGCCGGCCTTATCCAATGCGTGGAACGAACGTCTGTGTGTACCGGTTCTTCGAGGATCCGCTACGTGGCGATCGGCCGTGGCGAGAAGAGTGGGTGCGACGGCTCCATCAGGTCTTTCGAAGCATGCATTGGAACTCGATCCGCTACTGCATCGGATTTCCACCGGAAATCTGGTACCGCGTGGCCGACGAAGAAGGTCTCTTGATCCAGGACGAGTTCCCGATTTGGTACGGCGGCAATTGGCCACAGGAGTTGACGACCGAGGCGCTGATCCCCGAGTACCGCGACTGGATGCGCGAGCGGTGGAACCATCCGTGCGTAGTGATTTGGGACGCTCAGAACGAATCGGTCACCGACCAGATCGGGCCGGCTATCCGGACGTTGCGGAAGCTTGATTTTTCGGGCCGGCCCTGGGACAACGGCTGGTCGCCGGCCGACGCCGTGGGGGATGTGTACGAAGCGCACCCCTACGCCTTCATCAACCCCAGTTTCCATATGTCGGCATTTGCCACATTGCCGGGCCGGCCGGGTGCGCCCGGCGCCTTGACCGGCAATCCCGCCCCCAACGCGTTGGGCAACCCGGTGATCATCAACGAATACGGTTGGCTGTGGCTCAATCGCGACGGCACGCCGACCACCCTGACAAAAAAAGCCTACGAAGTGCTGCTGGGGCCGGATTCGACAACCGAACAGCGCCGCATGACTTACGCCCGGCTGCTGGCGGCCAAAACCGAGTTCTGGCGCGGGCGGCGTGAAGTGGCCGGCGTGCTGCATTTCTGCGGCCTCGGTTACTCGCGACCTGACGGGCAGACCAGCGATCATTTTCTCGACATCGAGCGATTGACCCTCGAGCCACACTTCGCGACGTATGTGCGCGACGCGTTCTCGCCCATCGGCCTGATGCTTGACTTCTGGGACGACGATTCGCCGGCCGGCGTGCTGCGCGACGTGCCAGTCGTGGTCATCAATGACACGGACGATCCCTGGCAGGGCACGGTCCGACTGCGGTTGATGGATGGCGACCGTACGCTCGTCGAACACGCGGCTCCCTGCCGTGTCGATCCATTGGGTACGGGAAAGGTCGTGATGCCGGTGCGACTGCCCGTTGAGTCAGGCAAGTTTCTGCTGGTGGGGGAACTGAGCGATGCTTCCGGCCGGTCGGTGCGGAGCCTGCGCGATGTGGTGGTGATGAGTGCCGCCGAGCGTGAGGCTCGTAACGGTATCGCATGCAGCAAGCCGATCAGCGCATCGTCAAGCGTCACGGTCGGTCCCGATCACTTTCCGGCCCAGAATGCCGTGGATGGTAATGTGTCGACCCGCTGGTCGTCCGAGTTTGCCGACCCGCAGTGGATTGCCATCGATCTGGGTGAGGTGACACAGGTCTCGCGCGTGCAATTGGTGTGGGAAGCAGCCTGCGGCAAGACTTACACGATCCAAGTGTCGGACGACGGCAAACAGTGGCAGGACGTTTATACGACCACATCCGGCAACGGTGCCACGGAGAATATTTCATTCACACCGGTCTCGACGCGCTGGATCCGCCTGCACGGCACCCAGCGTGCGACCCCCTTCGGTTACTCGCTGTGGGAATTCCGCGTGTTCCGCTAAGTTAATTCGAAGGCAGAGCATTTCCAGTGCCACCGAAGGCTGACGTGGACGCTTTACACATCGCACTTGCCGCAATCAGCGGAAGTGAGACACGACGTGTGTCGGCCGCGCCACGCGTGGGGAGGCAAAACGGCGGCTCGCCGAGGCCGAAACAGACCGCGGCTTGACTGAGTCGCGAAGGCGAGCCGATGTGATGGTACATCGTGGACGCGACCGACAGCGTGTCATGGCGTGAAGGTAGCTGGCCAGTTGTGGCCCCGCCGGGATCAACCCGGCGGAAGCCTGCCAGGCAGATCGCATCACCGTAGATGACCGGTCGATCCTCCGCCGGCACAAGGCCGACAGAGGGAATAAGAATGGTTGCCACGGCGCACGGCACAACACGGTCCAAGGACCGACTTCTTAGCAACCCGCACACCACTGCCTGCTCGCCGGCTAGGCGGGTACAATGGCGGGCCTCGGCTCTGTGCGTTCCCAATATTCTTCACCGCGGGAGTGAACCATGAATCAGCCTCTTTGTTGTATCCTTCTTTCGCTACCCTTCGTGGCGCTCTCGCTGATGGGAAGTGGCGGCGCCAAGGCAGACGAGATGCTCGTCTTCGTCTCCGCTTTTGCGGTCGGAGAGGAAGGGGCGGTTTATGCTTACCGATTGCAGCTTGATACGGGTCAGTTGCAGGAACTTCGCCGTACGACCGATGTGGAACACCCCTTTTTCCTGGCTCTTGCACCGAGCGGCAAGTACCTCTATTCCATCCATGCCCCCGGACAGTTCGGCGGTAAGGAGCACGAGCAGGTCGCGGCCTATGAAATTATGGGGGAGGCCGGTGAGCTGAAGTTGCTGAATCGCCAATCGGCGCTCGGGTCCGCTGCCTGTTATTTGGACGTCGACGCGACGGGAAGGACACTCGTGCTGGCCAACTATGCGACGGGGAGTGTCGCGGCGTTTCCCATTCAGCAGGATGGATCACTCGGTGAGGCGTCGTCGTTCATCCAACACACCGGTTCGAGCATCAACGCGACTCGGCAGGAAGGTCCACACGCACACTGTGCCGTAATCAGTCCCGACAACCGGTTCGTTCTTTCAGCAGACCTGGGACTCGACAAGATACTGAGCTACCGGCTGGACGTGACACGGGCGAAGCTGGAGCCCAACCGGCCACCGTCTGTGCCAGCGCCGCCCGGTGCCGGACCTCGGCATTTAACGTTCCATCCCGATGGCAAGCGCGTCTATGTTATTAACGAACTCCAGAACTCCGTGTCGCTCTTCGACTACGATCCGCAGTCCGGCACACTCGTCGCACAGCAAACCATCTCCACTCTGCCGGACGATTTCACTGGTACGAGCTATTGTGCCGATGTAAAAATCACACCCAACGGTCGCTTTCTGTACGGTACCAATCGCGGCCACGACAGCCTCGCGGCCTACCGCATTGGCGAAGACGGCCGGCTGACCCTGCTGGCGATCATCCCCAGCGGTGGCGGCGGACCGCAGAATCTGGCAATCACTCCCGGTGGCGAACTTCTGCTCTGTGCCAACATGCCCGGCAACAACGTCGTCGTGTTTCGCATCGATCCAGAAACCGGTGGCCTCACGAGTATCGGTCAGCCGAATTCGATACCAAGCCCATCCTGCATCATGTTGCATCCATAGGTGCGAGTGCCTTTGGCTCGACCAGTGCCATGGGTCACGTGGAACTGCCGGGGGCATTCAGGACAGAAAGATCGATCACAAAAAGATCTGACGCCGGCCGGGTCAGGCTATAGTGCCCAGGTGGATGGCGGCCCGGGATGGCTCGGATCCTCTCGCAACTCGAATGGGCGCCGCAGCTTGTCGTTCACCTGCTGCCACAAGTCGCGGTCTTCAGCCGCGAGGATGAGCGGCTCGAAGCCGAACTGCTGGTATAACTCGATCGCCGGCAGCCTGGCCGTGGAAGTGCGCAAGTAGGCTCGGTCGTGACCGAGCTCGATCATGCGATTCAGGACGATACTCAATAGGGGCTTGGACAGCCCTCGTCCCTGGTACTCTGGAATCACGGCGACCCAGTGCAGCCGACCGTAGTTGTGCCCCCGAAAGCCATTCTCAAACCAGGCGGTCGCCGTGGCGATTGGAACTTGCTGAGGATCCAACAGAAAGCACTGCCGCTGCCGAAGCGCCTCGACATCTCCGGCAAACACGTGCTGATAGACCTCAGCGGATACTTCAGCATATCGTTCAGCCAGCCGATGGATATCGATCCACTTCTGCTCGTCACCCGGCTCGTACCACTTGAACGCAAACCGCGCCGGAAGCGAACGGTCCTGGATGCCGCTGAGGTTGTCTCGCTGCATGAGCACAAAGACGTTACGTGCGATGATATCCACTGCCGGATCAGCCTTTCAAGCGTCGCCGCTCTTGGCCAGCGCGACGGCCGTGTCGAGATCGTCGACCAACTGTTCGATATCGCTGTCGAAGGCCCGGCCGATCAGCAAATCGGTCAGGCGGCCTTGATAGCCGGGGTGCTCGCGGAGAAACCGTGCGAAACTGAATTGATCGGTGTAAAACGCGCGCACCAGGCGGCGAAAACGTCCCACGGCCTCCTCAAATGCAGGCACCCACTTCCCCAACTGCTCGGCCGAAACATCGTCGGCCAACAGGCCTTCGTGGATGCAGTCGGCCGCCAGTTCGCCCGAGCGAAGTGCCAACAGGACGCCGGTCGAATAAACCGGATCGATGAAGCCATAGGCGTCCCCCACCAGCACCCATCCCTGACCGGCATGCTGTCGAGTCGTGTAGGAGAACTCCCTGGCGACCTGCAGAGCGTCAATCAATTCCGCATTGGCCAGACGCTCACGCATGACGACGTTGGTGCGTACGTGCTCAAAGAAAATGTCGGTCGGCTGGGCAGGCCCTTTGAGCAACGAATCCGTATCGCCCACCAACCCGACACTCACCTTGTTTTCCGAGAGCGGGATGTACCAGAACCAGCACTTCTTCCCCGCCGTGTGAAGGATCGTGGTCAGTTCCGCCGACTCGGGGCCCGTCCTCACCGCGCCGCGAAAATGGCCCCAAATCGCCACTTTGCGCAACTCCGGGTTCATCACCCGCAGGCCCAAGCGATTAGCCAGAAAGGCCTGCTGCCCGGAAGCGTCTACGACCACACGCGCGGCAATACGGGATCGTGAACCCGTGGCGTCCTGCAAAACGACGCCCGGCCTGGCCCCGGCAACCAGCTGAATGTCGACGACCTTCGTCTCCTGCAAACATTCAGTTCCCTTGGCTGCAGCGTTTTCGAAGAGCAGCTGATCGAAGGCCGCTCGTTCCACATGCCAGGTCTGCGAGCACTCCCGCGGATCGTGACTCAAGAAGTGAAATGGTTGCGATTGCCTGCCCGATTCACCGACAAATTGCACACCCACCTTCCGCACGAAGGGACTGGCTTTGAGTTGATCTAGAACGCCCAGTCGTTGGAAGGTCCAAAATGTCTCGGGCATCAGCGATTCGCCGACGTGAAAACGGGGCATGGTGGCACGTTCCACCAACAACGTGCGGTGACCGGCTTGAGCCAGCAAAGCGGCGGCCGTGGAACCAGCGGGTCCCGCGCCGATGACGACACAGTCGTACTGCTCATGTTGTGCAATCATGCCAAAACCTGCAAATCATCCGACCAGCTCCGCAATTTGGCCACCGCCCGCTGCTCCAATTGCCGCACGCGTTCCTTGGATAACCCGAGTTTATCAGCCAGACTCTGAAATGTCTTCACTTTGCGGTGCCGTCCCAGAGCGTAGCGGCCACGAATGATGAACTGCTCGCGACGGTCCAGCCGACCCATGAGGTTGGTCAGCGCTCCGCGCAGCAGTCCCCACGTTCGTTCGTTAAGGGACGAATCGTTGACCTGGGTCTCAAGTTCATAGCCCTCATCATCGCAGTTGACAAGCCGCGCTGCCTCCTTCTGTTGTTGGCCTATCTGCCGGCAGGCATTGTGAGAAATCGCTCGGTAGGCGTAGGTGCTGAAGCGAAACCCGCGGGAATAATCGAATTTGTCCACCGCCTGCATCAGTGAGAAGATGCCGTCGCTCAACATGTCATCAAACGACCGTTGCGGCGTGACAAACTTCTTCACGACGGAAATCGCCAATCGCATGTTGGCTCGGATCAGTCGATCCCGAATTCGCCGCGCCTGGTCCAACATTTGCTCGATTTGCTCCAGGGTGGCGACGTCGGGGAAGGCAGGATCCAGCTGACACCGCAAGGCGTTGGCGCGGAACTTCAGGTAATTCATGCAGCGAAACAGCTGCCGCTCCTGCTCTGCGGTGAGCAGATTGGCTTCGCACAACCGGGCCAGATGCGCGGGCATGTCGGCGGGCACGGAGAGGCCGGCGCGGTCCTCCGAGGCGGCCGCCTCCGCCTCGCTCCCCAAGGTGGCGTCCAGGCGGAATTCCCGGTTGTCGATGAAATCGATTTCCGTGCGGAGCAGCTGCTGCGTGCGTGAGCAGACCGGCACGTCCGCACAGTGAACAGGTTGCTCGAGACAGTCCACATCTACTTCCAAGGCAATCGCGGTCGACATGTTTGACTCCCGAAAAACAGGCAAGACTCTATTAAATTCATTCAAATCGTTCACATAGTTATAGGCACTGACTGCCAAGTCTGCAAGGTCATTATTCGTTCAAAACGTTCATTTTTCAATTATTTGACGTAAAAGCTGATATATGCAAACTTTACAAGATTTAATCTGGTCAATTACCGACAGATGGCTAGACTATATGAGCGTTGAATACGGCGAAAAACACTCAGAACGTCCACCAGAATGGGTAGTGAATCCGATGCGTGAGCTTCTGACTCCCAAGCAAGTGGCGAGGGCCATACGAGTCAGCGAATCGTCTGTGAAGCGTTGGTGCGACAAAGGAGTGATCCCCACGCGTTACACCGCCGGAGGACACCGCCGCATCCCACTGAGCGGTCTGCTGGAATTTCTCCGCACGAGCAAGCAGGAACTGGTATCGCCGGAGGTTTTGGGGCTGCCGGCCACGAGCGGGCGAACGGGGTGGGTCCTCGGCCGGGCGTCGAGTCAGATGACCGAAGCGATCATGGGGGGCGACGAGGCGCGGTGCCGTCAGATTGCGCTGGATCTGTATCTTTGCGAACACAGCATCAGTACCATTTGCGATGAAGTACTGGCGCGGTCCTTCCAGGAGATTGGAAACCGCTGGGCCTGCGACGAAGCCCAGGTTTATCAAGAGCGGCGTGGTTGTGAGATCACGCTGCGGATCCTCCATGACCTGCGTGTGCTAGTCGCTCCACCTCCCCTCGGCTCGCCGCTGGCCATCGGCGGGGCGGCGGAAGGAGACCAATACGCCCTGGGCACCGCAATGGCGGAACTCGTGCTGCGGGATGCCAAGTGGAACTCTGTGTCATTGGGAGACAATTTGCCGTTTGACACCTTGTCGCACGCGATTCGCGACCACCGACCACGGCTCTTCTGGCTCAGTTGTTCACACATTGCGGACGAGGCCGAGTTTCTCCGGCAGTACGCTGCGCTCTACGACGAATACGCCATGAATGTAGCCTTTGTGGTCGGAGGCCGAGCGCTGACGGAATCTTTGCGGCAAAGCATGAAATACACTGCCCACTGCGACAACATGCAGCGACTTGAATCGTTGGCACAATCGTTGCGTGGAGCGATCGATTAATTGTGGCAGGAGCGACGGTCAGCTCGAATGCTCCCGATCACGCACTAGATGTCGGGCGCGAGCTGACAACGTATTGGTTCGAAATCGAGGGGAGAGATCATGTACGTGCGACGTAGTTTAAGAGCCGTCTATCTGGGCATCGCAGTTGCCTTCACGACCTGGCCGGCTGGGGCGGCGGAACCGGCCCTTACCAACACCTGGACCCAATGGCGCGGTCCGCAACGAGATGCACAGTTTTCTGGAAAAGCCTGGCCGACGAGCCTATCCGAAGAGCATTTGCAGCTCACGTGGCGGGTACCCTTAGGCCCCAGTTATTCTGGGCCGATTGTGGCTGATGACCGTGTCTTTGTGACCGAAACGAAGGATAAGAAGTACGAGATCGTGCGAGCCCTGGAGCGCGGGACGGGGCGCGAGCTCTGGAGCACGCAGTGGGAAGGGTCGCTGCGCGTCCCGTTTTTCGCCGCCTCGAACGGAAGTTGGATTCGCGCCACGCCGGCATTCGACGGCGAGCGATTGTACGTGGCCGGGATGCGAGATCTGCTGGTCTGCCTCGATGCCGCGACAGGCGGCAAGGTATGGGAGGTCGATTTCGTCAATGTACTGGGCGCCCCCCTGCCCGACTTTGGCTTCGCCTCGTCACCACTACTTTGCGGGGACCACTTGTACGTGCAGGCAGGCGCCAGCTTCGTCAAACTGGAAAAACAAACCGGCAAGGTTCTCTGGCGATCGCTGCAGGACGGTGGCGGCATGTTGGGCAGCGTGTTCTCGTCGCCAACCTTGGCGGTGATCGACTCCACGCCCCAACTCCTGGTTCAGACGCGGACGGACTTGGCCGGTGTCGATCCCGCATCCGGGACCGTCTTCTGGCAGAAAGAGATACCGGCCTTCCGCGGCATGAACATCTTGACACCGACCGTCATCGATAACTCGGTTTTCACGAGTAGTTATGGTGGTCGATCCTTTCTCTTGACCCTCGCCAAACAAGGGGACGGGTGGCAGGTGAACGAGACTTGGACGCACAAGGCGCAAGGCTACATGTCCACGCCAGTGGTCATCGACGACTACATCTATTTGCACTTGAAAAACCAACGCTTCATGTGTCTCGACGCGCGCACTGGCGAGGAAAAGTGGACCACCAAGCCCTTCGGCAAATATTGGAGCATGATCGCCAACGGTGCCCAGATCCTGGCCTTGGACCAACGAGGCGAACTGCTGCTGATCAAAGCCAGTCCCGAGAAATTCGAACTCCTGGACCGCCGCCAGGTTGCCGACGACGCGTGGGCGCATCTGGTCGTGTGTGGTGATGAAGTATTCGTGCGGGAACTCGATGCGCTCGCCACTTATAGCTGGAAATAATCCCCACGGTACTAGTCCCATCGACGCGTCGCGGACCCGCTGCTCGCAGGGGTCCGTTTCACCCTCCGCCGCCCAACACTTGTCTTGCAGGCTGATTCGGCTACAAACCATTAAGGAAGTTCGATCGTATCTATCAGGGAGCTTGCACATATCTGTTGGCCTGAGAACTGATAACCGTTATTCTGCCGCCGCGGCTCGGCCGTCGGCCGCGGTCACTGGAACGGGTTGAGCTATGAAGATGATGCCGCCACCGCTTGATGTACGTCGCTACGACGCCGTTGTTGAGGTGTTACAGCAGCACCCGGGAATCAGCTTTCCAGAAGCTGCCCAACGAGCCGGCGTATCGGAACCAACCGTGCGGAAGATCTGGGAGGGACTCATAAGCCGCCCGCCGGTCGTGGTGCTGGAGCGATTGCCAAAACCGCGCCGCTGCAGCGGATGTGGCGCTCTGTGTGTCGACTGGCCGTGTGTCTTGTGTGAAATGCGACGTCGCGCACCTCGCGGGAACTTGCGTCGAGCTGTGACGCGTTTTGTCTATAAACACCAGAAGAAGTAGGTCGGCCTAGTGCAGAGTATCGATCGGCTTCTCTGTGGCTGAAATCAGGGTTTCCCCCGCGTCTCAAGCTGGCGCCGTGGCGGCCAGGGAAAGAAACTGCTCGTGCGGCGCGCATACTCAACGTATTCGGGTCGGCGGTTGGCAATCGACTGTTCGAGCAGCGCCACACCGGAGACGCGAATGAGCAACACTGACATGATCAGCGGACTGATGGCCATCCACCACGCGCCGCCGCTGGCGATCGCCACGAGGTAGATCCCCCACCATACGAGAAAATCGCCGAAGTAGTTGGGATGCCGCGTGTACCGCCAAAGTCCCCGCTGCATCACGCGTCCCCGGTTCTCGGGCTGGGACTTGAAACGCGCCAACTGCCAGTCCCCGACTGTTTCGCAGAACCATCCCACGGCCCAGAGCGTCACGCCTAGCATGTCGAGCCACTGCCAGACGGCGTGAGAAACGGGCGTGTACTGCAGCGGGAGCGCCACGACCCACATCAAGCCCCCCTGCAGCCAGAACACCATCAGCAAACTCGACAGCCAGAACCAAGCCGGATTTTTCGCTCGCAGCGCCTGATACCGATAGTCTTCTCCCTTGCCAAAATTTCTCCATGCCAGGTAGCCGGCCAGACGCAGCCCCCACAACGTCGTGATGAGCGCCAGGACCAGGCTTCGAACAGTCCAGGAGTCGGCGAGCCAGACCGACGTCCAAGCGATCAACACAAAACCAACTCCCCAGAAGACGTCCACGATGCTCGCGTTCCGCAGTGGCAGGCTCAGCAGCCACAGTCCGCTCTGCAGTACCAGAATCAGCACCAGATTGGTGATCAGTATTCCCGCAATGCTCATCGTCCCTCCCCTTTCGCTATCGCCCGGAGCTCCGGAACATCAGAATCCTCGCAAATCGGTACTCTGCCGTCGCGGCAGACCGTCTTTGGGAGTCCTCTTCAGGACTCGGTATTGAATACCGCGAGCCTCGCAATACTCCCGTTTCTCCCGCCGATCTCCATCTTCGTTGACGGCGTAAATGTCCGGTTTGATCCGTTCGATTTCCGGTTCCGCATCCAGCCAACCGGTCCCCGATGAGATCAGCGCCTGATGGACGAAGGAGACGGAGCCGACAATATAGCGCCGCTGAACCGCCGGGAACATGGGATGCCCTTCACCTTTGAGCAGCTTGATGTTCGCGTCGTGTCCGACGACGACGTAGAGGTCTCCCAACTGCGAAACCTCCTCGAAGAATCGTATGTGCCCGGAATGAAACCAGTCGTAACAACCGGTGACCAGCACCTTCGGGCGCCGGCCCTTATTCTCCTCCAGGGGTGCGTTCTGTTCCGGGATTTCTTGCAGCAGAGGATCGGCTATAACGCGGTAGTCCATGCCGTGCTCACGACACCAAGCGACATGTCGCGGGTGCTCGTCCTCGGCCCGCACCACCCAGGTACCGCCCGGAGTATCGTGGCCCACGGGAACCAAACCCAGCTGGTCCGGGCAGCCGCGAAGCATCACCTTGTCGACGTAACGGATTGCATTGAGCACGTACTGCCGCTCGGCTTCCGTGCACGTCGGTTTATGACCGTCGATTTCAGTGGCCGCCCGGTCCGACCAGAGCAGCACACGAACGGGCCCCAACCGGGATGCCTCCTGCAAGAATCGCATCTCGCGCCACAAGATACCATCGAAACTTCCCACCACAATCACTGGTTTCACGCACTTCGCTCCCTGGGATCGAGCGGCCCCTCATTACGTCCACGATCGATTCAGCCAGCTGAAGCCTGGGCGGCTTCAGCTACGGCGGGCATTACCAGCTGCGGCTGAAGCCTGGGCGGCTTCAGCTACGAATACGGATTACGACAGCTGCGGTAAGCCGAGGGCTTCAATGACGAACACGCTCACAGCGAGGATGCCTTGTTCGGCTGATAGCCTACGAATCACCAGTATCTGGCATTAGCAGTTCGGCACTGGAATTTGCCTCGGATTTCGGCTTCAGCTACGTCGGGCTTCCGAGCTGCGGCTGGACTGCGGCTTCAGCCTACGCGTTCGCTGCGGCTGAAGCCTGGCGGCTTCAGCTACGGCGGGCATTACCAGCTGCGGCTGAAGCTCAGCGCGGCGGGCACTACCAGCTGCGGCTGAAGCCTGCGGCGGCTTCAGCTACGGCGGGCCATTACCAGCTGCGGCTGAAGCCTGGGCGGCTTCAGCTACGGGGCTGGACTCGGACCGTGGGGCGAAACCCGCCCGGCACGCCTTCCGGGGCGACCACATAAAGGTATCCCCCTCCACAACCAGAATACATGGCGCCGTCGTAGCGGGCTTGATAGTGACGGAGAATCCCCGGCAGATCGACCTCGAGTGTCGGATGCCGCACCGTCTGCGGCAGGATCGCCTCCCAGCAACACATGCAGTCGTTCATGGCTGCGCCCAGCTTGGCGACGTCACAGGCCAGTATCGCATCGTAGCAATCGCGACCTGTCTGGCCCAGGCGCTCGATCCAGTCCGGGTCGAGCTGCTTCACTCCCAGCGGATTGTACCCTGCCGGACGCTGGGCGATCGGCACAATGGAAATCACTTGCTCCAGCCAGCTGCCAATGGCAGGATCGTTGGTGGATTCGATATGCCGCGGAAAGACGCCACCTTGATGCCGAATATCAAAATCGAGCCGATTGATGCCCGGATAGATCAAGCCGATCATGTCCTGCGATCCCGACGGTTCCGCCCGACCCCGATTCTCCTCGGCATACAGCTCCCGCACCAGGGAGGCCGCGTCGCGGTGCGGCAACTGCCCCCACAGCGTCAACGCCACCTTCCGCGTACCGGTCGCCATGCCGGCACGCTCCATGTACCAGTTCGTCGGCTCCAGGGCAACAACGACCATCGAGCCACTTGCGGCGGGATTGTGTTGCGACACGAACGGCTGATCGATCCACCCGCCGGCCAATGCCATACGGTAAGGAAAATCACCAATCACTTCGGTGAGGGGATGAGCAGACGGTGGTTTTGCCATGACTTTCTCCGACGACCGCTTGTTGACGATTTCTTGCCGCGGATTGACAGACGGGGTGTCGCAGAATCACGCCGCGTCATCAGAATCGGTGGCTCGCACCCGCCAGCTTGTTCAGCTGACAGTACGTTTGCCCGCTTTGCGATCCTCGTATTGCTGCTGAATCCAAGCGTATGTCTTGGCCAATCCGACGCGTAACGGCGTGTCCGGTTCCCAACCCAGAATCTGTTTGATCATCGTGTTGTCGCTGTTGCGGCCGGCGACGCCCTGGGGAGCGTCCAACTGATGAACTCGCTTGAGCTTCGTGCCACCGATCTCCTCAACCAAGGTTACCAGTTCGTTGATCGACACCAATTCGCTAGACCCCAAGTTGATCGGCGTGGCTATCAATTCGTCACAGTGCATGATCTTATCGATACCCTTGGTGCAGTCATCGATGTACATGAAACTGCGTGTCTGCTCGCCGCTTCCCCAAATATCAATGATCCCCGTCCCTTGGTCCTTCGCCTCGATCACTTTCCGGCAAATGGCAGCCGGCGCCTTTTCCCGTCCACCGTCCCAAGTACCTAGAGGTCCGTAGACGTTGTGGAACCGAGCGATGGCAGTCATCATGCCTCGTTCGTGCCAATACTCCTGACAGAACATTTCGGACATCAGCTTCTCCCAACCGTAGCCGCGCTCGGCCATCGCCGGGAAGGCGTCCGATTCCTTCAGCGCCTGCACCTCCGGATTCTTCTGCAGGTCGGTGTTGTAGGCGCAGGCGGATGACGAGAAGAAGTAACGTTGCGCACCAGCTCGATAGGCCGCCTCGACCATATGCGTATTGATCAGAATGCTCCGCAAGCACTCGATCCGAAACCGCTCGATGAACCCCATTCCTCCCATGTCGGCGGCCAGGTTGTAGACTTCGACCGCTCCCTCGCACACGCGCCGGCAGTTCTCTTCCACGCTCAGATCCAGACACAGGCTTTCGACCCCCGGCACGCGCTGATACCACATCGGCAGTGGTTTCTTATCGATGGCGCGAATCCGCGTGAACCCTTTCTCCTGGAAATAGCGCACCAGGGCTCCCGCAATGAAGCCCCCTGCCCCACCAATCACAATCAAGTCGTCCTGTTTGGTCTGATACCCATTGGCCGTTGGCATGATTCACCCTCTCTTGCGTTAGCAGAATAACCGGCTCCAGGGCACGCCGCTGGCGTGCTCCGCCACGAGCCTGTCCCATCACCCCCCTCCTGATGCGGCGGAAGATGCACGTGGCAGCCCAGCGGCTGCAGGATTCGGAGGCCCTCGTCAAGCAGGTGTCGGCACGCTTGGGCTTCACCGATCCGTTTCACTTCTCGCGCAGCTTCAAACGCATCTTCGGACTCTCCCCGGAAGCCTTTCGGCAGCATCAGCGGTAAGGGGCCGAATCCAAGTGATTCCACCGCTGAGAGCCGCTATTTGTTACTTGTTACTTGTTACTTGTAGGTGTCAATGAACTGCCACGCCCCCGAAAAAAGAAAAAACGCTCCAATAACCAATAACCAACTTCCAGGCCAAGCCCGCATCAGGAGTCAATCAGTACCGTCTTCCCGTCGTCTGCGCCGGCGATGCCAATCGCGATGTAGTCGACATCTTCACTGCCGTCGTTCCACATTTGGTGCACTTCGCGCGGGTCGATCAAGACGGCATCGCCGCCGCGCAGCGAAGCTTCTTCGTCCCCCGCGCGGATGCGTGTCACTCCGCTCAACACGATGAAAATCTCTTGCATATCTTCGTGGAAGTGGGGAGCAAAGGTGTTCCCGGCAGGGAGCCGCGCCCAATTAACCATCTGGATACGTCCTGACTGCAAGTCATCCCGGCGAAACAGGACTTTTTTCCAGACACCGGGATTCACAGGGTCCTCGTGTCCGGCGGCCACAAACTCCTGGTCACCAAAAAGAATCTGCTTCATCATTCACACCTGCTCTTGTGTTCGCGGTCGGCCTCGGCAACTGTCGCCCCACACCCGGCAGTGCCATGGCACTGGCCCTGCATCTTCGTCGACCGGCAGATTTCGATCAAGCCGGCAAACGGAGGTCCCAGCGCACGGCGATCAAGCGGATGGCGACGACCAGCAAGATGCCGGACCACAGCCCCAAATTCTCGGGAACTCCCGCCAATCCCAACAACAGGTATGCCCAGCAACCGACGAAGGAGCAGGTGGCATAGAGTGTCGATTGCGGACGAAACAGATTGGGTACCTCATTGCAGACAATATCACCGATGACTCCGCCGAACGTGCCCGTGATGACTCCAAAGAGCGACGCGACGAAAAACGACGTGCCGGCCTCCAGCGCATACCCGGCCCCCACAATACTGAACAGCCCCAAGCCGAAGGCATCGGGCAGGAACAGCCATCGTTCGGCCCACTTCTGCCAGGCGGTCGATCGCCGCGTGATGGTCGCGACCCAAGCCAAGAGGAAGACTAGCACAGGATACTGGGCATGCTTGATCCAAAACAAGGGCGTTCGATCCAGCATCACGTCGCGCAGGGTCCCTCCGCCAAAGGCCGCCACAAACGCCACGCTGAATACCCCGACGAAATCCATCCCCTTACGCCGCGCCAGGAGCACTCCATAGACTCCCGCGGAGATCACCGCCAGTAGTTCAATCAATTGCATCATGTGCGTTTGACAGGGAAAACGAATCACCGCGCCGTCGGATGTTCCCTCATGATCCGGCAGGTCGTCGACCGGAATCCGAGTAGACACCGCTCCAGTTCGATGTCCGGCGGCCGCCACCGACTCCCTCGCACCGGCACCGACGGCTGGTCGCCGCGTCTGACAAAGCCCATCATGCTAGTGCCGCACACTTCAGCCGCCAAGCGGTCATGTGGGTGGTCGCCCCCAGGTTCTACGATAGGTTGTTTGCCGGCCAACCGCCGATACGTTGCCCGCCGCAGTTCTATGCGGGTGGAGAATTCTGGTACCATGATGGCAGCTTGGTGGACGCGATCCATTTGTCCGTTCTAACAGGAATCCATCCCATGAAGATCCTGATGCCGTACAGAAACCGGTACGCGGTATGCGCCAGTGTGTGGGCAATCACGTTTCTTGTCACCCAATCTGTCTTGGCAGTCGAATTGCCCGAAGGCTCCCAGGGTATCGCGGCTCGTTATGCAGGCGATCGCGGAATCGAAGGCGACCCCGATGTGCTGTTCGTCGAAAAGTTCGACGAGGAATCGGTGGAGGCCATTGCCAAGCGGTGGGACACCGCCGATGACCAGCAGATCATGACCTTGTCAAAAGACGTTCCGGCCGCGAGTGCTGACGACCAGTCGCTCCTCATGACACACGTGGGTGGCGAAGGTACGGGGGGCCAGTTCTATCGACGCCTGCCACCGGGTCACGATCTCGTATTCGCGCGCTTCTATGTCAAGTTTGCTCATGACTGTGAACCGATTCACCATTTCGGCACGCACCTGGGCGGCTTTGATCCGCCCACGCCCTGGCCGCAAGGAGGCGCGGGCCTCCAACCCGATGGCAGCAAGCGATTCACAACCGGCGTCGAGCCAAATGGTAAAGAATGGCGCTGGGATTTTTATTCATATTGGCAGGGAATGCACGTCCACGGAGACGGCAATTATTGGGGCACGCCCTTTCTGTCCGGAATCCCCAAACCGGTGGTGGAAAAAGACAAGTGGATCTGCGTCGAGATGATGGTCAAAGTAAACGCAGATCTCGCGGGCACCGACGGAGAACAAGCTTTCTGGATCGATGGTAAGTTGTGGCGGCACGACGACCAAGTCGTCAGCCACATCGGGCCGGGTTTCCCCCGCGGAAAATGGACCGGCGGCTGGTGGGCCCCCGACGCCAAAGCGAAAACAACCTTCGAGGGGTTTTCATGGCGCAACAAGAAGCCGCTCAACGTCAACTACCTGTGGACCTACCTCTACATCACCAAAGCCCGCCCAGGCCGCACAAGCAAAGTCTGGTTCGACAACATTGTGGTGGCCAAGAGCTACATCGGACCGATCGCAGGGAGCGATAGCAAATGATGAACTAACACTGAATTCGTGCCGGACACCGGTCAGTACAATCCTTCTCAGTGCAGGCAACTCCAAGGGGATACCGCGATGAGAATCCGATTTACCACGCTGCGCCTGTCTTCTGACGTGTGCCTGGTTGGCACTGGCGTGCGGTCGAGACCAAGGTCAATCGGCGGAGACCATTTCGCGGAGGCCCGCCTCCGACTCGACAGCGACGGTCCTTTCGCCGGCGGGAACTGGGCAGTCCAGCAGTCCTGCCATCGGTGGCGAAATCCTCCCGGGCACAGAGACCCTGGACTGGCCGCAGCACGAGGGCGAGCGTAGCCGACCGCCTGATGGACGGCGCACACCGGTTCGTCGAACGCAAGCTGGCCGAATCGACAAGCCACCGTGCCGCGCGCTGGCACTATGATTTCACGTCCCCCGTGAAGTACAACGAATCGGTAGCGGAAAATCGGGCGCGATTCAAGCAGTTCTTGGGGGTTATCGATACGGAGCGTGACTCGCCGGTCGGGCTGCAATATTTTGGCTCGGCACCTGACGCCACTCGGGTCGCGCAGAACGACGATTTCGCCGTTCACCAGGTGCGTTGGAATGTGCTCGTGCACGTCTTCAGCGAAGGCTTAATGCTCGTGCCGGCGCAACCGACTGCTCGCTTTACCGTCTTCTTACCGGACGCGGCCCAGACCCCGGAACAGCTTGTCGGCCTCGCCACGGGCGATCTGCGGTGCGCCGCTCGAATTCGGCAAGCGGCCGCTGACGGCACCACGATCCTGATACCCACGCTGATTGACCGCCGCATTTACCTGGGCCCGAAAGGCAACGACGACAAGCTGAAACAATCCAACCAGAGTCATCGCGAGTGGATTTACCGGCAGGCATTTCACATGGGGCGGCACATCATTGGGTATGAGATCCAGAAGGTGCTGGCCGCCGTCGATCTACTGCGGCGAGCCCGCCCCGACGCTCAGATTGATGTCGAGGGGATCGGAGAAGGGCGCGCTGGTGGCTTTCTTCGCCGGAGCGTGTGACCCACGCATCGACAGGGTGGTTCTGCACGGCTATTTCGGCTCGCGCGAGCAGGTTTGGGCTGAACCGATTTATCGGAACGTTTTTTCCCAGCTGAGCGAATTCGGGGATGCGGAAATTGCCAGCCTCATTCATCCCCGGTTACTAACGGTGTTTCCTGCGCTGCATCCTACCGCGGCCGGCCAGAAAGGGGACGTGCCGCCGTTTGACCGCCAGCGAGCGGCCACTGAAATCGGCCGGCTGCCACCCCCGATTCGCTCCACGATCGCACTTCACGACGGGACTGCCGACGAGTCACCCTGCGACCTGTTGCCCGACTCGCGCCGCTCGTTCGATCCTGTCGAGCGTCATGCTCGACTGTTTCGTCAGCTGGAGACGCACGTGCAGATGCTCGTGCGGCAATCGGGTGCGGTCCGCGAAGAGTACTTCCTATTCGCGGCCGACCCTCGTTTGCGGCCGGGCAATTGGTCGACCGACCGAGCCCACCCCACACTCGACGCCGACCGCTTCCTCGCCGCCGCCCGCCCGATGCGCCGGCGATTTGAACAGGAGGCGATGGGCCGCTTTGACGAGCCGCTGCTTCCCGTGAATCCACGCTCGCGAAAGGTCGCTGAGACCGACCACTGGACGGCCTACGACGTGGTGTTGGATGTTTATCCCGAGCTGTTTGCCTGGGGAGTGCTGGTGGTTCCGAAGTCGCTGAAAGAGGGCGAGCGCCGCCCGGTCGTCGTCTGCCAGCACGGCCGTGGCGGCTTGCCGCGCGACACCATCGATGGGCACAACTCGGCCTACAACGATTTTGCCGCCCGCCTGGCCGAACAAGGGTTCATCACGTTCGCTCCGCACAACCTGTATCGCGGCGAAGACCGCTATCGGTGGCTCGATCGCAAGGCCAATAACATCGGGTGTACACTCTTCTCCTTTATCATCGCGTCTCATCGACAATTTCTCAACTGGCTCACAACGCAACCGTTTGTCGATCCGGCGCGCATCGCCTTCTATGGGCTCAGCTACGGCGGCGAGACAGCTGTGCGCGTCCCTGCCGTCGCTGGAGGACTATTGCCTTTCGATTTGCTCCGGCGACTTTAACCAGTGGACCCACAAGGTGGCCGCCACCGATTTCCCCAACGGGTTCATGCCCTCGATCGAATGGGAGATGCCCTACTGGAATCTGGGACATACGTTCGATTACGCCGAGATGACGTATCTCATCTTCCCGCGACCGTTTATGGTCGAACGCGGCCACCACGATCTCGTGTCCGTCGATCATTGGGTCGCGCACGAGTACGCCAAGACGCGTTGGCTCTACGCTCAGTATGGACTGGAGGCACGCACCGAGGTTGAGTTCTTTCAAGGGGGGCATTCGATCAACAGCCAAGGAACCTTTGATTTTCTCCACCGGCAGCTGAAGTGGCCGAAGCCGTGATGGTTATTGGTTACTTGTTATTGGCAGACCGGCCAACGGAGCCAGATGTTTAGCGAACAACCGACATTTGCAGCTGCGATGCGTTAGGTGGAATATGTCAAGTCGATTTGAGAAGCGTCATGAGACGCTGATATCCGGCAGACGGTTTGCGCAACGGATATTTGGAGTTGTGCTCCTGGGCATGGCCATGGAGGCGCTGTTGATCCTTGCCGGCTCGCTCGGATTCCACTACATCGAAAGGTTAACCTGGCTCGATGCCTGTCTGAACACCGCGATGGTGATTACCGGTAACGGTCCCCCGTACGAAGCACAGACCAGTGCCGGCAAGATTTTTCAGATTGTCTTTGGCTTGATCGGCGTGATCATGTTCGCTCTGGTTCTGTCCGTTGTGCTGGTACCGGTATTTCATCGTGTACTTCACTCATTTCATGCCGAATCCGTGGACCAGGAACCAACGTCCAAGTCCCGCGTGAAGTAGGTGCAGACGTTTCTCGTTGGGAAGACTGACATCCATGAACTCGCAGAAATACGAACGTTTCATTCAGCGCGTGCGAATCGGCTGTGCCACCCTGTTTACGGTTTGCGGACTCGGGTTGGTCGTCTGTGCCAACATGCGCTTCGAACTGGCAACCGCGGTGTTCGGGATAGCTTTTGCTGCCAGTTTTGCCATCGTCCCACTACTGATGATTGAACAGCTGGTGGCCACCTGGATGGCTACGCGACACGGCCGTATCTCGCTGGCCGCACTGATGATCCTGATGGCCATCTCCGGTCTGTTTTTCGCCGTCATGCGAGAATCGGTTGGAGCCGCATTGACATTACTAGCGTTGGCGGTGACCATCGTTTCCACCGCGATTGAGAGCAAACGCAAACCGCGCAGCGAAGTATCGGACGAGCCGGACTCCCAACCGTTGGACTAGCAGCGGTGGGGCGTAGCACGCGAGCCACAAAGATCGGTGCATCACTTGCCCGCCTAACGGCGAGCCGTGGCACATCCCTCTTCGCATTCCGCGTTCGCTGCCAACAAAGCGCGTTGCCAGGTGTTGAAGGCATTTTGGTGTGCCGGCCCTCGCCGTGACGTTACGGACAGGACGTCGTCGTCGCTGGCGAGCTTGTCACACCCTACCGTCTCTACAAATAACAAATAACAAGTGACCAGCCAACAAACGTATCAGCTCCCCACGATACCGCTGATGTCGATCAGGAAGAGCTGGCGGCCCTGATCGGTGTGGGGTGAATCGATCACGACGCTGCGGCCGTCGGGACTGCACCGCGGATGCGTGTCGCACCGCCACTCGCCCCGATACTGCGGCGGCAAGTGAAAATGCCCGAGGGATACTTTTCGGCCGCTCGCCACGTGATACAGGTACGGGTTCTGCAGCCGCTCTTTTCCCTGCGGATACGTATCGTTCAGGATCCACTGATTGCCCGGCAAGTAGGAACAGTGACCATTGACCGTCATCGCTCCGGCGCCAATCTGCTGGACGCTGCCGTTCTCGCGATCTTCGAACAGGAAGAATCCGTCGGAGTGTCCCTCCGGCCGCGTCCAGGCAAGAATGTGCGTCGGATCGCGCCAGATGAAGTGCGACGTGTGGCCCGACGGATCAATCACCCGCAGATCCTGCCCGTCCTTGTCCGCCGTGAACATTCGGGTGGCCCCGGTCCACTTCGGAAAGCCCCAGCGATGCAGGAACTCGAAGCGCGATCCGTCTGGATTGACAAGCAGATGGTTGAAGTAGCTTTTGGCCTTGGCCAACTCCACTCCCGGCATAGGGACCTGGATGATGTCGCGGAGCGAAACGATCAGCTGAGATTCACCCGACTCAAGATCCACCCGGTAGATCCCGGAGTCATTAGGAGCGAGCATGTCGCGGCAAGGATCGGCCAACCCCGCATAACCGTAGCCGGGGCGCATATCCTGCACGCGGCGGAAGTCGAGCGACGCGGCCCAGGTGCCGCAGGGACTGACCGAATAAATCGGATGCGGAATCGTACGCCGACTGCGAGTCTCGACGTCCACAATGTGACACACGAAGTGATCTCCCTGTCGATCGTTCCAGAGAACTTCCGACTGGGAGCCGGGCCGCCATTGCAGCATGCACCCTTGCTGCCAACACCACGCTCGACTCTCCCCCAATTCGATCCAGCGATCACCCTCCTGCAGGTCGACCATGCCGACCTTGATGACGTCATCCGCAGTGGGTGAACGATGTTCGAAATCAACTTCCATCCCCAGCACGAAACGACAAGTCGGGTCGAACTCCAATTTGTCGTAGTAACCGAACCAGTGACATCGCGGGCCATGCGTTATTTGGCGAACGGGTGGCAGTTCGTGGGAGTCTTCCCCGGTTGTTACTCCCTGCGGCAACACCACTGCCGCGGCAACCGCTGCGACCGACGACTTCAACATCTGCCGGCGCGAGACCGCCAACTGAGTCTTCGTCATGTCCAGGTTCCTCATTCTCAGTATCAAGCAGGTTATGGCACTGGGGATGATCATCGGCGTCTTGAATCGCACAGCAGGATTCATCTGTCGCGATGAGATCGGCAAGTCAGTTCGACGCCAGCCGCAATCAGACGCTTGGTCAATTCAATGTCTAATTCCGCCGGCCCTGCGGGCATTGTACTAGCTGAAATATAGGGCGAGTACCGTGGGCCGGCGGAGATCTCGGGGAAAATGCCCTGTTGCAGTGCGCAGCCCAGCGCGCGAGTCGTTTAACCCGCAGCCGCAGGCGAGGACCTGGGCCAAGACGGGTCACGAGGATCGACACCGGGATCGGTACGAATTGCGT
The DNA here is from genome assembly GCA_963700515.1 of uncultured Planctomycetota bacterium. Taxonomy (GTDB): domain Bacteria; phylum Planctomycetota; class Planctomycetia; order Pirellulales; family Pirellulaceae; genus JAJRVM01. The sequence continues at coordinate 49,847 of CAVOXY010000007.1, read as the reverse complement.
CCTCGCCTGCGGCTGCGGGTTAAACGAGGACATCGCGGCGGACGAGATGGAAACGAGGAGTTGGCAGCAGGGCCGCCGGCGACCGCGAGGCAGGCACATCCTCGCGGTCACCGGTCGTGGAGTCACGGCAAACCCGCATGATCGCCGGACTTTTTCCGGCCCCTTCCGCGTAAATGTTCGTGTCAGGCTTCTTGATCGACCTCAGGGACGGGAGGCAGTGCGGGATCGATTCGATCCATCTCACTATCACTGACGTGCTGTTTCGTGCCGCGTACTTGAGTCGGGTGCCGTGATGTTTGCAGGACCGGCCCCTCGATCGCATTACTGGGGACGGCCTCTTGGACTGCCGAGGGACAACACGGTTGATAACAACGACAGCTGTGCGAGACACGGCAGCCGGTGTGGACGGCCAACAGTGCCACGAGCATCAGCAAACAGGCCAAACGTTGCATGGCTAAATCTCCGGTAGGATTCGTCGCGAGCATTGAGCTAGATCCGCACCTAAATCGCTCATCTCTTGAGCAGGCGGACCGTGGCAGACTGGCAGGAGGGCAGTTTGCGGCACGAAGCGCATGTACCCCAAATCGTGGGTGCCGCTCCAGCACACTTCCCGACCAGTAGGAATTGCCCCGTTGTGTCCGTCCCAGCGTTCACCGTATTCGGTGACCACTGATCTGGATTACCCCCGTCTGGATCATCCGTCATCACGCTCGCAAGCCGTCTAGTGCTTACTGGCGTGCCCTCTGTCACTGCTGTTTCTATCGGCCCAACCGTTGCAGGCGGCGGTGCAGATTCGATGGAATTGCGTCGAACCGCGGGTCAGGCCCCGGCACTTGCCGAAGAAGCGTTTCAGAGAGAATGTCACTCATTTCAGCAACAATCGGTTCTTGCGCCCGAGCCGGCATACCAGGACAGACCCCTACACCCCCTACCATCGGACTCTGCCCACCTGGTCAGCCATTGTCGCTCCCATTCGGTCGCCAGCCTCGGCACTCCAGCAAGGTTCACTGGACCTCGGGGGCCAGGCAGCCCTGAACTCAAGAACCTCGGCCATCCCGCTCGGCTTACCACGCTGAAAACGCTAAGATGTCTCTTCTCGCGCCCTAGAATGTTGTTGTGCGCCGGTTGTTGCGCATCAATTGCTTCGCCACGCTGCGAGACCACCTGTTGCCGGGTAGCCGTTCAATCGGTCTCGGCCGGCCCTCTTTTGGGAGGCGAGCAGCGATGCGGGCACGATCCGGTCGCGGCGAGCGGAATTCAAGCTAACGCGTACGCGGTGAGAGTGAGAAATCGATGACGATGATTTGTCCTTATTGCATGAGCGAGGTCCCCCCAGGCCACGGTGAAATATGCCCGTCGTGCGGTCAGCACTTTTTTGGCGACCAGGCGATGACCGCCAGCCCTCGCGACCGGCTGATTCGTTTTCACACTACCTTGCTGCACATGACGCCACGCACCTGGGCCATCCCCACGATTGTCGGCGCCAACGTGTTTGTCTTCGTCGCGATGCTCGTGGCCGGCGCCGGTTTACTCGGGCCCGGCATCAACATGATGGTTCAATGGGGTGCGAATTGCGGTCCGCTCACCATGAACGGTCAATGGTGGCGGCTGCTGACTTGCATGTTTCTCCACTTCGGCCTGCTCCACATCGGATTCAACATGTACGTGCTGTGGCAGATCGGACATTTCGTGGAACGTCTGGTGGGCAACACCGGCCTGCTGCTCCTCTATGTGACGTCGGGGATCGCCGCTAGTATCGCGAGCCTGGCCTGGAATCCGGCGGCAGTTTCGGCCGGCGCTTCGGGCGCCGTCTTTGGAGTCTGTGGGGCGCTGCTGGGATTCATTGTGCTGCGGCGCGACACGATTCCCCTGGAGGTGATTAAGAGTCTGCGCAGCAGCATGGTGACGTTCCTGGTGTACAATGCCGTCTTTGCCCTGATGTTGCCCTTCATTGACTGGGCCGCACATGCGGGAGGATTTGTCTACGGCGTCTTCTGCGGTGCAATGCTCAGCCAGCCTGTGATCAGCGAATCGACGCGCACGCGGTGGATACGAAATGGCATCCTGACGGCCATTTCCGCCGTCGTTCTCCCGGGAGCCGTCTTGTTGCTCCCCCCTCTCCCTTCCGACGTCATGACCAGCCTCGACGAAATCTTGCGAGTTGACGCGATCACGAGAAGTCAGACGGTGGCCCTGATTGACCAGTGGCAAAACAATGCGGTCACCGACGAGCAAATCGTGGATTCCCTGAAGAATGACATGCTGCCGAAGTGGCAGCAGACGATTGACGAAATCGATGCCTTCGGCAAGCAGACGGTCATTAAACCGGAAATTCTCGCTCGATTGCGCTCTTACCTGGTGAAACGCCTGGAGAGCGTTCAGTTGCTTGTGGATGGAATTCGCACGGGCAATCCACAGAAGTTGGGCCAGGCGAATAAAGCCTGGAACGACGCGGACGCGCTGGTTGAACAACTATTCTCCGACACGTCGCCGTAATGCCGGTCTCGCGGGCTGAGCCGCCGCGACTCCGGAACCAGTCCGCGGCCGCGTGGATGCCGACCCATCCGCTCCGCGTTTTCGCTCTTCAGCCATGTCCATCTCCCAGGACACGGACCACTCACTCACCAAACGTGTGGGCTAATTCGCGAACGTAATCGAGCGCTTCGTCGAGTTCCGCGACGGCGACTCCCACCTGGCGACCGTCTCGATCGCACTCGGCCAGCAGCAACAACTCCTGATAGCTTTCCGACTGCTGCAACCGCCGCCGCGCACGGGCTCCCAATGTCCCGTCGAGCAACCCTTGGGCCAGCATATGATGCTCGATCAACCACGCTGTCCGATCCGTAATGAATTCGTTGAGTGCGTCGAGCCCTGCTGCCACGTGATCTTCTCGGTCGATGGCCTTGCCCACATCGTGCAAGAGGGCGGCCAGCAGGAATTCCTCGTCGTACGGCAGTTCATCGCGCACCAGTTCGAAGACCTGCAAGCTGTGGTAGAGGGCGTCCCCTTCGGGATGATATTTCGGGCTCTCCTTGACGTTTTCGAGGGGGAGCAGCAAGGACTCGTAAACTTGAAACCGATCGACGCGATCTTCCATTTCCGCCAGGGCCGAACTGAGCTCCAGTTGGGGGTACTCCTGGTGCAGGAGTTCCTCCAACTGTGCGATGCCGGCCCGCTCGATCGCCTTCCCGGTAATCGAACTCTTGAACACGAAGTGCGCCTTGTCCGCCGGATAAACAGTCAGTTCGAAGGGAAAACGATCGGTCACATGAATATGGGTGAACAACCTTTCCTCACCATGCTTGCGCACACGTTTCCGTTGCACGTCGTACACCACGCCTTCGTCATCGAGCACGAGCGTGATGGCTTCCACACTGGCGGAGAACACGTGCAGATCGATATCCGATCCCTTGCGCACGTGCCCGGTGAGCACGCTACCGATCAGACGGGGGCGGAATCGCCACAGCAGCTTCATCAGCCGCAAGGCTTCCAGCCGCATTTCCCGCAATTTCAGCGTGCGGTCGTCACCCTCGTAGAGACGAGCAAGCGACTGGATTTCATCGCGAATCTCCGCATTACTCGGTAAATCCGCCGGTTTGACCCACCCCCGGCAAATCCGCCGCGCCGCCTTCTGCTTCGCGCGAAAGTACTCCGATTCCTGCCGATGATACATCAGACACGCGGCTTCCCACGCAATCTGCCGGCGCAATTTCGAATGATTCATGCAGTGGCGCCGTAAGCCCATTCAGCCGGCGCGTGGGCATTTCCAATTATGAGCAATTCAATGGTCTCAATACTCACGTATTCTAGATGACAACTCGGCCAGAGCAAGGTTCACTGGTGGCTACTTCCAGTGGCCCCGCTTGCCACAACCTCGGGCGCGAAAGTAAGTGGTTCCTGACGCGACAAGAATTTGCCATGGTTAGCATCCAGGTATAGCCCCATTTCTGTTCCGCACGTGTCTCCAGCCCCATCGAGTTCATCCCACGGACTGCCGACTGGCCGGCCACTGCTGATGAGACGTGAAGTCTGTTGGACGAGCCGAGCGTCCGCAGGCACAACGGAGGCACGGACGAGGCCGAAACAGGCTGCGGCTTGATTCGGTCGACCGCGTGCCGGCTTGATGGCACGTTGCAATCTCGACCGAAGGTGGGTCGCAGTGGTGAGAGGGTAGCGGACCAGTTGTGGCCCCGCCGGGATGAACCCGACGGAAGCCTGAACAGGTGGATGGCCTGAGGGTAGCGGACCAGTTGTGGCTCCGCCGGGATGAACCCGACGGAAGCCTGGGACTCCGATTACACGACGGCCATACAGCGTCCAAGCGCCAACATGTTGGCAGCCCGAGCATTTCCTCACGAAATCCGCCTCTTCCGCGAACGTGGCTACTGCAGAAGTTTTCTCAACGCATCCAACAGGACATTCTCCACCGCTGGTGCGACGAGCGAGGCACGCGGGCTCGTCTCGTAGCCCCCTTGCGAATAGCCGACTTCCGTACCAATGTAGCCGGGCCCATAATCGCCGTAGGCAGCCAGGCAGACAAAATCATCGGGACGCATCTGTTGGGCTGCCAGCGCATACTCGACGAACAGTTCGCCGGGCATCTGTATCAGCCAAGCCGGACCGAGCCGCAAACCGCTCAGCTCAATTTGCCTACCGGCCAGACATCGCTCCAAAAAGGCCAGGTCCGAGGCGGCGGCCAGGCGATCAGCATCGCTCGTATCGGCTTTTTGCAGCGTCGCACGGAGTTCGTCTGCCTGCAAATGGGATGCCACCGGCAGCGTCACGGGAACGACCGTCCACCGCACGTCGGCCGCACTCAGAGCGACCTTGCTGGTCGATTCCCAGGCACGCCGCATCGCATCCGACAGGCGTTGGGTCAGGACCGGTCGCATCTCGTCGGACCCGTCGTTGTATTTTCCCGCTGCGACGTTCCCCCCTGCACCGGTGAAATAGATGTGCGTGACACCCGTGGTTTGCTCACGATCTGCCCGAGCCAATCCGGGAAAATCGGCCGACACATCCCCTTTGCCATAGTGACTCATCGGATGCGTCGCATAGTAAGCCAGGCAGGCCAAAGCCTGCTCGCCGTTCCAGAAACTGACAAGGCGGACGAAGGGATCGATGACACCTTCGGGAGCCGCAATCACATCGGCATCGCGGCAGCTACTGAACCGCATCTTGACCACTTTTCCGTCCGGTCCCAGCAGCCGGCGATTGGATGCTACCTTTTCGACCAGCGACTTGCCGGTCCCGATGTGTGTCACGGGCTGAGCGTTCTGCAGGGCGTCGGAAATCGCTCGCACCAGGTCACCTCGCACACGCAGAATGAACTCCATATCGAAATGAGGTTGGGCTTGCTGAGGGTCGGAAAACAGCGCTACCGCACTCACGTCACATCGCGGGCCATCGTGCTGATGTACCGTATGCACCGCTACTCGATCCGCGGTAGTGCGGGCGGCCACGGCCAGTTCATTGCGCCACCAATCTTGACTGCCGTTGGCGATCCCAATCCAATCGAAGACGCAGATCACAATCGGCTTCTGACCGTCGGGGAGCAGGACGATGCCTTTGGCGTGGAGCGGATCGACAATTGACTTGACCGGCGCATACGCCACGACACTCCCTACCGGCGGCGTGGCATCGACATCAAAGGTTGCCAGATGAATGGTTGGCTCATCGGCGGCCGCCACGCTGCAGGCAAGTGAAAGCGATAACAAGCAGCAAAGCACGAATGGGCGAATCATGCCACATCTCCCCAAGAAGTAGATCGCGGAAACGACGGAAACGGAGGTCCTGCTCATCGACGACTACGCCATTCTAGCTGCTGCGATACACCGTTGCACCCCAATAGAAATAGCCGTCGTAGCCAAACACTCCTGCTCGCTACGACGGCTATGGCACTTGTCACATTCAGTTTTCCAGAACCCCGGCACCGCGGCCGGTCGATCAGTCGCGCACGTCGATTAACGGCATGGTCATCAGTACGTGCTCATGCTGCATCAGCTGCATCTGATGTAGCGAGGAAAGCACGCCACGCAGCCGGCGCGGCTCTAATCCCTTCAACTCGGGCAAAGCCAGTTCCAGCAAGGATGCACGGCTCGGTACCACCTGATGCAGAGCCGTCGAGAGGCTCTTATTGTCGGAGTCGCCGTCCTGCAGGTCACTCATCAGCATCTCGATGAAACTCTTGGTCGGCGGCAGCACGCGAATATCGTATTGCTCCAATTTTGCTTCTTTGGCCACGAACGCAAGCGCATCATCCAAGCCACCCAACTGATCGACCAGACCGAGTTCGAGGGCCTGCTTGCCGGTATAGACACGGCCCCCCGCCAGTTCGTCAATCGGCTTCTTCAACTTGTCGCCGCGCACCGCCACAACGTGTCCCTTGAACACACCGTAGATCTCATCCATCCAGCCCTGCATCAAGTCACGCTGCTCGTCACTGAAAACACGATCCGAAGCCAGCATGTCCGCATTGGCGCCTCGCTTGGTCGCACTCCAGCGCACGCCAAGCTTGTCCCACATCTGCGTGGTGGCGAACTTGCCGGAGACAACTCCGATAGAGCCCGTGATCGTGGTGCTGTCGGCGAAAATCGTCTGCGTTCCGCAAGCCACATAATACCCGCCGCTGCCGGCAACATTTCCCATGGATACGACAAACGGTTTTTTGGCTGCCACGCGCCGGGTGGCGTGGAGAATGATTTCGCTGGCAACCGCCGATCCACCAGGGGAATCGACCCGCAACACGACCGCTTTGATGCTATCGTCCGCGGCCGCTTCATCCAGGGCCTTGGCAATCGGCGTACTGTATGCCATGCCACCGGTCAGCAACGGAATGCCGGACGGCTCACCTGAGCCAGGCAGAATCATCCCCTCTACATAAACGATGGCCACCGAATCCTGCTTTGACACCTTCTTCTTTGGCCCGGAGAGAAGCTCGCCGTAAAACTTCAATATCCCCATGGGCGACGAGAAGTCGAACTCGGACCCCTTCTTTTTCCCGTACTTCTTTTCGAAAACAACGTCGTCGCCGTACTTCTTCTTCAGCCCCTCGACAAAATCCTGACGATACTCCACCTCGTCGATGATCCCCACCTTCTTCGCGCTCTCGGCACTGTACATGCCCTGGTCAATCCACTCGCGCACCTTGGCCACGTCCACTTTGCGTCCCTGAGCAATCAGCTCCAAGTACGCGTTGAAGATTCCGTCCATGAGCCAGTCCAGATTCTCTTGCGCGGCCGGGCTGGGCCCATTGCGCATGAACATTTCACCGGCGCTCTTATAGTCGCCGCAAGTTTGGTAGTCCGGTGTGACCCCCAGCTTGTCCAAGAGCCCACGCAGATAGGGGGACTCACCGTAGATCCCATTGATCCACACGTCACCCGTGGGAACCACACTGACCCGCGTGGCACTTGACAACAGCAAGTAACTTCCCATCGACACGCTGTCGGCGTAGGCCACGACGTCCTTGCCCGACGCCTTGATCTTCTCCAGTACCGCCCGGACCTCTTCGATTTGCGAGCGACCGAGCGACGTGCTCGATGCCATCAAGACGACCCCTTTGACCGCTTCGTCCGTCTCGATCTTCTTCATTCTGGCAATCAAGTCCTTGAACGACTCAGATTGGGTGGCAAACAGAAAATCATCGCCGGCGGGTGCCTCGGTGATCGATCCACCAAAAGAGAACACGGCCAGCACGGGCGCCTTGGTATCCGATTTGTCCGCTCCCCGTGCCGGCGCGGTGGCCACACTCGTGAGGGCCATCGCCGACAGGAGCGAAAAGGTCACAATTCGATGAATCATCTGATAAACTCCTGGAAAATCACGGGAAATTCGCTCGTTGACGACGCGTACATTCTAGCTCACGGAAGGGATCCACACGAAGTCCGCCCCCCCGGAGTTGCTGGACGAGCCAGGAATCCCTGCCAGGCCGTCACGGTGGGCGACAGCTGCCAGGTTCTCTTCGCGGGCCTGCGAGGCAGGCTGCACGACGGGGATTATTCGCTCGGCCAGGGCGAATCTTGCGACACGCTCGTCGCTCGCAGTTGACTCAAAATGATCGCGTCCAGGCCCGCGAGTGGCTCAGCGCCGGTCGCATTCCCGCCCCAACAGGGCTGCCCCAGGCTCGCCTCCCCGCTGTCCATCTACTCCACGCTGGGCTTCGATTTGCCACCCGGAGTCGTGTCAGCGGCCCCCTCCGACTCGCGCAGTCGGGCCTCGGCCGGTACCAATCCGACCAGTTCGAGCAGTTTCATGGCATTGGTGGTCGTTGCGATTCCAGCGCGTAGTCGGTAGTCAAACGTCATTTGCTGGACACATGCCTCGTCATGCAGTGTCTCTCGGAAATGGACTGCCTGGCAACAATTCGCCAGTTCGGGCGACTGAGCCAACTCCAGGTCGTGCGTCGACACAGCCCCAATGGCTCCCTTCACCACCAGGTGGGCCAGGACGCGCGCGACAGCCATGTGCCGCTCGACCGAGTTCGTCCCCTGCAGAATCTCGTCCAGCAGGTATAGTAGCGCTCGGTCACCCCGATGTGTGTAGTCCGAGGCCTCGTCCACAATATTCTTGAGCCGCTTCAATTCAGCCATGAAGAACGAGACGCCGTCTTCGAGCGAGTCTTGAATCCGCATGCTGGTTGTGACGGTCAGTGGAGGCATCTGCAGCATCTGCGCACAGACCGGGCCGCCGGCTTCGGCCAGCATGGCGTTGAGTCCAATGGACCGCAGCAGTGTGCTCTTGCCCGACATATTCGACCCGGTCACCAACAGCACCGTACCCTGCGGGCCGACCTCGACATCATTCACCACGCGTACGGAGTCTTTGAGCAGCGGATGCCCAATTCCCTCCGCGCAGCTTTCTCGGCAGTTCCGTTTTCACCTGGGGAAAACACCAATCCGGCTGGTTGTAAGCCAAACCGGATAGCGAAGCCAGGGCCTCCAGTTCTCCCAGCGCATCGAACCAAGACCGCACCAGATGACAGCACCGCCGCTGCCAGCGTTCCAGCAACCACAACACGTGGAAGTCCCACAACACGGTAGCTTGCAGGCCGAAATAGAGAATGCTCAACAGCGGATCATGCCTGAGGCTGGCCAATTTCACCACCACGCGCAATCGCCCGAGCTGGTGCAGCGCTCCGTGATCCTTCTTCAAGGCGATCTCCCCGATGGCCGCCAGCCGTGGCGATCGGCTCGGGACCCGAGCGATTAATTCAAACAGCGCCAAGTAGTGCCGCATTTCGCCATTGCGTGTCGAGATATTGTCGAAGATGTCATGGACGGCGCCCGTGAAAATGACACTTAGCAACACGTTCAATATCAGCGCGGCGACCACAATCGAAGCGCTCACGTTGGCCGACAACAACCCTGTTACGAACGTGGCAAATGCCAGCATGCTCAGCGCCGTCAGCATCCAGGCTGCCCATTTCAACCAGGGATGGCGTTGCAGCAGCGGTTTCCCTTCAGCCCACCTGACAAATGCCTCCGGGCCGGCCAGACTGCGTGCCAGCATATGCCCGCGCAGCACCAGTTCCTCGCGCAGTTCCAGTGCCGGTGTGAGTTCCCGTCACCGCCTGTTGACGCGCGGCGACTTCCTCCGGCGACGCTGGTTCGAGAATCCAGTCGCGGAGGATTGCCATGCCGCGCGGCGTATGAGCCAGGCACAGCAGCTGAAATAATGACGCCTGGCCAAACAGGTCGAGGTCCTTGGCCACCGCCGCATATGGGGTAGGGATCGTAACTACTGGAATCGGTATGCCACTCCAGCAGCGCCGTTTGCGAGCCAGCTGCCAGTCATTGACCTGCTGCAACTGCAGCAAGTGCTCGCGATTGCGTTTCATCCAATCGTCCAGAACGGCGAAGGCCAGGAAGGCGACGATCAGCAGGGTCCCCGCAGTGATCCACACCACGCGCATGTTTTCGTCGAGGCAGGCCATGAGAAAGCAGCCGGCACCAGCCAAGAAGGTCAAACCGCGTGCCAGAATCAGTCTGCCTTCATGTCTGCCAAAATACGCAGCCTGCTGCCCAAAGCGATCACTTCGCTCCTGGTAAATCTGCTCGACCGATGTCACCCCGTTGTCTGCGGTCACAAGTACCTCACGTCACTGCTTGTATTGGCGTTTGCTGCGCGGCACCAACTGAATCAGATTCTTCTGGCCGACATACAGGTCCGGTCGCGGCTCGGTGCGCATCAACTGCTCGTACTGAGCCAACACGGCCTCGTACCTGTCCCGATGCAGCGGATGCGTGCGGAAAAAGGACGGGAAGATTCGCAGTTCGGCCGTCTCCCTCCTTCTCCATCCGCAGGAACAGTTTTGCGAACTCGCGCGGATCATAGCCCAGGCGATACGTCCACTTGACCGCGTCCGCATCCGCCTCCGATTCCTCTTCCGGGCGAAAGGGACGCGCAAACGACTGGGCCAGAAACATCGTGTTGCTCATCATGCGCTGCCAGTCCATCGCTGCCGGCGGAGCGGTAAATGTCTGTTGCGCCAGCTTCAAGGATTTGAGGTTCCGTAGCTGATGACCATGGTCGATGTGCGACAATTCGTGTCCCAACACACTCACCAGTGCCGCCTCACTCTGCACGGCACCGAGCATCCCGCGAAATATGATGATTGTGCCGCCGGGAAAACAGCGAGCATCGGTCTCCGGCGTGTCGGCCACCAGCACGCTGATCGTACGATATCGGTCCGCGTTGTGCATGAACGGCTTGAGATCGGCGACCAGGCTCTGCAGGTAAGCCACTTCCGGACCACGGGAGAGAATTCGGATGTTCTTCTCACGCAACTCCGCCAGAAACGCCTTCGAGCGCCTGCTGCCCAAAACGCCGCTCGTCGTCCCACCCGATCTCGATCTTGGCCATCTGCTCCTTCTCCGCTTCGGTCTCGCGGCCCATGAACTGTTCAAGAAACTCCTGCGGGTCAAATACGTCCACTCCCGCCCCGCGACCACGCTGAAGTGGAGACGCCCAGCCGTACCGTACCGGGGATGACCCGCACCAGGAACAGACGATTAGCAAGACTATTGACGCCGATGATACTCTGGCACTATTCATTGCGTTTCTTTTGGTCATTGGTCATTGGTCATTGGTTATTGGTGATTGGTGATTGGTGATTGGTGATTGGTGAATTCGCGCGGGTAGCGTGTCAGTTGGCGCGTTTGATTCCGCATTCCGCATTCCGCAATCGTTATTCACCCAACGTGTTGCCGGGCGTTGAACGCATTCTTCGCAATCCGCGTTCGTTATTCACCCAACGTGTTGCTGGGCGTTGAACGCATTCTGGTGTCCACGTTCCCCCTCGGTTCCCGATACGTGTAAGCATCGAGCAACTTCAGCGCAGGCTCCGCTTCTTTCCACAATCTAGATGATGGACGGGTCATTCGTAAAGCAACCACGCGGCTCGACGCACCAGAAACTGGCTCAGTTCATCCTGGTAGGCGGCCATGATTTCGCCACGTGACTGGCCCGCCTTCACGGCCTCCCACGTCGCCTGGTCACCCAGTAGACGTTCATAAGCGGCCACATCCCACGTGTTGGGATAGAGCTGGCGGAGCTGGCGAGCGATTTCGAAGCCGATGGCCAGTGGGTCGCACTGGTACCGATCCGTGATCACGATGGAAATTCCGCCACACATTTCACCGGCGAATTTACTGGCGTCGGGCGTAAATCGCAGCGGCACAAACCCCACTCCACCCAGACCGGCAGCATTGAGCTCTCTGGCAAGTTTGCGGCCGTCCAACCACGGAGCGCCAAGTACCTCGAAGGGTGTATCGGTACCACGCCCCACCGACAGATTGGTGAACTCCAACAGTCCGATTCCGGGGTAGAGCAGCGCTTCATTCAATGACCGCATGTTGGGGGACGGATTGACCCACAGCAAACCGGTTCGGTCAAGGTAATCGGCTCGCCGCCAACCTTCCACCACCACAACTTTCAGATCCAGCTGCAGCTCCAGTTCGTGACGAAATAACTGAGCCAATTCTCCGACAGTCATGCCGTGACGAACGGGAATCGCATGAAAGCCCACGAACGACTCCTGACCCGCGTCCAGTACCGGCCCGCCGACCGTCACGCCATTGATCGGATTGGGGCGATCCAGCACGACAAACTGCAGATGCTGCTCGGCCGCGACTTGCAGCGCGTAACCCATCGTCGAAATGTACGTGTAGAAACGCGTGCCAACATCCTGGATGTCGAAGACCAGCGTGTCGATGCCCTGCAGGCTCTCCGGTGTCGGCCGCCGCGTCTTGCCGTATAGGCTGTAGACCTTTAGACCCGTGCCCCCGTCTTCGCCATCCTTGATCTCGGGTACGTCCAGCTTGCCCTCCAGACCATGTTCCGGACTCAGTAGCGCGACGAGCTGAACGTTGGGAGCATCATGCAGCAACTTGGCGGTCGTAATGCCCTCCGCATTGACTCCCGTCTGATTGGTAATCAAGCCTACTCGCTTGCCGTTGAGCAGCTGAAATCCGTCACGCTCCAAGACATCGATGCCGCACAGTACCCGAGCCGAGCCGCGCGGCCGCGCGACTGGCGATAGCTCCGTAGCGTCATCGATCGCCGCGGCAGCGATCGACCCGATCTTGCCCGCCAGGGGATTCACCGAGCCCTTACCATCCGGATGCACTCGGTTGCTGAGAAAGATGACGAACAGGTCCAGGCCCGGGTCAATCCACATCGCGGTTCCAGTGAACCCACCGTGCCCGAATGCACGACTGGTGAACAAATCGCCGCGGTTCGACGAGTAGCCGGTGCGCTTATCCCACCCCAAGCCGCGTACGCCACCTGGAACCGGATAGTCGGCTGTCATCACGTCGACGGTGCGCCAGCTGAGAACCTGATGCCCGCCGGCACTCCCATGGTCCAGCATCATCTGCGCATAGAGAGCCAGGTCTTCCGCAGTCGAAAAGAGGCCCGCATGTCCCGCGACGCCACCCAACAGATAGGCTCGCGGATCGTGTACCTCGCCACGCATCCAGTGTCCATCGCGTTGCTCGGTCACGGCGGCCCGGTCGCGCAGAGCTGGCCCAGGCAGGTAACTTGTTTCGAGCATTCCCAGCGGAGCGAAGATCTGCTGCCGAGCGAACTCGTCCACTCCCGTACCCGACACACGCCGCACCAGCTCGGCCAACACGATGTACCCGACATCGCTGTAGATGAACTTCGAGCCCGGCTCGGCTCGTAGCCCAAGTGCCAAGATCCGCTCCCACGCCTTCTCCGAACCAACCTCGTAGTCAGAGAGCGGATTGTCGGGCGTCAACCCGCCTTGATGCGTCAATAAGTGGTAAACGGTCACACGATCCTTACCGTTCTGGCCGAATTCCGGGAGGTACTTTTGTACGCGATCGTGCAGGCGGATTTGACCTGTTTCGATCAGTTTCATGACGCTGGTGGCCGTCGCCAGTGGCTTCGTCAGCGAAGCCATATCGAACAACGTATCGGTCGTCATGGCCTCATCCTGCGGTCGCACCTGGCGGTTGCCGAAGGCCTTCAGGTACACACATTTTCCCTGGTGCCCCACGGCCACCACACAGCCTGGCATCTGCTGTTGGCGGACTGCCGACTCCACGACGCGGTCAATGTCCGCCAAGTGATCTGCCGACATGCCGACTTCGTGGGGAGCAGCATGCGGCAGGCGTCTGGAGGCGGTATTGATCGGTGGATCATCCGCCACCACGGCAGTGCTAACCACACACCAGAGCAGCAGAGTAACGGCCGCCGCGGCGCAGCGTCTGCCGTACACAATGGAACATCGGGACTTGCCGCAGCTCATGGCCTGTTCGAGTATCAACACCGATTTCGCCTCATCAAATTAAGCAATTGCCAGCTTGTTAGTTTCATCCGATCCAGCCCTCCCGTCCACCCGATGCCCCAGGAATTCTCCGAGTGCCTCGATGACTGCGACGCGTATCGATACAAGCGCCTTCAACGCGACTATAGGGTGTGCACGGCAGTTTCTCCCTACTCACTCCTCTCCCACAACTTCGATGCCAACACTCCGATCGCGAACGTCGTGACAGCTCCGATCGCCGCGTACCAGGTAAAGGCGATCTCGGTAGCGAACTTCACTCCCGCCATGACACAGAGACCAGCCACCAACCCGGTGAGAGCACCGCGCTGGCCAACACGCCAAGCGAGCACGCCGAGTGCAAACACGCCCAGTAACACTCCGGATGTGAATCCGGCAATGGCCAGGACAGCATCCACCACCGCCGTGGCCAGATACATCCCGGCAATCCCCAACATGATCTGCAGTACGCCAAACAGCACGGTGAATCCGCGACTAATCCAAAGCAACTGCGACGCCGATGGAGGCGTTTTGCGGTACGGTAGATAGAGATCGTTCACGGCGGAGGAAGCGGAAGAATTGAGTGAACTGGAGAGGGTCGACATGGCAGCCGAGAAGACCGCGGCCAGGATGATACCGATCAATCCGACCCCTGCGGGGAGCTGGTCCACAATGAATGTCGTGAGCACCCGATCGGGTTTTTCAAAGGCAATGGCAGGAGGGAACTGGTGGTAGTAACAGGCGAGCGCCGCGCCCAATAGCAGGAAAAACGCAAACTGGCCGAACACAACGATCCCACTGCAGACAATCGCTCGTCCCGCCTGCCGCTGGCTGCGAGCACAGAGGTAGCGTTGGACCATCATCTGGTCCGTGCCGTGCGTGCCTAACGACAGAAATGCGCCGCCCACCAGCCCGGCCCAAAAAGTGTAGGCGGTCGATGGGTCAAACGAGGGGTCGAATACCCGGAATTTGGATGTTGCCTGTGAGAAACTGACGAATTGATCCCAGCCGCCCGGGAGGCGGTTGAGGATCACGCCCAGTGCCAACAGCCCCCCGCCGATATAGACCGCGAACTGCAGGCAATCGTTCCAGACAACGGATTTAATGCCGCCAAAGAACGTGTAGACAATCGTCAGCAGTCCGACCAGCACAACGCACATCGGCAAAGGGATCCCGAGTATCTTCTCGAGCACCATGGCTGTGAGGAATAAACGCAAGCCGTCACCAGCGTTACGGGCGACCAGGAACACAAGCGATGCCACGGTCTTCGTCGCTCCACCAAATCGCTCGTGCAGTACCTGATAGGCGGTGAATAGCTGTCCGCGAAAGAACAGGGGAAGGAGGAAATAGACAATCAGAATGCGGCCCACCAGGATTCCGATTGCCAACTGCAGGAAGCGCATGTCACCGCCCACCGCCGGGTCAAGATATTTCACGCCCTCCAACTTCTCGGCAAAGGCCAATCCGGGCACGCTGAGAAACGTGACCGTGCTCGTCTCGGTGGCCACGATCGAACCGAGTATTGCCCACCAGGGAAGATCGCGGCCACCCAACAGATACCCGGTCATGTCGCGCTGCCCGCGTCCCATCCACAAACCGAACAAAACCACCAGGATCAGGTAACCGATCAGGATGGCGGCGTCCAGCGGAGCGATGGCGATTTGAAACTGCATGGGCACATCAGGCGAGGAACGCCGGCCTCGTGGCAGGCTGGAGAGAATCTGGGTGTTGTGCCCACCTGCCGACCAGGTGAGGCGGCGACCAGCTATCACGTCGCGCGGCAATCAACGCTCCGTCTGGCAGCTCCCACATCATAACCAACCCACAGCAGTCAACTCAATCATCCGGCCGAGTAACGATTGCCAACTCAGCCGGAATGTGAGACAACTGGTGATGCGGAAAGACCCGGGCGATTGCCAATAACAATGTCGGTGGGACAGGCTTCCAGCCTTGTCCTGACCAACGTCTCGAGATTCTCCACCGGGTTCATCCCGGTGGCAATACGATGGTGCAGCTACCGATTGAGTTATGAAAGATGCTTGACCACCTGACAACCGAACAGCGCAACCCGGAATCGGAAGCGATCGACAGCATGAGTGCTCGCGAGATCATCGATTTGATGAGTCGCCAGGACGCATTTGTTGCTGAGGCTGTTGCCAAAGTGGCCGCTGAGGTCGCCAGCGCGGTCGAGGCGATCGTACGTGCGATGCGTGGTGGCGGACGACTCTTCTATATCGGTGCCGGGACCTCCGGACGACTTGGCGTACTGGATGCCTCGGAATGCCCTCCCACGTTCAACACGCCTCCCGAACTGGTCGTGGGCGTGATCGCAGGAGGACCTGCCGCCCTGACACGTGCGGTGGAAGGAGCGGAAGATCACCCCGAATTTGCTCGGCGCGATCTCGCGGCTCATGCTTTCGCAGCCGCCGACGTGTTGGTGGGGATCGCCACCAGCGGTCGTACCCCCTACGTGCTGGGCGGACTGCGGTACGCTCGTGAGCAGGGTGCCTTCACGATTGGCCTGAGCTGTAATCCCGATTCAGCCTTGATCGAACTGGCCGATCTGATGATCACTCCAATTGTGGGACCGGAAGTCATCAGCGGCTCGACGCGCTTGAAAGCGGGGACTGCAACCAAGATGGTCCTCAACATGCTGACCACTGCCGCGATGGTCCGATTGGGAAAGACCTATGGTAATTTGATGGTCGATCTGCGGGCATCCAATTCGAAATTGTTCGAACGATCGCGCCGCATCGTGGCGATGCTGACCGGGGTCAACCTCGCGGAGGCCGAGCAGTTGCTGGTCAGCTGCGACGGTGAAGTCAAAACCGCCATCGTCGTCCATCGCCGGCAGGTGTCACCCGCGCAAGCTCGCCAATTGTTAGTCGCGGCTCAAGGCCACCTGCGCCGCGCTGTCGAGATGCCGTAGGGTGTGACAAGCTCGCCACTCACAACGTGGTCCTGCCCATGAACGCAGTGGCGAGCGCCGGCACACCAGAATACGGTCGGTTACTTGTTATTTGTTACTTGTTACTTGTTACTTGTTGGTTGTCCTCTTTGGGTCTGGAAATGCGATTATGCCGATGGCTGGCCAGAACACGTCCCCGATGAACCAGGGCGATCCGTCACGGTTCATACTCGGCCTCGATGGCGGGGGATCCAAGACCGTGGCCTGGCTGGCACGGTGTGAGAAGGCCGATTCCTACACGACCCTCGGCGTCGGCTCGAGCGGTCCGTCGAACCCACAAGCGATGGGCCTGGAAACAGCTCAGCGGAACATGCTCAGTGCGATTCACGCGGCCTTTTCTGGGGCGCAATTAGAGCCGATTCCTGTCGACGCAGCGTGTTTGGCATTGGCCGGTGTCGGGCGTGAACCGATCCGCCAAGCGGTTTTGGAGTGGAGCAGGCAAGTGTCGCTGGCGCGACAGATCCGAGTGGTGCACGACGCTCAGGCGGTATTGTGTGCCGGCACCAGCGCATGCCATGGCGTGGCACTGATCTGCGGGACTGGTTCGTTTGCGTACGGCGAGTCCGCGTCGGGAGAATGGGCCCGATCGGGTGGCTGGGGGTATTTGTATGGCGATGAAGGGAGCGGTTTCGACTTAGGCCGTGCCGCGCTGAGGGCCGTAGCGTGCGAGGCCGATCGGCGCGGACCTGCCACAGTCTTGACGCCGCTCATACTGCAACAGCTGCGGGTGAGTCAGCCTGCTGAACTGATTCCCGCCATTTACAATTCCGCAACCATGCGCGCGGACGTGTCTAGCTTGGCAGCGAGCGTGTTTCACGCCGCTGAGCAAGGGGATGCCGTGGCGCGGCACATCTGCGTCGCGGCAGCCGATGAGCTCTGCCGACTCGTCTTGTCGATTGTAGGCCAGCTTCATTTCCCACCAGGTCACTATGAACTGGCGTTAGCGGGCGGTGTGTTGGCTGGTCAACCGGATTTCTGTCAGTCGATCGTCACACACCTGCAGCAGCAGGATATCGCCCCTCAAACTCACTCAATCGTGCGTGATCCTGTCGCTGGCGCCGTGTCGCTGGCCTGCCGCATGCTGCCGCAATGATGGCCAGGGTGCCTCGGTGTGCCGCATTCGGTGTGCCACTGCTCAATCCATCCGCCTCCCACTCAGAGAACACCGGCGCAAGCGAATTGGCCCACGCACATGAGGCCACTCGACCTGAGCAGTGCGCAGCGGCCAGCGACTTGCCACTTCCCTTCCAACGCACCTGCTGCCGTGGGGTGATGACCGCGTAGCTCCACTCCATCGCCAATCCACGACAGCTCTGGCTCCCTCCTTCAGCCGCCTCCCCGCGGCGACGGAGGAACGATTGGTCAGCGACCGTCGCACCAACATCCTTCATCGGTCGAGCCCCAGACATGGCGTCAAACCGCCGCGATGGCCGACCGAAACCGACCGCGGCTTGCCTCGCGCGGGTACGGGGCACGACGCCAAACGGGGCTCGGTATCGGCCTCGACAGAATGCCGGCGTGATGGCCACTTCTCGCCGCGGCCGCTGGCGGTGTTAGGCCGGTCGCTGGTAGCGGACCAGTTGTGGTCCCCCTGGGATATACCCAGGGGAAACCAAATCGGAAATCAAGCCAAATTGCAGACTGTCTTCAAATCGGAAATCAGGCTGTCTTCAATTGTGTTCGGTCGGTAGCTGGCCAGTTGTTCCGCAATCCGGGAAACCAGTCGGAAATCCAGCCAATTGCGCTGTCTTCACTCGGAAATAGTCTTCATGTCGTCGCTGGAGCTGGCCAGGTGGCCCCCTGGGATATACCCAGGGGAAACCAAATCGGAAATCAAGCCAAATTGCAGACTGTCTTCAAATCGGAAATCAGGTTGTCTTCAATTGTGTTCGGTCGCTGGTAGCTGGCCAGTCGTGGTCCCCCTGGGATATACCCAGGGGAAACCAAATCGGAAATCAAGCCAAATTGCAGACTGTCTTCAAATCGGACAGTGAAGTGTTCGTCTTCGGCCAGTTGCTGGCCCAGGCAATCGGCGCCCAGACATTGTGGCAATTGGCGTGTGCTGTGTGTCTTCTGCAATGCGAAAGCCGGTAGCGGAAAAAAATGAAAAATTTTTGAGGGGTTCGGCCATCATTTGGTGATTCTTCTGATAGAGACGCGGGCATCGGTCACCCACAGGTGAATGGACGGGGAAACTTGAGAGGATGGACTCTCTAGACAAAAAGGGGAAGAACGATGTACCGCGTCTTATTTTTTTGGCTGCTACTGTCTTCGACTGCCATGGGCTCAATCATCGACGGGCCGATCTGGATCAACGAGCTGCACTACGACAATGCCGGGGCGGACCAGAACGAATTTGTGGAGGTGGTGGCGCCCGCTTCCTGGAGCGCATTGTCGGATGTCACGCTCACGCTCTACAACGGCGGCAATGGTACGGCGTACGGAGGTCCGACCGCGTTGAGTGCTTTCGACATTGGCGCGAGCGTGGACGGCTTCGTTTTCTACAGCTGGGACATATCGCTGCAAAATGGAGCGCCGGATGGGTTGGCATTGGCCCACGGCGATCAAGTGCTGCAATTCCTCAGTTACGAGGGGACCTTCACGGCCGCTGACGGCGTGGCTCAAGGTCTGTTGTCAACCGACATGGGCGTGATGGAGGAGACCGATGCACCGCTGGGCTCCTCGCTTCAGCTCTCGGGGACCGGGGATCGCTACCTGGATTTTTCCTGGCAATCTTCCGCGCCGCACACGCTGGGCAGCTTGAATCAGGGCCAAATGTTCGCCGTGCCGGAACCGGCGAGCGTGCTGATGTGGCTGGCGGTTGCCGGCTCCCTGGCTTTCGGCTGGCGGGGCTGGCGGCGAGAGGGGCGGGGCCGCAACAGAGGAAGGTGAAAAGAAGGCGGGGCGCTCCGCGTGGCAATGTGATTTGATTGAGAAGCGAAATGCCTTAAGATGTTGGGGGTCGGGATCCTGGAGCAGAACCCGGCATGTGGTGCGACTCGTTTCTCAACGTTGCCAAGGGAGACTAATTCATGCGAAAATTCTTGATGGGGGCCCTGGCCGTGCTGATGCTGGCACCGGCGATGTGGGCACAAGAAAAGGAACCGGCCGACCAGGAACCAGCCAAGCCAGAGGCGGCCAAGGAGGAAACGGCCAAGGAGGAACCCCTTTCACCCGCTCAACAATTCTCCAAACTGGTATTGGAACAACGAGCGGCGATGAATGCCTTCATGGCCAAATATCGGGAGGCGAAGACCAATGAAGAACGGCAGCAGCTGATGCGCGAGTCGTATCCGCAGCCGGCCACATACGCCGCACAATTCCTGCAATTGGCCGAACAGAATCCGGACGACCCGATCGCCGTGCAAGCGTTGGGGTGGATTCTCAGTAACGCCAGCGGCACGCCGGAAGGCGAAAAGGCTGTCCAGAAGTTGCTGGCAGTGGCCGCTGCCAACAAAGAAGATCAGGCCGTGTTCGATGCGCTCGCTTCGTTTGTCAGTCGTGGCCAAGGTGAACTCGTCGACAAGGTTTCCCGGTTTCTGGTCGAGAACCACATCGACAATGAGAAACTCGGCATGGTCTGTTTACGGATGATGTACAGCCGATCACCTCAGGCCCAGGCCACGTTGCGTGAAGTGATCGACAAGACTTCCAATCAGACGGTCAAGGGTGAGGCCACGTACGCGCTGGCCAAGATGATGCTCCGTAGTGGGCCCGAAACGAACAAGGAGGCCGAGGAACTGCTGGAAAGCGTGGTCACGAACTACGCGGACATTGATCTGGGCCGCCGCACGCTGGGTCAGATGGCCGAGGGCGATCTGTTCGAACTGCGGAATCTGCAGATCGGTATGAATGCTCCCGAGATCGAAGGCGAAGATATCGACGGTCAGACTTTCAAGCTGAGCGACTATAAGGGCAAAGTACTTGTACTTGACTTCTGGGGCGATTGGTGAGGCCCCTGCCGGGCAATGTACCCCCACGAGCGGTCGCTCGTGCAACGTTTGGCAGGTGAACCCTTTACCATTCTCGGCATTAACAGCGATCCGAAGGAACGAGCCAAGAAGGCCCTGGAGGAGAACGAGCTCACCTGGCGCAGCTGGTGGGACGGTGGAAATACCTCCGGACCGATCGCCACGAAGTGGAATGTCTCGGGATGGCCGACCATCTATGTCCTCGACGCCCAAGGAGTGATTCGCTTCAAGAGCGTACGGGGCGAAGCGATGGACAAGGCCGTCGACTCGTTGCTCGACGAACTCAAAGGAGTCGAACCCAAGGAAGGTGACTCGTAGGCCGGCCCACTCACCAGACACGAATGGTCGTCCGGATTGGACGCTACCTGGGGATCGCCCAAACGGGGGCGTTCCCCGGTGCGGGCCCCCCCAGATCGAAACGCCGTGAAGTAACCCTTGGGGACTGAGTTTTCCGGCAACCGAAACCTCGCGGCTCAGGTGTACTTCGGTTTGAGATCGGGATGTCAACCGGCCGGTGTTTGCTGAAAAGCGAACGGCAAACCAAGTGCGGTCGACAGCCGAGCCGATGGAATTGGCGAAACAGGGACGACGGCGCGGCGACTTGTAGTCGCCGCGCGTCTATTTCTTGCCGACGCTCTCCACCGTCCGCTGCTGATCCGAACCGGTCAGCGCCTTGAGCAGCGCCACGAGTGCCGCCTGCTCGCGGTCGGATAGTCCCAGCGGTTCCAGGAGAGGATCAAGTTGCGGATTGGGTACGCCACCGCGGTTGTAGAATTCCACCACCTCCTCCAACGTGGCCAACTTCCATCGTGCATGTAAGGTGCGGTAACCGCCACGTTACGAAGTGTCGGGGTGTGAAAGCGACCTCGATCCTCCTCCCGAGCGGTCACGTCGAATCGGCCCAGATCGGTTGGGACTTGGCGATTGGCAACACCCCACGAGACACCTGTGTTATGAAATCCTTCGTCGGTGTAGTTCGGCCCGCGATGGCATTTCCAGCATCGTCCGCGACTCTCAAAGAGCCACAGTCCCTGCCGTTGTTGGTCCGTCAGCGCCGAGAAATCGCCCGCCTGAAATCGATCCACCGCGCTGTCGCCGCTTAGCAATACGCGTTGAAAACTGGCCAACGCTTTGGCCAGATTATCGGCATTGATTCCCCCATCGTACGCCGCCGTAAACTGCTCCCGATAGTCCGCGTCCGCGCGCAGTCGCTCCAGAACTGCCGGAACTTGCGTCGCCATTTCCACCGGATTCTCGATCGGCTGCAACGCCTGTTGCTCCAGCGTCGCAGCCCGCCCGTCCCAGAAGAACGCTCGGCCGTACGCTCGATTCAGTATTGTCGGTGAGTTGCGCGTGCCGCGTGAACCTCCTACACCAGCCGCCACCACAGCGGAACTGGCAAATCCCTGCTCGGGAATGTGGCAACTGGCGCACGAGATCGTTCCGTCCTGGGAAAGCCGCCCGTCAAAAAACAGACGTCTCCCCAACTGGACACGAGCCACCGTCAATTGATTATCCTCCGGGACCGGCCGAGTACCCGACAGTCCCGTCGGGATCGCTGCCAGGGACAACTCCGATGGCAAATTATCCGTCGGCAGCGCCATCACCTCTTGGCCTTTCGCGCGACCCGTGGGGGCGATCCCCAAGACCATCAACACCGCCGGCAGTATCGGAGCGCGCAATAAAGTCTGATGCCAAGTGACCATTGTGTTTTCTTGCGTTTTTCCCCAGTCAGTTCGTTGCATTCTACCGAAGGATCGCGGGTAGAACAGTCTCGGTATTTGATGCTCGTATCATTCATTCCCGCTCCCCGCGTTTCCGCTGGGACAAGCCCGGCGGAAATCGGAAAACACCGAAGTTTGTTTTCCTTCCTACCTAACCGTGGGCGAAAGTAGGATGCAAGTAGGACACCTTTGCAGTACAAATACTGCTTCAGTTGTGCCGGACGCTGCGAAGCTACCGAAGAATGGCTCGGCCCTGCGGTTCGTCCGCTGTCTGATGCTCGGTCGTCCGGTTCGCAGAGGAACCGGTAGTGGGTGACAGACTGGACCGGCGCATCGAGAATTTAGGAAGCGATCGTCGCTTGTCTTTGGGCAGGAATTCCTGCTCAGCGATCTCCGGATCATACTGCGTCCACGATTCCCGAATCGTCTTGGCATAGACCTTACGCATGGTGTTTCCATCGCGCCAGACTGTCACGAAACCACCTGCTTCGCGATTTCGTCGCGGGACCTGGATGGGACTCTTCAGTAGTCGCCAGTCCCGGACATCGTAGTGACCTTTTTCGGGCGACCAGTCGTAGAAGAGCAGCTGGTCGAAAACCAACTGTCCGTTTTCGTCGTAACAATGGTTGATTTCAATCAGATCAACTTGATCGACCAGCAGATCGTTTTCCGGAGGCAGGCCGGAGGTGGCCACGCAGACTGCCAGTGCCATTGTTACGGTACCCACGGCTCTCCTCCTTGAGATCGTGTTCGGGGCCGTCTTTGCAGGCGCCGAGGCTCCAGCGCCATCTTCCTTATCGGGCCAGTTCGCCCAGCATCATGAGGCGATTCTTACTTGTAGCCGAGTTTCCGATCGGCAAGAAGAGCAAGTAGGTAACCTGGGCTGGCACGGAAACATGCAACTCGCCATCACCGCCTCCGGTTGCAGGCCCCCTTTTGGGTCGCGACATGCTCGCTGCCAGGGTCAACGTTCCGATCGGCCAGAGAGCGCGTTGAAAGGCACGCAAGATGCGAGTACCGTCAGTGACAACCAAAGTAGACGTCACCGTGCGGGCAAATGTGTGACATCGATATAGCGGTAGCTGCCACCGTTCTCGCGCGCAGACGCTGCATGAAGTTGTCTTCGCCGTCCCAAGGGCGACTGCTGAACTGAATGCAGTGGATGGTGGTCCGACCGGCAGCGCGTCGGCGAATCTGCGCCAGCTGAGCGTCGCTCAGTGACGGATCGCCGTCGGTCAGCAAAAACACCACGTCGGGCGCGCGATTCAAGGCGGACATGATGGCGGAGAAATGAACGGTCGCACCGAAGGCAGCCAGACCCCGCATGAACTTGCCCACCTGCTGCTTGTTGGCATCGGTGGCAGGCATCAGCTTGTCATCGGTACCGAAAAAGACGCGATCATGATTATAGGCCACGATTTGGAATTGGTGCACGCTCTGCAGCGCGGCCAACGCCCGCTGGAACTCGTCCGTCGCCAGAGCCAACACGCCCAGTCCATCGCGTCCCATGCTCTGGGAACGGTCGATCACGAATATGAACGAGCGGCCTTCGGCGGCACCGCCGCCAAACAAGGAAACCTGCGTGGAGGGCCCCTGGGCAACCCGCCGCCGGCGGAGGGAGGCGTCTTCCGCCAGGATTTTCCCGGTATCGACACCTGACGGCAGACGGGTCGGGCCACCCGCTACGTGCCCCAACTCCGACAGCACTCCTTCCACAGGCAACGTCGGCATGCCGACCTCCGGCAGCGTCACAGGTGCGCTGTCCAGCTGCGACAATGCGGCCGTGTCGGGCAGTTTCGTCGGTGGAGTTGTGGCGCTTGCCTCGGACAAAGAGGATGCCGCATCGGTCGCCGAATCGACCCGATCCAGGTACTCGATCGATTCCTCACCGGCTTGCGCCAGGGCGATCCCGACCGTGCGGTCTGGCCCCGGCAGACCACTGGCACGAGGAGGGCGAATCACCCATGCCAGGAAAATCAGGATGGCCACGTGGATGCACAGACTGATCAGCCACGACGGGAGCGATCGGTGAGCTCGAACGGGTAGAGGTCCATCCGCATTCATGGCATGTTCCCGCCGCGCAAGCAAGATCGACGCAGATTCGGCTGCGTGGCAGTGATCCCATCACACGGCGCACTAAATGTGAAGTGTGAGCCGAGAATAGCTGCCCGATCTCCAACCGCACGGCAGCTACGTCCCACACAAGGGAACGTGGCACCTGATTATGTTACATTGGTTAATGCCTGCACTGATTGTACCATGCGTTGCCTGAGTGCAGTAGCTTTCTTCACGGTGGCAAACCGTGAGGCGTCGTGGTGGACGGTTCAGCCGAGCCAATAGCGAGCCAAAACGCGTGCCATCGGCCGAAGATCCAGCCATCCTCCGAGGCGATTCCATGCCACGAAGTAACGGCAATACGATGCGTCGGTCCTGAGTCGGATCGTTGCAGGGACCATGGAGAGCAGCATTAATGAGCGAGCAGCGAATCATTGTTTTGACCGGGGCCAGCCGCGGCTTAGGTCGAGCCATGGCGCGACAATTCGTCGACCGCGGACATATTGTTTATGGCTGCGCTCGGTCGCATGAATCTGTCGACGAGATGTCTGCGGAGTTCGGAACGCCACACGACTTCTGCCGTGTGGACGTCAGCGTGGAAGAGCAGGTAGCTCAATGGGCTCAGCGAGTCCTCCGACTTGCACACGCTCCGGATCTCGTGTTGAATAACGCCGCGCTCATCAACCGACCTGCTTCACTGTGGGATGTGCCGCCTGCGGAGTTTTCGCACTTGGTGGACGTGAACGTCAAAGGGACTTTCTACGTGGCGTGCCACTTCCTGTCGGCCATGCTCCAGCGGGGAAGCGGTGTACTGGTCAACTTCAGTTCCGGCTGGGGACGGTCCACCGCGCCGGAATTCGCTCCCTATTGTTGCTCCAAGTGGGCGATCGAAGGATTGACGCGGGCCCTGGCAGCGGGACTCCCGGACGGACTCGCCGCCATCCCACTCAATCCCGGCATCATCGACACTGACATGCTGCACATCTGTTTCGGCAGCGACGCGTCCGCCTACCCCTCGCCCGACAGCTGGGCGACCCGCGCCGTCCCCTTTCTGCTTCAGTTAACGCCCCGCAATAACGGTCAGCCATTGACCGTTCCCTCCTGACAGGCTCACCCGCCAATACCGTCCATAACCGTACACCGTGCGCAATAACCAATAACCAATAACCAATCGCCAATGACCAATGACATTTCACCCCAGCGAACTCACCTCCGACGAACTGATGAAGGACTGCGACATGCGGCGCGAGCGCCGCTCCGGACCAGGGGGACAGCATCGCAATAAGGTCGAATCCGCGGTCGTCCTGATTCATCGTCCCAGCGGCATCCAGGGTGAAGCATCTGAGCGGCGCAGCCAGCACGAGAACCGCCGTGTCGCGTTGTTTCGCCTGCGCGTCAATCTCGCGCTGGCCGTCCGCCAACCCCGACCGGCCGAGTCAACGCCAAGCGTGCTGTGGCAATCACGCTGCCGCGGCGGCTCACTGCGTGTCAATCCACAACATGACGACTTCGCACCTCTGCTGGCCGAAGCCCTGGATGTCGTCGAGAACCATCATTACGACATGCCCGCCGCCGCCCGCGATCTGCATGTGTCCACTTCCCAACTGATCCGCTTCCTGCAGGTGGAGCAGCGTGCGCTGGAGCAAGTCAATCGCCAGCGCGTGGCGGCCGGGTTGCATCGGCTGAAGTAGCACGACACCGACTGGCGACCAGCGTTCACGCGCCCACGGAGTGGCATAACGTAGCCAAGATATCACGATGACTTGCCGTGGAGATAGCTTCGCCACTCCCACGGCGTGGCAGATTCCTCGACCCCCGTAGCGCGTGCCAACTCAGAACGTCATGACGTGCCAATCGTCGTCCTGTAGCAGATCGCTCAGCGGCTTGCCCATACCCTTCACTTCGAGGCCCAGAGCGCGCAGATCGTCGGCCACTCCGTACATGTCGGCGCAAGCGACGCAGGCCTGGAATTGCACACCGGCCTTCATCATCGCCTCAACCTTGGCCTGCAACTCCTTGTCGGCCGCCAGCAGTCTGGCACTGGGGCCCCAGACGATCACCAGGTTTTCATCAAACCACTTGGACCGTTGCGACGCGTTCACGTACATCAGCAACATCTTGTGCGCGACTTCCGGGTCGCCGGTCGTCCATACGACCGCCAGTCGTGTCTTGGGCTGAGCCGTTTCTTCCTGGCCGGTGGCCCAGGTGGAAACTACCGCTCCTAATACAATACAGCCAACAATTGTCAGTAAGGCAAATGTTCTGTTCTTCGTCATTTGGTTTTCTCCTGGGGAATTGGTCATTCGTCATTCGTCATTGGTCATTCGTCATTCGTCATTCGTCATTGGTCATTGGTCGTTGGTCATTGGTCATTGGTCATTGGTCATTGGTCATTCGTCATTGGTCATTGGTCATTCGTCATTGGTCGTTGGTCGTTGGTCGTTGGTCATTGGTCTCGATGGTCTTCTTACTCTTACTCCCTTTTCTTGGTCGCTCGTTGGTTAGCTGTGCGGCCAGCGGATGATCGTGTCGGTGTATACGATGCCCGCACGGTGCGCGGATGCTTGTGATGCCAACTGTTGGATGGGGAACGAATCGGGAATGCGGAATGCGGAATGAGAGATGACGATGAATGTGCAAAGGGGTGGCGAACACCTCGACAATGCACGTGAACATGCGACGGCTCACTCCGCACTCCGCATTCCGCATTCCGCATTCCGCATTCCCTAATCGTTCCGGTCATCCAAGTCCGCAAGACCAAACGCTCTAATCGTCCCGGTCATCCAAGTCCGCAAGACCACACGCTCTGGGGCCCTTTCTGGTTGTGGCCGCAGGCCGCGTTAAGATTAAGATCATCGCAGGCAATCCCGCGACGGCACCTGACATGTCTGGAGCAACATTGCGTTGCTCAGCAGATTGCTCTAGTGTAACAGACAGTGACAATTGCGTTGCGCGACGACCTCCCTGAGGATCACCGGGGGATTGTCAGGCACTGCGGAGCGGCCAATTCTGGTGCTGAGCCAGTGCTGCCACATGTCGCGTCGTACCAGGAGCAATGATGATGGACGGGTTTCTTGACGAGGCGTTAGTTTGCCAGCCTGTGCCGCGGCGGAAAGTCCCCCACGCCCTGCGACGAATTCTCGCAGTGACACAAAGGCGAGCCCGTGGCGGCCAGCGCAAATTTGAAGACACGGTTTCGTGTTCGTGGATGCTGGTGCTGTGGGGAATCACAACGACGACTACTTTGGCGGGTCAGCCACCCATGGCGGTGCTGGCACCGACGTGCGTTTCGGCTTGCGCAGTGGCTCTGCCAGACGATGAAGAAGAACCGAACGAAATTCCCGCGTCACCGGAGACGACCGCGGTTCTGCTGATGGTGCGTCGCGTGGGGGGGACTGCGCGGCGCGACCAGACGCTGCCCGGCGCACCGATCGTGGGCGTGACACTGGTGAAGGTGACGCTCAACAAGTCCGATCTCCAGCCGCTGGCAGCCCTGCAGCACCTGAAAAGCCTGCATTGCACCGGTTCCACGCTAACGGACGACGCCATGGCCCCATTGGAGAATCTGCGGCAGCTCGAGACGTTGGGATTGGCAGGCACGCAGATTACCGACGCCGGTTTGGCGCCGCTGGAGCGGCTGGTCGCCCTGCGCGATCTCTATCTGGGCAATACGCAGATTACCGATGCCGGACTCTGCCATCTCGGACCACTGCGTCAACTCCGTCAGCTGTATCTCAATCACACGCGAGTAAGCGATGCCGGTTTGAAGTCGCTGGCGCGTCTTTCCCATTTGCAGCAATTGAGCCTGCAGTCAACGCCCGTCACCGATGCCGGTTTAAAGCACCTGACGCACTTGCCGGAATTGGACACACTGTACTTATACGGCAGTCAAGTGACTGACGATGGAATGCATTTCCTGGCGGAGATACCTACGTTGTCTTCCCTCTATCTCTCCTACACGACGGTGGGCGATGCCGGAGTCAAGGAGCTGGCAAAGGCCAAACACCTGCGTTGCCTGGTATTGGGGAACACCGAAGTAACGGACGCCGGAGTGGTCTACCTGCGGGCTTTCACGCAGCTCAGTTCGCTCAACTTGGACGGCACTCAGGTCACCGACGCGGCATGTGGCTCGCTAGGCCAGATGCGGAGTCTCCAGTCGCTGGTATTGAGTAACACGCAGGTCACCGACAGAGGAGTCGGCAAACTGAAGCAGCTCCAGCAACTCCGCACGCTGTGGCTGTTCAATACGATGGTCAGCGACGTGGCCATCGCCGATCTGCAGAAAACGCTGCCCGCCTGCCAGGTCCGTCGGATCGAGAACCCTCCGCTGAACATCGAGTAGTGACGCGGCACCTGTCCGGCAAATGGTGCATCTTCCTCATACTCTTACTCTTACTCTACTTCCTCTTCCTAGCGGGCCCAAAATCGGTGTCTATGCCGCTCGCAATGGGATACAGTTCATGCTGAGTTGCGTGAAGTTGTCCACGAGTGCAGAGGAGGGACAGGGGAGTATGAGTTAGCTTTTGCCGCCGGAGGCTGTGAACGATTACCCAATGACCAATGACCAATGACCAATGACCAATGACCAATGACCAATGACAAGTGACAAGTGACCAATGCCCTACTTGAGTTCTTTCACGCGGATGTTGCGGAAAAAGACCTCCGCCCCGTAATTGCCATGCGCGTGCAGTCCGATGTGCCCTTTCTCGTCGCGCAGACCCGGATGTTCTTCACCGTCAATTGGTTTCACCTCATCCAGATTGGCATCGACGATGACCGTACCGTTCAAAGTTATCTTCACGTGCCGGCCGTCGCAGATAATCTCTTCGTCGTTCCACTGGCCCGCCGGCTTCAGTTGCCCGGTCTTGGCGGGTACAACACCATAGATCGAACCGTGGTGCTGATAGTCCTTCAGCTTGATGGGATCACCGTCGTCGTAGTAGCTGTCTTCGAGCACCTGAATTTCCATACCCTCCAAGTGCGGGGCTTGGCTGATCTTCGTGCGGAGTCCAATCCCGTTGTTCCCACCCGGATCGAGTTTGATCTGGAGGCGCAGAATAAAATTGCCGTACTCTTTCTTAGTAAAGATGTGGACGTTGCCGGTCTTGGTGCAGATCAACACTCCGTCTTGCACGTAATAGCTGCTGGAATCGCCATGGATACCCTCCCAGCCATCGAGCGATTTGCCGTCAAAGATCGGTACGAATCCATCGGCGGACTCCTGGGCCGACAATCCGGTCGGACCCGCCGCCGCGCGATCGGTCGCCTGGGCAACCGCGATTTGAGTCACCATGGAGAGGAACAGGAACAGACAGCCCGTGAGAAGAATCGGTCGCATCGGTGGGGTACTCCAGGATGTTGAGTGGCAGCCGGCGGGGCAGATGGGATCCGCTGGCGGAGGCTCCGTCACAGACGGGGAACGGCTCCATTCTACAGCCAGCTCGGGGTGACCGCATTGGGGGAAGCGGAGAGGAAGGCTGACCGGCTGACGGGTGAAGGATCACACCGTCGGCCATCCCAATGGTCAACCGGCGCGGTTCATGGCGCACGACAACGCTCCTCTGGCGGTCACTTTCTACCTCGCCACCCACCGACCACCCAGCCCGCTTCGTCTGGTCGGCGATGTGACGCCGTGCTGCCCACATCAGGGAGGAATTCTGGACGCAGACCTCCTTCGAGCGCGGAGCCCTTTACACTGTGCGGTTCAACAGGCGGCAGGAGCGCCCGAAGGCTGGGCTTTTTTCCCTACGGCAGGGGAAAGCCCGAATTGCGGACACCGGCTGTCCCCGGGGGCTGCCGTCCTATCTTGACCAGCAGTTCCGTGGTGCGACCGTTGGTGAGGTGCGCCTCGATGTATCCAAATCGGCCCACGGCAAAGACGATCAGGATCTCCAGGTACTTGGTAACGAATCCGGGTGCCGCTCGCATTTTCAGTTCACAATGGCCCTGGGGTACGTCCCACTCCTTCATCTTTCGACGCTGGCAGCAGGCTCGGGCGTACTGGAAAGCTTCGATTTTTGCTGCCCACCCTTCGGTCACGGTGACGCGCATGGAACCCGACTTCAATCCGATCGCTCGCGCTAGTTCTTCAAATCCTCTGGTCAACTTGTCCCACAATTCCCTGGCCGACAGCTCCCGCGCGTCCTCGGCCGACATGTTCCGCAACTCCTCCGACAACACTCCCCACAATTCCCGGGCTAATCTGTCGTGCAATTCCTGGGCCAACCTGTCTCGCAAATCCTTGGCTAACTTGTCTGGCAAGTCCTCGGCCGACCTGCTTCCCGCGTCCTTGGCGGGCATGTTCCGCCGGCCCTCGGCCACTTTGTCCCGAAATTCCTCGTGCTCACACATAGGATCACAACCTCCCGATATCAGCTCACGTAGATCCGCTCACATACCGGGCCGTGCCACGATGAGAATCCCGATTGCCTGAGGCGACAGATCCGCCGCGGGGAAAGGGAAAATGCTCCGTCTGGCCCGCTCCCGTTGGTCGCTGGCGGAACAGGCGCTCCCGATGCGCGGGTGCCGCTGAGTGCGACGTCAAGTGTCCAACGACAACCTTAGAAGCCCGGCGTCAAGCGTCAATTTTTTTTGCCGAGGACGCATTGAACAAGCGGGGTAGCCACTTGCCCTCCTCCGCCGTGTCGTCGCGATCCGCGGGGGAAGAAGGTGGCAGCCACAGTGGGGAGGGATCCATTTGAAGCTTGTATGGCAGTGCGAAATCTTATGATCCGCAATTAACGCATTTCTGTCTTGGTAATTTGCGCTGCAAGAAATACGTGCAAAAATCTTACAATTGTGTAGGATTTGACAACAAGCGAGAGGGCCGGAATTCAGTGTTGTGCTACGCTCCGGCGCCGATCTACCGAGGCAACGAGACACTTTGTCGACATGAAAACGATCGGTCGACATGAATCCGAAGAGTCGGCACGGATACGATGGGAGATCCGTAATCGCGTCCGCGGAACGCCGGATCGCGTCCAGGCAACATTATATCGCGGCGGGGCGAGCGGGGTAGCGACAATTGGCAATTGTGACGTGTGGGAAGGGGGCGGTCAGAGTGGGGGCAAGAGCCAGTTAAAGGACCAGCAAAATGCGGATTCGATTACGGGCGGAACATTTTTTGGGGCTCGATCAATCACGACACATCTCCTTGAGCGAACTGGCGCGCGCGATGGGGATCACGCGACATCAATTGATGCATCTGCTGGACAATGATTCGCCGCACATCAACCGCAAAACGCTCGAGGCGGTGTGCGAGTACCTGGTCGGGCACGGCCGCATGACAACGGCCAACATGTTCCAGCGTTTGTTCATGGTGGAACCCGACTCGTTTTGGCCCATGCTGGCGGCTCGCCAGCGCATCGATTTCTTCATGGGGGTTCGTTGGCAGAAGGAACTCGGCTGGGACCAGCAGATCGTGGCCGCTGACTCGGTACTGCAGAGCGTCATGGTGAACCGTTTGACCGGTGTAGCGGCGGAGCACCGCACGAGCGGCACGCGGTTCGTGCGGCACGCACAACAGGTGTTCAATTCCCAACTGGTGCTGGCCTGGGGCTACCACGGCACCTCCAACGCCGAGATTCAAACCGCGACCAAGGGGCTCTGGAAGCAGTTCGTGCGCGAGAATGCTGACAAGTCCATCGTCTGCCTGGGGTCTATCAAGAGTAATCCCATGTGTGATCCCGTTGTTGCCCGTGCGTTTCACAACGCCAAGGAATTCCGGTCTGAAGACAACGTGGCCCACCCTCGGGAGCGCCATTGCCCGTTCGTGATGGTCTACCGGGAGGGCGACCCGCATCCGCCGAGTTGTTGGGGGGGAGTGCGGTTGTCGAAGGAAGACAAGAAGCCGAAGCCGGGAGTCTGGTACGAGTGCGAACCGGATCGTTGGGAGTTTTTCCCGTGGAGTCGACTGGAGGATGTCGCCCTTGTCTATTACCACTACGAGAAGGGGCCGCAGAACCTGGCGATGATGCTGGGTGGTTTCTCCGGGCGCTCGACCCGTTGCCTGGCTGAAATGCTGCGGACCGGTGCGGCGAACGATTTCTGGCCCCCGGCCATCGACACGAACAAACTGAGCCTAGGCGTGTTCCTCGTCAAGTTCGGCTTCCGCCCCCGGCGAAAGAACGAGAGCATTCACGTCCGATCACACGACCGAAGAATCAGCACCGAGGTCATTTCCCTGACCAGCGAGGTACTGACACCCCGGCTCGCCAAGTTGCGGGACTGAGTCGCGCGAGGGTCACCAATGCCTGACCAGGACGACGCGTCAGCGCGGAGACACTGCCGACTCACGCTGCAGCCAGCGTCCCATCAGTCACGCCCGCCACCGGCCGCCTGCCGCAGCTCGAGGGCATCAAGAGTGCCGTCATGGTTCGCGTCAAAGCGTTGCACGGCGGCCCACAATTGTGCCGGCAATTCGTCTCGCGTCACGCGCCCGTCCCGGTTCTTATCGAATCCCATAATCCGATTGGCAGACATTGGAAGGCCACTGCCGGGCGGTCGGTTGAAGGCACCACCACGACCTCCGTTACCCGCCGCACCTCCCGTCCCAAATCCTCCAGCGTTTCCAAATCCACCGGCAGCAGCACCGCCCAGTCCGCCATTGCCGAAGCCGCCGGCACCTCCTGCGGCGTCCTTCTTCGCGGCGGCGTGACCGGCGTCTTTCTCGCCAAACAAGCCACCCGCGCCCAT
Source organism: uncultured Planctomycetota bacterium (assembly GCA_963700515.1). GTDB lineage: Bacteria > Planctomycetota > Planctomycetia > Pirellulales > Pirellulaceae > JAJRVM01. The sequence continues at coordinate 16,646 of CAVOXY010000007.1, read as the reverse complement.
CACCCCTGCGGCCCCACCCGGGACCAACTCGTCGGGCGTCACTTGGCCGTCGCGGTTAAGATCCAGTTTCTTCACGGCCTTGGCAGCCGCGCGGATCTCTTTGGCGGAAAGGGTGCCGTCGCCATCCGCGTCGATCGCTTGCATGAGGGGGTGAGCAGCCACGGCCGCTCCCGCGACAGGCGCCACGGCAGGAGCCTCGCCGGGAGCCTTTTCCACAGCATCGGCTTTGCGGCCAAAATCCTGGGCGTGCACGACGGCCAGAGGGAGCAGAAAAACGGGAACCAACAGGCAGACAACACGCAGACGGCACATCTTGGATTTCCTTGCAACAGCCACCGGACGACAGCGGCTCGGCTCGCGAGCCACAACCTTACAAGTATAATTCGCAGTTGGCCAGCACGGAACGACCGCAGGGGGCTCCTTGCCTGCGGCCCACCCACGGCAGACCGGTAGTGCCGCGTGGCGACACCCCTCGCATGACTACCGCGGGCGGAAATGCCGGTCGGCAAAATCCATATAACGTTGCCAATCGTAAGGGGTCAGATCGTGTTTCCCCGTTCGGATGTGGTAGCCCATGTGCCGCATGACCGGCTGGTTCACGGGCGGCATTTCCTCCGCTCCCAGACCCTCGGTTCCCAACAGCTTATAGACCGGCTCGGCGTGCAGGGTCGCCAGAAACTCGCCCCGCGGATCCGCCCACCGGTCTTCCTCGGCGCTGGCCACGTAGACAGGTCGGGGAGCGATCAATGCCATGAGCATGTGCTGATCGAACGGGAGCGCATTCTCACGGTCGTTATACTGTTTGAAATTGCCACAGAACCAGTGTGGAAAGGACGTGTTGATGCGGCGCACCGTTTCGCCGAAGTGACGGCGGCTCAGCGCCGCTCCGCCGCAACCCGAGTCGTTGGATATGACGATCGCGAAACGCTGGTCCTCGGCACCTGCCCACAAGGCCGTTTTGCCCAACCGTGAGTGTCCCAGCACGGCGACTCGCTGCGGATCGATTCCTGGTGCCGTCTGCAGATAGTCCATGATACGGCTCAAGCCCCAGGCCCAGGCGGCGATGGAGCCCCATTGATCCGCGTCCGGATGTGTTTGGCCCGCCCGATAAGACAACGGATGCACTCCGTTTTGAAATCCATCGTCGAAGTCGGGATCGATGTCGCCGTAATAGGCCGTGGCGACGGCATAGCCGCGGCCTACGATCTGATCGATCGGCCAGCGACTGGCAGCAGAGCCACGCGTCTGCTCATTCGACCGGTTGTCCGTAATCCCCAGCCCAGCGTCGTTGCGGACCCAAACTTGCGAGAGCCGGATTCCCGGATCAGCATGAACGGTCTGGTTGCCACCGAAATTCAGACCGACAAACGCGGGCACCGGAGTCGGTGCCGATGTCGGGATATAGAGCAGCAGATTGAGCGCTGGTCCTTTCTTGTCCGACGAGAAATAGATCGTGACCTGTCGGCGGATGGCGGTTCCCTGAAGTGCCTGTTCGTCACAGTCAACCTGCTCGAACGATTGGTCCGCTGGCCTGCCAGGACTGCGCCCGTACATCTGCTCCCGAAACAGCTCCAGGATCTCCTGTCGGCGCGCGTCGGTCCAAACCGCCGCGTCCTTGATCGGCTGACCATCCTTTCCCAAGAGCGGGTCCGGAAGGCTATAATCGGGAACTTTGGATTCGTCTTCGATCACCTCAGGTGCCTGGGCCAGGAGGGTTCCCAAACAGACGGCGAGCATTTGCGTCAAGCTGCACAAACCGATGGTTACATGTTTCACGGTCGCGACTCCCCTTGCTGCGTACTTGAGAGCGAGTTGGTCCGAGGGATCATGCTCTTATCGTATCCGCCCGGGCAGGCGAATGCACGCCTATGTAGACATCAACCGACAGGGGAAGCCATGTCATGGAAATCGTTTTCGCCGTTCGGAACGACTCGCGAGCTCGAGGGGCAGATCGATGAGTTTCTGAACAAGGTGTCCGAAGGAGGGCTGGCCTTCCAACGCGGCTGGGGCGCCTATCTGGAGGGTAAGATGACGGTCGCCGAGGAGAAGCTAGAACAACTTTCCACGCTGGAGAAGCGCTGCGATGCCTTGCGCCGATCGATCGAAACGACATTGTATACGGAGATGCTGATTCCCGAGTCGCGGAGCGACGTGCTGCAGCTACTCAGTGATATCGACGATCTGCTGGACGGTTTCAAACACAGCCTGATGGGGATCGTGGTGGAGAGACCGGACGTGCCGTCGGAGTATCGAGAGGCGCTGGTGGAGTTAGGGGAGCAGGTGATCGAGGCTTCGGAGTACACGGTTCGCGCGGCCCGAGCGTTTTTTCGCGACGCGCCGACGATTCGCGATCACGTGCACAAGATTGGGTATTTTGAAGAGGAATCGGACCAGGTTGCCTTGCGATTATCCCGGCAGATATTCGCCTCCGATCTGCCGCTGGCACACAAGATGCACCTGCGAGATGCTATTCGCTTCATCACCGAAATCGCGGATAATGCCGAGGATTGTGGTGACCGGCTGACGATCTTCGCGATTAAGCGGTCGCTCTAAGTTGCCGAGCAAATCCACCCGCTCTCCCGATCGGGATCGACAAGGTTCGGCACTGCCAGCGTGAGTCTGGAGTGCTGGAGGGCGGGAGTGCTGGGGTAGAAGGAGGATGGGAGTTGGGCACATCGCTGTTGTTCTTGACGAGCGGCTTATTTCTCGGCTGGTCGCTCGGCGCCAACGACGCAGCAAATGTGTTCGGCACGGCGGTCGGCAGTCGCATGATTCGCTTTCTGGCGGCGGCGTGGATCTGCAGCGTCTTTCTGGTCTTGGGAGCGGTGTTCGGGGGTGCGGGGGCAGCACACGGGCTGGGTGAACTGGGAGCGGTCAATACGCTGGCCGGCTCGTTTACCGTGGCCTTTTCGGCGGCGTTGACGGTCTATTGGATGACCCGCGCCGGCTTACCCGTGTCGACGACCCAAGCGATTGTCGGCGGGATATTGGGCTGGAACTTTTTCAGCGGAGCGAGCACGGATGCCGGTGCGCTGACCAAGATCGTCGGGACCTGGATTGCTTGCCCGATGTTGGGTGCGGCCTTTTCCGCCGGGCTGTATCGCGTCACCGTGTGGGTGCTCCAGACCACGCAGCCACATCTGCTGCGACGTGATTTTTACACGCGGTGGGGGCTGATCCTGGCCGGTGCCTTCGGGTCCTATAGCCTGGGTGCCAACAACATTGCCAACGTCATGGGGGTGTTTGTGGCGTCCTCTCCCTTCAAGGACGTGCACTTGGGACATCTTTACACGATCACCGGGATGCAACAGCTGTTTCTCCTCGGCGCGCTGGCCATCACCGTGGGCGTGTTCACGTATTCGCGTCGCGTGATGTTGACGGTGGGGCAGAACCTCATGCCGCTCAGTCCGGTAGCCGCCTGGGTCGTCGTCGTCTCGCATTCGCTGGTGTTATTCATCTTCTCGTCGACGCGGCTCCAGTCATTGCTTGTCGGCTGGGGCTGGCCCCCCATCCCCTTAATCCCGGTCTCCAGTTCGCAGGCGGTGATTGGCGCCGTGCTGGGGATCGCCTTTGCCCAGGGGCGAGGCAAAGCGCTACGGCAAGTACGCTGGAGCACCTTGTTCAATATCGCTTCGGGCTGGGTTTCGACTCCCATCGTGGCTGCCCTGGTGAGCGTTCTGCTGCTGTTCGTCATGCAGAATGTCTTTCAGGAAAAGGTGTTTCGGCAGGAAACCTACTGCCTGTCGCACGACGCGCTGGCGAAATTAGAGCAGGTTGGAGTCGCGGCGCCCGCGCTACGCGACTTGCAGGACGAAGTCTTCTTGGGTGCTGCCCGGTTCCGCAACGCGGTAGGTGATCGGCTGCAACTCACACCTGATCAAGAAGCGACGTTGCTGACCATCGCGCACCAACAACCGACCTTGATCACCGCCGCCAGTCTGTCGCGTGTCGATCAGCGGCTTCTCAGCGGTGCTCAGTGCGAGGCCCTGCGGCAACTGGTCGGCCGGCGGTTCCAGTTTGCCTGGCAATTGGAAGATACGCTGATCCAGCTCAGTGACACCTGGCGGCGGCGCGAACCAACATCGGCAAATCAACCATACAACGATCAGGTGACGCGAGCACTCAAGCACCTGATGGAGATTCTGTCGATGGCAGCTCGACCGACCTGACCGCATCGCCTTTTCCACAGGAGTCCGTTGGCTGTCCTCCTGAGGGCATTTCGCCGCCAGGGAAATGCCCGGTTTGCCGCCCCAACCACCGGCCCGCCGAACGTTGGTTATTCCGGGCTGAGAAATCGGGCCTGCCGCGCAGGGATCACTCCGATGATCGTCGGTCTTAATTTCCTTTCGTCTCACGCCTCCCTTCGTGCCGTACCCCGCTGGGTCGGGGGTCGGCGGCGGGGCGGGGCAGTCCTGACTTTACAGAGCCGGGAAAATCCTGCAAAATACTTCTTTCCAGGCAACCAGATGTTTCGACCTCCCTTGAGCGGAGGTCTGTTTTTTTGGCCGCGGCGGAGCTGACACATGACCGACTATATCCCCATGACTCGCGAAGGATACAACAAGAAGCGCGCAGAGGTTGCCCGCATGGAAAACGAGGAGATGCCGCTGATCGCCGAGAAGATCGCTGCCGCTCGTTCCGAGGGCGACTTGAGTGAGAACGCCGAGTACCACGCGCAGCGTGAAGCCCAGGGCATGTTGCAGGCTCGGATCAACAAGTTGAGGAGCGACCTGGCGCAAGCCACGATCATCGACCCGACCAAAGTACCTACGGACGAGATCGCGTTCGGTGCCACCGTGGTGGTCAAGGACCTGGATGCCGATGACGAGGAAGAATTCACGCTCGTCGGAGCCGGTGACGAGGATTACGACGAAGGGCGATACCTGATTACCAGCCCGATTGGTCAAGGTCTGGTCGGCAAGAAAGTGGGGGACGTCGCTGAGATCCAGGTCCCCCGTGGCATCCTCCGCTATGAAGTTCTGGCCATTCGCTACGAAGCCCTGTGAGGCTGGTGCGGTCTAAGCCGTGGGTGAGCTGTCTTCCTTCAAGTACAGCAACGCTCCACAACTCCTGCAGAAGATCGCTCTTCCGAGCATGAGACAGTTCATCGTCTGCGGCGAGAGCATCTGGTAGCAGCCGCTGCAGGTTTCGTTATCGACTTGTGCCAAGGCCTCTTCGCCGCGTGCTCGCGAGACGCGGTCGTATTCGACCTTGATCTCGGCCGGTAATGCAGCTTCCGACTGGTGTAGTTCGTCCATCACACGCTTCAATTCGGCGCGGAGCCGAGTTTGCTGCTGGCTGACACTTTGCCGCAAAGACGCCAGTTCCGCCGTAGCCCGCTCGCGATCGGCTTCTTGCCGAGTGGTTTCAACTTGGAGCTGGTCAATTTGCTCCAGGGCCTCAAAGATCTCGTCGGCCAGCACGCTGTTGGCCTTCTCGTCCGCCGCAATCTGTTCCTTGAAAGTCTGATACTCACGGTTACTGCCACAGCTGTTCATTTTACCCTTCAAGTCCTTGATTCGATCCTCGCGCTGTCGTAACTGGAGTTGCCGATCATCGGAGGTGATCCGCGTCCGCGTCAGGGTTTGTTTGCTGTGGGTGCAGGCTTCGTCGAGTTGCGCCAGCACGTGCTCGGCAGCCTTCACTTGCCGGGGCCCGCGTTCGATTTGACCGCGCAAGTCCGTGATTTGACGATGAATCCGGTGAATTTCGCGCAGGGCGGAAGCGGTAATTGACATCAGAGTGCAACTCCTTCAACAGTCGCCAGACGGTTGGACCACGAGGATCGGCGACACATCCAGGATGGGATAATGACGGCAAACAAAAAAACCGCCGGTCGGAAGACCGGCGGCCAAAGATGGCAGAGGTGTGTGCAAGCAAACAAGCTTGCCAGGGGGCAGACAGCAATCTAGCTCGCTGCCCCGCGCAGGAAGCCCGCCAATTGCTGGCTCCGCACCGGGTGCTGCAGCTTGCGGACTGCCTTCGCCTCAATCTGACGCACCCGCTCACGGGTAACACGGAAAATGCGGCCCACCTCTTCGAGGGTATACGTATACCCGTCTCCGAGCCCATAGCGCAACCGAATGATCTCTCGCTCGCGATACGTGAGCGTTTTGAGCAGGCTCTCGATTTTCTCGCGTAAAATTCCATTGCTGGCGGTTCGAACGGGGTTGTCGCTCGACGAATCCTCAATGAACTCGCCAAAGCTGCAATCGTCGCCTTCTCCCACCGGTCGGTCAAGACTGACCGGATGACGGCCAATATCCAGGACCCGCTTGACCTCGTCGATCGAGAGACCGGCGCGGCAGGCGATCTCTTCAGTTGTCGGCTCTCGGCGGTATTCTTGCAAGAGCCTCTTCTGAATATTCCGCAGTTTCGACAGAACGTCAATCATGTGCACCGGGATGCGAATGGTGCGCGCCTGGTCGGCGATGGCTCGGGTAATCGCCTGCCGGATCCACCAGGTGGCATACGTGGAGAACTTGAATCCACGCCGATACTCGTATTTGTCGACCGCCCGCATCAGCCCCGTGTTCCCTTCCTGGATCAGGTCGAGGAAGCTGAGGCCGCGATTGCGGTATTTTTTGGCGATGGACACGACCAGCCGCAGGTTTCCGCTCGACAACTGCCGCTTGACCTGCTCGTAAGCCTCGAACTGGGTGCGAAACGTCTCACAACGTTTCCGCAGGCTCGGTGGACTTTCCTGGGTCATCAGCATCAGATCCCGCAATTCCCGCCGCAAATTGGCTCGTTCATCTTTGCCCAGCGGCTGCTGGCGAATCTGACTCAGGCGATCTCGGATTTCGTCCATCCGTGCGCTGAATTCCTCCAGCTGCTTCATCAACGGCTGGACGCGTCGCGTCCGCAGGCTCATTTCCTCCACCAGCTGCAGGCACTTGCGCCGCCGCCGCAGAAAAGTCCGTCGGGCTTGCTGACGCTCCTGACGGCCGGTCGATTTGTGGATCAGCTTGGAGAAATCGTGTTTGTTGACTTCCAGCAAGCGTCCGAGCGTCTTCAGATTGTGCGGCATGCGGGCCAGAATCTGCTCTTTCGTCAGCCGTTCGGTCAGCGAGACCTTGATCGTGCGGTCAAAGGGCAAGTCGCCCCGATAGACACGCGACAATGTCTGCACCGCGACTTGCATCGCATAATGGCAGCCCAGCACGGTACGCCGAAAGCGCTTCCGCGTGACCTCGATCTTCTTGGCCAGGGCGATTTCCTCGTCGCGGGTGAGGAGCGGGATCTCGGCCATCTGCGAGAGATACATGCGGATCGGATCGTCGCTCAGCTTGGGCAACTCGTCCGCCGTGCGGAGCCGCGATTCGTCATCATCGATGACCAGTTGAATGGCTCCGGCCGAAGGAGCGGGTGCGGGTTGCTCGAACTCTTCCTTGGGGGGCTGGTCGACGAGTTCGATGCCACGTTCGTCGAGGGCAATCAGCAGATTATCGAGCTTCTCCGGATTCACATCTTCATCCGGCAAATAGTCGTTCACCTCGTCATAGGTGAGGTATCCTTGTGCCTTTCCCTTGGCAATCAGGTCCTGCAAATCCTTTTGGAAATGGTCCACGTGTCAGTTCCTCCTGCGCTTTCTTGCGCTCAAGACACCGGAATGTGTCCTCGCATCGGCCCCCCCTGCGGGTCAACAGTGCGAGGATCTCCGACCAGGCATGCTACCCGTCCGTGGGTGCGGAAATACCTTGTCGGTCGCGTTCATTTTGAATGATCCTTTCCAGGACCTCGAGTTCCTCCTCTTCATCGTAGCCACGTTCTTCCAGGGTCGCTAGCGTATGGCGTTGAGCCGACCGTTCTCGCTGAAAATGCAGGTCGCGGATGAGTCCCTGCAATCTCTGATCTGCGTCCTCCAAAGCCGCTGCGGCTTTACCGCAGGCATCTTCGTAAAGCCGCACGAGCACGGATTTCAATGCGGCGTCTTCGGCCACGGTCATGATTTGTTCATATTCGAAGCCGATTTCTTCATGCTGGGCACGCTGGTAGAGCTGCCATATGTGGTGTGCCAATTTGCTGGACAGTTGCTCGCCGCGAATTTGCTCCAGGGCCGTTTCCGCCAGTTCGGGGTGGGCCAGGAGAACCTGAAACAACTCCAACTCCATCGGCACCAACGGGTTGACGTCGTTCATTGGCACAGCGGCGGCGCCCGGTTTCTGACGGTTCCTGCGGAGCTCATCCAGTCGCGCTCGGATCGTGGTTTCTTCCACGTGGAATTGACGGGCCAGCCGCACCAGCATCTGTTGTTCACGCAGTCGCGAGGACTGGGATGCGGCATCCGAGAGGCGCGGCGCGTTGGCCAGCGTCTTGATAATCTCCTCCAAGGCCCGGTGCGCTCGGTCCGGATGCTGGACGACATCGACGCCGTCCAAGACGGCACGCACTTTGTGCTGCAAGGCGTCGACGGCCTGCCCCAACAGTTCGCGAAAGGCATCGGCCCCGTGCTGGCGAATGAAATCGCACGGGTCGAGACCGCCGGGAGGGGTGAGGATCTGCAGGTCCACTTGGGCCGCGATGAACAGTTCCAGGATTTCGTTGGTGCGCCGCTGGCCGGCAGCGTCGCCATCGAGGACCAGCGTAATCTGCTCGGCAAATCGCTGCAGCAGTCGGACATGCCGTTCGCCCAAGGCCGTTCCCAGAGCTGCCACAACATTGCAGATGCCATGCTGGTGGGCCATGATCACATCGGTGTAGCCTTCCACCACGACAATCTGAGGGTTGCTGGCCAAAGTCTCGCGCACGATATCGAGCGCGTAGAGATTATTGCTCTTGGAAAACAACCGCGTTTCGGGCGAATTCACATATTTCGGACCGTCGTGAGCGGCCGCTGCGTGGTCACCTGTCGCGGTAGGCAGAATGCGCGCCCCGAAGGCAATGGGCCGATGTTCCGTGTCGCGGATCGAGAAGATGAGGCGGCCACGGAACCGATCGTACAGGCGACGCCCGTCCTGCGATCTGCTGGCCAGCCCGGCCGCTTCCAGCACGGCTGGCGAGAAGGGCGTCGTGCGGGCGCGATCGATCAACCACTGCCAACTGTCGGGCGAGAAACCCAAGTGAAAGCGCCGCATACTCTCGTCGCTGATGCCCCGCTCCGCCAGGTACTGCCGCCCGGCAGCGGCCTCTCGTGTATCGAGCAGACAGCGATGGAACTGTTCTTCGGCCCAGGCCATGGCCCGGTAAAGCGTCTGCTTGTCCTCGGGACTGCCCGGCTCGGCACGCTTCTGGCCCGCGGGCGTCAAAACGATTCCCGCTCGATCAGCCAGTATGCGGAGCGCTTCGGGGAACTCCACCCCCTCACGCTTCATGACGAAACTGAAAGCATCGCCGCCGATATCGCACACCCAACACTTCCAGGTTCGTCGTTGCGGGTTGACCTGTAGGCTGGGCCGAGCGTCGTCGTGCCACGGACAGAGGCCGACGTAGATCTTGCCTTGACGGCGCAGGCGGATCGAGCGGCTCACCAGATCAATCAGATCCGTGGCCTGACGCACCTGCTCTTTAATATCGTGCGATGATCCGAAGGACACCGGCGCTTCCTGTGGCTTTTGGGCCGCGGGAGAGTCCCAAGCGCGGCCACGGGCGGAGTGTCACTTCCCTGTGTCTGAAGACTCCAATGCCGCCGGTTCTGGGCCAACCAGCTGAAAGTGCTTCCGAAGCACGGTCCGACATTATAGTGACGCGTCGGAGGTGGGTCAACATTGTCCTGGACCCCGATTAACGCCACGCAAAACAAACCCTAAAACACTACACTGTAATGACTTGCGCGAATTCCACTCGCGCCTGGAAGCGGCGTCCGGCGACCGCCGGACCCACTCCCTTCAAAAAAGAATTCTGCGCGTCTACTCAGTCCGTTCCCACCGGACGTTGTGTCACCGTGACCGACAAAGTCTGCTCGGCCCCGTCGCGGAGCACCACCACCTCGATGGTCTCTCCCACTCGGGTCAAAGCCACCAGGGAAAACAGATCGGTCCGGCTCCGCACAGGCGTGCCATCCCAACGCACGATCACATCGCCCGCGACAATTCCGGCCCGCTGTGCCGGAGAGTTCACATTGTCAAGATCCGGGACGACTCGCCCCACCAATGCACCGTCTGTGCTGAGTAGTCCCAGTCGCTGCGCTAGTTCGGGCGAGATGTCCTGCGGATCAACCCCCAACCAGCCACGCGTGACGTGACCCTCCAGGCGAATGCGCTCGTAGATCGGGCGAGCGACGCTGCTGGGTATCGAAAAACTAATCCCCTGATAAGCCTCGCCCACGATCGCTGTGTTGATCCCCACAATGCGTCCCTGCGAATCGACCAATGGCCCGCCACTGTTGCCGGGGTTCACCGCCGCGTCCGTTTGCAGGAAGTTGTGGTAGGGTGAATCGCTCGCGATGCCCTGCGAATCAAGAATGCCGTTGCGGGCTGCGGTACTGAACGATCGATTCTTGCCGCTGAGAATTCCAAACGTGACACTATGCTGCAGACCCAATGGGCTTCCTAAAGCCCACACCAATGCGCCCACCTCCAGATCGTCACTGTCACCCCACTGGGCCGCAATCAGCTGGTCCGCGGAAATGTTCACTACCGCCATGTCCGTCAAACGATCGACACCTACAACAGAGGCCGGCAAAGTCCGTCCGTCACTCAATTTTACATGTATCCGACTGTAGCCCTCAATGACGTGTGCGTTGGTCACGATAAAGCCTTCTTCATCCACGATTACTCCAGATCCCTGGCTTGTGGATGGATGCTGCCACCGCGAGTAGCCGCGGAGCTGGGAGGCGCTGTCAACGGCAGCGGAGGTCACCATGATGTGCACCACACTCGGGCCCACCCGGTTCGCAACCAGCTGATACGCGTCCGACAGGTCCTTCAAGACCACGTTCTTCAGCTTCTCACCCGCCGTTTCGTATCGAGCGCGTTCGCGGCCCCGTGCAATCGCGTACGTCATCTTCTCGACCGTATACGGCAAAAAGAAACTCAGCAGCAGCAAAAACGCGAAACTGGTCAGCAGCCAGGCATTTCGGTCCCTCCCCACCTCTGTTCCCGAGGGAGCCTGAGGGACGACGAACACGCTCTCCGGAGCCCGAGCCCCAGCTACGATCGAGCCCGGTTCTGCCAGCTCGCCCTCCTCACACTCGGCGTTCTCCGACGCAAAACCAGCGGCTCGTTCCTGGCTGTTGGCAACCCTTGTACCAAGCGGCTTGAACAGCGGGCTCGCGGCGGGAAGATGAGAATCGTTTGCGTTCGGTTCGGTCATAGTTCTGGAAATACTTCGTTTTTGTCAGACTTGCCTGGCGACAAACCACCCCACTCCGGCTGAGCGTGCGAGCGAAGTACTTGGAAGGTCTTAGCGGTTCGCTCTGCAGGCAGAAGCTTACCGGGGCATTATACCGTTTTACTGACAACGATTCCCCCCCCGCCGGGGTAGCCGCTCCCAAGAATAGAGAACTTTGTCAAAACAAGGCAAGTTCTTGGTGGTTTGCAGTGAGCGTACGTCCTCCGTGAAAACGACTACAATGGCATCGCCCTCGCAGCAGAGCCAGTGCGTCGCGCGATCGTCGGCGGTTACGCGACGGTCAATTTTACGGGGCTTGACCATGGAGCAATTTGAAAGCCAGATCGAGTTTCCACCACTGTCGTCCGCGACCGACGACGGGCTGCTCATGGTGGGTGGACAGCTCAATCCGGCTTGGGTGCTGGCCGCTTATCGTCGCGGAATTTTCCCCTGGCCGATCGTGGACCAGGGATACGAGTTGTTGGCTTGGTTTTCTCCCGATCCGCGCGCGGTTATCGAGCTGGATCATCTGTACGTCTCGCGGCGTCTGGCTCGACGCATCCGCAGCGAGCGCTTTCGTGTCAGTTGCGATGTCGATTTCGCAGGCGTGATCGCAGCCTGCGCCGCTCCGCGGATCCACTTCGGCGACACATGGATCACGCCCGCGATGCGTAGCGTGTATGGCCAGCTGTTTGAATTGGGCTATGCACACAGTATTGAGGTGTGGGCCGACGAGACGCTCGTGGGAGGACTCTACGGAGTCAGTCTGGGGGCGTTCTTTGCCGGCGAATCGATGTTTTTCCGCGAGCGCGACGCTTCGAAGGTGGCGATGGCCTATCTGGTTAGCCACCTGAGAGCATGTGGCTTCCAGATCTTTGACGTGCAGCAGGCGACGCGGCACGCTGTTCGAATGGGGGCAACCGAAATCCCCCGAAGTGAGTTCGTGCGACGACTTGGCACAGCCTTGACCGCCCCGGTCACGTTTGGGAAGGAGTTGGACACTTCACTGCTGATATCGCGGTTACGGCGGTGAGCGATGGGCAAGGCTGGATTCTTGTCAGTCGGGCTCATCGTTGTTAGTTTAGACGCTGCAGGCCGGAGTGTACGGCGGAGCGGTGAGTGCGGGCCGCGACCATGGCTACCCTTTTCTGACCGTCATACTTGGGGGGAACCGGTGCGCTCGGTGTTTGTAGGCACGGTGCTAAGAAAAGTGGGCTGGCTCGAACCTAGGCTGTTGAACTCCAGCATGACGGAAGAATTGATTCGCGCTGCGCACCGAGGCGATCAGAAGGCGGTGGGAGAACTCCTCCACCGCCACACGAAGGTATTGCGCGAACTGGCCTCGCAGGAGATTTGTCGACGGGACGTGGGTCGAGAGGACGTGGACGCAGTGGATCCTGCTCGTCTGGTGCAACGAACGCTGCAGATTGCCGAGAGGGAATTCAGGAGTTTCGCGGGCTCTTCCGAGACGCAGTGTCTGCAGTGGCTGCGCGGCATCCTGCGCCGCATCGTCGACGCGGCTGACAGACAACAGGAGCTTCGGCCGAGTGAGTCAGGACTGGCATCGCCAGGCTCTCAGAGCGCCGTTGTGCCGCGCGAGACGAATTCACCAACTCTGCCGGCTCGGTCGTCGCCCGCGACGGACGTCGGAGAGCCGATTCTATCGGCCATCGAATTACTGCCGGCGGTGCCGCGGGATGTGATACGGTTGCGTCTGCTGCGCGGCTGGACAATCGTCCGCTTGGCCAGGCACTTAGGACTCGATGAAGTGACCGTCGCGGGCCTGCTGCGCCAGAGTTTGCGGCGGTTGTGTGAGATCATCGAAGCGGAGGGCACACGTGATATATGAGTGATATGAGTGATATGAGTGATATGAGACACCGACTCGATGAGTTGATCGCCAACTACTTGAAGCGAGTGGATCGTGGTGAGCCGGTGGACCGCGAACGGTTCAAGCGATCGAATCACCAATTGTCGGACGAATTGAGCACGTTCTTCCATGACCTCGACCTCGTTGGCCAGCGCGTGGCAGACTTAGGCAGTTCAGATCCGGAGGCCACGGCGGAGATCACGAACACGGCGGATGGTAGTGCCGTGCCGCGGAGTTTCATTCGCCTCGACGCGCGGCACTGGGCCGATCGGTCGGCGGGATCGCTTATTTCCTTTGGCGAGTACGATCTGATTCAGGAGCTCGGACGCGGTGGGATGGGGATCGTCTTCAAAGCTCGTCAGCGTTCCCTCGACCGCATCGTGTGTGTCAAGATGATGCTGATGGCCGAATTGGCGGAAGTCAATGAGTTCAAGCGTTTCCGTGCCGAGGCGATGGCGATTGCTCGGCTCAATCATCCGGGCATTGTCGCCATTCACGAAGTGGGGCAGCACAATGGCACGCCCTACTATGCCATGGAGTATGTGGAGGGCTTGCCCCTTTCCGAGCATGTCACCGAGACACCCCTGTCGCCGTCCGTGGCTGCGGAGTACGTGTTGCAGCTAGCCGATGCCATTCACGTGGCCCACCAGAGCGGGATCGTGCATCGAGACTTGAAGCCGTCGAATGTGTTGGTGGACGAGCAGAGTCGGACCCACATCACGGATTTTGGCTTGGCGAAGCACTTGGAGGCGGATGAGGATCTGACGGTGACCGGTCAGGTTCTCGGGACGCCTTCCTACATGTCTCCCGAGCAAGCCTCGGCGCGGCGCGGCGAGATTGGCCGGGCGGTGGACATTTACGCGCTGGGAGCGATTCTCTACGCCTTGTTGACCGGCCGGCCTCCCCATCGAGGCGAGGGAGCTCTGGAGACCGTTCGGCGCGTGATTGCCGATACTCCCGTCTTTCCACGAGTGCTGAATCAGCGTATTCCGGCGGATCTGGAAACGATTTGTATGAAGTGCCTGGAAAAGGCTCCGTCAGCGCGGTATCCAACAGCGGAGGAGTTGGCGGACGATCTGCGCCGCTTTTTGGCGGGCGAACCGATCCGAGCACGGCGCATCGGCGTGGTGGCGCGGGCCACACGTTGGATCGGGCGGCATCCCGCCACCACGCTGTCGGCGGTCAGCTTGATCCTGTTGCTGGTCGCTTCTGCCGTGGGGCTGACAGAACACAACCGTCAGCTGGCGAGTCTGAACGCACGCTTGGAAAAGACGGTTCACCGTCTCGATAACACGCTCGTACAAGCCCAGCAGAACGAACTCGTCGTGCGCAGCCTCCAATATGTCTCCGACATGCAATTGGTGGAACCCTATGCGTTGGAGGGAGACTATGGCGGTAGTGTGGACTTGCTGCGCCGCAACATGCCGCCGGAAGGGAAACCCGATGTGCGAGGTTTCGAATGGTTCGTACTGCAGCAGCGCCAATGGAGCACCGGCGAGACCCTGGCTGCTCTCACCTTTCCGCTGTACGCTGCCTCGTCTCTCGCCCAGTGGCCAGTGCCTGGCGCTGGCGGGTGGCAGTGGCGACATTCTGCTGTACGACATGCAAGGATCGACGCTCTTGGCGACGGTCAAGACCCCGCACCCGGAAATCAACGGTCTGGCGTTCTCCGCCCGTGGCGATCGACTGGCCTCAGCCGGAGACGACGGGTACTTGCGCATCTGGGACGTGACAAGCCGGGAGCAACTGCTGGCGGTCGCGGCGCACGAGTCGAAGGCGTTCAACGTGGCGTTTCTGCAACACGACTCGATACTCCTTTCCTGCGGCCTCGATCCAGTACTGCGACTGTGGGACGCCCAATCGGGTGCGAGCCTTGGGACGCTCGAGTCTCACGCCGGCGACATCGATGCGTTTGCCGTCACCAACGATGAGCAATTCGTCTGGGCGGCGGCGGCGGATGTGAGCGGATTGCGGTTTGATTTGTCCTCTCGCCAATTGACGGACCCGCGTATCCGACATGTCAAACGGCCAACATGTGTTGCGGTGGCTCCCAACGGTCCGCTGGCGGTCCTGGGAGAGCTGGGCAACCAGCTGATGGCCGGCAACAGCGAGACCGGAAAGTCCCAGCCGATCCTTACGTCTCATGCTGTGCAGAGCGTAGCGATTTCGGGCGACGGGAAGCTGCTCGCGGCCGGCGATCGAAACGGTAATGTGCATGTCTGGTCGATTCGCCCGTCCGAGTGACGCTGTCTGTGGGTATGCCTTCGATGCCGTGATGGGCTGGAACGCCCACGAAGGACGCGTCTACTCCCTCGCGTTTTCCCCAGCAGTGGATTACCTCGTATCCGCAGGCAGCGACGGCAAGGCGCGCAAGTGGGGCCTGCAGCGACACACGAGTCGGGACCGGTCGCTGCGCTGGGCCGCTGGCAATAGCGAATCGGAGAACAGCTTCCAGTTCCTACCTGGTTCCACGCTGCTTGTTTCCGCCAATCCGCGACGTCGGTGTGGAATTCTGGGATTGCGCAACACCGCAGGATCGCCCCTGCACCACCTGGTCCTGGGCGGGTGCCCAATGCATCGGGTGTTCGCCTGCCGGTGATCTCGTGGCGGCCGGCACGGCCACCGGCGAGGTAGCGGTTTGGGACGTCGCGTCGGGACGCCAGATTCAACAGTGGGACGTCGCCCAGGAAGTGTCACAGATAACCTTCTCGCCGCGGCGAGATCTTGTCGCCGTCGTCTCTTGGCAGGCCGAATCCGCTTTTCGCCAAACGCAACTCTTCCACCTGTCTGACAAACGCCCCCTCTTCGCGGTGGCTCAACGAAACTGGCGGCACGTCGCCTTCTCGCACGATGCAAGCCTGCTCTATGTCGCGCTGGACGAAGCCGATCACGTGATCGCCTGGGACATCGATCAACAGCGAGTGGTCAATACCTTCAATCAGCACGATACGACGATCAGTCACATGGCTATCAGTCCGCACGGCAAGTATGTCGTGACTGCTTCGAACGACCACGGCGTGCTTGTCTTTGATACGCGTACACAACAGACCAGTCCGATCCGGTCCGGGCTGCAGGGCGAAGTGACAGCCCTGTTGATGGGACCGCGTGACACAAGCGTGGTCATTGCCGACTCGTTGGGCGTCGTCCGCGTCTGCAATTTGCAGTCGGCGAAACGGGTGGTTGATCTGGCTCGGATCTTCGAGTCGAAAACACCAGAAGGGCTGGCGATGTCACCCGATAGTCGGTATGTCGCTGCCCGTTACCGCGGGGAGTTCTTCGTCTTGGATTTGCTCCCTGACGGCGTGCCAGCCGATTTGGCCTCGTCCCGGCCGAACCGCTAAAGAAATTCGTGGAACCGGGATACTCACGTGCCGCAAAATCCGAAGCACGACATCCGAAACAAGCACGAAACGCGCAGCACAAATGACCACAACCATCCCGTTGGATGGATATCGCATCTGCGGTCACGCGCAGAACTCCTGTGGCGGTCCATCCGATTTTGGAC
>CAVOXY010000006.1:0-295177 GCA_963700515.1 uncultured Planctomycetota bacterium | reverse complement strand
ACGTCTCGCCAAAGGCACCGGTCACCTGCCTTCTCATGCGAACTCCCCAGCCCGATCTCTGGTCATGCGGCCCATCCCCGCAAATAGGATTTCACCGTGGCCTAGCGGCCCAATCGGGTGCTGCCTGCGGAGTCGGCGTCAGTTGGGTGAAGTCAGCAATGAGTTTGTCTCCTTCCTCGACGCGGCGGAATAGTTGACCGCCACGCGAAAAAATGATCCGATCGCTGTGATCTCGTCCGCACCAGTCGGAATTGGACTCATCGTCTGTCGGATGATAGATAGGCGCGTTCGCGTTTACCACCTTCATCCCCCGCAGTGGAAATTCGGGGAGTGGAGGATCGAGGACGCCGCGTAGTGCGATTGTTGAATCGTCAATGAAACGTCCACCTCCTCCATATGTTGTGCGCTGCGGCCAAATGGTCAAGGCCTTCAGCCATGGAACGCGGCTGATCCCGGTCCACGCGTGGGTGAATATTGTTCCGGAGCGGCTTCCTTGATGGACAAAGTACAACAACAACCGCCCGTTAGGCGAGACATCGCACTTCTCCTCATAGATGCGGCCTTTTATCCATGCCCCGTGGACAAAGCTATCCCGCCGAGTGTCCCATTGGATCACATGGTACCAGGCGGACGGTCCACGGGGCCGCAAGATCACGGTCTCCTGCGTGTTCACGCTGGGCGAGGATTACGAACAACTTTGCCATGGCACCATCCAGGACGGCCTTTCACTTCGGTTTTAACATACGGTGGTATTATGCCGAGTCCCAGGAACCTCAGCACGCCGACGAGTTGATGCGACAAACCGTTGGTCGCCCGTCAACCGGTCGCTCAAGGATCGTCCTCTGCCTTGTGTTTCTCGCTCTGCTTGCGTGACAATACCCTGTTCCGTATGAAATGGATGCTCCGACTTCCTCTTCGCTTCCCCTTCACTTTGTGACACAGTAGTCACATGCAAATGCTCCTGGATTTCTTTCACCAGATCCACGCCACCGACTCGTTGCCTCACGACTCTTCCCTCTTTGTCGATCAATAGCAGTGTTGGCATCTGGAGAATGCCGAGGCGAGTGGCAAGTCCGCTACCAGACCACCTGTCGGTCTGAAGGATGTCGGACCAAGGGAAGGCGTACTGTTCGCATTGATTCCCCTCCGGACGCACTCCTCCGAGGTCCTCCAAAAACACGCACACAATCACAAAACGATCTTGTGAAACGTCCCATGAGCCTTCCGCAATTCGGAGAGGAAGGAGGGCTCACTTTGAAGCTGATCTCGCGTCGTAAATAACAGCACGTTTCTCCGCGATAATCAGCCAAGTGACGCTTGTCCACGAGCCGAGGTTCCGTGCACGTCAATCGTCTTTCCAACTGATGTAATTCGCTCGATGGCCCCTCGTGATTCCCGACTCATCCAATACTGGAAAGTCGCGGATGACTCGTTCGTACTTCGTCATCGCATCGTCATATCGCTCGGCTCGCTCGTCAGCATTGGCCAATGCGAATAATGCGTTCACGATACGAGGACAGTTTCGGTACTTGGTGATAAAGTCTGCCAATTGCTCCATTCGTTTAGCGTTCAGGCACTCAAAGTGACGGCGAGCCTCCAGCCAGTCAGAGAAGCGGAGCTTTACTCCTTCTTCCACCGCCAGAGAGAATGAGGATTCAATTTGCGTGTACTCCAGGAAGGCGACCGTGTCTAGGTCGTCGAGAGCACGGAAGTCGCATATCATCTGCGATAGTCGAGAGAGCCCCTCTTCTTTTGCACCATTGAGAATTGCAGTGTTTAGGCTGTCCGCAAGTCTCGCCGCACATGACGACCTCGTCTGCCAACTGGGCGCACGCTTGACCATACTAGCCAGGATATCGGCGCGTTGCAGCATGATCCCCCTGTTACATTCGTTCGACGCAGTTCGCACGCATTCCAGCGAATCGAGGGGTTGTGACAACGCTCGATAGCGAGTCACGTCAGTCGATGTCGCAGCAATTGCTGCCGTGTACGATAGTCCGGCCAGGCAAAGAGCAATCATCGCTAGTCCGGTTGTTCGTATCTGGTGACACGCTACTTCCGCGAGTCGAGCACGTACAAGGCAGTGTCCAATGTCGGTGTGACGTAAGCTCGACCATACGGCTAATTTGATGCCCGGCAAACCAAACGCACTGGCAACGCCCTGCATATGTGACTCCTCCGCCTGGGGAACAACCTGGTCGGAACATGCAGTTTTCGCGACATGCGACCCACTTACGATGAGGGGGGAGCTTAGCATGCAGGTGATCAGCCCCACAATAGCGTTCAACCGATGGCTCACGGTGCTAATTCAACTTCGGAATACCTTCCATTTCCGCAGGCTTCCAACAACCTCATCTTAGCCGTTTCTCGCCCAGCCGCTCCATATCGACCGGCGGATACCTCTGCGGAGTTGGGCCGAGTCGATTCGTTTATCGGTGGTTTTCTGCTGCAGCGGTCCCACGCCACGGCCAGTCCCCGCCGAATACCAGCGGCCGACGTCCTGGCTGCACTACCGGTAATCGATGGAGTCAACTACCCAGCGTTCATCAATGCGCCGAAACCTGACTTCCGCGTCCGTGACGGTGCGTGTACCGTTGTTGGCCAAGCCGACTTCTTCGCCTTCGTCCCGGTCGTCAACCCTTTCCAGTGCGTTCAGGTGGCTTTCATCGGCATCATTGCCCGCATCTCCGGTCTCGCAGCCATCCTCTGTCGCGAGGCCGTAAGGCCCCACGGCAACGTCACCTGTCGCCAAGCCCACGATGATCATGCGAGGATGACGCATCGACTGAGCCAAAGTTTGAATGTCGGCGGCGACTTCCCATAGCCAGCCGTACAGCCCCGAAGCATCCTCCAGCACGCACGTTTCGGAACTCGGCTGGAGGCTCCAAAACACTATCTTTGGACGAAGTCTCGCTTGTATTGTCCGTGAGGCGATCCGAGTCGACGAATGCTCCAAATCGTGACTTGACTCGAATTGTTCCGGTCGCTTCGTCGCCATCGACACGTAACTCTCGCATTCGCCCATATGCGAAACCTTCGAGTTGTCGAACCGTAAGCGCCACTGTGGAGAATGGTGACCGTCGTGCCGCCTCGCGAATCAGCGGTTGCAAGGTCGCGATCAAGCCAGCGCAATCCCGCATTTTGGGGACGATCTCCCTTTGCCATCGATCCACTCGCGCGTCGTATTCTGCCTGCAAATCTGCGAGGATGTTGTCTGGCGATCTCTCATCAGTGACCTCATACATTGTCGTGGGCCAGAAATCCGCCAAGTCCTCGTCGGACAGCCCGTGGCGTTTGAGGGCAGCCTCGACTTTCAGGTACAGGTCCGTTTGGAACTCGAGATACAAAGCCGTGATGATGATGGTGTGGCTGAATCTCGCCTGCTGTCGCGGCGAGTAACACCGGTATTCACTGCTCCAGTCCTGCGCCGCTTCGGATTGCCGAAAAGCCGCGTACACCGCCGCAGGCGAAGTGAGCAGACTTTCATCCGGGGCCGTTTCGTCAGAGGGGGGCGATCCGTCGGCGGATCGGCTGTGTTGATTCGGCGACAACAAGGTGAAATAGCTCGCCGCCACCATCAGAATAATAGCAGGCAATCCGATTCGCCGTGGTATTCGCGTGAACATGAAAGTCCCTTTATCAATCCGATTCCGTTCTAGCTTGACTCTGACCGCTGGTTCCATATGTGTCGCAGACGTTCGTTTGTTGTCGCACGCCAAAAGCCCCATTCTACCCACTTCCGCCCAACCGCTCCACATCGGCCTTCGCATACCTCTATCGGGTTAGGCCGGGTCTGTTCGGAATACGGTGGTTTTCTTGACGAGTCCCAGGAACTTCGGCACTCCTAAGACTTGATGCGACAATCCGTTGGTCCCGTTGCCAACCGGTCACTCAGGGATCGTCCTTGCCCTTCACCGGTCGCGTTGCTTATGGCGTAGTACCCTGTTCCTGATGGCTGATGGACTTTCGAATCGTCTCCAGCAAGCCTTTAACGTGGATCTTACCGAGATTGGCGTCCTCAAACAACTCATTAGGTTCGATGGGCCTGATCGCGTCAAACTGATTTGCAGATTGCGAAGCCAACTCGTCGAGGCATTCGCCAAAATCCACAACAACGCGTTCCTGAATTCGTCGCGAATCGGCGGGCCACCCGGAGGAGTCGGGTCGCTTCACATGTTCAAGATCGTGCCACGATTGTGGCCACGCACCGTGTTCGGTCACATAGTCCGCAGTCAAACGCACCACAAACACAGTCGCGACGTAATCACTTTCCACGGACATCACCAAGTGGATCGTGTTATAGACGTACCATAACAGCACAAGCAAGAGAGTCAAGCCAATCGCAATAATCGCTCGCGGTACGAAACGCACAGTCAGTCTCCAACTAAACGCGTCCCGCGAACCAGTCTTGCGACGTATCTCATCGCATCCACTCCCGTCTTGTAGGCCCCGTTTCGCTTGGCTTTGCGAACGGCTCGGTATCAGCGATTCCCCTGTGCTTTTTCAAATAAGGGTCGTTTGATAACGCATTTTGGAAAACGGATGAGTTTCTGGGAGGATCCCTGCTTGCCGGGGCGACGATCAGCCGCCTTCGTCGTCTTGAGTGCCAGGCTGAGTCGCCGTCGTTTCACCGTGTTTAGCCAACTGAGACTGCCGCCAATGCGTATGGAGCAGACCGACGAGCAAGAGCAGATTGATCAACGCGAGTCCGAAAAGTTGAAACCGAAGACGTTGCTGCAGTTGGATATCGTACGGAAACTCTTTCACAGGAAGCGTCACCCAGTAACACGGCCCGCCGTCGGTGTCTTGGTAAACTCGAACTTGCTCCGACGACAACCACAGTTTCACAGAACTTGGCCAGGTAACGAGGGTATACGTGCTGCGAATGACCGCTGTGCCGTTGCACCACAGAAGGATGATCAAGATCCATTTTCGCCGACTGCGTAAGTGTTCAATAGGCGATGTCGGTGGAACTGCCAAAGTGACAGGCTCAGTAAAGGTCGGTGTCATGCGATCTCTTAATGCGTCCGTCCTTTCCTCCATCGCGGCCAGAACCTCGCGCTGATCATCCACCCAATTGTCTTTCATGATTGGGGGCACCTCCAATACAATGCCGCCTGCGGTCGCCATCACCGTCAGTCTCTTCGCCTGTCCCGATAAACGGTCCTTTGTCGGGACGCCAAACGTCTGGGATCACGGGGTGGCGAGTTGATCCACCATTTTGTACACGCGTATCATGTGGGGTTTGGGCCGCTTGACTCTCTCAGTACTGTAAAGGAACCATGCGTAGAACTTCTCTGGGGCTTCAATAGCACCAGTGCGCCGCACTCTGGGCAGACATGAAGTGCTCCCACCCGCGTGGAACCCTCTGCGATCAGAGTCAGTTTCCGTTCTTCGTCAGCTTCCGAACGGATGGCAAGTTCGTCATCGATCATTCGCTGGTAGTCTTCGTCGTGCACGACCGCATACGATTCGATCTCTCGGCCGTCGAGCGCGGCTCGCACGAAGTTGAATCCGCATTCGCAGGTCGCCATCGCGTCTCAGTCTCCACTTCCGCTTTCTCGGCCGATAACAATCATCCGTGAATGGCACTCCGGGCGCACCCGGATCTTGCCACCTTCATGGCCCGTCGGGCAGGGCGGCCATTGTGTCAAAATCGGTCCTTTGTTGGCGAGTCCCGAGAACTGCGGCCACTCCGACGACTTGATGAAACAATCGCTTAACGGGGGAGCGACCGCATGCTCACGGCTCGTCCTTGCTTCTCAATGGCCGGTCTAACTTCCTATAGAAGACTTTGCCATAGTACTCCGTCTGGAGCACGATCATGATTTCGTAGCTGACCCCTGTCTTGTGAGTCGCGATGACTCCTGCCCCGTCATTCACTTTGATTGCTCTCTGATCCGCATCAGGTCCACGTTCGAATGACCAAATCAAGTCATTTGAATTTGGTTTAGTCGCATACAGGAAGCCACTTCCATTTTCGGAGACAGACCATTCCATCGGAAACTCATCCAGATACAGATATTCATTATTGCCTGCTACATGGTCCGTACCGATACTTCGCCGCCAACCCGCTTTCTGGCGTTCGGAGTAATTGTCATCCTTGTGAGTGTGGTGATGCTGACAGCTTGGTGCTAAGGCAGAAATGGCCATGTAGAACAGAAGTGCGTGCTTGTTCATACAGATCTCCCTTCGTAGGGCGGGCCATGGGGCTGTGTCAGCAAAAAACGGTCGTTATGTGACCCAAGAACCCTGCAACCACGATTTCAGTGGCATCCTACTGAGATTTCTCGAATGAAGCTGTCACTGGGACCGAGACATCAACAACAACCGTCATTCTGTGTTCTGAGAGTATTCTATCAGTTCCGTTTTCAATCAAATATAGGTGAACTTCTTGGCTTATCGATGTGGTGGCTTGCCTGGAAGGCCACCAGTATTTGACTATCCGGAAATCCCCATAGTCTTTCACGACGAATGGCTTGCCGGATTGAATCCCATCATCTAGCAGCAGCTTCGCTCGATCCCAATACAAGACGAGGTCATCACATTGCCAAGGTTCGAAGCCATGACCGTTTGACAGCTTAAACGACCATTTGATTCTTGGCCAAATCTGGCTTGGATAGTTCTCGGAAAACGTTGAATGAAGCGTATGCGTCTCGCCCAATTGAGAAAATCTGTACGCTTGACGGTCAGAGCGGGCGGAATACGTCAAAACGGGGCCGCTCTGCGACACGAGTTTGATCGAGCTGTCTTGCCTTGAGTACGTAATCCACATCGTGAGCAAAGCAGCAACCGTCGCGATAGTGGCGAACAGAGTGGACAGACGAAACCGCATCGCTTAGCCTCGACTCACGCACGCATTGACTGGCCACAAAAAAACGCTCGACCGAGCCGTCAGCTGAGTCTCTTGTTGCCCGCAGAAGGACCCCCAACGGAATTACAAAACAAGTCTCAAGCCCCCTGGGATTCTCAGGCCGATCCCGATGCCCGGATTCTTCCTCATTCAGCCGGTCGTCCCATGCTGAGAAAACCTTTGTTTGATGAACGCCATCAACAACCAATTCTAACCGCTGCTGCCTGGCCGCTCCACATCGATCTGACGATGCCTCTGGGGAGGTATGTCCCCCGCGAGCATCAAAGGGTCGTATTATGACGAGTCCCAGAAACCTCAGCACGCCGACGAGTTGATGCGACAGTCTGTCGGTCTGCGCACCAACCGGTCACTCAGGGATCGTGCTCGCGTTGCACTTCTTGCTCTGCGTGTGGCGCAGTACCCTGTTCTCTATGAGCCTTGGCCATATCATCTCGAATCTGCTTCAGCGCGGCCTTGGCGCGTCTGCGGTCCCATTGATCGTCGGACGCAGCCATGATCTCGAGGCGGGGAATAGCGTCTGCGGCTTTTGATCCCATATCGCCCAGAGCGTTCAACGCTACGGTCATCAATGTTCTATCGTCCAATGCCTTAATGAAAAGGTGAACATACTGAACGTTTCGGAGATCATCTTTGCCGAGCGTTTCAATGACACTCTCCCGGACTAAAGAGTCCTCATCGTTCAGCATCGGAAGCACAAGCTCAACATAGGTATCGGGGAGCACGGCGGCAATTGTCTTCACAACTTCCGCTCGCACCAACGGCTTCTCGTGCTTAAGTGCACGAATGATCTCACCAGCTACAGGAGCGGCTCGGTTGTTGAGTTCACCTAACGCGATTGCAGCGCGATACGGAATGCTATCGCCTCGTGAAGAGCTCCAAAGTTGCTCTGTCAAAACCGCAAGGCCTCGGTCAGTATCGTCCGACAAGCGGCAATAGGCCAGCGATGCGGCAATTCGCACCTGCGGTTCCTCGTCACTCAAGAGTTTCACAAGCTCCTCTATCGCTGTGCTGTCGCGATTACCGATCCTGCCAATCGCCTCCGCAATGTCCGCCCGTACGGGCATGAACGAACACTGGTTCACGCGTCGGAACTCCCGCGTATTCAACAGGTCGAGCAGGCGAGGCAGGACATTCGCAGCATTTGGCCCAATCACGCCCAGGCCACGGATGGCGGCGCTCTGCACTTCAGGGGACCCGTCATCCAAAGACTGGAGCAAGACCGGAATCACCTCAGATGGATCTCCCGCGATTTTCGAGAGTGCGTCAACGGCGAAATACCGAGTCCACTCGTCAGCTCCGCGCGTGCACGCACGGAGCGCCGGGATGGATTCACGCGCGTCACTACCGATCATAGCCAACACCTTAATCGCCTGAATTTGCGATTCGGTATCGCCCTCTCGAGCAATAACCTCTCCCAAAGCGGCGACGGCCGGTTTTCCGATCTTAACCAAAATGTCCGTGGCATAGTCTCTTATGGGGGGACCTGAGTACCCACGTATCGAAGGAGACCAATCGGTACTCCGATCATCCGACAGTCTTTCAATTAAGGATGGAATGACCGATTCAGGCCAGCTTTCATTCGTGTAGATCAACTCCTTGGCACGGTTGGCTCTAAATCGATCAACACTAGTAAGTGAATCGAACAGCGCATTCACATCCACATCGCAATCACCAAATGTGCCCGCGCGGGAATGCAGAGAGGAAGACGTGAACACGAGGACACCGATCAGCAGAAAGGTGATAACATGGCGGCCGGATCTCGAATAAATGTGAAGGAGTGTAGCTGGCATGTCAGTAGTCCGCGCTCTTGTCAATCTGGTTGCACAGTTGGGCACGACAAATTCCCAGGAGACTGCAAACGCACAGCTCGATCGCTATGGCCATTGATTCGGCATCGTTAGAGAGGAAAATGTATCTCTGGCATTCGAACGCATCCATCTTTGTATTTCCTCCGGCAAGTTGGGTCGACATATCTGCAACTCATGCATTCGCCCCATTTCTCGAACGCGTCATAAAAAGCTTCGGCGTCCGGCAGGTGGTCTACGCATCGGGGCAATGCTGCCAACTCCGTTTCCGTCGGCGGCCAGTTGACGATGTTGAGCCACCGGCTCCCCACGCATTGGGGTTATTGCCCGCCAGATCGCGTCTCGAACAAACTTCGATTCTCAGCACGTGCCGATGGTTCCATTTTACCCGCCTCCGCCCGGCCACTCCACATTGGTCTTCGCATGCCTCTGCCGGGTTTGGCCGGATCTGTTCGGAATACGGTCATTTGATGAAGCAGCCAACTACTTCATTCTGAGGGCACCGCAATTACGGTCCAGATATACTACACTTCGGCAAAGCTTCTTTGAGATTCTCGATCTCTTCCTCGGCAATTGGGACGTCCAACATGATCAGGTCTTTCAATTGTGTCAGGCTCGTCAACGGTGAAAGGTCACTAACTGGGGTACTTTCTAGCCACAATTCCCTCAGATTCGCTAGGTTGGTCAGTACTGACAAATCAGTCACTTGCATCTCCCTAAGCATCAGGATTTGCAGGCTTGTCAGCTTCGCTACCGAAGAAAAATCGCTGACCCGGGTTCTCTCCAAAAAGAGCAATTTCAAATTATGCAGTGCCACCAGATGGGAGAGATCGTCAATCTCAGCATCAGCCAAATCCACGGTGACGACGGTCGCGAAGAAATCCACACCAATCAATTCTCTCAACCATATCGGCCCAGGAAGCTCAGGGGCAGGATTCAGAAACTGCTGGTCAAAATCATCAAACTCATAATCGTACATGACTTCGCCGCCAACTTGCTCAACCCAAGCAACGGCCTTCTTCTGCTGCTTCACTTGGTTCACCCTGAGTCCAAGCCAAATGCAAAGAAACGCCGTCAGCACGAACACCATGCGGAGGCTGATACGGAGCAGGCGTCTACGGCGTGGACTGGGCAAATTACTCTCTTCTCAACAGGGTCCTCAGGAATCGTTCGTTTCTTGCGCCGCTCGGATGCCCCCATTCTACCTCGCCTGAGTCCGGGCCGCATCACTCGATTTCGCGGACAAGCCCCATCAGAATCGACCCGCGAGGTGGCCGAGAAAGCCACCTAATTACATCTATAGAGGGGCAAAAACGCCCGATATATACACCAGAGTGTGTATTTGTCCCAAATTGCCGTCTCGGAAATCAAAGTGCCATCAACTCGTCGCGCGAGAGGTTTATGAACAACCAAAACGTGCCCCAAGGCCAGCCAACGCCACCTCCCAAAAGAGGTGTGCCCGTCAAGTGGTTCCCGGCTCCCCACATCGCGGCCCTACACTCGCCAGCGTGCGAAACGACAAACCACCGACAGACATGGACACAAAGATACGATGGTGCCCAATCGTCGCCAAGCAGGTCGTCAGGAATGAAACCATGATCTCGGACACTGAAATCGACTGTCGGGCAACGTGTCGTGGCATCGAAACGGGGAATTGGAACGAAGCCTGTGAGACCTGCGACCGGCTTTCCCGACAGCCAGCCCTCTCTCTCGACCTCATTCATGCCGCGAACGTGATGAAAGACATTTTGGACCCTGCCAACACACCCGATGAAACAGTCGAGAAAATCACTCGATTCATGCCCGGCAGAGTGATCCGCATCTCTGTTGACGAAACCAGCTGATCGGTGCCGCGAATGTGGGACCGCGTCGAGATCAGTACCCCACCTTGCCGACTCTGGTTATCGCTCATGACGCTGATGTCCCACACGTAATCCTGTGTCGCCTGCCACCGGAAATGGCATTCCTGCCCAGATTGCGGCGTTGTCTCTCGGCCGCTGAAGGCAACGCCCGGAAGAGAATGCTGGTCGGACTCGGCACTATGAGTTCTTGCCAGTGACGGGTGGGCGCCAGTTGGTGTCAAGTCCTTCAGGTTTCAGGTTGAGCTGTCCAAAGCCGTGGCCTCGATCTTTCGCAGCGACTCCGCTGCCGACCTCCGCACACTGGGGTGCGGATCGTCCAACAACCGACGAAGTTGAGGAATTGCCACACTCCCCGCCGTCCCAAGCTCGCCAAAACACATCGCTACTTTGTGCCGTAACCACCACTCAGGACTGTGGACCACTTTCTTCCCCATTTCCAAAAGGTGATCTGGTTCTGCTGAGATGCGACACAAGGCACTTGCCACGTTGAGGCGAAAATAAACTCTCGCTGCACTGTCCCCCACCTCTTCGAGGCACTTGGACAACTGCGGAACGGCCTCTCCAGCGGCCGGGCCGATTGACCCAAGTACTTCGGCCACAATGCCCCGTGTAATAATGTCGTCGCTGCCCACCAGGATTTCGACCAGGGCTGGTGTGGCTGGAGCTGCCGCTGAGCCAAGGTTGTTGAGGGTGTTGAGTACGGTGGGTCGCACGACATCTTCATCATCGCCAAGGGCTTCGATCAGGAAGTGAATCGCCAAAGCACCAGCGGCCGGAACGTCGCCAAGAACTTGAGCAGCACGTTGACGAACCACTTTGTTCTCGCTGCTCAACGCCTCGGTCAACAGCGGTGTGAGTTCCTCAGTCCTTGACGGGTTGATGCACAGGATGGCATGGATCGCAACGACCCGAGTGATTTCATCTTCCTCCAATAGCCTCTCAAGATGTGGGAATATCTCGGCGGCGTCCTCACCGTAATCCGCCAAGACCACGGCTGCTGTTCTTCGCACGAACGGATTGGGATCGGCCAAGGCACGGATCAGGGGTTGAAGCACGTCTTGGAGATCGGCTTCCTCATCCAGTGAGGAGCAAGGATCATGGGCCAAGAGACGAAGTAGGGCGATGAGGTCTTGGTGAGTTTCCATACGTTATATATCCGTGGACCGCTCGGTTTCGCAGCGTTCTTGCCAGCGACAGGTGGGCGCCAGTTGGTGTGAGGTCCAGACCAGTAAGTAGGCCGCCCCTACGCCACTCTCTTCGAACGGGTGGGCGGGAAGAACGGGTGGGCGGGTGGTTGAGGGTACGGGCCGTGACGAGGGCCGCACGCTGCTTGGCCTAGTGGTTGCAGGACCGTGACGGTTCGGTTCCATCCTGCCCGGAAGAGGATTGTGCGGGGAACCGGACGTCGATCCCAAACGAATGCGGTTCGGACTCTGTTACATAGTTATTAACTCTCCACGGTTTTTGAAAAAAATGTGGACTGGGTTCCATGTAGGGGGCTGGGTGGAGACCAGGGTGGCAACGTTCGTATTGGGACTTCCACGGCGCTCCAAGATCGGTGATTTCGCTCAGTGATGAGGAGCGAGGATCATGGGCCAAAAGGCGAAGCAGGGCGATGAGATCTTGGTTGGGTTCCATACGTTATCTATCCGTGGACCGCTCGGTTTCGCAGCGGTGGAACCGAAATCTCGGGCTGACCGGACTGAACGGTGAACCTTCCGCCCATCTCAAACCGACGCGGCTCGGCTTGTTCTTGCCAGTGACGCGTCGGGCGCCAGTTGGTGTCAGAATCAGATGTTAATTGCATAGTGCAATCGCCTCTGGAATGAGAAAAGTACTTGTTAATCGCGCAGTGTGTGCCGAACAGGACGCGAGGCCGGAACGTACTCGCGTTGCATTGTTACCTCGTACCATGTGGGTGCCGTGGCGATGTGCTCGTGCTCCTGGTGAGTGAGCACGTCGCCACCGCGAACGTAGGTACGCCCGGCGAGAACCGCGACCGTACCCACCAGCGTATGGGCGTGACCAGTCCGTTCTCCCACGATATGGATGCCATGGTCTTCCTGGATCTCCGCACCAGGTGGCAGGTCCGCCACCGGCGAAAGAAGCAGATCTCCCTGCCTGACCTGCTGTCCAATCTTTGCTGTCTTCATCGTCATCGCTCCCATTGTTTCGGCCGTTGTCACCGCTAATCGCTCGGAATGAGCGGGCCGTCGGGACCACCTTGCGGCCAGGTCCCTCGGGTCCGATCACGCCTCGACCGCTGGATCGTACTCGTGCAGCGATCGCCCAAACGTCCAGGCGACCGCCGCCCGGATCCGCTCCGGGTCCGAGCGGAAACGGTCAAAGAAGGCTGTCTCTGAGTTGCCAAATTTCGGCGGAACGCGAAGGAGATGCGCCTCGCTGGTCGTTGTGTCGCGGACAATCAAATAGGTGCGATAGGAACAGCCGCCACGGCTACCGTACCTCGCATACTCACGGCCCCATCGGTAGGATACCGAACTGGCGGTAGTCCGCCAGGGTGACCAGGGCCTGCGCCTCCAGTTGCGCAGGTACTGGACGCGTTCGACAGTCGTCCGCTCGAGCAGGTGGTTGCGGCCCCGTTTGCCACTGAACGACTTGTCGGTCTGCAGCTGGTGCAGGTCTCTCTTCAGCTGCTCGCCGATTTTCCCGACCTGCCGAACGACAGACAGGACGAGCCCGTCCGCAGCAGAGGAGACCTCGTGGTAGTGTTTGCCCTGGCGGAGCAGCTCGACCAGGGACTTGCGTCCGAGCCGACCATTCACCGTCCGGGACTGCAGGTCGCAGCAACTGCTCGCGCTCGGGAAATGTTTCCGTTGATGGTCTTTGTGTGTTTCTCATTTAGCTTCTCTCCGTTCAAAAAAAAGACTTCAAAAACACCGCATTCATTGTCAACATGACATCGTTCTTCGCGGCTCCGCGTCGCTGCGTCACCGAAAGATGCCCTCGGTGCCGGGCTTCACATTGTGGTTATCATTTATTTCATCGATCTGCTTGTGCAGGGACTCCCCTGCCGGAATCGCCGGTTCTCAAAAATGGGTCTCACCTCCGCCAGAGGACGGAGGCGTTCGTTCGTTTTCTCTGCTTCAGTTCGCTGCCCGCATTGATCGAATGTACAAGATCAATGCGGGCGTGCGCACCCTCTTGCGATTCAGCTTCGCAGAGTGGCTTTGCAGCTAAATTCCTGCAATCGCTGGATGTCTCGTATACCGAGTCGACTGCTGGCGAAGCCCATATATCCTTCACGGGACATCACGTAGGCCACCTCTAATGGCGTCTTCCCCTCCTCCAGCAGCTTTTTTGCCCGCGGCCAGTTGGTTTCCAGTAACGACTGGTCTTTGGCCTTCCGGAAACGCTCAAACTCTTCTTGTGTCATGCGGACTTCAGACATCACGTATTCCTCTCTTCTATCGGGAAACAACGGGTAACGAAAACGACTGACTGACTACTACGGTACACGGAAACCGATTACAGCGGGCTGTAATTTCCAGTCACCGTGCATGGCTCGGATGTTATCGTTTTCGCGCCATGAACGGCACGGCAACCGATACCCTTAGTGTCGCATGGGATCTGTTACAGCCGTTTGTAATTTCTGGTCGGGACACACGGCCCAGCCCGCGTCAGAGTTCGCAAGTCGATAGTTGCCGATAGCTCGAGTACACTGGCTTGAGCGATGTGAGGGTTCCGAGTCAAGGCAATCAGAATGGATCCGAAAGACGTGCGGACGGTCCAAACTGGTTGGAAATATGGGAGAAGTCGCCCCGCACGAGGTATCGTCGTTTGAGGCAACTCTATGGGCGGGGTGTCGCAAGGCTGCTCTGAAGTGGAAATCGTGATCAACCGAAGGAAGAAAGGTGCTGGTGTCGAAGATGCCGATCACCGGCAAATAACCGGCTTCGACGATGCAGGCGCCTGGATCTGCAAGCCGGAAGGGGGGCGGCTGCCGACAGACTAGCCCTTCGCGTCGCCTTTCGACGCTATGGCGACCGCTCGCCGTGCTTGGCAGCGGCCGCGGAGACACTGAGAGATTCAAATCCGTCACCGATCGCGATGATGAAGACGGTCGCCGGTAACCGGCTTCGAGGAATCGCGGTCCATTGTCACCTTTCGCGGGACTCGCTGCCTCGCCGAGGAAAGGTCACAATGGGAACTTCGCCATCCACCCCTGTTCGTCCTCGGGAAACAAGTGTTGGTACAGCTTCATCATCTCATCCGTGGTGTGGCCCATCCACTTGGCAATCACGTTCATTGGGATTCCCGCCCTGGTGCAGATGGCGCCGAAGCTGTGCCGTAGGACATGGAATCCACGGACAGTTTTCCACCGGTCGTTGGACAGAGTTTCCCGGAAGTGATGGTAAGCTTCTTCCCTTGTTAGTGCCTCGGATTTCAACCTCGTTTTTCTCCGTGGCATCTTTAACGGCGCTCACGATGGTTGCTTGGCCTCCAGGGTGGATTTTGAACCACTCTTGCATGATTTCCTTCAACTGCGGTCGCATGGGGACTTCTCGGATCGTTCCGGCGAGAGCTTTTTGCCGCTTCTTCTCCCGTATCACCACGATGCCTTCCTTGAACTTGAAGTCGTCAATGACGGAACGGACAATCTCGGATCGCCGCGCCCCGGTGTAGGCAGCGAACGCAAACATAGGGTAGATGAATGGATGGAGAGCTACCTTCTCGACATATTTCAGCAATTCGCCAACCTGGGTCTCGTCGAGGTATAGAAACTTCCACAGTTCTTTCTCACCGTTGGCTGCAAGTCCACCTCGGGCGATCCGCCGCTCGATCTCTTCCCACGTCATGAATTTCTGCACCTGTTCCGACTTTGGGATCTTGACTGCCCATTTGCGGGTGTGATTCGGGTCTTTGATCGGGCAAACACCATCAACGTACTGGCGTTGTCGCGCCCAATCCCAAATCTGCATGAAGGTAGTAAGCTCCTTCTTGATCGTTCTGCCCGACACCTTTCCGCCGAATCGGTTGCTCTGCTTTCTGCGGGTGTTCACGTAGTTCTGCATGACTTCGAGCGTGAGCGACCTGACAGCGGTGCTATCCCCCAGAAGCCGTTTGAGGTGGTTAATGTGGACGCTTTCCCCGACCAGGGTTGTGTCTGCCTTGTCCACCTGATCCTGAAAGTAGGCGTCACACGTGTCGCCAAACCGCGTCGGAGCCGTGGCCGCAGCTTTGGCCGCGAGTTTTCCGTCCGAAAATATCCAAACGCCCGGATCGGCCCCCTTGGGGATTTCCAGCCTACCCCGCTTCAATAGCCGGACGACCTCTTCGACCCTAGCCTCGACGGTCTTCGCTTCCGACTCGCTTTTGGTTTCGGTGGATTTCCGGTACTGCCTACCAGCCCACCGAAACATCACAATCCAGTTGTCCGTCCGTTCGTCCAGATGCAAGCTCGCCATTGGCTGCGCCTCCCAGGTCACTAGCGTAGCGAGAGGCAGAAAACTTGACAACGATGCGGTGTAACTTTCGTGTAACACTTTTGCCAACGACATCGTCATGGCAGAAACATTACGCTGGCATCGCTTGCGAGGCAAGAAGACGCCGTTTTCTGCGAGAAAGAAGGACTTTCGATGGACTTCACATGACACTGTCATGGTGGTGCCATGTCGAATGAAGAAGGGAGAATCTGGACTTAGGATCCAGTCCCGCAAGGGGTGCAGGTTCAAATCCTGTCTCTCGCATCTCGTTGATAGCAGCAGTTTGCGGCAATTACCCCATCGATCTGACCGACGCAAAGGTTCAGTAGGCGTGCGCGGTCATCCTGTCAGCGACAATGCGGCGTGATCCGGACGAGCTGCCCCAGACGTGGCGGCTGGTGGCGGTAGCGCGCTGGTGGGCGCGGGAACTGTTTTGCGCTGATCCTGGTATGGAACGCGAGCCAAGCTTGCATCGAAAGTACTTATATAGTCTGCATAGCTTGGTACACTACTCACCAAGAATGTAACTGCGGCCAAAAACGTCAAGATTGCACGCATGATACGGCGGGTGGGGCCTGGTTCTTATTGGAATTCAACCCCTGCCACTGAACATCGATAGCGTGCCCGGGCTACCGCAGATTGTCTGACGGGAGCGGGAGCGTGTTAAAACTCCGCGGAAACTGCGTCGGTGTTGTCGTTCTGTGTCACGAATGGTTTTGACCTGGACGCCACATGTCACGCCCTCCTTGACGCACTGGGATGCCGTCGTTGGACGCTTCGGTCGCGATCACCCAATGCTCGTGGCCAATCGCTAGTCAGTCAGTGTGACTGCGCGTGGGGGAGTGAGGTTTGAGGACCCCGCTAATCAGAATGATGACAGGCATTTTCTGCATGAGGTGGGCCACTTAAGTCTGTTGGCAAGGGGCAAAGCACATCGCACAATCACCCCTCGCACAGGGCGTTTGGGTCGTCAGTGAGCGTGTCTCAATCGAGTCCCATTTTCACGAGTTTTCGGGACTTTGTTTTCCTGGACGGCCATTTGGGACTCGGCCTAAAGAACTTACGGTAAAATGCGGCTGCCGCGTCGCTTCCTGCGGCAAACGAACGCATTACGAATAATCTCCAGATGGTGGCAGAGTCCTTGGACGGGGCAGATGAAGGACAAAAAAATCGGATGGCAAAAAAATCTCCTCTGCCAACTTATCTTGTTGTCACCCAGTCTACTTGTCCTTCAAAGGAATCGCGATGGAACATCTGTGGCCGCTGCCGCTGAGCCCTTGGCGGTCTCAGCTACGACTTCCGTACATCTCACTTCTCGCTTCTCTCTGAGTCCGGTTTCCCCTGGGTATATCCCAGGGGGACCACAACTGGCCAGCTACCTACCGGCCGACACTCCCCCCGGTTTCCCCTGGGTATATCCCAGGGGGACCACAACTGGCCAGCTACCGACCGGTCCCACACCGGTGAGCGGCCGAGTCCAGCAGACACCACCACGCCGGCGTTGTGCCGAGGCCGCAACGCCACCGCGTCTGGCGTTCGTGCCGCCTGATGGTGCGCGAGGCCAGCCGCAGTCGATTTCGGTCGGTCAGCGCGGCAGCTTGACGTGATCTCTGGGACGCGCTCAGATGCAGGGAAATGGGCCACAGGCAGGGCCAGAAGGGAAGTGCGAGAACGAGACCTGAGAGATCGGTTGCTGCCGCGCGAGGGATTGACTCATCAACTCGTCGGAGTGCTGAGGTTCTGGGGCTCGTCATAATACCACCGTCTGTGAGACAGCCCAGCCCCCCACCAGCAGACCGACTGATCGCGGCCAATTTCGCCTTGTTCGGACGAGTTTCCCAACGTGACCAGATTCAGCCCTATGGTGGGGAACGACGCGGCCAATGACTGCCAATTGCCACGGGGTGCAACGGCTCTCGGTCACATCGACCTGATGCACAAAACGACGGAAAGCCCCTTGGGCACTGTCGTCATATCGGCGGCACGCTGGCCAGGTTCTCTGACCGAGTCCGGGGTCGTCCGCACCTGCACAGGTCGACAACACCGAAGGCAGATACTCCAGCGTCGTTGGAGACCCAGGAGTGTCCGTCCGCTGGCAGGAGGACCGTGCAGCTTGCGCTCTAATGACAAAACGTCCTGAGTCATGAGCGTACATAGCCGACATGACCGAGGTGGCCGTGTCCTGAGTGCGCAAGCGGTTTCCGGCGGCGCGAAGGTGTCGACAATACCGCAAGCACTTGGGAGCGTGTGTTTTGCCGGCGTCGGTGAAATCAAAATCGGCGGCGCATCGAACGGCTCGGCTAGACGGCGGTCGTCAACGCACGTTACCGCCAGCTAACCCGCATCCACTCCCGCGCAGGTATACCGACGATCCCCGTTATCAGGTTGGTTGCGATCTGCCGCGACGGATGTGCCATAGACGGCCACTTCGTGGTCGAACTCGTTTCGCCTGTTGCTTGACGGTGCCAAGCATCTCCCGCGACAAACCCGCAATATACGTGGGGTCTGGTGCGCCAGAATCGACATGGGCTGATCGGGCTGGTCTTTGGGCAAATCCACGGAGCTAAACCCGAGGATCGGACCTCAGAACGCATCCAAATCGGAAATAGGTGTCCCAACGTCAGCCAGGTGCCTCTGCGCTCGTTCTGAGTGCTCGGGAGTCGCCCTACTAACCCGGTTGGCCAGGAATCCCCGGCGAGGCCTGCCAACACATCGGCGGAAAACCCAGATGCTGTGCCTGCCATGCCCACTCAGCCGATGAGCCGCCGCGCGAACCCCTTCATCTTCTTGTCCAACACGCCGCAGTGGGCCTGCAGGTCAAGGCTCCCTGCGCGCACAGGTCTGACAAACCTCCGCGCGCTACCATCTGGTGTGAATCGGACTCGCGAGGTGCACTGCGTTTCATCGCGGTGCGCACTCGAAACGATGACAACTGCGACTTGGCCTGCGACTGAGCGACCCTCGAAGGTGCATTTCCTCTGCCTGCCCCGCTCGCCACCAACCGGTCCCGCTGTCCGCCGTCGTTCGTTCGCGGCCGCGGCGTGACGAACCGCGTGTGTGCGCCGGCATGTTGCTCTGACATGCCTCATATACACACAGCATGAGGGTCGCCCACCTGCTTGTGACGCCCCATCCTTCCTTTGTTCCTCCAGCAGAGTTATGGCACAAGGTTTTCAGATAAGCGAGAATAGCAGCCGGGCACAGGAAACCCTGTCGGGCGATAGACCCGGGGACGCGATGGCGACACGGATGGCGGAACGAGCCTGGATCGGCTCCAGACTCACTGCACGTGGGAAATGTCGTCTAGAAGATGTGGGGTGCTTGTCTCCGTTTCCGGACATCCACTGAGCGGAAGCCTGCCATGGACCGATCTGCGTTTTGGTCCGCACTGTTTACGTTAGCCGTCTTCGCCGGGGGCTGCGGCGGGCAACGTGATGCGACCAAGCCATTGCCGATGGCGGTGCCCAGAGCCGAAAAAACACCTCTTGAAGTTTCGCCAGGGAAATTGCTCGCAGAAGCGGAAGAGTCAACATACGCCGAACGTTCCGCACCTCGCTACCTGGGGTACGTTCTGGCCGGCGACAGCGAACGAGTCCCGGAGTTCGCCGGCTACACCAATATAGTCGAGACTTCGCAGTTCGTGATCGACAAGACTTCCAGATATGTCCGAGATTCGGGACTCAAGGTGATACTCTGGGCGAATTACAACGTCCTGAAGAACAAGACTCGCCCGGATGCGTCCTTTGTCGAGGCACTTCGCCGGCATCGCAGCACGGTGCTGGCTGTCGGCCTGCATCAAGCCTTTCTCCAAGACGACGTTCCGGCAAACGTGGCCACGATTGGCCAGCACCTCAAGAAGGCGGTGCCGGGCGTGCAGTTCTGGCTCGGTGTCCCGTGTGCAGGGCGGGGTCCTGCGAAACGATCCCGCCCGAGGTGGACTCGCTCTGCATCGAAGTCCGGGGCGTCCCGTCGCCGGAGCTCCTGTCACAAGTCGAAAAAGAAATCCCGCTATGGCGCGACAAGGCCGCCGGGCGCCCCGTTCTGATCTACTGGCAGTCGGGCTTCGGCCAATCCCCAACCTGGTACCCCGGGAAGGGCAAATCCTCAACGGACTTCTACCCGCCCGAGTGCGAACCGGGTGGAATACGACTTCTGGGCAAGCTCGTCGAGGACCGCAGCCTCGACGGGCTCCTTCTGGACGGGTATGTCGGGGGAAACAAGTTGGGCCGCACGATTGGCATCCGGGACCGCAGAGATCTAGTCGACGAGGTCAAGGAACTCTCCCAGAAATGGGGTATTGGTGAGTAGCAGAGTATCCGGCGTGCGCCGAATCGCCCCGCAGCGACTGGCAGATGTCTTCGATTTCGAGGCTCTTGTCAACGTGGAGCTTCTTGTGTTCCGCAAGGCTCAACACGGGGACTCCCGCGGCCATTTCTTTGCGGCTGCAGCCGAAGCCATGCGGCGGATTCTGGTTAAGCACGCCAGGGCGAAGGGACGGCACAAGAGAGGTGGCGGGATGGAGCGTGTCGATCTCAAACCCGAGTGTGTCACAGCTGAGTCGTCCCCATTCGACCTGCTCGCGGAGTAAATGGGGAGTCGTACATTTTTGCCGGTGGAGTGCGTGAAGCAGGCAAGCGGTTGCGCTGCCGCATTCGTGACCGCGCACTCGCTGACATTTCCGTGGCACTTGCTGACGTTGCGAGGCCAATCTGCTTGAAGCAGCTTTCCTGATTCTTCGTCAATTGCCGGCAAAAGTGTACGGCACCCGCTTTGTCCGCCACCACTTTGTCCGCTGCCTGGTGATCGTGGCTGCCTGGGTTACCCGCCAACAGCAGGAACCCATCACCTTCCGCTCAACGCTCGAGCCAGCGGACGTGGGATCGGTGATCCTGCTACCTGCGGAGCCCAGATTGTAGGCGTTCCGAACATCAGGACCTGCGGTTCCTCCGGAAGTGACTGACGCGTCGGCGCAGTGTGATGACACCGACCAAGCCTGTGCCAAACAAGAGCACGGTAGAAGGTTCTGGAACTTGAGGCACGTACTCCACACTCAAGATGGGCGCCTGTTCTCCCGTGTAGTCGTCTCCCGCTTCGGAGGCGAGGAACTGGACTGAAAAACTGTCCGAAGTCGAAAAGCCAGGAGTCCAGCCAGAGGAATTCGTGATGGCACCCCAGAGGAGCAAGCCGCCGTACTGCTGTACGCCGTAGAGTGACTGTACGAAGTCGGTCACGTCGATCGAGAGCGGTTCGCCAGGGGAAGTCCACTCCGGCGTGGAACGGTATTCAAAGGGCCCGCCAATCTGGTTGCCCGTCTGGGTCATGTCGGTCAGGTCAATCACTCCGTCCCCCACGTAACCCGCCAGATAGATGCTTGCGTTAAGACCCGATTTGCCGCCGTATCCCAACGAGGAGATCGAGAACGTCGCAGATGTGATCGTCGCTCCAGCGGGAATGGCATGCAGGTCAAACTCCATGGCGCCGCGCCGATCCGTCACGCCCGTGCCTAATCCAACAGGCATGAGGGCGTCTGCTGCCGGTTCCATCGCATCCCATGTGCCGTCACGCCCCACGTCCGTGCCACCTCGATCGTCGACGGGGGATAGCACGGTCAGCTCGGCCCACACCGGCTGAGAGGCCATGGCACTGCACATTGCGAGCAGTAGGAGAAACATCTTGCGTGTCATCATCAGTCCCCCTCTGGTTCAGTTAGAGCGAGTTTCACGTTCTGCCCGGTGCCTCCTACCTACAATTAGCGATCTTAATTCGGGGGTTTCTCCCATGCAACCTTCGTAGCCAAATCTCTGGACCCGTCGTCGGATGGATCGGCGTATCGCATGTAGCCGGCAGGTCCTGTTCACTGCTGGGGCGGGCCGAAGGCGCCGGGAGTCCGCACGCCTCGCTGGACTCCATCAAAGTGACACCCAAAAGTGACAGCCCGTTTTTCCCTGGTGGTGTGTTATCCTGACGCGACTGCGGTTGGTGGCGCTTCCCGCCAGTTCCTGGAGCGTGTTCAATCTGGCTCGCTGGAATCCGGAGGCCAGCGCACGGCCGATCGCCTTGGAACGGTTGGTGCCCACGGGTGAGTTTGCACCTTGCGTAAGATTGCCGGATGAAGTCCTGGGGAAGAATGCTCTTAAGACCGGGGGCAAATCGGTCGCATTTTCTGCCGGCGCTCGTGTCATTCACGCGCGATTTGCTCCCACCGCGGCCATTGGCCGCAGCCAAAGCAGACCGGGATCCTAGGAGCGAGCACGGACGCCCGTAGGATCCCGTCCTACAAACATCTTCGCACGGTGCGCGGATGTTACCGACCAACACTCTCGTCGAACAAACGGATGATGAGCGGCCAGTCGCGCACCAGCATTCCCGTGAGCATCAACGCATCGCCATCGGGTGCGACAGATAGTTCCTGACTCACGCCGTTCATGGGGTCGTAGGCGATCGCCTTGCGACAGCGCGACAGCACACGCACGTCGACCGAGACACCGTCGCAGCGATCTTGTGCCCGGCCTCCCAGCCAGATCGCCAGCGCGGGGCCGTCGGGTGCCTTCAACGCGAACACCTCAAGATTCGCGGGCGCGGAATCGATCGAGTAGTCCACCTCGCCGGGCTCCAATGTGTCGAGCATCGTTGCCAAGTTGCGCGTGACGTAATAGGCCGCTTGCGGCTGCAATGGCGAGATGGGATCAGCGTCGAACGATCGCCGGAGCAGGCTCAAGTCGAGCACACCGAACTGCGGAAAGTACATCTCGCAGAAGAACGACTCCAACCCCAAAGCGGTGTGACGAGTGAAGACTTGCGCCACGTACTTGGCCTTTTCCATTTCAGTGGCTCGGAATCCGCCACTCCATGCGCGGGCGGCGTCAGCGTCGGTGAGTGGCGGGTAGAGGGCGCTATAGTTCCATTCCGTGACCATGCAATGACCGCGGAAGCCGACACTTTGAAGCCAGCTGCGCAGCGCCCGCACGTCGTCTGCGTAACCTTTCAGCTGATCGGGATCGGTCTGGTAGAACGGATGCCAGCTGACAGAGTCGACTTCGCGCGCCAGCTGACGCGTCGGCTTGCAGATACAGGATCCCCTTCTCGCTGGCGGCAAGCTGCTCAGGACTCCACGAGGCGATGCCGTGGGGAAAACCGGCCCAGGATCCCATCATGATCTTGGCGTCAGGTGCATGCTGACGGATCACCGGAATGGCGGCCCTGGCCACGGCGAGATAATGCTCGAGGTTGGGCACGTCGCCCCAGTAGCACGAAATATTCCATTCGTTCCAGATCTCGAAGTGTTTTACGCGGTCGCGAAAGTGTTTGACCATGAACTCGACGTACCGCGTCCAGGCGGCCAACGCCTCCGGTGTGGTGGGAGGGGCGGGCATGTCGTAGTTCCACGCCCAGAGTTGCGGGAGCACGCCGCGTGGC
This sequence comes from uncultured Planctomycetota bacterium, assembly GCA_963700515.1. Classification (GTDB taxonomy): domain Bacteria; phylum Planctomycetota; class Planctomycetia; order Pirellulales; family Pirellulaceae; genus JAJRVM01. The sequence continues at coordinate 271,773 of CAVOXY010000006.1, read as the reverse complement.
TGGTCCCGAGTACAGGCGGTTGCCGAAGTCCAACGACATGATGATATCGACACCGTGGTTGGCCAGTTCCGTGACGGCCGCATCGGTCTCAGGGTCGATCTTGAGTACGCCCTTTTCCTTCTCGACCCAGTGCCAGTTGATCGGATCGTCGTGATAGCCGACGCGGGCCCACTTGAAGCCCGCGTCGTAGTGCAGCGGCCAATACCAGCGGTGCGGCGGCCAGTTCCTGGCCCGGGCTGTGGTGTGTCGAATTGACCGTGACACCGGTGCCGCACGTGGCCAGCGCCACGTTCGCCCCGGCCGTGTCGTAGACCTCCACCTCGGCGATAGAGAATGCGTAGAGGATATTCTCGACCAGGGGCAAGCTACCTGCTGTAATCCAGATCTGCTTGGCCAGGCCTGGCGAGTGAAACGAAACTCCAAGTCGAGTTTCTCCGGCGAGTCGCCCGTGGGGCCGTCGTAGACCGTTTCCCAATCGTGATTGTCCCGACTGAGTTTTACAGTAGATTGTTGCCGGCACTCCGCGGCCCACCTCCACCGCATCGCGCATCGGCACCCAGCCCAATGCGCTGCGCGGTTGGTCGGACGGCGGGCGTTTGCGGAGTACGATGCGGTCCACCTCACGCTCCACCGGCAGATCGAGCCGTATCCACACGCTCTGGACATCCGGCCGCGTCTGGCTGCGGCTCATCCAGCAAGTCTGGCAATTGCCGTCGATCAGGTGGATCGCCTCCAGCGGCAGATAGTCGTTGTCGGTCGAACGCGGCATGCGCGTCGTGGTCACACCCAGATAATTCCGCTTGATCTGGCTGCTCTCTTGAGGGTGGACCTTAACGCGCGGTGCCGTGTTTCCCACCTGCAGCGGTACGTCTGCCAACAGGTTTGGGGCCTCACCCAACACCCAGCAAAACCCGAACCGCTTGATCGGCACGTCGCCGCACGTTGTCTGAACCTGCGGTTGCTCGCTGGCGACCAAGTGCCCCTGTTCTGTTTGAGCTGTGGCATATTCTCCTGAGAGCAGGAGTACGAAAGCCAACAACAATATTCGAACCGTCATGCAGTGGCCTCGATGTGGGATTGTGTGAAATGGGGAACATTTCGTATGTGGCTATTTCTGTGCGGGCGTTTCCTGCAGTGGAGCGGCAATCACGACCCGGAAGCCGACGTCGAGGAAGCTTGCGCCACGCGGGGTATTTCCAGCGGTGTGCGGCAGTGGCCTCGCTCGGTCGCGAACGCCAGGAACCACCCCGCACAACCTTGTCGGCCACCGGAGACTCAGCGATGTCGCCGGCCGCAGCGAAAGGATACGGCCGATAGTCGCTCCGCGTCCATTCACTCACGTTGCCGCAGACGTCGTGTAATCCCCAGGAGTTGGCGCCGAAAGAACCGACCGGCGCGGAGACCAGGAAGCCGTCGTGGAAGCGATCATCGCGGAGAAACCATTTGGGTTTGGCATCGAAGGCAAAGCTGCGTTGTTCCTGACCGGCCAGGTTCTCCCGTCGCGAAAAGTCATCGTCCAAGCCACCGTACCAGAGCGGCTTGTTGGATCCGGCGCGGCAGGCCCATTCCCACTGTGCCTCGCTGGGTAGATCGACATCACGACCGCTTTTTTCGGACAGCATTTGGCAGAACCGCCGGGCCTCGAGCCAGGATACTCGCACCACCGGCTGTGCGGCAGCGAACAACGGATATCCTTCTCCGCGCCAATCGATACTCAACCAGTCGGCATGACCACTGTTGTGCGTCAGGTCGGCCACGGCCGCATACTGCGAGTTGGTTATTTCACAGCGGCTGATATAGAAAGGTTCTTCGATTCGCATGCGACAGGCAGGACGCTCGTCGGGTGCTCCCAGGGGATCGCCCATCACGAACTCGCCGGGCGGGATGAGCTCGAAATCGAGAAGGACGGCGGGGGCAATTTCGAGTTGCAGGGTGGCGGGCCGCCCCACTTTGTCTTGGAGCTGTCGAGCCTCCTCGCCCGTGAAAGGCCAACCGGGACAGGCGGGTGTGGACTGAGCCTGCGGTTCTGGCGGTGGAGCGACAAACTCAGGTGTTCGATCGGGCGGCGGCGTCCACTCCACGTCGTCGGTACGGTTGGCAAACTGGCGTAGCATGTCCAACCGTCGCTGATAGTAATCCGCCGGCACGCCCCACTCGCTGTTCTTCCACGATCCATGATCGGGTGCACCCAGGTCGATCCACGTGTACAGCCGCTGCCAAGCCTCCTGATCCAATTCGACGTTGTGATGGCCTTTGACAAGCATCTGCACCAGCAGGCTGGTATCCGCAGCGTATTCGCCGGCCGGTTTTGCGCCGTGATTGCTCTCGGCGTGCGGCCGGCGCACATACGGATGCAGCGCCAGGAAGGCTGGCGTGAACAGCGTGCTGATGATGGTCTCATTGGTCTGCTGGTACTGCTGACTGATGTGTTGTTGCTGCTCCGCCGATTTGCGCGACAGGTCAGGGCGGTTGGGTTCCGTGCCGTCGTGGCAGCCGACGCAGTAGCGGTCGAGCACCGGTTGCACTTCGCACTCGAAATCGAAGCCGCGGGCCGGACCTCGCCACGGCTGGATCGCATCGGGCCGACCTCGCGTATGGCTATCGGCGAACGCGGTGGGTGACGTGTTGTGGTTTTCGTGGCACCCCACGCAGGACAGTATCTCGCCGGGCATGGCCGTGAACCAGCTCCGCATCTGCTGCATGGCTCGGCCTTGCTCGTCCAGCGGTTGCACCGAAATGGGCATGTTAGCCGGCACGCGGAACAGGGCCGAACCGTCCTCACGCACCGGGACCGTACCGAGCAGAAAACGCGGTTCCCACGGGCCGTCCACACCGGGAGTGGCCAAGTGGCCGAAGCCGCGCCGGCTGGTGTGCCGGTAGACATAGTTGTACGTGAACACGCGCAGTTGCTTGACCGCGCCCCGCGGTACGCCACGTAAACCGGGGCCCTGGCTGACGTCGGCCAAGTAAACCGTCGCCTCGTTACTCTGCAGGTCAACCCGATCGGGAATCACGGGCGGCACTGGTCGCGGCTGAATCGGGATTGGCTCGAACAGGCTGTGATCGGCGAGCCGGCAAATCTCCGTCAGATTGTCAAATATGTCGACCAGATAGATTCCATATTCCGTCTGCTCCGGGCCCGGCCGGGCGGCGACCAGGAAGTATTTGTCGCTCAACGGCCAGGGATGGACGAACTTGGGCCAGTCGTCGCTGTAAAGCTCGTCCGCGACAATCCGCTCGACTGGCTTGCCAAAGCCGGGAATCGTCTGCACGGCGCCAGACGTTTCATGCCGCCCACGAGCCGGGTCGAACAGGACCAGCCGGCCTGTGCGATTGGGGCCGTGGTGCCCGCACACCACTCCCGCGACCATCGTCGAGTGGCCGGGCACGGCGCGAGCATAGAAGATCGAATTGGGCCAGTACGAGTTGCTGCCGTAATACTCCATTTGTGATGAGCCATCGGGGTTCATGTGGAACAACCGACGGCCGAATTGGTGACCGACATTGGCGTACTCGTATCGCGTATAGAGTACGCGACCGTCGTGCAACAGACTCGGATACCAATTGCTCTCCTGATCGAACGTGAGCATGCGCGTGTTACGGCCGTCGGCGTCGGCGAGGCAGAGCCCCGAGACGTAGGATTCGCCGTCCTCGCACGGCACACCAACGAACAGCCGCGTGGAGTTGAAGATAATCCGGCCGTCGGGCAGATAGCAGGGGTCGCCATTGTCCACATCGGGGCCGGTGTCGCAGGTGACTTGGCGTAATCCCGTACCGTCGACGTGCACCTCAAACACCTGGAACGCGCCGTCGGGTCCCGGCATGGAGAACAGCATGCGCCGAGCATCAAAGTGCAGTTCCGGGTGCTGAAGCATATGTGTGACTGGCGGCTTGAAGATCGTCCGAAAACGGCTCGTGTCGGCGTGGAGGCGGAGGGCCGCCAACTCGTCGTCCCACCAGGGTGCAACGGGCGGATTTTTGGGCCGGAAGTCGCATGACCAATTGACCGGCATCCCATATTTCTGGCCCCATTGCCAGTAGGTGTCGTTTTTTTCGGGTGGCGTCTTGCGCTGCAGCACCAGGATCTCGTCGAAGTCCAGCAGCGGATTGGCTAACAGCAATTTCCTGGCGATGGTGAGCATGTCCTGGCCAGCGGCCATGGCGTCAGAGAGTTCGTTGAAATCGCCACGTTCGAGTGCCAGCTGGAGTTGGGGCAGGCGGCCGATGGCGTCGGTAAGCTGATCATCCAGACCGGCAGGCACTTGATAGCGGTCGGGGAAGGAGGCGGTCAGGTCGTCCACCGCGCGGCGAATCGCCTCCGGATTGAATTCGAGGTTCAATCGTCGCAGCATCACGCGACGCTCTTGGTCGAGTCGGAGGAGGTCGAGCAAGGCCCGCGCATCTTCCAGGGTGCGCACGCGGGACAGGCGCGCGTCGGCCTCCTGACGCAATGGGCCGCTCAATTGCGAGACGATCCGCCAGGCCCAATCCTGTGGTGATTCGTCCGCCACGGGGTTGTCGAGCGGCGCATCGGACCGCGACGTGATCTGCTTCACCGTTTCCCACGTCCGGCCATCCAAGGAGACTTGGATCTCCAAAGCCGTCGGCACACGATCGCGATATCCACCTGCCCGATCGCGCGAGAAGACGACGCGGCGAACCGTCTCGATAGCCGGCAGTTCGATCTGCGCCCAGCCACTTTGTTCCGCCGGGATCCAACTGTGGGCGTTCCCGTATTGTCCGTCGTTGAGATGTTCGACGCGGTGGGCGGCGTAACCCTCCAAACAGGATGAAGCCGACGCCTGCGCGCCGCCGGCAGCCAATGCCAGATTCTCTTGCTCATCGAGCCCGTACACTTCCAGTTCGTCGACGCATGGCTGGCCGCCGCCGCTGCTGCTGATCACCATGCGCACGTACCGGGCCTGCCGCGGCGGGAAGTCCACTTGGGTAGGCCGACTGGGCAGGATGTGGATCAACTCGGCGAGTGACCACTTGGTGGTCTCTATACACAGCACGCTGCGCCACAGTTCTCCATCGAGTGACACCTGGATCTCGAACGACGCGGGCAGGCGATCGGTGTGCGTGCCGCTGCGGTCACGTGAAATGACGATGCGATCGACGGTCGCTACCTGAGCCAATTCAATCTGCGCCCAACCCTCTTCGGAGGCCGCAATCCAACTGTGGTCATTGCCGTACTGGCCGTCGTTCAAGTGCGCGATCTGGTGAATTGGGAATCCCGGCAGGCAGGACGAGGCGGAAGCTTTCGCCCCCCCTGAGGCGAGTGCCAGATTATCGGCCGACGCGGGACCATAGATTTCCAACTCGTCAAGGCACGGCTGACTGGCATGACTGCGGTGGATCAACAACCGGATATATCGCGTCTCGGCGGCCGGAAACGAAATGGTGTTCGGCTGCCCGGGGGCGAGCCCCACACGAACGGTTTCGGCCGCGTTCGAAGCCGGCACGCCACATGAGCCAAGAACACTGGCGGCCAGCAGCGCACAGCCGACAAACCATGTGATGCGCGTGGGAGACAACAGGTGGTACATGACGATTGCCAGTCTCCAAAATTGATATGCCTGGTTCGCTGGAAATACCCACAACACGTCATCGCGGTCGGGTGTGGACAGCAGATTCCGGTCCGTGAGCCGATGCTGTACAGCTTATCAGCCTTCTCGCCGCACGAAAAGCAGCGTCACGCACGCGTCATGTCGCGGCGACAGTGGCAGCGCCGAACAGGCGTGAGGCACGAATGATCTCAGCTGCTCCATATGTGCCGCTGCAGCCGCACTTTGCACGATGCGTGCACGGCCCCGAGTCGATTTCGGAAGCAGCAAATACGAGACAATTCTGAATGACAGACACTGGTGATTCGTTGACTGTCGCCCACAAACAAGGTTTCCTCGCTGCCGTGTTTTGGTCATTGAGACTTTCGGACCTGGAATTTGTCTCGGATTTCGGATGTTACAGCGGGGACTCGGTCCTCTGTTGGGTTGCGGGTCAAGCCCGCGTTAAGAAAGCAGTAACACTTTGGCCGTGTGCAGTGCACGGTGCCTTTGTTTTCACCATTCACCATTCACCATTGATTATTGACTTGGGAGCCGTGCATCATGCATCCGGTACCGTCAGCTCGGAAATCTTCCTCGGTTTCTTTGCTGTCCCTACCGCCAATGGCTAAACAATTGCAGAAAGCAAATGGGGCTAATCCAACAGCGGCAGTTCCCAACCTGGTCGACGTACACGATCAAGTAACTGGTTTGCTTCTTCATCCGCCAGGAACCGCTCGTTGTCCGGGTCCCATTTCAGACGGCGACCGAGCTGTCGAGTGATCACCAGGAGCTGGCACACCGATGCGGTACGGTGACCGATTTCCACATCCGCATTGGGCTTGGCTCGCGTCTTGATACAGTCGAGCCAGTTCTGCACGTGTTCCTTGGCGATCCATCCATCGCCTTCCCATTTCTCCGCCAGCTTCGGGTCAGGAGGGTTCTTGATGAAGTCAGGTGGATTTGTGGTGAACTTGTTACGGTTGATTTCGATCTTGCACTTGTCACCGACGAAGATGGCGCCGTTCCGCGGCCCGCGATAGGGTTCTTGGTCCGGAAAACGCAAGCGGACTTCCACGCCATTGGCGTAGCGGAAATGAATGCGGGCAGTTGGGCCGTTTTCTACCGGCCACAGCTCCACCGGGCCGGACTGATCGGCCCCCAACGCGTACTGTACCATATCGAAGGCATGCGAACCGAGCCCGGTAAGTTGGCCGTTGGAATAGTCGCGCCAGCTTCCCCACCAACCGCCCACACCATCGGTCCAGTGGGCGAAGAGACGCCGGTTGAACGGATGGGCCGGTGCTTGTCCCTGCCAAAGATCCCAGTCGACTTCCTCGGGGATCGGCTCTTCTGGCAAGCCGTCGACCGGATAGGCAATCGGCCCCGAAAAGTTGACGCATTCCACAACGCGAATCGTGCCGATGCCTCCGTTGCGCACCAACTCGCAGGCGAAGCGGTTCATCTCCATGGTTCGCTGCTGCGTGCCGGTCTGGACGACACGATCGTATTTCCGCGCGGCGCTGACCAGGGCACGTCCTTCGCGAATATAGAGCGACAGCGGTTTCTCGCAGTAGACGTCCTTTCCCGCCTGGCAGGCCAGGATACTGGCCATTACGTGGTGATGATCACAGGCAGTGACGATGACCCCGTCAAGATCAGGCTGCTCAAACATTTTCCGGTAGTTGCGATAGACCTTCCAGTCAGCTCGATGCGATTTCAAGGTCGCCGCCGTCTTGCGCATCAGCGTCGCAGATTGCCGCAACACGAGCGGTAGCGGGAATGTTGGCCAGCAGTTGATTGCCGCGCTGACCCATGCCGACGATGCCCAGTACCACCTGCTCATTGGCTCCAGCCGTGCCGGCGCGGCCAAGCACATGTCGCGGAATGAAGAGGGGCGCAGCGATTGTGGCCAATGCCGCCGCGGAACCACTCCGTAAAAACTCGCGTCGAGATGAATCGTGTTGTCTTGTCACGGATTACTCCTCTTTTCGAACCCGCCACATTGCGTGCGTCGAACCCCTCGTTCGTCGCTACTCGGCAATCGGAGCGGAAACCCCGAGTCTCTATAGCAGACCGTAAAGGAAAATCGAGAGGAAAATGTACGGTGCCATCGATCGGCTCGCGGTCCCGCGCCAGAGCGAACCGCACGCTGTTGCTCGCGTTGCACGAAGCATGGGATGTTCCCGTACGCGATATGGCCCTGCCCGTCAACGACCGTGACGAATAGCCGACAGGGGCCGGCGGATGGGCACCCTGGGAAGTGGTGAGCGGGAGTTGGCTTCAGCACTGGCTCCGCTCGCGGTCGGTGTTTGTCGCGGATGGCAAGGTCTTTGACGCTCGCTCAGGAAAGTGGCACCCGGCACCCGGCGCATGAATCGGACACGCTCACTCACAGGAAGAATACAACGGGAACGCGGAATGCAAAATAGAGCACGCCATCTGACCAGTAACCAGTAACCAGTAACCAGTAACCAATGACCAATGACCAATGACCAATGACCAGTAACCAGTAACCAGTAACCAGTAACCAATGACCAGTAACCAATGACCAATGACCAACAAGCACCATCAGTCCACGTGGTCATCTCCAGCACAAGCACAAGTGGCTCGCGCTGCGTACAATCCGCTAACTTGATCGTTCGGCACTCGCATGCTCGCACGCACACATTCGGCCAGTCCTTCCAGCGGCAGCAGGAGCAGGTAGCTTGCATCGGCGAACCAGCGACTGGCAGTGCAGGCCGTGGCGAGTGGCGGCCCGATGCGATCATAGACGGTGCGGACCCACACATGCAGCCTTGGACAGCCGGCTGCCAGGACAAGTTCCAGGAATTTGAGTCGTTTGGTCTGACGGGGCACGTTTCCTCGCGACTCGTTCTGTTCCTCGGCGGAGATGAGCCACGCATGACGGTGTGCAGCTGCACGGCTGAGGTAACAATTGGGGTCCGTCGTGGGTAGTCTGGAATACTCGTCCAACATCAGCAGCAGAGTGCTCCTCATGCTGGCGAGAAAGCCGGCCGTCCAGGTGAGCGACGTGGCGGCTGTGACGAGTACCGAACTCGGATTTCGGCGCGATGCCCCCCGCAGGACGATCGGGGCGGCACGGAGATATGTGATCAGGTTCAGGGTGGGTGTTGCCGCAATGATCAAGGTGGCGCAAACGTAGAGAGCATCGCCGAGCAGCCGGCCGCCTCCCAGGACTTGTACCACGCATGTTCCGACCGCGCAAATCGTCGTGAACATCATCAGGTGAAACAGCGAATAGCGTCTGGCCCGGGCCGCCAAACGCCTGCCGCCGAAGACGATCAAGGCGAGCGCAGGGCCGACAATCACTGCCGCCATGGCGGTCAGGATAAATGACGTCAGCAAAATGAGCAGGAGAAACAGTGCGGCCACCGGGATGCCTGTATAGATCCCTAGCCGCACCACAAAGAAGCGGGAAGAGGTCGGCACGACGATCCACACGGACAGGCAGACCATGCTGAAGACGACCAGCGGTAGCAGCGGACCGATGGCCGGCCAGCGCAAGCAGAGTGCCGCATAGACGTCGAGTCCACCCGACTGCCAGAGTTCATCGACCGTCGCCGACATGCCGGTTAGCGCACAGACGATGCAGGCCGTGGGAAACAAAACCCCGGTCAAAAAGAACTTGAGGCGGAGCGGAATGGATTTGACCCACCGGGACTCTGCCGATGGAATGTTCGCGGGCAGCGACTGGTAACTGTCACTTGTCACTTGTCACTTGTTACTTGTTACTTGTTACTTGTTACTTGCCGGCGCCGTTTTCGCGGACCCGCTGGTCGCTCCTGCAAACGGCGACCCGCATCACTCAGCTCATATACCAGCCGCCGTTGACGTTGATGGTTTGCCCGGTGATGTAACCGTTGCGGGCGAGCATCACCGCAACATCGGCGGTCTCGCCGACAGCGCCGAACCGACCTACTGGAATCAGGTCTGGTTTAGCGTGCGGATTATTCGTGACCATCTCGGTCTCCACCAGTGCCGGAGCGATGGCGTTGACCGTGATTCCTTCCTTGGCCAGCAGGTGTGCATAGGAGTGCGTCAGTCCGAGGACGCCCGCCTTGGAGGCGGCGTAGTGCGGACCGACAACGCCGCCCAGTTGAGCGGCGACGGACGACAAGTTGATAATCCGTCCCCACCGGGCAGTACGCATGCCGGGCAATACCGCCTGAGTGACCAAGAACATGGATTTCAGGTTCACGGCGAGCATCTCGTCCCAATCCTGTTCGGTAATGGCGTCGATCGGCTGAGGACGGGTGACTCCCGCATTGTTCACCAGGATGCCCGCGGCACCCAGCTCGGCATCCATCGTCTTCACCAGCCGCGTAACTTCACTAGCCCGCGACACGTTGGCTGCCACCGCCAGGGCTCGGCGTCCCAGGTTTACGATCTCCGCACAGGTCTCTTTGGCCTCCTGCTTGCGCGATCGATAATTCACCACGACATCGGCCCCTGCATGAGCCAGCGCGATGGCGATCGCGCGCCCAATTCCGCGGCTCGCGCCGGTCACCAAGGCGACTTGTCCCTTCAGGTCGTCATGCATCTGCCTGCCTCGCGCTGCGATGGACTATCTTCAGAGCTCGGGTCATCGTACCTGAACCGAGATGCGCCACACAAGACAGCACCGCAGGCGATCCCTGTCAGGCTCCAATCACTGATTGACTTGCTCGGACTTGCGGCCAATAACCTCAACGACAGGTCGTCCAACCTCAAGTGGCTCAGTCGCGTTTCGGACACCACCTGATTCTTGCTCCGCAGCAACTGTACGCCATGCCCCCAAATAGATGGCCTCGGCCCAGAGCCGCGTTCCGCAAGTAGGTAACAGGTGCCATGCGGGATTAGGGAACGCGGAATACCAGGGAGTGCGGAGTGACTTTCGACAAGTAACAAGCCCAAATAACCAATAACCAATAACCAATAACCAATAACGTAACACTTTAGCCGTGTGCGGTGCACGGTGCCTTTTTTTCACCGGGTAAGGCGTGCCCGGGGGTAAACAGACCGAAATAGCAAATAGCAAATAGCAAATGGTGAATGGTGAATGGTGAACGAGGGGAAAATGGATGAGAAAGCCAATCATCGTGGCGTTCCACAGCGGTGCAAGAGCAGAAAAAGGGCGAATCACGAACCGTCAATTATTCACCATTCACCATTAATTATTGACTTGGGAGCCATGCATCGTGCATCCGATACCGTCAGCTCCGGAATCTTCCTCGGTTTCTTTGCTGTCCTTACTGCCAACGGCTAAACAATTACCAAATAACCAATAACAAATAACAAGTAACAAGTAACAAGTAACCAATGCCAGCGAAGGGGGGGTAGCTGACGGCAGGTTGGCAGGTCGACAGGTCCGGGTCGACCTAGTTTGGCTTTCTACAGTGCCAAGAAAGTGATATACATGTTGTTCGAACGGTTTCCAGCCGCACACATCACAGCCTTCGGTCAAGATGGGCTCGCGGCGTACGTGGACAAGCAGTGGTGCATGGATGACCGCCAGTGGTGCTGAGCAGTGGGCCGCTCATCGAGGGGTGTGCCAGAAGCGCTCAGCGGGCGTGAGGAAAAGAGTCACGGATGAATGAACCGAAGAGTCTACCTGCCTGGCAAGCCGAGTCCTGCCCGGTCTGTGGAGAGTTTGAAGCGGCGTGGCGGGGTGGCGATGATCTCCCACGGATGGAAGACTTCCTGCAGCGTGTGGGGGCGGACGAGTACGCTGATCTTTTCGCGCCTGCTGGAAATTGAGCTACGTGTTCGCCAGGAGCGTGGAGAACTGCCGCGGCTGGACGATTACTGTCAGCGGTTTCCCGACCAGCAGGGTGTGATCAAAGCGTTTTTCGGCACGCACGTGCGGCGACGGTTGGGAGACTATGAGATTCTGGAGCAGATTGGCCAGGGCGGCATGGGGGTCGTCTACCGAGCGCAACACACGCTGCTCAATCAAGTTGTCGCACTGAAGGTGTTGACAGAACCCTTGTTGGGTGACGCTCAAGCGGTGATTCGATTTCGCCGCGAGATGTTGTCGATGGGTGGGCTGAACCATCCGCATGTTATTCGTGCTCTCAACGCCGGCGAGGACCGCGGCGTTCATTTCTTGGTGACCGAGTTTGTAGACGGGATCACCTTGCGAGATCTTGTCCACCAACAAGGACCCTTGGCGCCGGGAGTGGCGTGCGAATTGATACGGCAGGCTGCGGTCGGCCTGCAATACGTGCACGCTCGTGGCCTGGTGCATCGCGACATCAAGCCCGCGAACCTCATGCTGACGCGCGAGGGAATCGTGAAGATTCTCGACTTGGGTCTCGCTCGGTTGCAGGTCGGAGCGATCAACCGCGAGCTAACGCTGTCCGGCCAGCCGATGGGGACCGTCGACTACATGGCCCCAGAACAGTGGATGGATCCCAGCGCGGTGGATATTCGGGCGGACATCTACAGTCTTGGCTGCACGCTGTTTTTTCTCATTGCCGGTCAGACGCCTACGGAAGCGGAATCGCGGTCGGCGCAGCTGAGGCGACAGGCCCGCCGCCCGGCAGGGCCTTTACCCCGTCTCTGCGACGTACGGCGGGACTGCCCGCCGGAGGTGCAGCGAATACTCGAATTCATGTTGGCGGAGGAGGCGGACGATCGCTTCGACACGCCGGGCGAGGTGGCCGATGCGGTGGGGCAATTTGCTGACGCTCAGCAGCTATCCACGTTGCTGCAGCAGGCGTCGTGGACCGCTGGCGTGGACGAGAAGCGTTTTGGCTCAAGGCCTAGCCACACGCGTGAAACGGCGACTCGAAGGAGTTCCACGGCATCACGGACCTCGACACCGCGCTATCGCACAGGGACCAAGCCGCTCCGTATTCACTATCGGGAGGTGTACGGTGTCGGTGCGGCCTTGATCGTGGCCCTGGTCATCTGGCTGGGGCTGAAGTACGGTCGCATTCGCGAACTGCCGCCGGGCGACAGTCCGGAGGTGAGCGCGGTCGCGTCGGTGGCGTCGGTCGACGAGATTTGTGCGTTGCCGGGGCCCAACGGTCCCTGGTGGTTTGACGAGACTCCTTGGCTCACGCCGTTTGTGCGACGTGCCATCGGTGAGGAGTTGGTCCAAGACGGTCTGCGGATCCCATTACCGGCGGGCATGAGTCGTGCGGACAACCCCGTGCTCAGTTCCAACGTGGAGGCGGTCGAGGATTGGCTGCTGGGACTGGCTCGAGCCACGCAAGGACGATTGACTGTGCCGGAGCGAACGCTACTGGACGAGCTGGTACGCGTTTCGCAGGAAGATCTGACGGACGAGGAGTTGGCGTTGAGATTACGGGCCGGTGCGGAGCACTTCTCGGACGATCTGGGCGCGGTTGTCGAGTGGTCGGCCGTGGATCTGCACACGCAAGGCGTCCTGCAGCACAAGATTGCCATGATCAGCAGTGATCGGCCACTGGCGGAAACGGCGGCCGTTACCTACGAGGAGGCGATCGCCGCCTACGTATCGTTGGGGACGGCGGCCGAACCGTTGCGGGCGCGTTGCCTGGTTGATGCCGGTGAGTTGTATTCGCGGGTACTGAAGGAGTATCCGGAGGCCAAACTGCGATTTCGCAGCGCCCGTGCGATTTCCAGCGCCCCGGTTCTGCTGCAGGTCGATGCGTGGGTGAGCGAGGCGGTGGCCAGTGCGATCGCCAATCCCGACGCGGCGGAGAAGTACGCGGAAGCGGGCTATGCACTGACCAACGCGAAGGAGCGGTTAGCGGAAGGGCAGCTTCATGGTCAGTTTCACCCCTTTGCGGCCCACGTCTACGAGCGGTATGCCTGGATCTTGATGGACCAATGGAACGTGCGCAAAGCCGCCGGGGAATTCAAGGATGCCCGGGCTATCCGATTCGAGAACTATTGGAAGTCGAAGAACGACCTGGCCCAGATCTTTGTGTTTCACAACGATCACGGTCAGGCGATGGCGGAACGCTATTGTGGCGATGTCAAGTTGGCCCGCGCGCAGTACGATCTGGTGATCGGGGAAATCGAGAAAGCCGTGGCCAAGGCGGAGGCGGAGCCCGGCAAGCTGGGCGCGCAACGGCTGCGTCGCGAACTGCGGGAACGCCACTCCAACTCGTGCGAACGGCGTGCTGATTGCGAGCTCTACCAGGGGGCGGCCGGCGGTGCTCCAGTCGATCTGAAAGAGGCCGCTCGCTTATATGCCGTAGCGCGTGATGAAGCGGACGATGCGGCGGTGCGGGTCGCCATGACGTGCAAGCGAGCCATCGTGCTGGCCCTGGACGGCCAAGTCACACGAGCTGATGAGGAACTGCAGCAGCAACAAGTGCAGCAGGTGACGGTCATCGGTGTACAGGAAGAGCGCGTGCGATTATTGCGCAGCCTGGCGGCGGCGGTGATGACGCTCAAGAAGCCAGATACCGATGCCGGTCTGGTAGCGTTGCGGACATTTCTGCGGGACTTCGACCTGGATCCCAACTACCCCGACAGGCACCGCCGCGAAACGCAAGAACTCCAGTTGTTCGCCGCCGAGTTGCTGTTGGCCACGGAGCTGCGCGAGCCGCCGCGGCGGGAAGCTGCCATCGCCGATGCAGACTACTTGGACCGACTCGTCGCCGCCTTTCCGTATCGCGAGCAGATGTTGGTCTACCTGCGACGATACTACGATTTGCTGATCGCCGCCCGCGTGGAGAGCGATCCTGACCGTGCGGCCGGACATATCCTGGCGTCCCGTGACCAACGTCCAACGCCTGATGCGACACTGGTTCTGTTTCATTTCACCGCGCATCAAGGGCGCGCCGTCGTGCGGTCAGCAGGATCTCCCAGTGGCTGTTTCCGGCTCGATTTTGGCCGCGAGGAGATCAAGGCTGGGGACGCGGGAGACGGTGTCGGAAAGAAACTAGCGCTCCCTGACGAACTGCTGGAGTTGTTGCGGACCCAACAGTTGGCCGGCAAGAAATGCGTGGTGTATTGGGAGGACGGCAAGTGCTGGGCCCGGGCCGAAGATGGTCTCACGGATAAGGACTGGCCGTTTGAGCGCCAGCTGAGCCTGAGTGGAGAGGTACGGTGACAGGCCTCATCAACGTGCACGATGCGAGGGTGCAACGTAGGGCGGAAATTCGAAAGTAGCTCGGGATCCTATCCCGAGCGTGGACGGGATAGGATCGCGTCCTACGAACCTCCGCGCTGCTCTTCTGGACTAACACGGTAGCTTCAGGCAAGTTCATTTCGATAGGATCAATATCCCGCGCCGGGTGGGGACACGTTATGAATACCGACGGTACTTGGTTTCGCTGCTGCTGCGTTGGTCTCACGATCGTGCTCTGTATTTCCAGCTCCGCACAGGCGCAAACCGCGTCGCCCGCGGCCGCGCCAGCCACGCCGGGGGCGGAACTGGCAGAGGCCAAGCCGGAGCGGTCACTGACGGCGGAAACGGTCGAGGCACGCAAGAAGCTGGCGGAGGCGGCCAGCGGTCTGGACGACGCTCTGAAACAATCGCTTGCCGATCTGTATCGCCGCGCCGCGGAAGCCTTGAACCGGGCCGACGTGGCGGCGGCCAAGACGCAGTCGTTGCGGCAGGATACGGACATGGTCCAGCAGCGGCTGGCCCAACTTCAACAGCTGCTGGCCGAATTGCGAGCGGCTCCCTCCGCCCCGCCCGCCGGACTGACGCTGGCGGAATTGGAACAGGAACTCGCCCAGACCGATCGCCGCCTCATCGATCTGAAGCAGATTCAAGCCACGTCGGAGGCCGAACCCTCGGCCCGCATCGACCGGCGCCGCGAGGTCCGCAATCTGCTCTTCTCCACGCCGCTGCAGCTCCAGGAACTGGACCGGCAACTGGACGCGCCGGCTCCCCGCGACGAACCGGCACTGCTGACCTTGGCCCGCCGCAGCGAACTGCTTGCGCGGCGCGTGGCTATGGAGCAGGAGATATCCGCGCTCCAGACCGAGCTGGCGAAATATGATGCGGAAGACGCGGTCGACTTCCTGCGTCTGCAGCGCGACGTCAACATCCAGAAGGTGACGCTGGCCGAGCGTCAATACCAACTGTTGGACAGTCGGGTCAAGCAGTTGCGGGACGAGTCGGTGCGCGAGGCGGTGCGTCAGGCGGACGAAGAAGTCTATCGTGCGCTGCCGCTGCTCAAGACCGCGGCGGAACGGAACAAGTTATTGGCGAGCGAGACACAGCGGTTGACACAGTTGACCGGTGAGACGGATCGGTGCCTGCAACAGGTGCGAGCGGAACTGGAGAACGTGCAATACCAATTCGCTCAAGCGAGGGAGCGCGTGGCGAGCGTCGGATTGACACGGACCGTGGGTGCGCAACTGCGAAAACAGAAGGCGGGGCTGTCCGACGTCCACCAGCGACGCCGCGATATCAGCGTGCGCCAGCAAACGATCGAGGATGTACGTTTTGAGTCGTTCACGCTGGACGACGAACGGACGCTGCTGGCCAAGCCGGCCGTGATCATTGAGCAGATCCTGGCGGGATTGCCGGCAGGAATCAGCAATGCGGAACGTGAACGCATTCGCGATGCGGCAGGGGGACTGCTCGATCGGAAACGCGAGTATCTCGACAACTTGATCCGCATGCAAAACGTCTATTTCGACACACTCACTACGCTCGATACGGCCGAGCAGAAGTTGGTCAATCAAACGGACGACTTCATCCGCTACATCAACGAACGGGTGTTCTGGATTCGCAGTGGCCGTCCACTGACCGCGGATTTCGCCATCAGCGCGACGAATCTAACGCTCGTTGACCCGGCCCAATGGCTGCTCGTCGCGCAGACGCTCGCGTCCGATGTGCGGCAGTCTCCCAACCTGTGGGGAGTCGCCATAGCGTTGTTCGCCATGCTCGTTGTCCTGCGACGCCGGATGCGGCGGCGAATCCGTGATATTGGCGAGTCGGCGGCGCGGCGCAGTGTACGCATTTCGCCTTGACATTGCGCGCGACGGCACTCACTTTGCTGCTGGCCACGACCTGGCCGGCGCTCTGCGGCTTTGTCTCGTGGCGACTTACCCAGTCGCTCAGCAAAATCGCGATGGTGGAAGCGGTCGCCGACGGGCTGTGGGCGATGGCCTGCGCGTATTACGCCCTCGAAACGCTCCGACAGATATGTCGCCGTCACGGGTTGGCGGATGCGCATTTCAATTGGCCCGCACCGGTCGTCCAAGTGCTGCGCACGAGCTTGCTGGGCCTGACAGTTTTTCTCCTGCCGCTCGTCTTCCTGACCACCATGTTCTACAGCAGCGATCCGGAACAGGGCGTGGGTGTCTTGGAACGCATCTTCTTCATCGCTGGTTGCGTCGTCGTGGCAGTGTTTCTGGGGCGTGTCATGCGGCCCACCGGTGGCTTGCTACGCGGCTACCTCGCACTCCATCGAGATGGCTGGTTCGACCGGCTGAAATACGTCTGGTATGGGGCCTGTGTCGCCGCGCCGTTGACGCTCGCCGTGCTGGCCTATTTCGGCTTCTTCTATACCGCGCAGCAATTGACGGCCCGCCTCTTCCACACCGTCTGCCTCGTGCTGCTACTGGTTGTGACCCGCGCCATGTTGTTACGGTTACTGCTGGTGTACCGGCGACAACTGAGTATCCGGCAGGCTCGTGAACGGCGTGCCGCCGCCCTCGCGGCACTCAGGTCGGACGCTGGGACGGGGGCTCGCTCCCGCTCCATGACGATGATGCCGGTGGAAGAAGTCGTGGACCTCGGCCATTTGAGCTCGCAGACGCAGCGCATCGTGACCTCCTTGATTGTCGCCGCCGTCATGGTCGGTGTCTGGGGGATCTGGGATGATGTCGTGCCGGCATTGAGGGTTCTCGACAACTGGGTCGTGTGGAGTATGGTCGAGCAGGTCACGGAAAATATGGCCGAGGCCGGGCAGGAGCCTGTGATCGAAACGCATAACGTGCTGCAGGTTGTCAGTGTGGCCGACATGCTACTGGCCCTGCTGGTGGGCGTCATTGGTTTGATCGCATTTCGCAATTTGCCGGGCTTGCTGGAAATGGCGGTCTTGCAGCGGCTGCCGTTGGAGGCCTCGGTCCGCTATGCCATCACGGCGCTGTCGAGCTACGCCATCATTATCGTGGGTGTCCTGGTCGCCGCCGGTACCGTGGGGCTCCGGTGGTCGCAGATCCAGTGGCTAGTCACCGCCCTCACCTTCGGCTTGGCTTTTGGTCTGCAGGAGATGTTCGCCAACTTCGTCGCCGGCTTGATCATCTTGTTTGAGCGACCCGTGCGCGTGGGGGACGTCGTGACCGTGGACGATATCACGGGAGTCGTCTCGCGAGTTCGGATCCGCGCCACGACCATTACGAATTGGGACCGCAAGGAATTCGTCGTGCCGAACAAGGAGTTTATTACGGGCCGAGTCTTGAATTGGACCCTGTCCGACCAGGTCAACCGCGTGGTGATTGCCGTGGGGGTCGCTTATGGATCGCCGACCGAGAAGGTCCGCGAGCTACTGCTCAAGATCGCCAGAGAACATCCGCTGACCCTCGACAATCCGGAACCGGTCGTCACGTTCGATAGTTTTGGGGATAGTGCGCTGAATTTCTCGCTGCGTGTGTTCCTGTCGACGCTGGAAAACCGGCTGACCGTGACACACGATTTGCATACGGCGATCCATCTGGAACTACAGAAAGCCGGCATATCGATTCCGTTCCCGCAACGGGACCTGCACATCCACGCGACGGCGTCGGCCGCCGCCATCGCGGCTCCGCCGGACTCGGAGGAGAGCCAACAGGGAGCGAGCCGGAGGGCCGGATAGGAGGTTACCGTCGCCCTTGCGCGGCGGGGCCGCAGAACCGAGCGGAACAGAAGTGGAATGATTCCTTCATGCACACAAGGGCAAATGTTTAGCGCGCATGCGCGGCCATATTCAAGGCAGTAACATGAGAACACCCGTGGCGTTAGCTGGCGGGCACCTTCCTTCCCGATGGCGAGACGTCCCCGCGAACGAATGCGGAGTGCGGAATGCGGAATGCGGAATGACGAAGATGGAATTGCCGGCGGGATGCCAACTGCAGTCTGTCCACAGATGACCTTTGAGGTCAGCATCAGCCACCCCGGTTTCGTGCACGTCCGGGTGACCTATCTGCTGCGACGAGACGTCGCAGCCACATGGGGTTGCGGGCCGAGCCCGCGTTAGGAAGGAAACAGTTCCTGATAGATCTTCAGCAAGTAGGCTCGACTCTTGCCCAGCACCTGGTCCATCGTGTCCGGCTCCGGTTCGAAGTGCATGAATGGATTGACGTAGCCCGGGTAATGGATATCGGCCAAGGCACGCAGCCAGGGACGCATATCGGTCGGGCCGATTCCCGGCAGCTGATCAGTGCCCTCTCCATGCTGCCAGGCGTAGAAGAACTTGAGCTGGCTGCCGGCGGCGCGAATCGTCTCTTCCACCGATTCTTGGTTCAACTGCACGTGGTAGGGTGCCAGGGCAATTCCCAGCTGTTCGTATTTGTTCACATCGGTGAAGATCTTGATGGAGTCGAGCTTGTTGAGCAGAGAGCTGCCGGAGTGATTCTCGATGGCCAGCGTGCAATGATACTGTTGAGCCAGATCGAGTTCTTCCTTTAATGATTCGATGAACCGCTTGATCTGGCTCTTCAGATCGCTGATAGTGACTTTGCCGTCGGCAGGTACTTCGACCGGACCGCTGCCACGCACGATAACGCAACCGCCGAGCTCGCCAAGTTTGGCGGCAAAACGGTTCACGGGGACGGAGTAGCAGGAGGCGCTAAACAGCTTAAGCTTGTGCTCCTGCAGCAGAGTCGCGAATTTGGCAGGTCCCAGTTGCTCCACGCCGCGCTCCAGGTGTTCGCACAGGGGGCCCGCCCACTCGAAGTGCGACCAGACGTCGATTCCTTCGAAACCCAATGCCGCCACGCGTCGACACGCTTCTTCCAGC
The DNA here is from genome assembly GCA_963700515.1 of uncultured Planctomycetota bacterium. Lineage (GTDB taxonomy): Bacteria > Planctomycetota > Planctomycetia > Pirellulales > Pirellulaceae > JAJRVM01. Next base: position 252,323 of record CAVOXY010000006.1, on the reverse strand, counting down.
GGCAGGCTGCGGTAATGCAGCGAGGACGTCGATAGTCTCATTTCCCATGTCGGTTTGTCTTCGGTCGGACGTGCCAATAACGAGGCGATGGGGGTAGCGGCAACGGCGGCGGCCGCCGTACCAAGGAGTTGTCGGCGGGTGAGACACGTCTGCGTCACATGCGTGGAACAGGTGGGCTTGGTCATCGATTGGGTTCCTGGTGCGTAAAACGGAATTCGGCGCGGAGGAGTGAAACGCCCGGGCGTATTGGACAAAGTGGTGTACTGCGCTCCCGGGTGTTCGAACGAAGTCAAGGCAGCAGCAACTGGTTGTTCGTGCCGTCGCCCGAACGATCATTCCGAACGATCATTCCGTACCAGTTGTCTCGAGCACTACCTACCAGATATCACAAATATCAGCTCGCTGCCAGTACGCTGCCAGATCCCCCTTGCCTGCCTGACGTGGTGCTTCGGGCTGAAGCTAGCCCTCCGCCCCGCGGCTGCCAACCCTGGGCTGTGGAGTCGAACCATCAATTCGGCGGATGTGCGTGACACCCCGTGTGACGACGACGCCAGGGTGCCAGGCTGAGCGAGCGTCAAAGATTTCCACGATAAGGCGACTAGTCGTGGCGCGATAAGAACTTGAGTTGCCGTGATTCTGGTAGTTATGCCACGATTGTTTCGTAAACGAGTGGCCGGAAGCGGTCTTGGATGATGAGAAGACTGTAGGACAGAAATATCGATGACAAAAAGATAAGAGAGAGCTGGGAACGAAACATTTTTGTCAGCCATTTGTTTGTGTTTTTTCCTGATCGAGTCAGCAGGAGGAGGCCCGTGGGACCGGAACAAAAAGAGCCCGTGATCCCTTGCTGAACTGACACAATTGACTCGACTTTCTAGCAGCCCGGACCAGTCGTGATCAAAAAGTGCAACTTCCAAACCGTCGGCTGCGGGTTCAACGAGCGGAGTTGCGCTGGCGACCGCCGGTGGGAGGGTGTCGCATGTGACCGCTGTTTCGCTGTACAATAATCGCGTGTGGATACTGTTGGAATCGTTGCCGATGGTGGCCCCGCGTCGAGGCAGTTGCAGGCCGTCCGACGGATGGCGTGTGCCGCTTGGCTGCTCGTTCCGGCACGTCTCCAGGTTTCCGATACAGGTTTCCGATATAGCGTGGACGATTTCCCGAGCGCCGAGTGAGGTAGCAGCATGAGCAGGATTCGTGTCGGTTTCCAGATGTTCTGTCGCGGATCACGGTCAGTCACAAGGCCGGCGGTTCTCGCTGTTGTGTTCCTGACATTCACTACGGAAACCCTCAACGCGGATCAGGTGAAAGCCGTGTCGCATCCCCCGACCGACACGCGCAACCAGCATTACGCGGGCTATCGCGAACCGCTGCGCAGTACACCTCTCGTGGAATTGCCGGTGGGAGCCGTGACGCCGCGCGGCTGGCTCCGCAAGCAGTTGGAACTGCAGGCCGCCGGCTTTCATGGCCACTTGGGTGAAATCAGTCGCTTTCTCCAGAAGGATGGCAACGGGTGGCTCAGCCCTCAGGGAAGCGGCGATCACGGCTGGGAAGAGGTCCCTTATTGGCTCAAGGGCTATATCCTGACCGCCTACCTGCTGGACGACCCGGAGATGATTAAAGAAAGCCAGGTATGGATCGAGGGTGCGTTGAGCAGCCTGCAGCCGGACGGTTGGTTCGGCCCACGGCAGGCCAAGGGGACGGTCGCAAGTACCGATGGGAAGTACGATCTCTGGCCGAATATGGTCATGCTGTTTTGCCTGCAATCGTATTATGAACACGCGAGCGACCCGCGTGTTTTGGACTTGATGAAGAAGTATTTCCGCTGGGAACTGCAGGTGCCCGACGAAGTTTTTCTGACGCCATATTGGCAGCAACAACGGGCGGCGGACAATCTCTACAGCGTTTACTGGCTCTACAATCGCACCGGCGAAAAGTGGCTGCTCGATCTGGCCACCAAGATTCAGGTTCACACGGCCAAATGGACGGACGGAGTCGTCGATTGGCACAACGTGAATATGTCTCAGGCGTTTGGCGGTCCGACCACGTATTACGTGCAATCGGGTGACGAGAAGCACTTGTTTGCTTCGTACCGCAACTACGATGAAATCCGCTCCAAATATGGCCAAGTGCCCGGCGGGATGTTTGGTGGCGATGAGAATTGTCGCGCAGGATATAGTGGTCCGCGGCAGGCGATTGAAACGTGTGGCATTATCGAGATGATGTTGTCGCACGAAACGCTCGTCAACATCACAGGCGATCTTGTCTGGGCCGATCGTTGTGAAGACGTGGCTTTCAATTCTCTTCCCGCCGCCCTGACGGCCGATTTCCGCGCGCTCCGTTATCTGACGGCTCCCAATATGCCGCTGTCGGACCGGGCCAGCAAGAGTCCGGGAATCCAGAATGGCGGACCGATGTTCCTGATGGATCCGACGTCGCACCGCTGCTGTCAACACAATTTCGCGCACGGTTGGCCTTACTTCGTGACGCACCTCTGGTCCGCCACGCCCGACAATGGCCTGGCAGCCGTGCTCTACGGCGCGTGCGACCTGCAGGCCCGTGTGGCGGATGGCACCCTGGTCCAGATTGGCCAACAGACGCGCTATCCGTTTGAGGATCGTATCGAGTTGACGATTGAGCCGGCACACGATGTGTCATTTCCGCTCTACCTGCGCATCCCGCAGTGGTGCGCGAGTCCGCAGGTGTCACTCAACACGCAGCGTCTCGACGTGGTGGCTAAACCGCTGCAATTCCTCTGCATCGATCGTGTCTGGCAGGCGGGCGACAAGGTTGTGCTGGAACTTCCCATGCGGATCACGTTGCGCAAGTGGCAAGCCAACCAGAACAGCATCTCGGTGGACCGCGGACCGCTCACCTACTCGCTGAAAATCGGCGAGCGGCAGGTGGTGATCCCGACCGCGCTGGAAAAATGGCCGGCCGAGGAAATTCATCCCACCACGCCCTGGAACTACGGATTGATCGTCAACGAAGCTGCCCCGGCAGATTCGTTTGACGTGGTCACACGCCCCTGGCCGGAAAACGATATGCCTTTCACGCTCGACACGGTGCCGATCGAATTGACCGGCCATGGCAAGCGGATTCCGCAATGGACATTGGACGACCTCGGACTCGTGGGAGAATTACAGCCCAGTCCGGTGAAGTCGTCCGAACCTGAAGAACGCCTTACGTTGGTCCCGATGGGGGCCGCTCGGTTGCGCATCACCGCGCTGCCAGTGATCGGTGATGGAGCCGATGCACACCAATGGAAGACTCCGTCGTCCACCACGGCATCCCACTGCTTCGAAAGCGATTCACTCCGCGCTCTCTCCGACCAGCAAGTTCCCCAGAATTCCAGTGACCGTTCGATTCCGCGGATGACTTGGTGGAATCACCAAGGGACAGCCGAATGGGTGCAGTACTCGTTCGATGCGCCGCGGCACGTTTCGGGTGTCCGTGTGTACTGGTTTGACGATCGCGTCGGGGGTGGGGGCTGCGCCGTTCCCGCTGCCTGGCACGTGCTCTACCAGAGTGCCGACGGTCAATGGCAGCCTGTTGAAGGAGCCACACGCTGCGGCGTGGAGCAGGATCAATTCAATGAGGTGACGTTCGACCCGATCGACACACCCGCCCTGCGTCTGGAAGTGCAGCTGCGAGACGGTTTGTCCGGCGGCATTCTGGAATGGGAAGTGATGGAGTAGTGCGCCATGAAAGGCAACGCAGTGACGCATTTCCGTAGCCGAATTCGCCAGAATTCGGAGAGACTCGGGCAGACCCCTGAAGTCTGGGGATGCGCTGCAGCACTGGCAGAGCCGTTGGCACTCGGGCGTAAGTTTCAGGCGGCTGCGGCGCCGCCATTATGAGGGTGGTCCCACCAGCGTTCAGGCGACTCCCAGGTGAATCGCTGGGCGTGTGACTGTGTGGGCTCTTCTACTTCCTCTTCTGTAACTCCCTCGTACTCGGCCTCGTCAGTCTCTTCCTCTTCTTCCTCTTCTTCCTCTTCTTCGGCTACTTCGTCGTCCAAGTCATCCCATTCTTGTTCCTGCTGGTCTTCGTCGACTTCTGCTTCATCGAGCAGATAGGCGTAGTCGTCGTGGGCCACGATTTCCACTGCGTCGCGGAGAGTATAGTCGACGTCTTCCAGCAGTTCAACTTGCCGGGAAGGGGTGGGGACGACGACCTCTTGGACGGCGACCTCTTGGACGGCGGCGATTTCCAATTCGGCGGGGACGACCGAGGCCGGTTCGACGACAAGCTGCTGGTCGACCGCCGCGTGGTGAGGCAAGCCGCGAATGGGAACTTGGAGTGCTTTGAACAGATGCACGATGTGATCGTGGCAGGTGAACATCAGCACCTGGTGGTCTTGTTGGGCGAATTTGCAGAGCACGCGAGCCGCTGCCCGGGCTCGTTGGTGATCGAAGTTGACCAGCACGTCATCCAGGACGAGGGGAAGTACGATGCCGCGGCGCGCGAAGTCATCGACCAGTGCCAGGCGCAGGCTCAGAAACACCGCTTCGCGGGTCCCGCAACTGAGCAAGTCCAGCGGCAGAGATTCCCCGCTTGCCATGTCGACTCGGAGCGACATGTCGCTCAAGGGGGTCCAAATGCGCACATACTGCCCGTCGGTCAATTCCTGGAAATAGCGTGATGCGTCTTTGAGTGTTTGGGGTTGGCGGTGCGTTTCGTAGATTTCCCGGACGTTTTCCAGCAGGTGGGAGGTGACGGCCAGCACGCGCCAGCGTTCTACCGCCTGCTGCAGCCGCTGCTCGACGCATCCCAGTTCCAGCCGCGCGTCATCGAGCCGCCGGTCGGCCAGCAGCGTCTTGACTTCCTGATCCACCGCTCCTTGTTGTTGGTGGACCTTTGCCAGTTGGGCATGCTGCTGGGCGATCTGTTGCTGCAGCACCGCGTGGCGCTGTTGGAGTTCCTCCAGCGAATGAGTGACCAGTTCACGCTCCACCACTTCGAATGGCAGGCGATTGTGGAGCGCCAACTGCAGTTGCTCCGTAACGTCGGCGAGTTGCTCCTGCAAGGTGCGGCGGTGCGCACCGAGGGCGACCAGTTGGCGCAGTTCGTCCTCGGATTTTACGCTGGCCTGGGCCAGAATGGCGCGGCGCTGAGCGTGCGATTTTCGCAACTGAGCCAGCAGACTCTGACCCTCGCGTTTGACTTTTCGGTCTTCCTGCCGCAGGTTCTGCCGGCACTCGTACAGCGTACGTTGTTCAGCGGCCGCCGCGGACAGCCGTTGCAGCAGCAGATGGGGGTCGCGGATCGTATAGTTCAGCTCGACCTGTTGGGCGATTTCCTCGATGCGCGATGCCAGGGCGGCCAGTTCTTTTTCGCGGGCCGCCAATTCTTCGCGGCGACTGGCGAGTTGTCGACGTGTCTGCAGCGTATGCGCATTCCCCTCGGCCAATTGACGCACCGCCTGCGGGGAGAGTGTTTCGGGGAGGTTGGCCCGGAGCAGCGCATGACGCCAGCGGGAACGTGCCTCCTTGAGCGTGGCGGTGAGCTGTTCGAGCCGCCTGTGGGCTGTCTGGACGCGCTGGCGGGCAGTCTGCAGATTGGCTTCCAGCGGCAGGAGTTCTTCCAGACCGGCAAGCTCTCGCTCGGCCGCGGCCAGACGCGCTTCCAGCGAACCGCTGCCCCGCGGCAGTTGGTCGTCCAGGGACTCCCTTTCCTGCTGCGCCTGTTTGATCTGCGTCCCGAGCAGCTCGAGTTGGCTTTCGCACTGTTCGAGTTCGCGGGCGGCCGAGCGCTCCATCGACATCTTCGCCACAACGGCCACGATCCAGCCGGCAAGTCCCAGAATCGCCGCGGGCCAGCCGAGTGACGCGAAACTCGGCCAGATCAAACCACCTAGCACCAGCATGACCCCGATCACGAAGGGGATACCCAACCAAGCCAGGGTGCTCAGTGACAATACCTGATCTTCCAGCAACTCGCCATGATCGCTCCGCAGCGTTTCCCGCTGTCGGGACATTTGGTCGTGATGCTCTTGCAGCTGAAGTCGCCGCCGCAGGCGACTGACCAGCGAGCCGGCCTGCTGCACGGCGGTCGCCAGGTCCTCTTGGCCCTGGTCGAGCAGCACCGTTTCCAGCTCAGCCGCCATCTCGTCGTGCTGCAGCTGAGAGGTGGCTAATTCCTCCTGGATTTGTTTCAGCCGCTGGCTCTCTTCACGCACCGCCTTGGCCGGGCCGCGCAGCGTGCTCAACACGCGCGGTGATATTTCAGGTAGACCCTTCGTGGCGATTTCTTCGGAGAGCGGCAGTGTGCTGGCTGAACCTGCCAGCCGCGATTCGAGCGCCAGGACTTCGCTCCGTAACTGCTCGACCTGCGACTGAAGCGACCCAATCCAGTGTGCCAGTTCCGCCAAGGCTTCGATCCGCGCGGTTTGCGACCAGAGCAGTTCGTTCAACGGCAGCATCGCCACTTCGCGGTGGATCTCGCGGCGGCGGCGCTTCAACAGCTCGATCTTCCGCTGGCGTTCGTCAATCGCCTGGCCGAGTTCTTCCAGGGTCCGCAGCGAGGAAGCGGGGATTTCCACCACCGCGCCGAGCTGATCCAGCTGGTGTGCCAGACCGTTCTGGTGGCTCCAGACATCATGCGTCTGGATGGCAGCCTCCACCACGTGCTGCGTTTGTGCCAGCTCATCGAGCCGCCCGTCGAGTGTCTGGGCGTCTTCGGCCAGCCGGATACGACGCGCTTCCAGTTCCAGCCAGTGGAGCCCGCTCTGAGACAGTTCGTCAACGCGTCGCTGCAACTGCTGGCGGCGCGCCTGCAAGTCGACGATCTGACTGGCAGGATCCTGCGGGTCGAGCAGGCGACGACATTCGGCGTCCAGCTCATGCATCACGTCGACCAGGGATACGCGATCGAGCCCGGTGGTCAGTTTGTAAAGCAGCTCCGCCGCATCGGTATCATCGAGCGTGCCGAGTTCCTGCAGTTCGCGCAGGCCGACCGCAAAAACGTTGTTGAAGGTCGGTTCGTCGACCCCGGTCAGCAACTGGTCCAGCAATGCGGGTGACAACGACGCGCCGTCGCGGACCCGCACCTCCAACTGTTCACGCTCCGTGGCCGTTCGGAAATGGTGGAGATGACGCTGAATCACGAGCGATTGGCGGTTCGTGTCAACCAGCATCGTGCCGCCGGCCTCGCCGCCATGCACCGGCGGCATGTAGCGGCCACGCCGCTCCTGGGAAAACCCGTAGAGGACCGTCCGCATGAACTGCATCAACGTCGTTTTGCCAGCCTCGTTCGCACCATACACCACCGTGACACGGTCAGACAGATCGCCCAAATGCAATTCTGTCCAGACACCGAATCCGTCCACGTGTAAATCTGTGACTCTCATCGGACTTCCTTCTTCCCGAGAGCTTCCTTCGTGACGGCGTTGCGGCTCGGTACCGCAATCAGCTCACCATGCCTGGGTCGGGCATCGTGGGCACCAACACTACATTACCTTCTCGCCCCGCAGTAGCGCCGAACCCAACGCCGTGGCCTCACGCAAGACCCGAGCCCGCGTCGTCGCTTCGGAGAGATCAACGATCCACTGCAGTTCGCTGTGCAGTAGTTCCGCCTCGCCCCAGGGCTCCAACAGCGATAACTGCCGATCCTCCTGCAATTGTCGCACCGATCGCAGATAGTCACCCAGCAGCGTGTCCTCTTCGTAGGCGGAAGCCAGCATCTGCTGGTGCGTGTCAACCTCGACCGATACCGGCCAACAGGGCTCCGATTGACTACCGTGTTGCTTCCTCAGCCACACCAGAGCCCGCTCCGCCAGGTGACGCATCGTGTTCGTATCGACCGAGACGTCCGCGGCTGCCAGAGTCCAACGTACCAGCAACGGGATGGCCGGGGTCTGGGAACGCATCTCCTGCACGCGCTGACATAACACGTCCGTCACATCATCCCATGCCGCGGCGGCCGATATCATGATCCGTTCGTGCTGCCAGCGGACGACATCACACGGCACAAACCGCAAGCGGGTATCGCGCGGTGGATGCACCTCGACCACGGTGCAACCGTGAGGGCCAATGCTGAGCGGACAACGACCCTGCGGCGTGCCCGGATAGTGCGCCACACTCGGCTCGGTGAACAGCGTCTTGCGGTCGGTTTGACCACCCAACGCCCAATAGTCGATGCTCCGTGTGGCCAGCAGCCGACCGTCCGCTTGGCCCGTCGCGACAGCGACCGAGTAGCGGCCGCTCGCATGCCGCAGAACTCGGCCACCGAAACCTCGCGCGCGCCGCTTTGTCCCAGCACGTCGACCGCGAAACCTGCCGGCGCCGTGTGAGTGATGGTCTCCACGGCCGACGGACCGAAGTGATGAATCGACGCGGGTAAGGGAATCAATGCCGGCCAGTGGTGCGCGCCGTCCTGGTGACGGCCCGACCAATACACCGTGATGCCCTGCTCGTCGAGCCGCTCGAATTGATCACGCAAAAACGAAATCGAGCGGGCCGTGGGATGGGCCAGATTCAACAGGTCACCCGTCAGGCAGACAAAACCGACCTTCTCCGAAATGGCTGTGTCGAAGACTCGTTCGGCCGCGCGATAAGCGCCATCCATCAATGCGCTGCGCAAGGGGTCCGGGATCTCCGTCAGACCATACAGCGGTTGGTCCAATTGGAAATCGGCCGAGTGTAAGAAGCGAAATGGCTGGTCCGACATCGGTACCTCCTTGCACCGCACCCGCAGAGCTGGTCTCCAGGCGACCGATCGACTGTCCGTTGCCGCGAGAGACTCCCGCCGCTGGCGAGCCTGACTTCCGGCCGCCGCAGCGCATCTCCTCGCCCAGCGGTACTTATTACCTTTGTAGCTGCGTAGTCTAGCTGAGACAGGAAAATGCGCAAATGGCGATTCCCACGATCGGCGAACGGCCGGCTGCCGATCTCGGGTCTTGCGGATGAGTGGGTAAGATAAGCGAAATGGGGGGCGATTTCCGCGGATGCCACTTTCCTGAGCGAGCGTCCAAGACTTCCCACCACGACAAACCCTCACCGCGAGCTTCTGAAGTTGCGCTGTTTGATCGCGAATAGTCGTCTGGGCGTTGCTGAACCGCGTTGCGGTTCGTCAGACAGCGCAACTTCAAAACCGCGGGCGGAGGCAGTGCCGAGGCAAGCCCCCACTTGCCACTTCCCAGAGTGCCACTAACTTCGCCAGCACGATATCCGGTTGCCGCTTTGCCAGTGAGAAAGGGGTGGCACCTGGGCTGCTAAATCCGAGCTATTCCACCAGTTCTGCTGATGGGAATCGACAAGTTTCTTCCGTTGGCGGCGTGATTCTGGAGTGTGGGAGTAGTGGAGAAGCGACTGATAGGCACGACGACGTATTTGGTCGATCCACGCTAGATCTCGTTCGTTGGGAGGTTTCCCTAACACTCCAGTCTTCCAACACTCCAGTCCTCCAGTCCTCCAACACCCCACCACTCCACCACTCCGGCCCCCTGGGGCCTTCCTCATACCGCCGGCTATGCCGGTGGTCGCTGATTGGGACCGCGTCGTGGGGATGGTTTCGCCTGCGGGGCAGCTGACGTACGTGGTCTTTTCGGCCGCAAATGAGGTGCTCGCTCGGCTTGACCAGTGATTTCGTACAGGAATCGGCTGGCCATGGTGTCGCGTGGTTTACCCCATTTGCGCCGCGTGAGTGCCAGAGAGAACGTCAGCAACTCCTGGGCGCGCGTGATGCCGACGTAACAGAGTCGTCGCTCCTCGTCGATGGCCGTGCCATCTTCTTCAACACTGCGGCGGTGGGGCAGAATGCCTTCTTCCATGCCGACCATATAGACCTGTGGGAACTCCAGGCCTTTGGCGCAGTGCAGGGTCATCAGCGAAACGGAACCCCGACTCAACTGGTTTTCCTTGTCATTGTCGAACTCGCGGCCGTTCAAAGCCACTTCGTCGAGGAAAGCGCTGAGCGAGGCTTTCTTGGATTGGCTCCTGGCTGCGAATGCCGCCAGTGCGTTGACCAGTTCCTGGATCGTGTCCCACCGCGACTGTTGCTCGTTGGGATCGTCATAGGTGCGGCGCAAATCGGCCTCGTAATGGATGGCATCGACCAACTCGTGAACGAGATCGGCCAGCGGCGTCTTGTGGGCCGCCAAACGCTGCTGGAAGTGCCGCAGTTGGTCGACAAAGTGCCGGACTGCTGTCGCGGCTTTGGGAGGTAGTCCTGGCAGATCGGCTCGTGTGGCGATGTCCCACACGCAGCTCTCTTGCTGCACGGCTTGGGCCATGAGGGTTTCCACGGTCTTCGCACTGATGCCCCGCGGGGGCGTGTTGATGATGCGCAGCAAAGACGTGTCGTCGCGGGGCATCACCAACAGCTTCATGTAGGCCAGAATATCGCGGACTTCTTTCCTGTCGAAGAACGATGTTCCGCCGATCAGCACATAGGGAATCTTGACTCGCCGCAATTCGGCTTCGAAGGCCCGCGGTTGCTCATTGGTGCGGAACAAGATGGCAATGTCGCCGGGATCGATGCCGGGCTTGGCGGAGTTGGCGGCGGATCTCGTCCACCACCGCCTTGGCCTCCTGGGTCTCGTCCTTGCACTGCATGATGCGCGGTTTCTCGCCACCCGGGCGGGCCGCCCGCAGGATTTTGTCGTGACGTTTTTTGTTGAAGACGATGAGTCGGTTGGCGTGCTGAATGATCTCGTCCGTGCTGCGATAGTTCATTTCCAGTCGCACGACGGTGGCGTCGGGCCAATCGCGGGTGAAACGCAGGATGTGTTCCACCTCCGCACCGCGCCAGCCATAGATCGATTGATCGTCGTCACCCACGACACAGAGATTGCGGTGTTGGGCGGCCAGTGCCCGCACGATGCGATACTGGCTGCCGTTGGTGTCCTGGTATTCGTCGACCAGCAAATGGTCGAATCGCGACGCTTCGTCCTGCAGCACGTCGGCGAAGTTCTCAAACAGTTCCTCCGTGCACAGCAGAATGTCATCGAAATCGACGGCCCCGGCGTTCTTGAGGGCCCGCTGATAGCGGCGAAACGCCGTCGCGGCCAGGTGCTCTTTGTCCGTCTCTGCCAGGGTCGCCGCGTCCGGGGGCCGTACGCAACGAGACTTCCAGCTACTGATCTGATAGAGCAGATCACCCGGCCGGAGCGTCTCGCTCCCGACGCGAATCTCCCGCAACACGGAGCGCGCCAGGCTCTCTTGATCGCCTCGATCGTAGATGGCAAAGCGTGCGGGATAACCGAGTCGGCGAATGTGCCGCCGCAGGATCTGTAGGCAGTGAGCATGGAAGGTGGAGACCTGTGGACGCGTCTTGTGGCCTTTGCCCAGCAGCTTGCCCACCCGCTCCTGCATTTCACTGGCCGCTTTGTTCGTGAACGTCACTGCCAGGATGCGGTCGGGAGCCGTGCCGTGGCGAATCAACTCCGCAATGCGAAACGTCACCACGCGCGTCTTGCCCGTTCCCGGCACCGGCTAAGACCAGCAACGGCCCGGAAAGTGTCGACACAGCTTTTTGTTGAGCGGGATTCAGAGCGGCACACATGGCCAGAGATCGTACCAGGAATCGATTGGCAGGATAGGGGCGACCGGTCCGCACGACGTTCATTTACGCTCGTCCGCGGTGCCTTTCGTCGGCCGCCAACCGCATCGCGCCCAACCTGCCTGTGTGCCGGAGAAATCCCTCCTGGTCATTCGTTCTTCAGGCAAGGCCAAGGATGGACAGTTCACGGTCGACGCTTCCCCCATCTCATTCCCGCGTTCGATTCCCTGCGTTTGACTCCCTGCGTTCCGCGGTGCGACAGCTGTCCGGCGGCCCAGCTCGCTACCGCTGCTGGCAGACCGGCCCCTGCTATTGACGCTTTTCTCAAACCAGTTCTATACTTAGCACCTTCACACATCCTCGATCCTTCCTCGGAATCCCAGCCTGCGGGACGCCGTGCGGTGGTCCGCCGGGGTACCCGTGGTCGGAATTCCATAAAAGCCATTCCTAGGCTGGGTATTATGAAATCAAAAAGACGGCACGAGCTACAGACGAACGAGTTGGCGGACACGCTGGGGCAGTGGATTGAGCGCGTGCGTCCCCATATGACCATGATTGGTTTGTTGGTCGTGGGTGTGGTGGCCATTCTCGCCGCCTGGTATTACGTGGCGTACAGCAGGGAGTCTGAGCGTGCTCAGGCTTGGCGGTCGTACATGGACGCGGGATCGGACCCGCAGTCCGATCCGGTGAGCGAATTGAGCGCCGTCGCCGACCGTTACGCGGATACCGTGGCCGGCCTGTGGGCCGCTCAAACCGCCGCCGATCTCGAATCCGCCCAAGGTGTTCGTTTACTGTTTCAGGATCGAGCCAAGGCGGAGACGAGTCTCAACGCGGCGGAAAGTACCTATCGCGACATCTTGGACCACAAGCAGATTGCCGATTCGCCGATGCTTCAGCGTCGTGCGAATCTCGGCTTGGCTGAAACCTTGGAAGCTCTGGGGCAGTTGGAAGAGGCCGGAACGTACTACCAGGCCGTGATTGACGCGGAGAATGATTCGGCGGTGGGAAAAGCCGCTCAACAACGCCTCGCTCGACTGGAAATGGCTTCCACGAGGTCCTGGTACAACTGGTTCTCGCGCCAGAAACCTGTGCCTCGCAAAATGGAAGGGGAAGGGCTGGGTGGCTTGGGCGCGGGCCTGCCGGGTGGCGATTTGGGGACCCTTCCCGAGGCTCCCGATTCCGATTTCATGAGAGATCTGCCGATCGGTGGCACCGAAGAAGCGGTGAAGCCAGAGGCCGATGAGGAAGAAGCGAATGCTGCGGCGCCTGGGGATGCGGCCCTGCCCGAGGATGCCACAACTCCACCCAAGCCAGAGGCGACCGCGCCGCGGATGCCCGACGATGCCGCCGATGAGCCGCCGAAAACGGACGCCCCACCGATTGAGCCGCCGAAAACGGATGCTCCACCGATCGACGCGCCGAAAACGGACGCTCCGCCAATCGAGCCGCCGGCGGTCCCGGAAAAGAACGACGGCGCTGGCCAGTAGCATCTGCGCTTGCGGTGTCACATTGGCCCGAGTTGGGCGGTGTGCCCACGTTTCGGCCACGTCGTCTCTGCCATGTCCGATGCCCGGGGTAATGACGTTTCACGGCCCTTGCAGCGCCGCTGGCTTTCATGCCAGGCTGCCATAAGATCCGAATCGAAGTGCTGATGTCCTCGGTCGAACCGTTAGAGCTGGTTGTCGGTGACGAGGATGCCGGCGCGCGTTTGGATGTCTTCCTGGCGCAGAAGTGTATGGCTCACAGCCGAGTCCAGTTGCGGCGGGCGATCAGCGTCGGGGGCGTGCTGGTGGACGGACGCCGCACCAAGGCCGCGTACCGACTTGCCGGCGGGCAACGAGTGTTGGTTGTGCTGCCCGACATACCCCGTGCCGGCCCCGTGGCGGAAGCCATCGAGCTGAGTATTCTCTACGAGGACGACGCGCTCGTGGTCATCGACAAGCCGCCGCGGATGGTGGTGCATCCGAGCAAGGGGCATGGTGGTGGCACGTTGGCCAATGCTCTCTCGCACCATTTCGCGCAACTCAGTGGCGTGGCGGGGGCCTGTCGTCCGGGGATCGTCCATCGACTTGACCGCGACACGTCCGGCGTGATCGTGGTGGCCAAGACGGATGCTGCCCACATGGCCTTGGCAGCGCAGTGGGCAGCGCGGCACGATTGAAAAGGAATACCTGGCGATCGTGGCCGGCGTACCTGACCGCGATCGTGATTGGATTGAACAGCCCATTGGCGCTCATCCGTATCAGCGCGAGAAGATGGCGATCCGAGCTCAACATGGCACGACGCGTGAGGCTTCCACGTTCTACGAAGTTGTGGAGCGTCTGGCGGGCTTTGCGGTGCTGCGTCTATTCCCCAAAACGGGGCGCACGCACCAGATCCGCGTCCATCTGGCACACATCGGTTGTCCCGTGTTATGTGATCGGCTCTACGGCGGTCGTGCTCAGATTACGCAAGGCGAACTGTGCCAGAGCGACGATCCGACGATCTTGCTCGATCGCCAGGCGCTGCACGCTCGACGGCTGAAGTTCGCCCATCCCATGACCGGAGAAACGCTGGAAATCGAGGCGCCGTTGCCAGACGATTTGGGGCAAGTGCTCGAGCAGCTGCGCCGGTGGCGCAAGCGGTGACTGCGCGCATGACGGCGGGAACGCGCATCTGCCGACAGCGACAACAAGTATTGACATCGCACGGCAACATCACCGGCAAGTAGCCAACGCGGGCTCATCTTCACCCAACCCGCGCAAAAAAAAGAGCCGCTTGACACGCGGCTCTTCTGTGAATGCTTCTGTGAAGGTATTGCCAAGTCTACTTGAAGCGACGCCGCGCCACCAAACCAACGAATCCGAGGCCGACCAACATTAATGCCAATGATGCTGGCTCGGGGACACTCACACTGCTCGCTTGAGCGTTGAGGCCGACGTACATGTCGCCGGTCGTCGTGCCATTACCACTATTGTAGATGACCATGGACAACGTACCGGAATGATCTCCCGTGCCCACGTTGAAACTCGCCACATCGAAGCCGTTTCCTGCATAGCCGAACTGGTTGAGCCCACTAGTGTAGTCGGCATACATATAGACGCCCGCACTGCCCGAGTTGTCGTAGTCGCCCACGGCGCCGGCTACGCTGATCTGCCAGTCAAAAGAAATGAGGGCAATCCCCTGTCCACTCAGTCCAAAAACGCCGCCGTTCTCCGCGCTGGCGTAGGAATAGTTGTTAAACACTCCCCAGGGGTTGCTGCCGGATTGAGCCGCCGCCGAGCCAAAAAGCGACGTGCTGCTGCGCAACGTACTGCTTTGGGCCTCGGCCGTGGAAGTATTGGTCGAGAGCAAGGTGGTGAAGTCCGGCGCCGATTGACTGTCGGACATAAAGTCATCCGGATAAACCGTGTAGGCGTCCGAATAGACGTTACCGTATGCCGTTGCGGGGGTCCAATTGAATGCCGGAGCGTTGATACCGTCCGACAGGTCGATCAGTTGAACGTTAAAACTACTCCAATCGATGCTCGCCGTGGCACTGTAGTCAGCCCTGGTAGCGACCGCTGGAAGAAGAAAGCAGACAATTAACGCCGGCAAAAGAAATCGCTTCATGGTGTACTCGCAGTTGGTAGAACCGGGAGGAATTGGGTGCGCCTTGTGAGGACACAAAAAATACCTGCATTTCAAATGTCGATCGCGTCTTGACGCGCAATCGCCATAGATTGCGATCGAAGTTCACAACGTAATATTAGATCCGCTGCCCTGACTTTCCTGACAGCGGATCATGGCCAATTTCCAGTATACCCACCCGGCGTATGGTTTTGTGGCACCCTAAGGGGGTGTCCGTTGCGGCGGCACTCGCTGACGCTGCTTTCCTGTGGGTAGATTGCGGCCCCGAAAACGGACCTCGCATTGGCCAGGGAGAACGGTCACACGCCGGAACGAGACGTTGAGAAGCGAGAGATGGCCGGATTTTGGGGAGCCGTGTGGGCCCGATGGCAACTAGCCCCCCAGTACGAACTGCACGAGGTCTTGCGTGCCCAGCGGTCGGGTGCCGACGAACGTCTCGCCGGCAGTGAAGCCAGCTGCCGAACCAGCCAGCAGGGCGGCGCCGCGGATGCGTTCGAACACGTAGGACTTCGCCGGTGGGAACTGGGTCTGGTAACAGTGGATGGCGTTGAGTTTGGTCTCCAGCGTGCTGCTGATGTCGACGGTGAAATGGCTGTGGAATCCGTCCATGGTGGCCGGCTCAAATGCCAGTCGAAAATAGAGTTGAGCGGTGACGTGGTGAACGGGCAAGCCGTCGAAGTACTCGTCCCACTTCGAGAGTCGGGAATAGAACACGGCGCCATCGGTGATTTGGACCGCCTGCCAGTGGTCTGGGGATGCCATGGGGGTCTTGCCGCCAAAGCCGATCACAATCCGCGGCCGGTACTTGCGAAACTCCTTGGCCAATGCCACGCGTGCTTCAAAGGAGTCGAAGAGCCGCCGATTGGGAAGGTCCAGGACAATGCGTTTGGCGACGCCGAGCGTCTGCGCCGCCTGCTGAGCTTCCGCAAGTCGAACTTCAGGGCCGGGCGAATTGGGGGTCGGCTCGCCGTCGGTCAAGTCAATGATTCCCACCTGGTAGCCTTGCGAAGCCAATTTGGCCAAGGTACCTCCGCAGGCGATCTCCACGTCATCAGGATGGGCGCCTACGGCCACGACATCAAGTTGCGGATAGTCGTTCACACGAGTCCTCCGATCCGATAATCAGTTCGGCCGCCTGAAGCAGCGCGCACCCCGCCGTGGTAGGACCCTCCTGGGCGTCGTCACCGATACCGAGAACGTGAACTTTGTTGCCTCGACTACCCATCGTCGCCCGGCGACCTCCTGTTGCTTCACCGCAGAACGACGCACCGAAACGTCCCGTCCGCGCGGCACTTCGTCGAAGCCGCACTCGGATGCCCAGGCAAGCGTCGACCAACTATGAACCGTTATGACACGCCGCCCGGTCGAAGTAAAGGTGAAGACGGGCGTCCCCGGCAGTCGTGATGGCTGACCGCCACGGCTTGCCAAGCGGCCCTGACAGGCCTTCGACGCCGGGAACCCGACGCAGGCCATGTTACGCTCGAATCAAGAAACGCGATAGGTCCGACGGTTGCCGGACCCATCACGTTACGTTCAACGGGAGGTTGTGCGATTAGGCCTGGAAGGAACTGCCGCAGCCGCAGGTCTTGACCGCATTCGGGTTGTCAAACGTGAACCCGCGCTTCTCCAGGCCGTCGTACCAATCGATGGTCGCACCATCGAGGTACAAAGAACTCTTCTTGTCCACCACGACATCGACGCCGTGCATGTTGTACTTGCTGTCGGCCTGCGCGTCGAAAGATTTGTCAAAGCCCATCGTGTAACTGAAACCGCTGCAACCACCACCGGCCACCCCGATGCGGAGCAAGCATGTCGCCCTCTAGCTTCTGCTCGTCCCGTACACGTTGAATCTCGGCGGCCGCCTTTTCAGTCAAAATGATTGCCATGCAAACTGTCTCCGTCTGTGTCGCAGATCATCTCTACGCGTGTGCTCTGTGCGTGAACCGTGTGATTTTTTACAACCAGCTATGTCTAAAATACTCGATTTCCAGCGTTGGGGAAACCGTCAGTCGATAGTTTTTGGAGGAAAACTCGTAACCGTTTGTCATTATGAGTGTTGCGTGAATTGTATCAGGGGCTGACCAGCCGCCGCAGGGAGTGGACAGCTTCTGCCAAGGTATCAATGGTGAACTCGATCTCCTGCGGCGTATTGAATCGGCCGATGCCAAACCGCAGGCTGCCTCGGACGCGATCGGCGTCGAGCCCCAAGGCTCGCAGCACGTGGCTGGGATCGGGACTGGCCGAAGTGCAAGCGCTGCCACTGGATACGGCGATATCTCGAGCGCGCATCATGATCGCTTCTCGCATCAACCAGTGCAAAGCTGCAGTTTAAGTTTCCCTCTAATCGCAGGTGCGGAACAGCCAGGGCCGGGCCGTTCAGGGTGACTTGGCCAACGCTCTGACAGAGACCTTCGAACAGCCGATTTCGCAATTGGGCCAGCCGTGCTGCTTCAACCGGCCATCTCCGCGGAGCACAATCGGACTGCGGCCCCCATCCCGACGATGCCCGGCACGTTGAGCGTGCCACTGCGGAGACCGCGCTCCTGTCCCCCGCCGACAATTTGACCTGCCAACCGCACTCGCCCACCGTCGCGCCGCAGGTACAGGGCTCCGACTCCTTTTGGGCCGTACAGCTTGTGAGCGGAGCAGCTCAGCAGGTCGACCTGGAGCTGCTGCACGTCGACCGGTATTCTGCCGACGGCCTGCGTGGCGTCCGTGTGCAACAACACGCCCCGCTGACGGCAAATGCCGCCGATCTCCGCCAACGGTTGGAGGACGCCGATTTCGTTATTGGCCAGCATGATCGTCACCAGCAGCGTATCGTCGCGAATCGCATCCGCCACCCGCTGCGGATCGACGCTGCCCGGCTTGATCTCCACCTTGGGGTTCGACCGGCAGCCAGGTGACTTCGAAACCTTGACGAGTCAGGCGGGATAGCGGATCGAGGACCGCTTTGTGCTCGGTCTGCAAACTGACAATATGCCTGCCGCTTCGACGCTGCTTCTCGGCGACTCCTCGAATCACCAGGTTGTTGCTCTCGGTGGCACCGCTGGTAAAGACGATTTCTCGCGGATCCGCGTGGAGAGTCTCGGCCACCGCCTGGCGGGCCACTTCCACCGCTTGCTGAGATTGCCAGCCAAACGAGTGACTTGTGCTGCTGGCGTTACCATACTGTTGCGTGAAGAAGGGGAGCATGGCCTCCACCACACGCGGATCGACACGTGTCGTGGCGTGGTTGTCGAGATAGACTGGTGTATGGACCATCCGCGTCTCAGTCTCTACCGTGGCGCAGGCTAACGGATCGCGATGCACTTCATCTTGAGGTAGCCTGCCGCCTCAGGAATCGTGCTGGAACAACGCTTCCAGACAAATCCGCGACCAGCTTTCGAAACCGTCGAGATCGTCGAGCAGTTCGCCCACCGGCCGAAAACCGGCATCCATGATCTCCCGCTCACGCGGCTGTACATCGGGCGTCTGCACGTCGAAAATGTGTACCACCCCCAGATGTACTTTCCCCACCTCGGTCTCGTCGTCGTTGATCAATCCCACGCACCGGTCTACGTAGGGAGTGTTGACGATCACCTCCTCCTGGAGTTCGCGTCGCATTCCTTCCGCGTAGGGCGCGATGCTGGCGGCGTCGTCCGACGAGATGTGGCCCCCAATTCCCACACTGTGCTTACGGTGCAAACGCTGCTCGCCTTGCCCGCTGCCTCGCGTGTAACGAAACACGGACAACTGCCCGTCGCCGTCGCGGTGACAGAAAATGACGTACGGGATGAGCTGTTTGAAGCTGGGGTCGATTTCCATTTCCCCACGCGGACGGTAGCTCGTGTGCTGCCCGCTGAGGAGCGTGTCCAGGTACCCCTCGACCCCCGGCATGAAACCCTGGAAATAGCCGAGTCGATGGAGCAAATCCGTGGGGACAACAAGCACTCGTTCGGCAGCCACACCAGCCATCGCTCTTTCCTAGTTCGGTTTTCGAATTTCTGCCTTGCCCAGCGGGGCTTGGTCTTAGTTGAAATCAGCACGTGCGACAGGCTTTCAGCCTGTCACGATCGGCCCGTCTCCAGTGCCCATTCAACGCCGCTCTCCCAAATGACAGGCTGGAAGCCTGTCCCGCGACTAAAACAACAAGCCGCCAGTGCTGGTCGGACCCCCGGCGATCGACCGCAGCATAATGGCCAAGACCGATCTGAGCTACGCAGGGGCGATGAGTTTTGCGGAGTTTCTCCCGTCGTTCACAGGATGAGCATCGCATCCCCGTAACTGAAGAATCGATATCTCTCCGCAATGGCCTCCTCGTAAGCCCGTTTCAGGAGGTCATCCCCGCCGAATGTGCGGACGAGCACCAGGAGCGTGCTCTTGGGGAGATGGAAATTGGTGATCAGCGCGTCGACGGCGCGAAATGTGAACGGAGGCCGTATGAAGAGGTTGGTCTCCCCCTGCCACGCTTGTAGCTCCCCGCCCTGTGCCGCCGTCTCCAGTACGCGGACACAGGTCGTCCCGACCGCCACGATGCGCCCCCCGGCGCTGCGACAGGCCTGCAACCGCTCGACCGCCGATTGCGTGATCTCCCCCCATTCGTAGTGCATTTCATGCTCGTCCAGACGTTCGACCGCGATCGGGCGAAATGTCCCGATGCCGACGTGCAGCGTGACGCGACAAAGATGAATTCCCGACTGCCTCAATTGAGCCAGTAATTCCTCGGTGAAGTGTAGTCCTGCCGTGGGAGCGGCAATGGCACCCGCTCGACGAGCAAACACCGTTTGATACTGCTCGATGTCCGCGTCATCCATTTCGCCGCCGCGGATGTACGGTGGCAAAGGAACGCGACCCACACGCTGCAGAACATCTACCGGCGGTCCGGTGTCGTCCGATTGGACGGCCCACAGTCCCTCCCCCAGGTTCGCCACAAACCGCAAGCAGAATGCGTCGTCCGCATGGCGGTCCTGCAACATGACCGTCTCGCCCACACGAAGTCTTCCCCGCGTCCTGCTCAGCACTTCCCAATGGCCCGCCGAGTCGGAGGCAACGAAGAGCCCCGACCACCGCCCTCCTGTGCTCGTGCGGTACCCCTGCAGACGGGCTGCCAATACTCGCGTGTCGTTCAAAACCAGGCAATCGCCCGGCACGTAAGTGCTCCGGCAGGTCCCGTACATGGACGTGGTCGAGCGATGAAGTCCGCCTCGAAACAACCAGCAGTCGCGCGTCGCTGCGGCAACTCAGAGCGTGCTGAGCGATCAACTCACGCGGCAATTCATAGTCGTATTGACTGAGATCGGCCATCGGTGACTTGAGTTCCTCAACAGTACTTTCCGCACCTCGGCAGACGGACCTGAGCCATGCTGCCCTGTTATGGCCGATCGTACCGACGAACCGCAAGTCTTCCAAGAAAAAGGGGAGGCTCCCCGTTTTTGGCGAAGAATGGGGTGGATAGGGTGAATGCGGTCCTTGGGTTGCTGGTGCTGCAGGGCCCGCGAACCTCGTCTTGAAAAGGAAGCGGGGATTCTGGGATGATCTGATGCGTGTCAAGTCGTTTCGAACTGTGCAAGGGCTGGCGGCTGTCTGTGGCAGCCGTCTGGAAATCGTGATCCTCTGCTCATGTCTGACGTCACCCAAGAAACTGGCGCTGGTCATCACGGAGTTGGAGGTGGGCGGGGCCGAACGTTGCCTGGCGAACCTCGCTCGGCAGATCGATCGACAGCGTTTTCAGCCGACGGTGTACTCGCTGGCACCTCGTCCCTCTGCCCCACGTGATGCTCTGGTGGGACTACTTGGAAGCAGCGGGCATTCCGCTGCAGTTCCTCGGATTCACGCAGAAATGGCGATTTCCGGCGGCAGTGAGTCAACTGGTCCGCGCATGGAGCGCACAGCCGCCGGACATTGTGCAGTCGATGCTGTTTCACGCCAACGTGGTGACTGGGCTGGCAGTTCGTCGCCTGGCTCGTTGTCAGACGTGGTGTGCCGGGATCCGCGTGGCCGATCCATCGCGCACCCGCCAGATTCTGGAACGGTCGGTCTTGAAGCGGGCCGGGCGAGTCGTCTGTGTCAGTCAGCGGGTCGCGGACTATGCGGGCTGCCGGATGAGAATACCGGCCGCGCAGCTGGCGGTGATTCCCAACGGGATTGATGTGGAGGCTTGTCGAGCGCGCGAGGCAGTGCGGTTGGCAACGCTGGGGGTGCCGCCGTTGCGGCGCACGATCACCTGTGTTTCCCGTTTGGCTCCGCAGAAAGGCATCGACCAGTTGCTGCAGCAGGCTCCACAGTGGTTTGCTGCGCTGCCCGCACACGACCTGCTGATTGTGGGAGACGGACCGCAGGCGGCGGCGCTGCGACGTACGGCGGCCCACCTGGGCCTTGGCCCACGCGTGCATTTCTGTGGCTGGCAGCCTCATGTGCTGGAAATCCTGCGGGCCAGTGACCTGCTGGTGCTCCCCTCGCGGTGGGAAGGAATGCCCAACGTGCTGCTCGAGGCGATGGCCTGCGAACGCCCGGTGGTATGCACACAGGCTGGAAGGAGTTTTGGAAGTGCTTGGTCCCCTATCGCCGGATCAGTCAGCACCGGTGGGCGACTCGCAAGCCTTTACAGAAAAGGTACTTAGTATTCTCCGTCAGCCCGCGTTGGCCGCTGAGCTAGGGAAGAACAACCGCCAGCGTGTGACCGCGAATTTCTCTCTGGACGGCATGGTTCGCCGTTATGAAGAGCTGTACGAGGGAGTCTCAGGCAGTCTGACGAATGGCGAAAAGCCCCTCTGAAAAAATTCCCAGAACACCTGCTAATCGCTCGAAGTCTTCACGCCATATGCACCTAGGTCAAGCCATCAGCCTTGTTGCCTGTTGCCCTGCGCGGAAATCATGTTGACGTGGGAGATCTAGTGGGTATCTTGGGGCGGTAGTGGGATTAAGTGGTAGCGAGTGGGACGCATATGTTGCTAACTGGCAGCTTTCAGCGAAGTCTGGATGAGAAGTGCCGGTTCGCACTTCCCAAACCCATTCGCGACGTGTTAGGACATGCCAATTGCACGGTTCTGTACATGGCACCCGGCACGGATGGATCGCTAGTGGTGTACACCGAGCAATCTTTCATGCAGTTGGGGGATCAACTCGGACAAGGCTCGCCGACGGCCCAAGACATACGCGCTTTCAGTCGGTTGTTCTACGCTCAGGCGCAACGAGTGGAGATGGATCGCCAGGGCCGACTGCGGATTCCGGCCGACCTGGCCAGTCTATCGTTGCAGAGCAAGGAAATTGTATTGTTGGGGGTGCGCGATCACCTGGAGATATGGGATCGTGCGCGGTGGGATGGCTATCTGAACCAGAAGCAGCCATTTTACGACGAGATTGCTGAGAGCGCGTTTGGGGGCCCGCAATTCAATGCGCCGTGCCGACTCGGAGCAGCCGCATCCGGCTCGGCCGCGTTAACGCTCTGGGCAGCCAGCGGAGCAGCCACCAGGGGTACCGGTGTCTGCGACGGTGGGAAATTCGAGGCAGTGGATTCTCTGCTGGCGGGGCGTCTGGCAGAGGGGGAGTAGTTACGTTGCAGAGGGAGCGGCTTTGGCATGACCGGAAGACCGAGGAAGCGGTGGCAGCGTGCCAAGTGGTTCTTCGCTTGAGATCAGGAAGGATACGTCCGTCCGAAGTTCGCCAGGCGCGACGACAGGAGGGTCAGTCCACGGCCACAGACTGACTTTCCAGCGGCCAAGCAATTGGCTGTGTCGTCTTCGCGAGTACGGAAACGGGATGTTTTCGGCTGCGAACTGCAGCTAGTGGAGTGTCATTTGGCATTCTCCTGCTGCTGGCTCGGCCCACCCGCGGGGCGCATGGACGCGCCCCGGGTCGCACGCCAGGCTCGGCTATGCCCGCGTTGCGCTGGCGCGTGTAGAATGAGGCCTGGTAGTCTGTGGCGTTCTCTTTTGCGTGCACGCAGCGGGTACTCATGGCCGACTCCTCCTCGATCCATATTCCTGTCTTGGCTGACGAGGTTTTGGCGGCGCTCCAGCCTCAGCCTGGCCAGATCTGTCGTGGACGGGACGCTCGGGGGTGGCGGTCACACGCGTCTGCTGGCCGCACGCGTCGGTCCGCAGGGAGTCGTCTTGGCCATCGACCGCGACCCGCAGGCCATGGCCCGCGCTGAGCAAGAACTGGTGGGGCTGCCGATCCGTGTCGCCCAGGCCAACTACTGTGACTTGCCCGAGGTTCTCGACAGCGCCGGGATCGGGCGGGTCCATGGCATCCTGTTAGATCTGGGGCTCTCGAGCGACCAATTGGCGGATCGCCAACGGGGATTCAGTTACGAGGCCGAGGGACCGCTTGATCTGCGGTTCGATCCGGAGAGCGGCGAGCCCGCCTGGCGGTTGCTGGCTCGGTTCAGTGCCGAACATCTGGCGAATGTGATTTACGAATTGGGGGAAGAGCGGTACAGTCGGCGGATTGCGCGGCAGATCGTCGAGTGCCGACGGACGGAGCCAATTCACACAGCTCGCCAATTAGCGGACCTGGTGCGCAGGTGTGTGCCGCGATCGAAGAACCACCGTATTGACCCGGCCACGCGCACCTTTCAAGCGCTTCGCATCGCGGTCAATCAGGAACTCAAGTCGTTGGATATCGCGCTGCGGCGACTGCCCGATTGTTTGTTGCCTGGTGGGCGACTGGCCATCATCAGTTTCCATTCCCTGGAAGATCGGCCGGTGAAGACGGCGTTTCGCGAGGACCCGCGCTTGAATGTGGTGACGCGCAGGCCGATTCGAGCTGACGATGCGGAGCAGGATCGCAATCCACGCAGCAGTAGTGCTCGTCTGCGCGTGGCACAGCGCGTGGCAGATGACTGAGGGCTCTCCGGAACGCATGGCAGCGGACCGGCTTTTTCCGGATCAGCGAACGACGAGGCGGAATGTGACGCGGACGGAGACTGGTAGTTGGCTCGACCGCATCGTGTCCGGGGGACAAACGGGAGTTGATCGCGGTGCGTTGGATGCCGCCATCTCGCTCGGTATTGCCCATGGCGGCTGGTGTCCGCGCGGGCGTTTGTCCGAAGACGGACGGATTGCCGAACACTATCAGTTGCAGGAAACCAGCTCCCCCAAGTACTGGGTCCGTACCCGACAGAACGTGCTCGATTCGTCAGGCACCTTGATTCTCTGCCGCGGTCCCCTCCAAGGCGGGACGAAGTTAACCCACCGACTTGCCCAGCGGTTGGCCAAGCCGTGTCTGGTGGTCGATTTATCGCAAGACACGGATGTCGACGTGGTGCGCCAGTGGATTGGCCAGCAGAACATCCGCGTGCTCAACGTGGCCGGACCCCGCGAGAGTACAGCACCTGGCATTGCCGACGACACGTACCGCTTTCTGAGTGCGATTTTTGGGACCAGGCTCGCAGAGTGACGGCGAGTTGATGCATGATGTAACGGCTGAGTGATTCGCGCCACCCGGTCTGGCGAAGGGCGATCCGCATGAGTGGCAATCAATTCGAGGACAATCCGTTCCGGGACCTGCCGGAAGCCAATCCTTACGCCGCGCCGTCGGTGCCGGGGGAGGTCTACGCCGACGGCAACCCGTTGCTCGCGCCGGCCATTTGTCTGCTGGTGTTGTCGCTGGTGTTCTTGGGCCTGCTGGCCCTCTCGATGCCGTATCAGATCGATCGCTTCACGGAACTCGATCTATCGACTCCGGAGGGGGTGGGCCAGTTGACCGGCGGCGTCGTGGCCCTGGTCGCATGGGCGATCATGATGATGGTGATTGCGGCCGGCTCCATTTGCATGCGTCCGATTGCGGGGATATGGCGGTGCCATGACGGCGGCCATCATCTCGGTGATTCCCTGTTGCTCGCCGTGCTACGTGTTCGGTATCCCGTTCGGTATTTGGGCGCTGATCTTGTTGCATCGGCCGGAAGTGCGTTCCCGTTTCTTTTAGGGTGCGGTCCCGCGTCCGCGGGGATTGCTGCGACGGCTGGAGAGCAAGATGGAGCCCTCTTGGCAATGGCACCGAACGTACTCCCCCCAAAAACGCGATTTCGGAATTCAATCTCCACTATCCGAGAATCGCGAGGGAGCCTCCCAACCCATCAAGAAACTTCGAACAAACTGGCAACGGTGTCGAAGACCTTGGAAGGGGCAAATGAGGACAGACATATCGGATGACAAGAACCTCTCCTCTGCCAGCTTTTATATTGTCACCCGATCATTTTGGTCAGGAGGACTTGTTTCCAGGATAAAGAGTCATTGCTGATTGTCGTACTCGAACCGCACGCTGCGCGTATCCTGCTCGCGCCCGGTGGGGACGACCAGCGAGTGGTATAGTTCAGGTCGGCGGGCGCGGAGCCAGCGAACGCCCGTACAGCGATCGCGCAAGTGGGCGTCGAGGTCGGCGATGACCATCGCGTCGGCAGCTTCCCAAGTTTCCGACAGGATGCGGCCATAGGGGTCCAGGATCATGGCGTTTCCGGTCCGCACTTCATCATCGTCCAGGCCGATCCCGTTACTGAACACCAGGAAGATCCCGTTGTCGTGGGCCCGCGCCGGCAGCCACCGCAGCAGCCAGCCACGCCCCTTGTCACCGCGCAGCTCCGCCTCGATTGATGCGGGATCGGTATGGCGTTGATGCCACAGACGCGGGATCGATCGGTCCCATGGCGTGTGGGCTGCCGGAGCGGCATCCGCCAGTCTGATGAGGTGCCAGGAGAATCTCGGCGCCGGAGAGCGCACAGGCTCGCACATTCTCGATGATGTTGTTGTCGTAGCAAATCAACACGGCGGCTCGGCAACCGTGCGGTGTGTCGAAGACGGTGTAGTGGTCGCCGCTCGACAGATGAGGGCTGATGAAACAGTGGATTTTCCGATGGCACACGGACGAACCGTCCGGCATGGCCACGATGGTGCTGTTGTAGAGCTTTCCATCTTCAGCGATTTCCACGAATCCCGCGCCGATCGACATGCCGGTCTGGCGCGACCAATCGCGGATTCGTGTTAGGCTCGGACCGTCGGGCACCGGTTCGGCCAGAGCAACCAGCTCGGTGCGGCTCAATTTGCGCAAATGCCAGTATCCGGAAATACAGCATTCGGGGAACAAGATGAGTTCGACTTGCTGCTTCACCGCCTCTCGGACAAACCGCTCAATCACCGATAGGTTGTAGGTCTTGTCGCCGGGGGCATGCTGGAATTGTACCGCAGCCACGCGCAGATTATTCATGGTCTTGCAGGCGACGGGAGTCTTTCGTGCAGCGCGATGGCGGTGGCCAACGGCGATGCGGGGGGATCGGATTTCGCCCGGGACCAACCGCCCATGCAGCGCACTGACGACCCGCCAGCTGAGCGGCCCTCGTGGATCCGCAGTCGGCCGGCTGGCTGTGGTGATGGCTTGCGTGCGCGCCGCGACGAGAGGCTATTCGCCTTCCTTCTTGGTTTCCGTGCCCGGGTCGGCAGTCCCCGGCTTGTTGGGTTTGGTCGCGGCAGCGTCCTTCTTGTTGATTTCGTCGGGCGAAACAATGTCGCCTTCGTCGATATCCACGGTGGGTGTATTCATATCGGTGCCTGGTGGAGGTGTGGTTTTGGTTTCCCCACAGCCACAGAGCATCAAGCCAGCCGTTGCCAGAAGTGCCAAGAATCCACATCGTAAACGCATGCTAAACTCCTTCCCATCGAGAGGTGTCAGTAACCCGCTATCTGGGCCAGAAGAGACCGCCAGGCGGGTTTGTTATTGGCTATTGGTTATCGGGTGGGGGGCGAAGTGCGATACTCGTCAGCTGCTCGTCGTGATGTCTCACGGCAATGCATCGAGGAAACGCCGTAACTCAGTATAGTAATCCTGGGTGTTGGGTCCATTATGGGTCACCCCTGGCATGGCCAGAAATCGTTTTTGCGTGCTCCCTGCCGCAGCGAATAACTGCTCACCCAAAGAGAATGGCACAATCTCGTCAGCTGTGCCGTGGCTCTGCAGCAACGGCCCGCGATACTGGGCGATTCTGGACAGCGAATCGTAACGATTGCGCATCAGCCAGCGGACCGGCAGAAAGGGATAATGCCGAGCGGCTACGTCGGGCAGGCTGGTGAACGTGCGTTCGAGGATCACACCGCGGGCACCGAGATCGACTGCCAGTTGCACGCTCACGGCGCCGCCGATGGATCGTCCCCACAGGACTACCTGGTTCGTGGAGATACCGGCGCGTTGGGCCAGCCAACGTTGCGACGCGCGACTATCGGCCAAAATTCCTGATTCGTTTGGCTTGCCGCCGCTCCTGCCGTAGCCGCGATAATCGAAGGCCAGGATCGACACGCCATACGCTTCCCGCAGTCCATCCAGATACTCCCCCAAATGGGCGAGGTTCTCGCCATTTCCGTGGCAGTACAGGACATAAGCACGAGGTTGCGGATGCGCGAAATACCACGCATTGAGTTTCGTTCCGTCCTCGGAGTCAAAGTACACATCCTCCAGCGCGACTCCCGCAGGGCTCCAGTCCCCGGGGGGAATCTGCCATGTCGGGTAAATCAAGACCGTTTCAAGCCACATCATGACCAACACAAAGAGAAGGTACCCGATCGCCATCGCTCGGATGAGGCGGAGACCAGCGCGCCACCGGCCGGGCCGTTCGCCGCTCTTCGTGACGGCTGGACTCGGCCGTCCAGTGGCTGTCACAGAGTTTTCTGTCATGTGCCGGTGCAAACTGGGTCGCCTGCAAACTGGGGAAGGCAGAATGAACGCGAGTCCTGGCGGACGACACGTTATACTACGCCAGGGGGCGACCCGACGAAAGGTGCGTGGGTTGCGTCCGGCGGCAAACTCTTACTCTGAGGCGATTGGCAAGTGAAAATGTCCCGTGGGATACGCTTCCAGCCTGTCGCTGCGCCACGAACATGACAGGCTGGAAGCCGATCCCACGGGTGAGAGTGAGATGGTCCCGTTACCGAGCCCTCCGCGGTCGGAACTCCGTGAACGGTTACAAAAAAGCGTCGCCTGCAGCAGGCGACGCGAACCGTCGGTGACCCAGAGAAACGGATCCGCTATGCGGTCCATCTACGGACGGCGAACAACGTCGTGATGTTGAGTCACGTTTTTGGCCACCCACGCGGGCGCGAAGCGAACCGTGCTCGAGAGGTAGCTCGCAGTCGTGCGAGGTCCGTACCTCGTCAGAAGCTGTAGTCGGTGTTGTTGTAGTCGAAATCTTGATCCGTGCAGCCGGCATTCAGTTTCAAGTTCAAATAGGTGTACTCTTCGATCAACTCGGGACCTCCGTCGGGACGGCTGGGCCAACTGTAGGCCGCATACCGCAGCGGTACATTGTATTCATCGTCGATGAAGATCCGCGCGATATGGAAGTCGTAGTAGTCGCGGGGATGCGGGTGTTTGACTTGCAGCATCGTGCAGACGCGATCATTGATCTTGGCGTTCTTGCGGAATTCGACCAGGCATTCGTCCGGCGAACCGTTCTGCTTGTCGCGCGTACCCTTCTCGATCAGGCGAACCACGAGTGTCTCCAAACCGATCTCGGTGATCGGGTAGCGATTGCCTTGCATCGCCAGGGTGCCATCGGGCTTGAGCCACACGGAGCCGAATTTTCCCTTGAAGGAATCACGGCGCTCGTGGGCAATCATTTTGTCGTTGTTCTGGCCCCGCACGAAAATCACTTCGCGGCCCTTCATCGGATCGGGCTTCAGAAAGTAGAGATATACGGAAAATGGCGAGACAACCTGGCCATTGGCGATTTTCTCATTGCGGATCTTGGCGAACATGTATTCGCGTTCCCCGACCGTGTCGCCAATCCGCTCGCGCTTCACCATCGTGCATTCATAGTCACGCACGTTTTCGCGGATGTTGCGGAGGCCGTCGTAGGCGAGTGCCAGCGCGGGATCCAAGGGATGTTGGGCGGCCGTCGCGCTGTAATCCACTTTCGCCTTGGACACGCGATAGATCGGTTCGACCAGTTGACTGCCAGGCTGGGCTGGCGATTGAGCCAATGCGGAAGCTCCATAAGCCAGCACGCCGAACGCCGAAGCACAGAATGTCCTTCTGGACATGTGTTGCCGGTCCACGTTTGTTCGCCTCATTCGAATCACTCCTTGCGTGCGAGAGGCTGCGGACGCGATTGTCTGGGTCACGCCATCACCGCCGTCTCATTCTTCCCTGAATGGGTGTGTCTGGTAAACGTCGCTGGAAAGGACAACTCATCCAGCAGCAAGTCTCGCGCCAAAACGAGCGTGTTGTCGCAGGCGAAACCAAGCCGTATTGCGTAGACTCAATATTCCCGAGACCTTACGCAAACTCCCGCAGTCCATGATTCCCCAGCGGGACAGAACTGCGGTGTTGTAAGTATCGCCTCGCAGCAAGTGGAATAATTACAATCCGCCGCAAATCCAGGTGGGTTTTGCCAATCCGCAAACCTCAACATCCATCTCTTGACATATGGTTAAGTCCGCGTCAGTCTTGCACGGCATCCATATATTGCCCGTGTCGCCCATTTTCCGCCATGAACTGGAGCGGTCGGGCAGCGGTCAGCTCACAGCCATTTCGCCCATTCTACTCGGACGGGCCATTTTCAGCGAGCCGAGTTCTCGCAGCCCCCACGCACGCTTCCAGCGAGCCGAAACTCTCCCCGCCACACCATCGCTGAGGTCGAAAGAGCGGTTTTCGTGGAGCCTCCCTCTTTTTCCGCAGCATCGAATCTGGTTGAATGCCTCTCGCTCAGGTCTCTCATACCGGGGCTGGGTCCCAACTGAATCATCACGACTGCCGAGAACGCGAGGACCGATATGACCGCCAAACTTGATTGTGCATACCGTTGTCTCGCGCATGTTCGGACAGAACACGTTTCTGGCTGGTCTGGCCAGCCGCAGCGACTGTGTGGTCATTGATCCTGGATTTGATGCCGAGGCAATTCAGGAGTGCTTGTTGCAGCATCACCTTACGCCCAAGGCGATTCTCAACACGCACGGGCACGTCGACCACATCGCCGGGAATCAATTCATGAAACGCTGCTGGCCCGACTGCCCGTTGGTCATTGGGGTCCACGAGCACGACAAGCTCATCGATCCGCTGGCCAATCTGTCGGGACAATACGGGGCCGGGCTCACCAGCCCCCCGGCCGACAAACTGGTTGACGATGGAGAGATCTACGACGCGGCGGGACTGTCATTGGAAGTTCTCGAGGTGCCGGGCCATTCGAAAGGGCACGTCGTCTACGTGTGGAAAGGCGACACACCGTGGATGGTCTTCGGAGGCGATGTGTTGTTTCAAGGGAGTATCGGCCGGACCGACTTTCCGGATGGCAACATGAAAGAACTGCTGGCTGCCATTCGAGCCAAGCTGTTTGTCATGCCGGACGACACAGTTGTCCTGCCGGGACATGGCCCGACCACCACCATCGGCGCTGAGAAACGATTCAATCCGTTCGTCGGCAATTCAGTGTTTGATGACGCGTGACGGGCCCGGTGGGGCGGGGTCCCGGGAGGGTGGCGCGGGGACGGACGTGGTCCGCAGATCGGACGAGTCCATTTCCTGCTCGGGAACGTCGGCCAAGACAGCGGGCATGTGGAGGCAGAAACAGCTGCCGCGATCTGGCGTGCTCTCGACGGAGATGTCCCCGTCGTGTTCGTGCATGATTTTCTGACTGACGGGGAGGCCGAGCCCGGTGCCGCGGCTCCCTTTGCGGGATTCAAACACGGAGAAGATTCGGGAGAGATCTTCGGGCGGGATTCCCTCGCCGTTGTCCTCGACCAGCACGGAGATCTTGCGTGCCGGTGCGTCGTATACGGTGCGGACCGTGACTCGGCCTTCCGCCACCTTCTCGCAGGCATCGATGGCATTCGTGACGACATTCAGGATGGCTCGATGCAGGGCGTCGGGGTCAAAGGTCAGACGCGGAATGTTCGGTGCCGGTGCCCAGACCAGCTGCACACCCATGTCCGACGCGCGGGTTTGCATCAATTCCACGGTGTCGGCCACGACCTCATTCATGGCGGCGGGGATCATGTCAGGCTGGCGTTCTTTGCTGAAGGACAGCATGTCCATCACGAGGTTGGAAATCTTTTCCTGGTTCTTATCGACAATGGCCCAGCCTTTGCCGACCACGTCGTATTCCGCCGTCTTCAGACCTTCTTCAATCAGGTAACTGCCGCCGCGGATGCCCTGAAGAATGTTCTTGATGTGGTGTGACAGAGTGGCGATGGTCTGTCCGATCGCGGCCAACCGTTCTGCCTGTAACATGGCCGAGTAGTAGCGGGTGTCTTCCACTGCCAAGGCGGCTTGATGGCCGATGGCCACCATCAGTTTCAAGTGCTCGTCCGTGAATCGGTTCGGCGGCCCTTGTATCATCCGTCCGGGCGGGGTGAAGGTGTCGATGTAAATAATGCCGACAATCCCGTACCGTCCCTGCATGGGCACACAGATGGCTTCCCGCACGCCCATCCGCACGATGCTGCCGGCAGCTCCCCAGCGGTCATCTTCCCGAGCGTCGCTGGTCAAGACCCCTTCACTCTGCTGCAACACGTAGTCGAGAATCGTGCGACTGATTTCCATCTTCTCGGCGGTGCCCGTGACCTTCCGGTCGCGGCGTACCGTGGGGACCAGCTCGGAGGATTCCTGGTCCACCAGCATGACGCAGCCACGATCGGCTTCCACCCATTCAAAGATCAACTCCATGATCCGTTGCAGCAGCTGATCGATGTCCATCGTATGGCTGGCAGCCAGCGCCGTATGGTACATCACATCAAGATTGCTCCGCGCTCGCGCCAGCCAAGGGCTTTCCGAACCGGCATCCCCAGCGAAAATCTGGCTCCCTTGCTGCTGACTGATCGAGCTGACGATCCGCGAACCGGCCGGTGACTCGCTGCGGCCGACGATATCGATGCCTGCCACCAGGTCCGTACCGGAATGCTCTTCACCGGAGGTGAAGATCATCAGCGTCCGACCCAACTGCACGCGATCACCACTCTTCAAAACCTGTTTCTTAGTCACCTGACTGTTGACGTAACAGCCATTCGAGCTGCCCAAGTCGGCGAGTTCGAATCGGTTTTCCTCCCACCGCAATTCGGCATGAAAACGGGAGATCTCCGTGTCGTGCAGCTGGATCGTATTGGTCTTGTCACGCCCCACCGAGACGGTGGTCCCGCGCAGTTCAAACCGCTTTCCTTGGTCTCGGCCTTGTATCACAAACAGCGAAGGCATTACCTTGCCCCATTTCTCAGGAACGTGGCTTTCGAAGCACGCTGGGGATAGAGACGCCGTACGATGCGCTGCGTCCCCTTGAGCGTGGGACCGGGGCCCGGGCACCTGCCAGCGGAAGGGGGAAGTTGACAGCGTGCGGCCGTGCTCGGCGTGGCAGCGGCAGTGTCGATGCTCGTATTCCTTGCTGCCAGCGAGTATACCTGATACACGCCCCACGAAAAGAGAAGAGGGGGCCACGAATGGTCACGCTCCGACCGGGAAGAACAGGAGCAGTGAACAAAACGCCCGCGGCGCTCCCAGCATCCGTCGAGACGCGTTAATTCATATCCGGTGACTGGATAAAGCCCGCGCTGGGCTGTGGCCCCGCCGCGACGGCCCTCTAACAGCGGGCAGCAGTTCCTGGACTGACGAGCTGCTCGATTTTTTCAATCAGTGCCCCGTAGTGGTATGGCTTCCGGACAAGGTGTCGGTCAGCGTGGAATTGATCTCGCCGCAGATTACCCAGAATCACCATTTCCGCTTTGTTCGTGGCGAGTTCGTCGTCATATGCAGCTTGCACCTGCACATCGTCTGCGGCGTCCGTCTCCAGGTCCAGCACGATGACATCGGGACGTTGCTGGCGGACGATTTCCAGTCCGGCTCGGGCGCTGAGGGCTTCGTAGATTTCGACACCGCGGCGTTCCAGGATAGTGCGAATGACATCGCGCGAGTCGTCGGATCGATCGACGATCAGGACGCGTTTGGCGTGGCGTAGCGGGGTATGGTCAGGGGCTAGGTCCGGCATCTGCAGCTGCACCTCCATGTGCGAGCTTCCTCCGGGCGAGCCGTTTCGCCGCGCACAGGGGAGCGGTGAAGGGGGCCTCGAGGTGACCGCATTCAAGTTGTGGGAGCAGACATCCATGTCTGCTATACGTGTCTGCTGTAAGGGGCGTGGGTGGGAAGGATATCGAACCCTCGCGTCTGTGTCAAAACCGATTCTTGATTTCGTTTACCGCCTCGTGCCGTGGCACTGACGGGCCGAGTGAGAGCTGCCGTAGCTTGACGGAGCCCCGCCGGGATTGGAGAATCGGACCGGACGCCGCCGGGCCCCACCCCTCCCCCTGTCCGTCTTGCTGTTCGTTCTGCAAGCCATTTTGGCTCCCAATACCATCACTGTTTGAGGCGCCTGTAAATGTTCCTAACGCCCTCCCCTTGTCCCGCCGTGACCAAGCGACCGCTCGCGCGTCTCGCCCGCGGTAGCCGATTCAGACGGCTGGTCATAGCGTGCGGCCTCCTCTCCATCGGCCTGGTACATTCCTGGAGCCTGGTAGATACCCAGGCCGCGGAGAAGAACGAAGCGTCGTCACGTCTGATCGACACCGTCAAGGTCTTGGCGTCCGACGAAATGGAAGGAAGGGGAGTGGGTACCAAAGGCCTCGATGCGGCAGCCGACTATATTGCGGAGCAGTTTCGCTCATTGGGACTGAAAACGGACTTGTTTGAGGGCCAGCCTTTCCAGTCGTTCACCATCGCCGGCACGCCGCAATTGGGTCCTGCCGCGGAGAATCAGTTGATCTTGCAGGGGCCAAACCAGGACGATACCCAACAGAGCAACGCGTTGGAGGTCGGCGAGGCTTTCAACCCGTTGGCTGTTGGAGGTTCGGGTGAAGCCGTTGCGCCCATAGTATTTGTGGGGTACGGCATCACGGCCGAAGACTGGCATTATGACGACTATGCTAACGTCGACGTCACGGGGAAGATCGTGCTCATGTTGCGTAAGGAGCCCCAGCAGGGCGATCGTGACAGCATCTTCAACGGGACGCGTTCCTCGCAGTACGCCACTTTCCAGAGCAAGATCAAGAATGCCAAGAGCCACGGTGCCGTGGCCGCCATCCTGGTCAACGATGACTACTCGGTCCAGCGACGTGGCGAACGCCTGGAAAGAAATTGGCGCAAGGAGGTCGACCAACTGACCGAGGTAGCCGAGGAGTTTGGCAGGCAGGAGGATCTCAGCCCAGAAGGCGTGACCAAGATCCGGACCAGATTGGCGGCACTGGCGTCGGCCGTCGCCGCGGCGCGGACAGCCGCCGACGCGGAGATGGACGAGTTACCGGACGTCGTGGCAGCCGGAGTGGCGAGCGGCGACACGATTCCCGTGTTTTTCTGTCGTCGCAGCGTGATGGACCCAATTGTCAGGCAGGCTCTGGGTACCGATCTGACGACGTTGGAACGCCGCCTGGACGATGGTCCGACGCCCCAGAGCCGGCCGCTGGCAGGCTGGACGGCACACTGCCAGGCGAAGATTGTGAGACAGGACTACGATGTGAAGAATGTGATTGGCGTACTGGAGGGTTCCGGCGCCTTGGCTGACGAAACAATCGTGATCGGTGCACACTACGACCACCTCGGTTTCGGCGGATTCGGTTCGTTGGCCCGCGGCAGCCACGAAGTCCACAACGGAGCGGACGATAACGCGTCCGGAACGGCTGGCGTCGTCGAACTGGCTCGACGCATGGCTGCGGTACCACCCCACGCCCGGCGTCGGCTTGTATTCATTGCGTTTGCCGGCGAGGAGCGTGGATTGCTGGGCAGCGCCCATTACGTGAAAAACCCGCTCTTTCCCCTGCCACAGACGGTGGCGATGATCAACCTCGACATGATCGGCCGACTGAAGGACGACAAGCTGACGATAGGTGGGACGGGGACGGCCGACGTGTGGAATCCGCTGATTGACAAGCTCAACGAGTCGTATCACTTCGCCATCACGAAGCAGCCGCAAGGTAGCGGGCCGAGTGATCATGCGTCGTTCTATCGACAAAATATCCCGGTCCTGTTCATTTTCACCGACTTGCACGAAGACTATCATCGCCCCAGCGATGACTACGACAAAATCAATGTCGACGGCCTGCGACGCGTAACAGACTTTGCGGCCGACATTCTTGATTCTCTGGACGACGCCCCGCAGCGGCCGGCATTCCAGAAGACGTCTGCGCGGGCCGCGATTCTCCCTGCGGGGAAAGGGACCTTATGTGGGGCTCGTACCGGACCTCAGCCGACAGGAAGAAGGGTTTGCGGTGATGAGCGTCGTGCCGGGCGGGCCGGCCGAGCAAGCGGGTCTGCAAGCTGGCGACGTGATCATACAATTTGGTGACGATAAGATCACCGAACGTGACGCGGTTGGCCAAGCGATTCGCAAGCATCAAGCGGGCGACGAAGTGATGGTCCTGGTACGCCGCGACGCTCAGGAGATCACGCTGAAAGTCACGGTGCAGGAAGGCCCGTAGCCACGTAGCTGGCAGGCCACCCTAAACGGCGAAATTCACCTGGGATGACAAAACAATGGCTCTTCCGGGTTCTGCAGGGCAGGAATGACCAGCAAGACCATGTTGGCTCCCGGTTGGGCCGCTCGCCAAGTGAAACGGTCACGCCCTCTGGGAAACGAATCGGGATTGCGGAATGCGGAATGCGGAGTGTGACAACCAAGGCGGACTTACTTGCCATCGCCGTGTGCCAAGGAGCCACGTTGGCGATCAATCGGCGTCACCAGGGGAAGGGGCTCATTGACGCACCAGATAGGTCACGCGGACGTTCACGAAACCGGGTGGCTGATACTGACCTCAAAGGTCATCTGTGGACACACCGCAGTTGGCATCCTGCCGGCAATTCCACCGTCGTCATTCCGCATTCCGCATTCCGCATTCCGCATTCGTTCGCCGGGAAGTCTGGCCAAGGGGGAGGAACGTGTTCGCCAGCTGACGCCACGGGTGTTCTCATGTTGTTACCTTAAATACGGCCGCGCGACTTACGTTCAGCCACGAGATATCCTGGAGCCCCCAAAAAATCAGTGGGCCCGAGATCTCCTTGTCATCAAGCTTTTTTGTCCCTGGCTGGACTGTCGGTGTGGCCCATCCATGTCGATTCTCCCGCGGATTGAGCACGAATCGGGGCTGACCTGTGAGCGTGGCGGGCCACACAGCAGCCGGTTCGAGCTCTGTTCCGGCTTCGCGGCGGGACGCAAAAACACACTTTCTGGTGGACGAATTGGCAACGGGTGAGGTGTGCGGGCGAAATATAACGGAGCCTTGGCGGGTCGTAGCCGGCCGCAAATGTGCGAAAATGCCGGTGAAAACAGGGCATAGTGCTGTTGTGACCTGTTTTTTTTAACTGGCCTTTACCCGGCTGCCCGTTCGCGGCAAAATACGCCCCGCATGTCAGGCCGACCGGCGTGTTCCGGTGGTTGACCCAGCAGTGGCGTTTCATGGAAGTTGCGTCGCCGGTCCACTTGTGACCACAAGACTACGGCAAGGAGTGCTGAACGTGAAGACTTTTCTTTCCCGGGCCACGGTAGTGGCCATCGCCCTGGCTATCTGCCTCGCAAACACCCAGACCCGTGCTCAGACCGCTCAACGCCCCAGCGGCACCTCGGTGGCCGTGATCGACCTGAGCGAAGTGTTCCAGGAGCATCCTCGGCTGAAATTGCAGCTGGAGGAAATGAAAAAGCAGATTGACGCATACGAAGCCGTCATGCGTCAGGAGAAGACCAAGATCGACACGCTGGGTGAGCAGCTGAAGACGCTCAAGCCAGGCACGCCGGATTACACGGAGAAGGAAAAAGCTTACGCTTCATTTCAGGCCAACCTGCAGGTGCAGGTGCGTCAGAAGAGTCGCGAGTTCCTGGAACAGGAAGCTCAGATCCGCTACCAGGCGTATCAGGAGATTCAGCAGCATGTGACAACCTTCTGCCAGAAGTACGGCATTCAACTCGTGATTCGCTTCAGCCGGCAGGAGATTGATCCCACGAAGCCGCAGGATGTCCAGATGGGGCTGAATCGGCCGATCATCTACCAGAACTCGCTGGACATCACCACGCACATCATACAATCACTGGGCGGCCCGTCGCCTTCCGCGAACGACATCGGTCGCGGTCCGGCGATTCCCGGTCGAGTCAATCGGTAGTTGCTGCTGGGCAACGCTCTCTTTGATTTCCGATCGTTCCCGTCTTGTTTGATTGGTTACCTTTGAGACACTCATTTCGTTACCAGAACACGATCGCCAGACCGGTGAAGGTTGAAGGGTTTGGCTACTGGAGCGGTTTGGATGTGCGGGTCGAGTTTCGTCCGGCGCCACCCCACACGGGGATTGTTTTTGTGCGCACCGACCTGGACGGTCCTTGTCGGATTCCGGCGGTGGTGACCCACCGTGTCGAGATCCCGCGCCGCACGTCGCTGAGCGCACAGGGCTCCACCGTGGAGATGGTGGAGCATGTGATGGCGAGCCTGGCGGGCCTGCAAATCGACAACTGTGAAATCTGGGTCAACCGAACTGAAATGCCTGGCTGCGATGGGTCGAGTCGGCCCTTTGTGGACGCCTTGTTGTCCGCGCGGCGTGTGGCGCAGCCGGCCAGGCGGGCCAAGGTCGTAATCGGCGAGACCACGCGCGTGGGTGACGAAAACTGCTGGGTCGAGGCGAGTCCGGCCGCCGCGGACGGACTCTCCCTGTGTTACCTGCTCGACTATGGTAGCGAGGGACCGATCAGGCGGCAGAGAATCGATCTGCAGTTGTCGCCGCAAGCGTTCTGCAACGAACTGGCCTCAGCCCGCACCTTCATCCTCAAGCGCGAAGCCGATTGGCTGCGTAATCAGGGGTTGGGTGAGCGGGTAACGTGGAGTGATTTGTTGGTCTTCGACGATACGGGGCCGGTGGGAAACTCGCTGAGATTCCCCGACGAATGCGTTCGTCACAAGGCACTTGATCTGGTCGGTGACTTGGCACTGGCCGGATGTGATATCGAAGGAAGAGTGGTCGCCTATCGCAGCGGGCATCGTTTGAATGCCGAGCTGGTACAGACATTGCTGTGCGAAGTCGCGACCGCCCAGGATGACCGCTGCATCGCCTGACCGGCGAGCGGCACGCAACAGGGAGTTCATGGCGCACCAGCCCCACGTCGGGTGTGGATGCGAAGTGCTTCCGCCCAAACAACAACAGACGACAGACAACGGACGACAGACAACGGAACACCTTACCGCAGGTATTCACGCATACTGAGACCCTCCATCCCTCGCGGGAGTTTGGACCATGGCTACCATCGTCGGCGAGCATGCAGTCATCGATCCTCGAGCCAATATCGATGATGACGTCGAAATTGGTCCCTTCTGTGTGATCGGCCCGCACGTCACAATCGGTCGCGGGACGCGACTGGCCAACAACGTGACGATTGTCGGGCATGTCACGATCGGCCAATACAATCAGTTTTTCCCGGGCGTCGTCGTGGGAGGGGAACCCCAGGACCTCAGCTATCGCGGTAGTTCCACCGAAGTGATGATTGGTGACCGGAACATTTTCCGGGAATGCGTGACAGTCAATCGCGCCACGGAAAAAGAGGATCTGGTCACCACCGTGGGCAGCTACGGTTACTTTATGGCCTGCTCGCACATCGCCCACGATTGCCGCATCGGCGATCGAGTGGTGTTGGCCAATTGCGTGCTGTTGGGCGGCCACGTGCATGTTGACCACCACGTGACCATCGCGGGCGGCAGTGCCGTACATCACTTCGCGTCGATTGGCGCGTACGCTTTTGTGACCGGCATGAGTCGAGTGATTCACGATGTCCCCCCCTACATGCTGTTGGACGGGCAACCGGCTCGACCCCGCTGTATTAACGTCGTGGCGTTGAAACGAAATGATTTTTCCCCGGACGATGTGCGTGCTCTGGCAGAAGCACATCGTCTGCTCTATCGCGCCAAGGTCGGACTGGACCACGCGCGCGAGATCCTGCGGAGCAATGGGAAACTCGTCCCCTGCGTCAATCATTTGCTCGGTTCCCTCCAAACTCAGGCCGAAGGGCGTCACGGCCGCGGTCGTGACCGAAGGAGAGCAGCGTGAGTCGCCTTAGAGTCGCGGTCGTCGGTTGCGGACACCTGGGAAGTATCCATGCCCGCCTGCTGAAATCGCTCGAGGACGTCGCACTGGTGGGCGTCGTCGACCCCGTCGCGACGGCACGCCAACGTGTGGCCGCCGAGTGCGACACCCAGGCATTGGCAGCTGTTAGCCAACTCGACGGCCTGGTCGATGCGGCCGTGATCGCCACCCCGACGCTCGATCATCACGTGGTTGCCAGTCGCTTGCTTGAGCAATCGGTGCATCTGCTGATCGAGAAACCTGTGACCAGCACGGTCACGCAAGCGAATCATCTGATCGCCCTCGCCCACCGCCAAAACCTGATCCTACAGGTCGGGCATGTGGAACGCTTCAATCCCGCCTGGAATGCCGTGGCACCCTATCTCACCGCCCCCCAGTACATCGAGGTCGTGCGCGCCGGTACCTACACCTTCCGTTCCACCGACGTCAGTATCGTCTTGGATCTGATGATTCACGATCTGGATCTGGTGCTGTCGCTGGTTCGCAGCAGTGTCGTGGAAGTAGATGCGATGGGCATGGCCCTCTTTGGTCCGCACGAAGATCTCGCCGTGGCACGCCTGAAATTCGCCAACGGCTGTGTCGCCAATCTGAAGGCTTCACGCGTCAACTACCAGCCACAACGAACCATGCAGATCTTTGCCCAGCAGGCGTTTGCCGCCATCGACTTCGCGGCAGGCGAGGCCAAACTGATTAAGCCGAGTCCCGCAGTACTGGCTCGTCAGGTCGACCTGACAGTCTGTCCCCCGGAGCAGCGTCCGCAAGTCACCGAGTCCATGTTCCGCGATCTGCTCTGCCTGGAGACGGTGGCAGTCGATCGCGTGAATGCCATCCTGCAGGAACAACGCGAATTCGTGGACTCGATCGTCAAGGGACATCCGGTGCGCGTGCCCGGCGAACAAGGACGCGATGCCTTGGCTGTGGCAGAACAGATTCTGCAGTCGATTCAATCCCATCGCTGGAACGGTCTGCCGGCCGATCAAGTCGGCCCTCTCGTCGCCTTCGAGCAGCCAGCACCCGCCGTCACAAAACGCGCTGCCTAGGGCTGTAGCTGTTCAAACCACGTATCGCAACACGAAATACGTGCCGTGTCCCACGAGCGATAGCAGGGGGACAATCAGCCAGACGTAGGCGAAACGCGTATTCCTGGCCGTGACAGTGCCGTCCTCCAAGATGCGTGGAGCGCCGGGGAGATGATCCAAAGTCGTACCGAAAGAAGGACGTGTGGGGTCGTACAGGATCGTCTCGAGTTCGTCGTCTTCCAAGGGCCGCGTGTTGTGTGTCTTGACGACGAGATGAGCGGGATGGCCGACGGATGTGTCGAACTCGAATGTGAGCTTGTACACGGGCTGGTCATTGATCTCGGTATTGGTTCGCTCCTTCGAGACCAGTTTTCCCTGTGTCAGTTCGCCGAACTTGAGTAAGTGACGCTGCTTCAAGCCCATCCTGAGCTTGCCCAGGATGATCAGCAGGCCGATCAGGGGGAAAAGAACCACGAATAACACGAACGGGCTGCAAAGGGCCGTGCGGTAGCCCCGTATGCGGGATCGCGGGGGATTCCCCGGCGGAAACTCGACGGGCACTTCCGTGCCGATCCCCGCGGCGGATTTGCCGGTGCGATAGGATACTCCGCTATACTCTTGTCCCTGGTACGGGAAACGATAGTGATAGGCATAGACGGGAGTGCCATCGCTGTGTTCGGAGCCACCTTCGCTGAAGTGTGTCTCGTCCACCGACGTGATGGTTCCCTCTCCCTTCTCGAGATTGCCACGAAACTCCCACAGAGCCGCGGGGTCGGTGTTCATGGCGAAGATCCAAAAGAAGATCATGCCGAAGCCGAAAAAGATCCAGGCCAACAAGCTGATGAAGCCGCCAAAAAGCAGTGAAATGACGACCGCCAACGAAATCGCGCGTGGCGGGTCGGTCAGATTCCGTTTCAAATATTCGTCACCGTACACGGTGGTACCCCAGGCGTTGCTAGATTGAAAATATCCCAATGTGCCAAACGACCGTCGCCGGCGATGTAAAGCTGGCCGGCGCCGATGCCCCCAATCGGCATGCCAATCGTCTCCAGATCGGCATGCTGATACACCGCCTTCTCGCCGCGCTCGGTGAGCATCTTGACCCACGCCGGCTGCAGCTTCTTGTCGGTCGGTACACAGTGGTCAATCAGGTCCTCTTCGGTGAACGGTCCAGCCATCACCGGCACGGTGGGCGCAGCGGCTGTCAAGGCGGCCGCTCCCAAACCGGCCAGCTTGACAAAGGTGCGGCGGCCCATGGAGGAAGTGCCGCAACAACCGGGCAGGGAGCAGTCATCCTGCGTCTTCTCTTGTTCAATGTCGGCCAGATCACGTCGGTTGAGGTTCTCACTGGCTTGCGACATGGTGTTTGCTCCGGGTGGCAATTTGTTACTTGTTATTTGTTACTTGTTACTTGTTACTTGTTGCATGTTGGTAGTCGAGTTGCGCACGGTGAACTGGGCGCTGAGTCAACAAGACGCCAATAACGAGTCACCAATAACCAGTAACAAATCACAATAACCAATACAGGATGGCGGACCAAACCTGCGTGAGGAGTTCTGGAATCTGGAATATGGGCGGGCCAACAAGGGCGGCGTTCCCCTTTGTCCTGGCCCCATCACGGTCGAGTTGGTGCGTCAATCCTGGCTGGGGACAGGGCCGAAACAGAGGAGCTGACCATTTTCCAAAGTGACGACAATGTGCCCCTGACTGTCCAGGGCGATTCCCGCTTTGACGGGCAGGGCGGGGAGCTCCTGCTGCCACAGGATTGTGCCGTCTTTCAGGGAAATCGCGGACAATTGGGGATGCTCGCCATCCAGGCTTGCAGGTCCACCGGCCAGCAGGATGTTGGGGGTCACCACAAACGCGTTGTAGAGTTGGGGCTGGTCCGTTTGCCAGACGATGTCACGCTTGGCTTGTGCGTTGGCCTTGCGCTTCGGCGCATCGGCTCGCCGCGGCGGCGTCTTTTCGTCAGCCTGCTCCGCGGCGGGCGCAGGAGGTGCCATCACACTGAGTCGCGTCGGTTGACTTCCGTCGTAACTGGAGAAATAGGCCAGCGTATTACCGTCGGGAAACGTGTGGTTCAAGGACGAATATTTCGCGTACATGGGAAAGTACGGATAGAACGCGGTTTGAAACTGTGATGTCGGTTCATGCCGGGGCGGATTCAAGCAGCTGCCCGTTTTGCGATCGTAGCGGGCGAACTGGTACGCTCCGCCGCCGAGGAATTGCAGTTCATCGCCGCGCACCTGCAGTTCGCCCTGCAGGCTGATGCCGCAATTCACATCTTCCGCCAATACGCCGGACGTGTCATTTTTCCAGATCTCTTTGCCGGTGATCGCATCGAGAGCCACGACATAGGTGCCGTCGTAGTGGGCGATACCGGCTGCCGCGTAGACCACTCCATCCTGCACGACCACGCCGCCGGCCACCGGCCAGGTGGAGATCAGGCGGCCGTAGACGGGGATCCAGCGCGCTGCGGGGGCGACGCGGTAGGACCACAACAGTCGTCCGGTGGCGGCCTCCAGGGCATAGACGCGTCCGTCGGCGGATCCCGCGAACAACCGGCCGTCGGCGAGCGTGGGTGGATAGTAGACGGGGCCGCCCGTGCGGCACGCTCCAGAGCGTTTCTCCCGTCGCTGCTCATGGCCCGCACCACGCCGCTGCGATCGGCGACGAAGATCGTGCCCCCGGCCACAATCGGCGCGGTGGGCAGATCGTTGCGGACGACCTCTTGTTGCCATAACAACTTGACCGACGTCGGCACGTCGCTGCGGGTAAAGTCGCTTCGCCAACTGTCGTGCTGGTAGGCGGACCAGTCGCCCGGGTCGCAGGGCAACGGCTGGACTTGAGCCGGATCACCGTCGCCCAGTTGCAGTTGTGGTTCCGGAACCGGCGCGGCGGCGGGGAGTGCGCCGGCGGGTCCCAAGGAGATGTGGCCGTAAAGTGAAAGTTGGCAGCCGCACATCCACGGACCCCAGAACAAGAGCCCGTCCGAAATGACGACGCCGTCCTGGCAGGGAGGCCGCATGGGGGCAATGTGCTCGGCCGTGTTATCGGCCGTGTTCACGCGTACCGTGCCACCGTTGGTGCGATAGAAAATCCCGTCGATGCTCCCCGTGGCACGCGTGCACGCACGCCGGATCGGGAGCGATGCCAGTTTGATCACCGTCATAGGAGTACTTTGCTCCGGCCATGTCATCACCCATCTGCGGGCCGGCGCAGTAGACTCCGTCATCACGCAATACGACTTGCACATTTCCCTGCCGCTTCTGCCACAACAGATGGCCATCCTCGGCCGAGGCGACCACGAAGCGGCTCCGCTGCGGGCCGGCGAAGAACAACTGCTTGGTCATTGCACTTGATGTAGGCCGTTGTGCTGTAGCCGGTCACGTAGTGCTGCGCCGGTCCATTCGTTCCGATCGCCTGCAGCAGCGACTCATCGGAGTTCTTCCAGAGCAGCGAGCCGTCATCGCAACGGATGCACGCGACGAATTGCTCGGGGCTGCAGAAGAAGATGCGACCGCTCCCCATGCAGACTCCGCGACTGTCGATGTAGTGATCCTCAGGATGGTGCCACAAAATCTGCTTGGTCTGTGGGTCGATGGCCAGGAATGTGCGGCCGAACCCGAAATTCGTGCGTGGGTCGCTGTAGTCGTGTCCTTTCCACATGCCCCACGGCCAATGCCCAATCCCGCGCACATTCGACGTAATGGTGTCGACCTGGATTTCGGAGCCACCGACCAACGCATAGAGGACGCCGTCGTGCAGTGCCATCCACTTCCACACCGAGCCGTCCGCCAGGTCAGCGGGCACGACAATCTCGTCGCGTACCTGGCCCGTGGCAGTATCGACCAGCTTGCATGACTTATCGTCGGCCAGATAGAGAATATCTGGAGTGGCGATCATCGTGTTGCGATGGATCATGTACCCGGGACTTAGATCGCGCGTCCAGAGGACGGTGCCGTTGAAGGCATTGATACAGTAGAGCTGGTTGAGCACCGCGTCCTGGTTGGCTTTGTGAGCGATGTGACCGAACGCTTTGAAGATGCGTCCACCCGCTGCCACCGTCACTTCCGGCATGGGCGAGAAGAGAGGACCACCGAGGAACTGAGTACGGTATGGCGCGCGGGCGAGCTGGTCGGTCGATTGAGGATTATTGTCCGGACCGTGATAGACGTGTGACCAGTCGTCGACACCTGCTGGCTGGGGCTTCACAATTTCGGTGGTCCCGATAACCGCTTTTCCCCCGGGCCGCAGCACGCGCAGGATCTCCTCTTGTGAGGCCGTCTCCTGTGCAGCAGGCGAGACAAGTACGATATCGGCCAGATTGTTGGCCAGGTGGAGCGACGAGAGGGCACCTTGTTCCACAAACACCTGCTTGCCCAACAGGCCTTCTTGGGAGGCGCTTTGGCGAACCGCTTCCAGTTGGGCGGCATCGGGCGATTGGAAATAGACCTTCAGCTGTTGTCCCGTGGCGACTTCGATTACCGACACCGCGCGATCTGCCTCGGGCAGGCCGAGCACCACGCAAATCCCCTGCTTCATGCCAGGGTCCACCTCCAGTAC
Organism: uncultured Planctomycetota bacterium; assembly: GCA_963700515.1. Taxonomy (GTDB): domain Bacteria; phylum Planctomycetota; class Planctomycetia; order Pirellulales; family Pirellulaceae; genus JAJRVM01. The sequence goes on along the minus strand of CAVOXY010000006.1, from coordinate 207,579 downwards.
CTGCGCCGCGGCACGCGCGGAAACCAACCAGGGACTCCAGGCAAATGCCAGAGCCAGCAAGATCCTGTGAACAACGATGCAGCCGTTTCGGTGGTGCGCGCCATGGCCGTGCTCCTTCTTCAATGCCAATAGTAATCTGACAGCGAGTTTTCCAGATTGCGCGGGCCTCGCTGTGACGACAACCTGTACAAGGCCCTGAAGACTCTGTTACAAGCGGGCGAATAGTGATCTCGCGCACGATGATCTTCATCGGTGCGAACTGGTCGCCCGGGTGGACCTGGAAGCCAATCTTCCCGCTCTCCGACAGGTCGTCACGCACGTCCGCCGTCTTCTTGCCGTTCAGGAAGATCACCTGCCGATCGCCGACAGCGCGGATGACCAGTGTATTCCAGCCATCGTGATCGATGATGCTGGCATCGGTATTGATGGCGATGAACGGCTTGCCCGGCAGACCCGGGCGGTACAGAGTACCGCTCAGCGCGAACGGGTTCTCGTATTCCAGGATGTCTGCCTGGAATGCCTGTGCGCCGCTCTGATAGCGGTACCACACACCGCTATTGGCCGGCCAGACAACGCGATAAGTCACCGTCAGTTCAAAATCGGCATAGGTCGCTTCCGTGAACAGGTCTCCTGGTGCGTTGCCCGGTCCCTGTCGTCCGATCAGGAGTCCATCTTCGACTTCCCAGATCGCGTTGCCTTCTGGCTGCCAACCGGTGAGATCCTGGCCGTTGAACAGTTTCGTGGCTGCGGCCTGAGGGTCGGCGGGGCGACCGGCCGTCCAGCGCATGGCCCGCGCGACCAGTGTCTGGTAGTTGGGGTTCTCGTAAGCCAGGTGATCATGCCCCAGTTCGATGTAGACGACGCGACTGTTTGCATATGTCTTGGCCCATGCTAGTTCGCGATCGCTCTTGGGGTGCTCGGTGGTCAGCAGCAGTGTTGCTTGCGGATCCGTATCGTAGTTGTTGTACGTTTCGTCGTGGATCTCGAAATCCTTCAGACCTTTGGTGATGGGGTGTTCGGAGTTGGCAATGTGGACTTTGATATCCTGGTCGTGATCGTAGCCGGAGATGGGGAGCGTCTTGCCATCCACGGTACGTTCTTGCAGCTGAAACTTCCCACCAATGATCTTTTCATACTCGGGCCAAGCCTGATGGGCTGCCAACGTATGGTGCAGCGCGACCACTCCGATGCCTCGCTGCAACAGTGCCACGAAGTCCTTCTGCTGCTGCTCGCTAATTCCCTGGGCCCACATGTCGTAAAAGACAACCACGTCGAACTTGTCGGCCAGGTCTGGCTTGAGCGATTCCGCCGCTGCGGGATACGTGGCCTTTTGCATCGTGATGTCGGGGATGGAGTTGAACATCCCGTAGAACGGCTCGGCCTCGAAATCATGCCCGCCAGTAATTACCAGCACGCGAATTTTTGCTTCGTCCAACTTCTCGGCTGCGGGTGCCAGAGAGAGGACTGAAAGCGAGAGCAAAAGGACTAAGATCCGAGAAACATGGGGGTGCATCATCTTGAGTCATCTCCGCAAAAGGTTTTCGAGTCACTTCCCGTCTTGTCTTCAGTCGCAAGTCCACCACCGGGTTCACCCCGGTGGAGAGCATGACTGGCCCCTGCCCGACACTCTAATGTATGCGATTTGAAACCCCTTTGCAGCCACTCCGCGCACGGTGGGCCCGGATTTGGTAGGATGACGGCTCGGCCAGCGAGGAAGACGGATTTCTCGGGCGAACAAGGTGCGGTGAAATAGTACAAGTTGGTGGTGTATGAATCAGCTGCGTAGGCAAGTGATCGGGCGTCGGGTGTGGTTGGTGCTGGTTGTGGGGGCTCTGTTGCTGTGTGGGACCGCGGCCGACGTGCGGGCCGGCGGCGGGCCCGAGAACGTTGCGGTGGTGGTGAATGCCGACAGCTGGGCGTCCCAGGCCATTGCGAACCACTACGTCCAACTGCGTGGGATCCCGGCGATTAATGTGATCCATTTGAGCGGATTGAAGGGGTTTGAGACCATCGATGTGGATACGTTTCGCGACCACATCCTGCTGCCGGTCATGAAGACGCTGTGGGATCGCGGGATTCTGCCTCAGATCGATTACATCGCCTACTCAGCGGATCTACCGACCGCGATCAACGTCAAGTCGGACCTGGCTGGCGTGACACCGGAAAAGTACCAGACGGCGGTTGGGTCGATCAACGGCTTGACCTATTTGTATCAACTGGTACTGGCCAAACGTCCGGAATACCTGCAGCTGCTAGTGAATTTCTACATGCGCCGGCCCGTGGAAGTTCCCGAGGCGATCCCGGCGTCGGCGGAAGATCGTCAGGCCTTTATGGAGAGCCAGAAGCTGGTGGCGGACAACCAGTGGGAGGCGGCGGTCAAGATCATGGAGCCGCTGGCGGCACGGCTGCCGGCGAATCCCAGCTTGCAGTACAACCTCGCCTGCTGTCTGGCGCGGCTGGGTCGGACCGACGCGGCCATCGACGCCCTGCTGCGAGCAGTCAAGGCAGGCTGGTCGGATCGCCAGCACGCCGAAGCGGACAAAGATCTCGAGTCCCTGCGCAGCTCGGCCAACTTCACGGCACTGCTGGGAAAGATGGACGACAACCGCAGTCAGACCTTCGATGTCCAACCGACCACCGCATTTCATTCAACGCAGCAGTGGGACAATCGTGGCGAATTGGTTTCGGAAGGCGGCATGCGGTACATGCTGTCGACGGTTCTGGCGGTGACCAGCGGGCGAGGGAATTCGGTCCGCGAGGCCCTCCATGGGCTGCAACGCAGCGTGGCAGCTGATGCGACGCAGCCGAGTGGAACGATCTACTTCATGGAGAACTCGGACGTTCGCGCCACCACGCGTCAGCGTCCGTTCTTGTCGGCCGTGAAGGCGCTCGAAGGGACTCCGGTGAAAGGAAGAATTGAACAAGGTATCCTGCCGGAGGGCAAGCAAGATGTGTTGGGTGCCATGATCGGTGTTGCCGGCTTCAACTGGAATAAGTCCCAGAGCACGATTCTGCCCGGTGCGATTTGTGAGCATCTGACGAGCTTTGGAGGGGCGATGCAGGAGAGTGCGGGGCAGACGCCGCTGAGTGAGTTCATTCGCGCCGGTGCGGCTGGAACCAGTGGCGCCGTTACAGAACCGTACGCGATCCAGGCGAAGTTTCCCTATGCCTTCATTCACGTGCACTATGCCCGCGGCTGCTCACTGGCCGAAGCGTTCTACCAGGCGGTGTTCGGGCCCTACCAGCTGCTGATCGTCGGCGATCCACTCTGCCAGCCCTGGGCGCGACGATTCGACGTCCAGGTCGATCAGCTGAAACCGGATCAGCGAGTCTCCGGTAATATCTCGCTGCAGCCAACCATCGCCGGCGTGAATGATCCCGACACGCGTCGTCGATCATTATGAGTTGTTCATGGACGGCAAGCGGGGAAAAGTGGACCCCAAACTGAGGAACTTCACGATTGACACCAGTGGATTCAGCGACGGGTGGCATGAACTGCGTGTGGTCGCCGTGGCGAAAGGACCGATCGAGACACAGAGCCGTCTGGTCCTGCCGCTGGTGGTCGACAACGCGGGCAAGACCGTGGAACTTGGCCTGGACGGCCAGGCGACGAAGGAAATCACTTACGGTGACGAATTCGTTGTCACCGCGCAGGCGGCCGGTGCCACGGCGATTGCCATCTCTTTTCAATCGCAAGAGTTGGGAAAGATCGATGGGGCTGCGGGAACACTGGCCATTGACTCGCGCCAAGCTGGGGCTCGGTCCAGTCCGGCTGCAGGCGTCGGCTCAGCTGGACGGGAAAACGGTCTCGAGTGCGCCGCTGGAATTGAACATCGTGGCACCGCCACCGCTGCCGCCGGTGAAAGGAGTCGATGCGAAACAGCTGGTGCCCGGGATAGCCATGACGCTCGACGGCGACGATGCGGGAGTCATCGAAGAGACCAAGAATGCGAAATGGCTCGCCGAAAAGGCTCCGCAAGCCGGCCAACAGCTTGCCTTGGATGGCTATTTTTCGGCTTCGACCGAGGATCTGTATCAATTCCAGTTCAAGGGGAATGCGGTGAGCGAGATCATGGTGGATGGAAAGTCCATCTGGAAGGCCGACACCGCAACCAGCGGCGCTCCGCAGTGGACCATGGTTCCCGTGCATCTGGCCAAGGGATTACATCATTTCCAGCTGACCGGAACGATTGCCAAATCACCGACACTTGAAATTCGGTTCGGCAACGCTGGTTGCCAGTCACTGGACGGGAAACGTTTCCAACATCTCGGAAAGTGAGACGGGATGTCGCCTGGAAGTGGCGGAGTGATGGAGTGCTGATGTGCACACGCTTGGAATCTTCGTAGTCCGCAATGCTCCAATGCCCCAATACTCCAATACTCCAATACTCCAATATCGTCCACCCATCCCCCGCACTCCTCGGATCGGAGGCCTTAATTCGATGATGGGAAGACTCGTTCAATTCGCGTGTCTGTTTTCTCGGACTCGTTGCCATGCTGCACGTGGGCGGCGTGCCAACCGTAGGGGCTGACGAAGCGAGATTACCGAACGTTGTGGTGATCTTCATTGACGACATGGGATACGGCGATATTGGGCCGTTCGGCGTCAGGGGTACGAGACGCCGAACCTGGATCGCATGGCCCGCGAAGGGATGAAATTCACCGATTTCATCGTCTCGTCCGCCGTCTGTTCTGCCTCGCGAGTGGCGCTGATGACGGGTTGCTATCATCGGCGAGTCGGAATTGCCGGCGCGCTGGGGCCGCGTCAGAATATCGGCATTAACAGCCAAGAAATGACGTTGGCCGAGGTCTGCAAGCAGAAAGGGTATGCCACCGCCTGTTTCGGCAAGTGGCATCTGGGACATCATCCGAAATTCCTGCCGCTGCAACATGGTTTTGACGAGTATCTGGGGCTGCCCTATTCGAATGACATGTGGCCCTGGCATCCGCAGTACGCGGGCCTGCCGGCCGATTCGCCCGAACGGAGGAAGGTGTATCCGGATCTGCCACTGATCGAGGGGAACAAAGTCATTGATCCGGATGTGACGGGCGAGGATCAAGAGCAGCTGACCACGATGTACACGCAGCACGCCGTGGACTTCATCAATCGCAACAAGAACCGGCCCTTCTTTCTTTACGTTCCGCACAGCATGGTGCACGTCCCGCTGTACGTTTCGGACAAGTTCAAGGGAAAGAGCGGCCGAGGGCTGTTCGGCGACGTGGTGATGGAAGTCGACTGGTCGGTCGGTGAGATTCTCAACGCCATCGCCGGCAATGGATTGGACGATAACACGCTCGTGATCTTCACCGCCGACAACGGTCCCTGGCTCAGTTACGGCGACCATGCCGGCTCGGCAGGGCCGTTGCGGGAAGGGAAAGGAACCGAGTTCGAAGGGGGCATTCGCGAACCGACGCTCATGCGGTGGCCCGGCAAGATCCCGGCGGGCACCGTATGTGACGAGCTGGCATCGACGATCGACGTTCTGCCGACCGTTGCGGCATTGATCGGCGCAGCGTTGCCGCCGCACAAGATCGACGGAAAGGACATCCGACCGTTGATGTTTGGCCAACCCAACGCACGGTCGCCGCACGATATCTTCTACTGCTATTATGCCGGCGGCGAACTGCAGGCGGTGCGAGATCGCCAGTGGAAACTCCAGTTCCCGCATGACTATCGCACTCTCGCGGGTCGCCCTGGTGGCAAGGACGGACTGCCGACCAACTACGAGACAGCTCATATTGATCTCGCACTTTTCGATCTGAAGAACGACGTCGGGGAAACGGAGAACGTGGCGGCCCAGCATCCGGATGTCGTCGAGCGCCTGCAGCAGTGCGCCGAAGCAGCGCGGGAAGATCTGGGCGACAAACTGACGAACCGCCCCGGCCCAGGAATTCGCAGGGCGGGTAAGTTGGAGGAGGGGGACGAGCGCCTGGAGTGGTAGAGAACTCATAATACCGCAGCGGATTGGGGGATCCGGGTGTGACAAGGTCGCCTCCCAGATTCGTCACGCCACCCAGCAACGTCAATGGCGACGCCGGCACACCAGAATACTGTCCTGGGAACGAATGCGGAGTGCGGAATGCGGAATTCCCAGCTAATCGTTTGAGCAACCGCCGACCATCCGTGTAGTCCGGTCGTGGCGTCGCGTGGTCAAGGCTGTCCTGGGAACGAATGCGGAGTGCGGAATGCGGAATGCGGAATTCCCAGCTAATCGTTTGAGCAACCGCCGACCATCCGTGTAGTCCGGTCGTGGCGTCGCGTGGTCAAGGCTGTCCTGGGAACGAATGCGGAGTGCGGAATGCGGAATGCGGAATTCCCAGCTGCGGGAGAGAAGTGTGTAGATACCCTGCTTGTCGTGTTGGAGGGTCCGCTCGTGCCGTGTATTGCGCGGTCCTGTCTCCATCGCCCCGTCGCTCATATCCGGCAACAGCATTCCGCACTCCGCATTCCGCATTCCGCATTCCCTAATCGTTCGGACCGTCCAACTCAGCCAACCGAGCCTAATCGTTCGGACCGTCCAACTCAGCCAACCGAGCCTAATCGTTCGGACCGTCCAACTCAGCCAACCGAGCCTAATCGTTCGGACCGTCCAACTCAGCCAACCGAGACTTCGGACGCGCCATCTGGTTGCGGCCGCAGGCCGCGTCTGAGTGGGTTCTTCTCCCGTTCCGATGTGCCGGAAATTGTCACGGCTGACTCTGCTCCTACCACGCGCTTGTGGTAAATTCAACTTCACCGGATCAACCTTGAAGGGGAATTGTAATGGTCCACGATGGCTTGCCACAGGAACCGGCGCCGACCTCACCTTGCGCGGGTGGCGGTGCCGCTTCACCTGCGACGGGTGACGTGACCCGCATCCTGTCGCGGATCGAACACGGTGACGGTCGCGCCGCCGAGCAGCTCTTGCCGTTGGTGTACGAGGAACTCCGCAAGCTGGCGGCCGCCAAAATGGCCGAGGAAAAACCGGGGCAGACGCTCCAAGCAACGGCGCTGGTGCACGAAGCGTACGTTCGACTGGTAAGCCAGACCACTCCGCAGCGGTGGGACAACCGTCGTCACTTCTTCGCCGCCGCAGCTGAAGCGATGCGGCGGATACTGGTGGAACAGGCACGACGCAAGGCTGGCCCCGACGCCGGGGGAGGCTGTCAACGGATTACGCTGTCCGATGTGGATCTGCCGGTCCCCGGTCCGCGGCTCGATTTACTTGCGTTGCATGAGGCTCTTGAGAAGTTGTCTGTCCGAAATGCGCGGGTTGCCGAACTGGTCAAATTACGATTTTTTGCCGGTCTGACGAGGCAGCAAGCGGCAGAGGTGCTGGGCGTGTCGACCACGACGGCCGACGATGATTGGGCTTACGCCAAGGGTTGGCTGCGTGTGGAACTGGGGCAGGCGAGCCCTCCCGAGGGGTAAGCGTGGATTTTTTTGAGAAAATCCCCAGAATTCGCCGGAAGGTTTTCGCGCCATTCTCGCATGGATAAATAGAGTCCCTTTCGTTTTCGGGAGCTAACGCACCATGGCTCACGTAGAACTGGACGAACGGTCGATCTTTGGCATTGCCAGACGGCTCGCTGCGCCCGAGCATGCGCTGAGTACTTGAGGCAAGTCTGTGGCGACAACGAGCAACTGCTGGATCGAGTCGCGCAGCTGCTCAAGGCATTTGAGGAGCAACAGAGCTTTCTCGAGTCCCCAGACCGTGGTTGTGCCGCCACCATCGACTTGCCGCTCATCGCCCAGCGCCCCGGCACGCAGATCGGCCCCTACAAACTCCACCAGGAAATCGGCGAAGGGGGGATGGGCATCGTCTACATGGCCCTCCAAAAGGAACCGGTCCGCCGTAAAGTGGCCCTGAAGATCATCAAGCCGGGGATGGACACGCGGGAGGTGATCGCGCGCTTCGCAGCCGAACAGCAGGCCCTGGCCATGATGGATCACCCGAACATCGCCAAGGTCCTCGATGCAGGCGCCACCGACACAGGCAGGCCCTACTTCGTGATGGAGTTGGTCAATGGGGTGCCGATTACGGAGTACTGTGACGACAACAACCTGCCGACCCGAGAGCGGCTGGAGCTGTTCATACTGCTCTGCCATGCTGTCCAGCACGCCCACCAGAAGGGGATCATCCACCGGGACATCAAACCGTCGAATATTCTGGTCACGCTGCACGATGGTGTGCCGGTCCCGAAGATCATTGACTTTGGGATCGCCAAGGCGACCAACCAGCAGCTGACCAGCAAGACCCTGGCCACCGGCCTGGGGCACATGATCGGCACGCCGCTCTATATGAGTCCCGAGCAGGCCGAGCGCAGTGGCCTGGACATCGACACCCGCAGCGACATCTATTCGCTGGGCGTGCTGCTCTATGAACTACTGACCGGCAGCACACCGTTTGATCGGGATCAACTCAAAGGCGCCGGGCTGGACGAGGTCCGTCGCTTGATTCGCGAGCAGGAACCGCCACGCCCCAGTACCCGCATCAGCACGCTGGGTATGGCAGCCACCACGGTGTCGGAGCACCGCAGGACCGATCCGGTCGAGTTGAGCAACTCGCTGCGGCGTGAACTAGACTGGATTGTGATGAAGGCGCTGGAAAAGGACCGCATGCGCCGCTACGAAACGGCCAAGGATTTTGCCCGGGACATCAAGCGTTATCTCAATGACGAGGCGGTCGAAGCGTGTCCGCCCTCCAACGTCTATCGACTGCGCAAGTTCACCCGCCGCAATCGAGTCGCCGTCTTAGCCACGGCGTCGATCGGTCTGGCGTTGCTCCTGGGTGCCGGCATTGCCACTGGTCAGGCCATTCGCGCGACCAAGGCCGAGAAAGTTGCGGACCAGCAACTGCAGATTGCGCAGCGGCAGGAGCGGCTGGCGAAGGAGCAGACGCAGTTGGCGAAGGCACAAAAGCGGATTGCCGAAGACGAGCGTCAACGGGCAATGGAGATGCTGGCATTGGCAACGGGCGGTATCGACGGTGCCGCAGTGAACGCCGCGCCGGACAGCAGCCTGTATGTGTTTTGCCGAACGGGTCAAGTTTTGCGGTGCGACGCAACAACGGGTGTATTGGTGGGCGAGTTTGCAAACTTCGCGCGGCAGGAGCCTGTCAGCCGTTATCAGCGGTTGGTTGTCGGTCATGACCTGACGGGTGATGGCCAGGCAGAGATCTATGCGGTCGGTTTTGAATCCGTAAGGATTTTGGACGGTGCCAGTGGGAAGACCGTCCAGGTCTTCACGCGCAAATCCGGTTCAGTCGCTCTGGAATACCTGGGTCGCGACGAGATCTGCGTGGGGCCCGATGGTCTAATCTACGACCTGGCCCGCGGCGAAGTGCGGAGATATGACAGCCGCACGCTGCAATTCGTCGATACGTTTGCCAGGACGGAATCCCCAACAACGGACGGTGATACGAGCATCGACGCCGGCACCTTCGCCTTCGGCCCGGACGGCAATCTCTACACCGCGGTCTGGGGACTCCAAAACGTGGTCCGGTTTGACGGACGGACGGGACGGCAACTGGACGAGTATGTACGCAAGGATGTCCGTCGTCTGCGCGATCCCCGTGGAATGGCATTCGGACCTGATGGGAACCTCTACATCGTTACCGCGAAGAGTCTACTGGTCTATGGCGGCGCGGATGGCCGCCTGTTGCACGAGATCCCGGCCGAATTGGGACAACAGTTCTGCGGCCTGTTCTTTCAGCGGGCGGGAGTCTTGTGCGTCTCTGCGAGTGACCAACTGCTACGTTTCGACGCGGCTTCCGGTCGTCTCGAACCGTTTCTTCGATATCGCGAGCTCCTAATGCACTACCTGGCTCGGCGTGTTGGTGACGAACCGGGCCTGCGGGATGCCTTACAAGGAAGTGAACTCCAGAACACGCTGGCGTGGAGCCTGGTGTGGCAGCCCGGCGCAAGCGTCAGTGATGCGGAACTAGGAATCCAGCTGGCCGCAGCAGCCGTGCGCGATGCACCCAACAATGGACCAATCTGGCACACACTTGGCGTGGCTTACTATCGCGCAGGACGCTGGGAAGACGCCCGTCAAGCTCTGTGCAGGTCCGATGCGCTGTGCGGCCCCACCGCCTACGTGAGTTTCTTCCTGAGTATGGCCTACGCGCGTCTGAACAACCCCATGCAGGCGCTGCGCGGAATATGACCGCGGATGCCAGCTGTTGTGTGGTTGGGAACATCAAGTTGCCGACGACGGCGCCGAACCCCGGGCGCCGCAACATTCAGGAGATGAAATGGAGTTCCGAGGGCTTTTGGGGCTGCTGTCCGGCTTTCAGAAAGAAGCTGCGGAAGTTCTGCAGATCGACGTCGAGGAGGAAACAGCCAAGGAGAGCCGTGGGGATTAGGACCCTGAGAATCGAAGTGGCACGAAGAGGGAGAACACAATCGTCGTGTGGTGACCGAATTGAATGTGACGCGGCACGTAATGCGGCGTCATAAACGGAATGAATTCCGTTCTACGTAGGGAAAAAACCGGCCGGCGAGTGCCACCGCCAAGTAGCCAACTCGCCGGCCCCGGCCAGACCCCCGCGGCAGTGGTCCGCGCGCGGAGGGTTCCGGCGTTTCTATTGTATCGCGGACCTCAGCCGAAACCAGAGCGAAAGTACTGGCACAGATCACTCTAATCACGGGAGAGCCCAGCGATGAAATCAGTACGCACCAGGAAACGTCGGCGCGATAGCAAGGTCCGGAACTCGAATCGGTGGCGATCCGGGCCACTCCACCCACTGCAGTTCGAAACCCTCGAATCGCGACAAATGCTCAACGGTAGTTCCATTGTCAACTGGGAGCCGCCTGCGCCGCTGTGCTTGAACGCCACTGCGATTCGTTGGCTGACCGTTACCCCCAGTTGACCACCGACTCGGCAGGCAACTGGATCGCCGTCTGGACAACCTGGGACTACGATGGCGATGACGATGATATTCGTTTCTCCCGCTCCACGGACAACGGCCATACGTGGACCGATGCCGCGCCGCTGAGGACCGAAGCAACCGATTCGCCAGCCGACTATCCCCAAATCACCACTGACTCGCTCGGCACCTGGATCGCCGTCTGGCAGTCCCAGGACAGCCTGGGAGGCACCATCGGCACAGACCGAGATATTCTCTTCTCTCGATCCACGGATGTCGGTCAGACCTGGAGCGACCCGGCGCCGCTGAACACAAATGCCTCCACCGATGCAATGATAGACGAATATCCACAACTCACCACCGACTCGGCAGGTAACTGGATTGCCGTCTGGCAATCTGCGGACATCATCGACGGGTCCGTCACGGACAGGGACATCTTCTTTTCCCATTCGACGGACAACGGTCAAACTTGGACCGACCCAGCACCATTAAACTCCAACGCCGCGAATGACTCGGGTAATGACCGATATCCTCAGCTCACTACGAACTCGGCCGGCAACTGGATCGCTGTGTGGGAATCCGACGACAACCTGAGCGACACCATTGGCGCGGACTGGGACATCCTGTTCTCTCGCTCCACGGATAACGGTCAGACGTGGACGCCAGCGGCAGCACTTAACATCACCGCGGCCACCGATTCGGCGATGGACTGGCATCCCCAACTCACCACCGACTCCCTCGGAAACTGGGTCGCCATGTGGCAGTTCAGACGACGATCCGGACGGCGGCATGACTAGACGACGACATTGTCTTCTCGCGCTCCACGGATGCTGGCCAGACGTGGACCGAGCCAATGGCGTTGACCCCGGACGGCGCAATCGATTTGGGAGGCGACTGGTACCCCCAACTCACCACCGACTCGGCGGGCAATTGGATCGCAGTGTGGTACACCTACCTACAGGCCGGAACGGATAGTGGAGACGGATATCTTCTTCTCTCGCTCCACGGACATTGGAGTAACCTGGACCGATCCTGCACCGCTGAACACCAACGCCGCTACGGATTCGCGGAGTGACTACCATCCCGCAACTCACCACGGATTCTACCGGCACCTGGATCGCTGTATGGTACAACCCGGGACCTGGTACGTGGATGACAGCGACATCCTCTTCGCCCGAGGCGTTCGATCTCCGACGGTGCACCACCCTCTTCGCCGACAGCTTCGAGCACGGCCAATGGAACGGCTTGTGGGTGGAAGACAGCCAGAACGACTGGTTCACGTCGACCCAGCGGAAGACCGACGGTAGCTACTCGGCCGAGGTGGACGGTTCGGCCTCCAATGCGACGATCACGATCGCAGCTCCGATCAACCTCACACCGTACGGCAGCGCGAGCTGAGTTTCGATTGGTTGATCGAAAGCGGATTGGACACCGGCGAGTATCTGGCCCTGGATTTGTTCAATGGCACCAGTTGGCAGGAAGTGGCTAAGCTCAGCGGCAACGTCGATGCGGAGAACACCTGGCATCACCCCGTGCTGACGATTGATGGCCAGTACCTGGTCAACAACTTCCAGTTCCGATTCCGCGCCAAAATGAGCGGCTCGGACGAAGATGCCAACGTCGACAACGTGCAGTTGATCGCCACGCCGAGTCTAACACGGCCGCCCACGGCACGAACGATACGTACACCGTGGACGAGGACACCACGCTGTTCGTACCCACGGCCGGCGTGCTGGCCAACGACAGCGACGTCGACGGCGACGCGTTGACGGCTCACCTGGTCACCAACGTCAGTTCCGGCAGTCTCGTGTGGCATACCGACGGATCGTTCAGCTACACGCCCGATCTCAACTTCTACGGCACCGACAGTTTCACCTATCGCGTTTGTGACGGCAGCGACTACAGCGAGACAGCTACCGTCACCATCAACGTCGAACCGGTGAACGACGCGCCGGTGGCGGACGATCGCTTTACCTATTCGAGAATGAATGGATCACGCAGCATTACTCTGACCGCCAGCGATGTGGAACTCGACCCGCTCACCTACGGGGTTGTCACTCCTCCGGCACACGGAACGCTCAGCGGCACCGTCCCAAATCTCATCTACACGCCTGATACAGACTACCTGGGTCTGGATAGTTTCACCTTCCTCGCCCACGACGGCACTGACCCGAGCAACCTGGCCACGGTGACGATCGACGTGGCCGTCAACCATTTGCCCGAGGCAGTTCCGCAGACGATCACGCTGGACGAGGACACTCCGCTGCCCATCACGCTCAGCGGCACGGACTGCGATGCGGATCCGCTGACGTACCACATCGTGGATCCGCCGCAGAACGGCACACTCAGCGGTACGGCCCCGGATCTGGTCTACACGCCCAACGCCGACTACTACGGTTACGACTCGTTCACGTTCCTGGTCAATGACAGTACCGACGACAGCCTGCCGGCCACGGTTTCCTTGACCATCCGGCCGGTGTATGACCAACCGCAAATGGATTTCGCGACGTACCTCGGTGGAACGGGTGGCGAAAGTATCTACGCGATGGCCCTGGCGGACGACGGCTACACGTTTGTGACGGGTCAAACGAATTCGGTCGATCTTCCGAACTCGGTCCCAGGCAGTGTGTACGGGGGCGGTTCGTACGATGGCTTTGTTGCCAAGGTCGACAGCGCGGGTGCGGTCGTGTGGACCACGTACCTGGGCGGAAGTGGCAGCGACTACGGACGTGGAATCGTCATGGATGGCTCGGGCAACCTTTTGGTGACCGGCTACACGAACTCAACCGATCTCGCAACCGGTTACATGGGCGGCTCGTGACGATGGCTTTGTCGCCAAAATCGATGGTACGACCGGTTCCGTCTTATGGATTACGTACCTGGGTGGAACTGGCAGCGACTACACACGCGGGATCGCCATCGATGATTCCGGCAACCTGTTCGTGGCCGGATATACGGACTCACAGGACCTCCCAAATCCCACGAACACTTTCCAGGGCGGAACGCAGGACACGTTTGTTGCGAAAATCGACGTTGCAGGTGACGTGGTTTGGACCACGTACTTGGGCGGCAGCGGCAGCGACTATGCGGCCCTATTTGCCGCGATCGCGATCGACAGCAGCCAGAACGTGTTCGTGGCTGGTTACACGAACTCGCCAGAACTTGCACACCGAATCAACGATTACCAGGGGGGTACATATGATAGCTTTGTCGCCAAAGTCAACAGCGGGGGTGCCGTGGCGTGGACCAGCGTACCTGGGCGGTACGGACCTTGATTATGCACGGGGGATCACCGTTGACGGCACAGATAACCTCCTCGTTGGCGGCTACACCTTGTCGGGCGATCTGCCCAATGCCACAAACGTCAATCACGGCGGACGCGATGGTTATGTCGCGCAAAATCAACGGCGCGGGGAGCGTGCAGTGGACCACCTATCTGGGCGGCAGCGACGACGACTACGCACAGGCGGTTGCCACCAGCGGTTCGGGGGACGTGTTTGTCACGGGTTACAGTTATGCGGCAGCCATTGGCGGTCGGGACACGACGCTGACCAAGCTGGATAGCGACACTGGCCACGTGGCGTGGATGACCTACCTCGGCGGGACAGGAAACGATCTTGGGCAGAGTATCGCGACCGACGGCGAGGGACGCGTTTACGTCGCCGGCTACACCTATTCGACGGACCTCCCGGGCGCGTTGAACGCGTTGCAGGGCGACCAGGACGGATTCCTTGTCAAACTCGACCCAGCGATCATGCCCGCTCCACCGGCAGAGCCGCCGGTGGCGTTGGGCGACAGCTACAGTGTGAGCTGGAACCGGACGCTGCAGATCGCGGCGCCCGGCGTGCTGGCCAACGACAGTGACCCGAACGAGGATGCGCTAACGGCGGTGCTGGTGAGTGGGCCGAGCAGCGGAACACTGCAGCTGAACTCGGACGGCTCTTTCACCTTTACGCCCGCCAACAACTTCTCAGGCAGCGACAGTTTTACTTACTGTGCATTCGATGGCACCGATCCGAGCAACGTGGCGACGGTGGCGATCGAGGTCGCGGCCAATCACATTCCGGTGGCCGACCCGCAGAGCGTCTCCTTAAGCGAAGACGGTTCCGCGGCCATTACGCTCACCGGTAGCGACGCGGATCTGGATCCGCTCGACTTCCAGATTGTCGACCAGCCGCAGCATGGCACACTCAGCGGCACCGCCTCCGATGTGGTCTATACGCCAGAGGCCAACTACTTCGGCAGCGATAGCTTTACGTTCCTCGTAAGCGACGGCGACGACGACAGTCTGCTGGCCACCGTGTCGTTGACCATCCAAGCGGTTAACGACGCGCCGTTGGCCGACGGCCAATCGCTAGTGACCGACGAAGATACGCCGTTGGCCATCACCCTTACCGGCAGCGACATCGAGCTGGATCCGCTCACGTTCCAGATCGTAGATGGTCCCAGCCATGGGACGCTCGGCGGCACCGCGCCGAATTTGGTCTACACACCCAGCAGCAACTACAACGGCCCGGACAGTTTTGCATTTGTAGCCCGCGACGGCGTGGCCAACAGCCTGCCGGCCACCATCACGCTGTCGGTGAACCCGGTCAACGACGCGCCGGTCGCTGTGGATGACGCGGCCAGCACGCCGCAGGACACGGCGGTGCTGATGTCGCTGCTGGAGAACGACAGTGACGTGGATGGCCCTGGGCTGGCGATTGAGTCGCTGAGTACGCCGGCGCACGGCACGCTGGTAAATCATGGCAACGGCACGGTTACCTACACGCCGGTTGCCGGCTACATCGGGCCGGACACCTTCGACTACACCGTGACCGATGGCGAGTTGTCGAACAGTGCTACGGCGAACGTCGATGTGCAAGCCAGTCAGGTAACGTTGACCTTCAGCAACACCTCACCAACGACGATCCGCGACTGGAGCACGACGACGTCCACCATCTCGGTTCCCACGGCGATGACGATCCTCGACGTGAACGTGCAGCTGGATATCAGCCACTTGCGCGATCAAGATCTGGACATCTATCTGCGGAGCCCCGATGGAACCCGCGTGGAGTTGTTCACGGACGTCGGCGGCAATGGCGACAATTTCTCGGGTACTGTGCTGGATGATCAGGCGAGCACGAGCATCACGTCCGGCTCAGCGCCGTTTGCCGGCATCTATCGGCCAGAAGGATCGCTGGCTGCCGTTCAATGGCAAGAATGCCGTGGGGACCTGGACGCTGGAGATCACCGACGACAAGTTGCTCTATAGCGGCACACTCAACAGCTGGTCCCTGATCGTGACCGGCGCACCAATGGCGTTGCTGGCCGAGACAGGCGCTGCGGCCCCGCCGACTAACACGACGGTCCTGGACCAAGCCACCGCCCAACAGGCCGTGGCTCAAGCTCTGTCGTCGTGGTCAGCATATACCAACGTTGCCCCATTGCCGCAGATCAACGTGTATGTCTCCGACTTGCCGGCGGGCTACTTGGGTCTGGCGTGGGGCCAGAGCCTGACGCTCGACGTCAGTGCCAACGGTGCCGGCTGGTTTGTGGATAGCATGCCGTGGACGCACACCGACTTTGCGGGTGTCCCGACACCGATGGGCCAACAGATGGATCTGTTGACGGTCGTATCGCATGAGATCGGTCATCTGCTCGGTGCTGTTCACAGTGATAACGGAAGCGACCTGATGGCCGCGACGCTGCCGGTGGGTACACGACGATTGCCCGGGGTTGGATCGGTAGTGGGTTCACCGCTGGTACCGAAGATGCGGCTGGATGTGACACAGCCCGACCTGGTCGATCACACGATCAGGTTGCGCAATCTGTCCGGTGATTCCCGCGTTGACAACAGCCTGTGGCTGCTGCCGTCGATGCCGGCGGACTATGCGGACCGGCCGCCAATGAGCTTTGAAGCCCTACAGGCAGCGGTTCTGAAAACGATCGCCGATGAGGAAACGGAACTGCTCAGCGATGACCTGCTGGACCTGATCGCAGTTGGCCAACAGTAGCTGGTCGCTGTTCGATCGACAATTCTCTTACCCCAGCCCGGCCACCGCGCGCGTGGGGTATACGTGTTTGTGGCGAACGTGTTCTACATTCTTGCACGATGCAAATAAGGACAACAACATCGGACGGCAAGAAGATCTCCTGAGGCGAATTTTTTTTGTCATCCCATCTTTTTATCCTTCAAATGAATCATGTTGGAACGTTGAGGGAGGGGCAGGTGAGGACAAAAATATCGGATGACAAAAAGGTCTCTTGTTCAAACGGGGAACGCACCCAAGGAGTGATGGCCAATACCCTAATTCCAATTCCCATCCCGCAGCGCAGCGAGGTCTTGCCGGATTACCTCGTCGGGTTTCTTACTGACCGCAGTGCGTTCGTACAATAGACGGAGTCAATCTTCCGACGCTGTCGCACCTCCGTGAAGTGGAGAGCGGGGGTTTGCTTCAGCACTGGCTCCGCTCGCGGTGACGGGTTCTCGTGGTTGGTAAGATCTTGGACGCTCGCTCAGCCAGTGGCACCTCCATTGAAAGTACTAGTCCTGGCCCGGCAGGAACTGACGCGTCGTTGGTGGAATGATCGCCGCGCCGAGTTCGAGCTATTTGTCAGCCAACTCGTGGTCGACGAATGTGCCGCAGGCGATGCTGATGCCGCTAGAGAGCGATTGGGATTGCTCGCGGACCTACCGTTGATCGACACCACACCGGAAGTCGATCGGCTCGCGGATCTGTTGCTCGCACCAGCTGTTGCCTGAAAAGGCGGTGGCAGATGCTCAACATGTTGCCACGGCGACGATCGGAGAGGTAGACTACCTATTGACGTGGAATTGCAGGCACATTGCCAATGCAGATCGACTTCCTGCGATATACAAAACGCTCCGGGAGGAAGGATTCACTCCGCCGCTGATTGTCACGCCCGAGGAGTTCTCGAACGATGAATAAGCCACTCTACAATGATCCGGTCGTCGAAGAAATTCACAAAATTCAGGCGCAACTGCTGGACGACTGCCAGGGTAACATGGTCGAGTTTCGCAAGCGTCTACGAGAGCGGCAGGCGAAGTCGGGCCGCCCAATTGTTCAAGGTCCCGTCGGAAACCGCACAGAACAAGCGGACGCAGCCGAGCCGAAATAGGTCGAGTCGTTAGTGCTTGTGGGGTGTGCCGGCGCTGGCCGAAATCGTCCTGGATGTTGGAGCGTGTCATCCGGCGAGCTTGTCACACCCTTGCGATAGCCGGCCGGTGGCTACATCAGTCAAGTGACGGCTGAACGAGTTCGCCCAACGATTGAGCGGCGGTGTTCTCGTACGCTCCGTAGAATTCCGAGTTGCAGTCCAGCCAGAGTGTGAGGCGGTGGAAATCTTCCTCGGAGAGCTGGACATCATAATGTTCGGGCCCGAGGTACTTGAGCAGTGGCGCGGCCCGGGCGCCGAACTGGCCGGGTATCGTGCGTGCTCCACCGTGGACGCCCGTCTGGATGGCTCCGTTGGTCACGTGGAAGTAGAAACCGTACTTGGGGGCCAGGTTCGTGTAGGAACGGGTCCAGCCGTAGGGCCCTTCCACTTCGCCGCTCAGTGGCAAAGCCTTCTTCTCTGCGTGGCAGGCGACGCAGTTGCGATCCAACACCGGTTGTACCAGTCGCACGTAGTTGAACGGATTCGCCCCCTCCACGTCGGGCGTGATCGGCGACGGGCTGCGCTGCATGGCCAGCGGAACAACCGACTGGCGGGCCGGGCTGCGGCGCTTCGGCTCGTGGCAGCCCTGGCAGGTCAACTGCTCGCCAGGATGCAGATACGTGCCGCTCCGCATCGACTGGACCGCCATCCCCCGCTCGTCGAGCGCCTGGAAGTAGAGCTCCTTGCCGACCGGCGCCTCAAAGTAAATGCTGCCGTCCTCTTCGACCGGTACCGTTCCCAGCACGGCCCGGGCATTGGTCTGCTGGGCGATTCCGATACGCGGTTCATTCGGCGGGGCCGTGGTCTTGGGAAGTACCTGGATCACGCGCAAGGCCGTGACTCGTGAATGCTCCGGCCAGACGAAATCGCTGTCGTAGACATTCACCACGCCAATGGTTGCCGGTGGGATCTCCGCTGCTCGACGCCCGCGCTGTTTGCGTTTGGATGGTCTGGTCGGGGAGTACCGGCGGTTGGTGCCGCGGCCGTAGCGGAATCGGGCTGACACAGGAGATATCGCTATCGCGATAGATCAATTCCCGGTTGCCGTATCGATCGATCCAGTAGATGCCGCGGTTCTTGGCTGCCGCGTCGTAGACGCACAGGTAGTCGTCTTCGCTCAGCGGCCAGGGGGTGCCGTAGACGGAGTGCTGGGCGATGTTCCCCTTGCCTCCCTCCGCCTCCGGAAACGGAGCGTCGGGTGTCAGTCGCGTCAATTGCGACATGGCGTTGTCGTCATCCAGTCGCGGGTCGATCAGCACCAGCGAGCCGAATTCCTGGCCGTGATGAGCCCCCGTACTGGCGACGAACTTGTTCGAGTTGGGGATGGCCCGAATCGCCATCTCCATCCACGGGCGCGATTCGCGCTGTTGCGGATAGTTGCCGTGGAACGAACGCGGATCGCGTCCGTCGGGAGAACAGGTCCAGATGTGATGGGCGATATTCGTGTCGCGGTCGACGTAATCCCATCGCGTGTAGACGATCATGCCGTCGTTGGTCACGCTCGGATGCCACTCGTGCGTCTCGTGATGGCTGAGGCGAATGATGTCGCTGCCGTCGGCGGCCATGCAGTGCAGGGTGTAGACGGGGCAATGCCGCCCGCAGCGGAGGTAGCCGCCTCGTCGCTGGGAGATGAAGGCGATTCGCCCGTTGGGGAGGAAGCAGGGATCGAAATCGTCCCACGATCCGTCCGTTAATTGCACCAGGTCACTGCCATCGGCATTGCATTTGAAAATGTGATAGCTGCACTCGGGCGTCCACTCGTAGGCCTCTCGGCCTTGATACTTCTCCCACGCCTCGGCCTCGCTGTAGGCGAACAAGATCGTCTTGCCGTCGAAGGAGAGTTCGGGAGACAGGAACGTGCCCCCCTCCAGCTTCTGGCCCTTCAGCCGACCATTTTGCACGACCGAGTGCTCCAGCAGATTGATCGCCCGAGGATTTTCGCCAAAGGGATCCAGCAGCACGAAGAGTCCGCCGCCTGGCTTGGCGTTGCAGCCGTAGTACTGGTCGCACATGTGAAAGACGCCGACCGAATCGTGGCGTTTCACAAACAGCAATTTGTCGAAATCAAGCAGTGGGTTGCAGAAGGCGATCGAGCGAGCCACTTCGCGCGCCTCGCAGTAGAGGTGGTCGCACGCCACGGGCGAGACATTTTCGGTCGCACGCAGTGCCAGCAGCTGTTGCCTTAACGAAGCCAGTCGATCGATGCAGGGCTGCAAACGAGCGGTATCCGCTTCCCCTGGCAATCGGTCGGCCAGTCCCTGGCGCGCACAATCGTGGCGTCGATAAGCTGCAACGTCTGAGCCGCGTCAGCAGCCTTGGCCGCGGGAGCCCCGTCAGCGCCAACAACCGGCCGGCAGAGACCGAGTGAGGCGAAGACTACGGCACACATCAGCAGTGCACGTACGGTCGGGACCTGTCGCGGGATCAACTCGCTGGAGCTGACACGGATGGGATTGTGACGAAGCGAATACCGGGCAACTGCAACACCTTCTGGCATGGTGTGGGCTCCGTATGAATCGGGAGGGAAGGCCAAACGGTGGAGTTTGTATTGTAACCCAATCGAGCGGGCCGATGGCTATCCAAGATCCGTAGGGACCAACGCGGCTTCTGGCCACGCCCAAACGTCTGTTTAACCGCTATGCCCGCAGAAGATTGCTGGAAAAGGCGGGGCTTCAGGATTTCTCGTGGCTACACGCCATATTCAAGGCAGCAACATGCGAACACCCGCGGCGTTACCTGGCCGGACCCCTTTCCTCCCCTTGGTGAGGCTTCCCCGCGAACGAATGCGGAGTGCGGAATGCGGAATGCGGACTAGCGAAGATGGAATTGCCGGCGGGATGCCAACTATGGTGTAGCCACAGATGAAGAACCCGGTAGAGGAAAAAGTCTACTTCGACGCCATATGTTGTCTGCCAGCCGAAAACGGTCGTACACCATAATGTGGTATCAGTGGACTTCTTCAGCAGGCTTCGCAGGGCTGCGCTGGAAGATGGTACTGCACGTCACGTCCCCGCTCTCCAACGGTACTCGCCTCCAATAGCGGCCAGTGAAATCCCCACAGGGCGACAAAGAATCAATGCCCTGTACGACGAAAGGGCTTCGCGGGACGCGGCCACAAGCTGTGTCGATCGTTCGCGGTGTCCTGTGCCGCTGCCATCCACCATTGGCCACGGTCATTGTCATGGACGGTGCGGGCCGTACCGCTCGCCAGGTTCTCCAGCGGGCGGGCGACCCCCGGGTCTGGAACCGCGCGCGCTTAACTTGATACGCTGCCAGCATGGACGTGCAACACGTACTCACATGACACTCGACCTATTCCGCTGCCGCCGCTAGGCGAATGTGGGCGCTGATTGTCGGTCCCGTCTATCCTGTTGGGCGTAAGCTTTGTGCTGAGTGAGAGTGAACAGGACCTCTTGGCTGCTGACTTCACTCTTTGTCGTGGTGGGAGCCGATGGTAATCATGGTGGTGTTCATCGTATTTGGCATGAAGGCGTACCGAATACCGGGAAGCTCGTATGCGCTTCGATCTGGGAACGGTGTTCCTGGTGACCATCCCGCTGGCGATTCGCATGACGGCCGATCGGCTGGCTGGTGCGGAGTGCGGAAGTAGCGAACTGCGGCGAGCCTGATGAAGCGTGGGTTGTCGTTCCTTTGGCCCTGTTGTGCATTCTACTTCCAACGTTGTCCTGCTGTTACTGGCAGAGGCCATAGTGTGGTGTGCGGCGCAGGATGGTGAAGATCTGGGGACGAATGCGCAAATCAAGAGTGTGAGGGAAGAAACATCGCAACATGAAAACCTGCGGCTGCGGGTTGAACGAGTGATAGCTTGCAGACGCTTGCTTTGATATGTCGACGTCCAAATCCAATGAGAAAGGTCTGCCATGTGCGATCGCCTCACGCTTTCGGAGTCCAACTACCGGCGATTGTCCGCACGCCGATGGGTATCCCAAGCAGCTGTACCGATCGCCGTGGTCTGCGGGCTGATGGCACAAGTCACCGCAGTCTCCTGTGTGGCGGCCGCCCCACAACGGCCGCCTAACATCATCATCATTCTCGTCGATGACTTGGGTTATGGTGACTTGAGCAGCTATGGGGCTACCGACTTGCCGCACTCCGCACATCGACTCGCTGGTGGCGGCCGGCATGCGATTCGACACGTTCTACGCCAACTGCAGCGTCTGTTCGCCGACACGGGCGTCGCTGTTGAGTGGACGTTATCCGGAGCTGGTGGGGGTGCCGGGCGTGATTCGCACGCATGCCGAGAACAGCTGGGGGTACCTGGCTCGCGATGCGGTCCTTCTTCCTGCGGTGCTGCACGCGAGAGGATACGCGACGGCGATGGTCGGCAAATGGCATCTGGGCTTGGAGACGCCGAACCTGCCGAACGACCGCGGTTTTGCCTGGTTTCGAGGCTATCTCGGCGACATGATGGACGATTATTACACGCATCGTCGTCACGGTATCAACTACATGCGCTCCGACACGCAGGAAATTGATCCGCAGGGACACGCGACCGATCTGTTCACGATGTGGACCTGCCAGTACCTTCACCGGGCCGCTGAAAAGGACCAGCCGTTTCTTCTTTATCTGGCCTACAACGCTCCACACGATCCCATCCAACCGCCCGACGAATGGCTTGCCAAGGTGCGTGCGCAGTGAGCCGAATATCACGCCGCAGCGGGCGAAGCTGGTGGCCTTGATCGAACACCTGGACGACGGGATCGGGCAAGTATCAACGGTGCTGCACGATACAGGGCTCTCCGACAACACGCTGCTCTTCTTCACCTCGGACAACGGTGGCTGGCTACCAGTGGGAGCGAACAACGGTCCGCTGCGTGACGGCAAGCAAAGCATGTACGAAGGAGGTCTCCGCGTGCCGGCCTGTGCCGTCTGGCCCGGCACGATCGCGCCGCAGTCCCGAGCCGCGGGGATGTGGATGACCATGGATATCTTCGCCACCGTGTGCGACGCGGCCGGCGTGTCTCAGGTGCAGCCGACGGAAGGACAATCGTTTCTCCCCATGCTGTTGGGTCGCGCAAGACCCGCCGTCACGCGACCTCTTCTTTCATCGCCGCGAAGGTGGAGAAGCCTATCAAGGTCTGACCATTGCCGCCGTGCGACGAGGGGATTGGAAACTGGTGCGCAACAGCCCGTTTGCTCCGCTGGAACTGTTCAACCTGCAGACCGACCCGCGCGAGCAACACGATGTGGCGGCGACTCAACCACAGATCTTTCGCGAGTTGGCGGCCGCCCTGCGTCGGCAAGTGCAACGCGGCGGTGCCGTGCCGTGGCAATCGCCATCCACAGCGAGTGAACCACCGGCGCCGCTGCCAGAGTAGCCTCGCACTGCCATTCTTAGCTTCGCGCCCGAGGACGTTCTGCTCAGCCGTCGTTGCGGGAACGAATGCGGAATGCGGAATGCGGAATGCGGATTGCGCGTGCCAGGTACGGCGTTGCCGACTAGCAGAGTGACAAGTAACCAATAGCGTTACCAATACCAATACCGACGGACCAATGACCAATGACCAATGACCAATAACGCCTTCGCGTCACTAATCGTCCCCGCACGCCATATGGCAGTAGCTTTCGTAGCGGCGGACGTCGAGTTTACCGTCGGCGGCAGCGTCCTTGACGGCGCAGCCGTCTTCGTGCACGTGCGTGCAGTCGGGGAACCGGCAGTGACTGACGTAGGGCCGCAGGTCGCGAAAGAACCCGGCCACTTCTTCCGAGATCACGTCCCAGAGTTGGAATTGGCGAATACCGGGTGTGTCGACGACAAACCCGCCGTTTGCGAGCGGCAGCAACTGGGCCGTCGTCGTGGTATGCCGTCCCTTCTGCGATTCGGTGCTGACCGTTTGCACGCGCAAATGCAAGTTCGGTTCAATCGCATTCAACAGCGAGGACTTTCCCACGCCACTCTGGCCGGCCAGTACGCTTTCTTTGTCTTGCACAATTCTCCGTAGCCGATCCATTCCCCAGCCGGTGGTAGCAGACATGAGCACGACCGGATACCCCATCTGTCCATACACGCCGATCAAGGGTTGCAGATCGACGGGGTCAATCAAGTCGATTTTGTTGATGCAGATGACCGGCTTGATTCTGGATTTCTCGGCGGTGACGAGCATGCGATCGATCAAGTGTGGTTTGATCATCGGTTCGGCGGCGCTGGTCACGATCAGGATCTGATCGACGTTCGCCACGATGACATGTTGCCGTCCGCGACTGGTGCGGCAGAGGACGCCGCGCCGTGGCTCGATGCGTTCGATCAAACCTTCCTGGGGGCTAATGGGGCGGAACCAGACCAGATCGCCCGCGGTGACTACGTGTCGTTGATCGGTGCTCAACGATTTGAGCAACCCGCGCGTGGCACAGCGAAATATCGTGCCGTTGGAGGCCCGCACGACGCTGGCCAGTCCATGGACGACCAACACGCGACCGGGCAGGCAGACCGTGGTATCAACATGCAGTTCGACGGACAGACCGGCATCGTCCGACGTGGCTTCAGACCCCATGATCGTCCGTTTGCGGGTGAGCGATCCCTTGCCACTGACCCGTTCGCTGTGCGCCATTTGCTCCTGCTGCTGGCCATCATCCCGCGCGAATTGCCGGGTATAGTCGCGGGTTCGTTTGCGCGTATCGTGTTTCTTGCGAAACTCGGCGCGAATTTTTCGATTTTTTTTACCCACGCTCTCACCAAGTAAGCAGGTCGCGATCGTCAGGTAGAGGGTTGAGCATCCTGCGCCGAGGGCCCGATCAAATCGCGGATTTCCTGTTCGCTAAGCTCTTCCGATTGGAGCAGGGCCTTGGTCAGGCTTTCGAGCTGGTCGCGTTTCTCGGTGAGGATCTGCTCGGCGGCGGCAGAAGATTCGTGCAGGAGTCGAGCGACCTCTTCGTCGATCAACTCCATCGTATGTTCGCTGAACATGCGTTGCCGGTGGATCTCGCGACCCAGAAAGGGATCTTCATCCGTCGTTTTGTAGCTGACCGGGCCCAGCCGTTCGCTCATTCCCCAGTGCGTGACCATGTGTCGCGCAATATTGGTGGCCCGTTCCAAGTCGTTTTCGGCGCCGGCAGTTGTCTCCTGGTAGACCAGCTGTTCGGCGGCGCGGCCACCTAACAGGACAACCAACTGATCGCGAAGTTCATGTTCCGACACGCTCAGGCGATCTTCCGACGGGACGGTGTGGGTGGCGCCGAGCGTCCGGCCGCGGGGAATGATCGTGACCTTGTGCACGCGGTGAGCGCCGGGCGAATACCAGGCGGTCAGCGTGTGTCCCGCCTCGTGGTAGGCCGTCTTTTCCTTCTCCTTGTCCGACAGGACTTCCTCCCGCTTCGATCCCATCAGGACCTTGTCGCGGGCATATTCGAAGTCCGACATGTCCACGTGGTTCTTATCCTGCCGAGCGGCCCAGAGTGCCGCTTCATTCACGATGTTCCGGATATCGGCACCGGTCAGCCCCACGGTGGCCGCCGCCAAGCGGGGCAGGTCGACGTTGTCGCTCAGGGGCACATCGCGCACATGCACGTCGAAAATCTCCAGCCGCCCTTTGAGCGTGGGGCGATCGACGGTGACGTGACGGTCAAAGCGACCCGGTCGCAACAGGGCTGGGTCGAGCACGTCGGGGCGATTGGTCGAGGCCAGCACAATGACGGAGTCGTTCGGAGTGAAGCCATCCATCTCGCTGAGAATCTGGTTGAGCGTTTGCTCCCGTTCGTCGTGACCGCCCCCCAGTCCCGCTCCCCGCTGCCGTCCCACGGCGTCAATCTCGTCAATGAACATGATGGACGGCGAATTGTCTTTGGCGGTCTTGAACAGGTCACGCACGCGGCTGGCACCCACCCCCACGAACATCTGGATGAACTCGGACCCATTGACCGAGAAAAACGGTACGCTGGCCTCCCCGGCCACCGCCCGCGCCAGCAGCGTCTTGCCGGTACCCGGCGGTCCGTTCAGCAGGACCCCCTTGGGGACCCGTCCCCCCAATCGCTGGAATTTTTCGGGATTGCGCAAGAACTCGACAATCTCCATCAAATCCGATTTGACGCCTTCCAGGCCGGCCACGTCCCGGAACGTGATCGGCTGCGGCACCGCTTCGTATCGCTTGGCCGGACTCTTGCTGAAGCCGGACAGGAATCCTCCCCCCATCATCTGGTCGCGCGTGCGACGATAGGAAAACCAGAAGATGCCGAACAGCACCAGCGGCACCAGCAGAATGAGCATATAGAACATCAGCAACGCGTTGCTGGGGGGCTCGTTGGTATAGAGGATCTTGGCTTCGTCGAGCAATTTGGTCAGCTGGCCACGCGATTGGCTGTCCGCAGGAAGCACCACCCGAAATTCCCGGTTGAGCTTCTCGCCCGCTTTCTCGTCGACGAGCTTCCCATCGCGATTCATACTCTTCGGCTTTTCCGGTGGCGGATCGGTAAACCAACCCGTGGCCTCCGTCTCACCCAACTGGACCTTGAGGATCTGGCCATCGCGAATCTGCTGCAAGAAGAACGAGTAATCGATCGGCGACTTGCGCTCGGGCTGGATGGCCAGCAGTGCCGCGGCCATCACCGCCGCAAACAGCAACAGGACCCAAATATTCGGCCCGCTGCGGCGCAGGGGCACTTTCGCGTCCCCCTTTCGCTTGGAATCGTCTTGTGAAGAGTTCCCCATTACCGTCCTTCTCGTGTCTCGCGAACCGGCGTGTCCAATCGCTGCGATGTACACACTTTGTGCATCGGAATCTGCCAGGGCCCCCTTGCTGGCGACCGATCATTGTATCGCACAACGCCCGAAATTGCGATGTGGCCGAGCGGTCCGGAGGTCGGCGATTCGGCGGGGTGTCAGTGGAGCCAGATCGCCCATCCCGCCAGGTTCGTCACCATCGCACGATGGCTTGGGGGACGTGTGCAAGTCCCCTGGAGATTTGCCACGCGGGGGCGGCCACAGCCGGATCATGAGGCCGCCTCACGCGGCCGGTGATGGAGCAGGAAGAGCCGCCACTCCGGGGCCTGGATACCGTCTGGCAAAGGGCCGGTTGGACCAGCCTCGGTCGGGTCATCATACTCGGCCAGCCGTCGCTCCAATTGTCCGATCTGCTCCTCGTTAAAGACCCACTTGGCCGGCACCGGATGGCCGGCGTCGGCGGCAGCGAGCAAATGCTCGCAGATATCCGTCCGCTCCAATTGCCGGATGTGTTGGCATTCCGCCAGATTGCAGCCGGCCAGGAACACCTTCCACGTCCAGTACCAATCCGGCTGGGGCACATCTTCTGCGCGTCTCGTGTGTTGTGCTGGCCAGCGAAGGGGAGGACGTGCCGGGATCGGCTGACAACGTGTCGGAGGAGGTCGCCGTTGAGCAAGCCGGCGCCGTGGGCGTGTCGGCCGAGGGACCCGGCCGCTTCGCGGTGGCGGCTACCGCACGCGGCAAGCTTAGATGCCGCAGGCGGATCGCCAGCTCCGCGCCGATTCGCAGTGGCGGGTCCAGTCGCTGCTGGCCCGTCATCACCCGTTTTCCGATCTCCGTCAGCTCCACCACGGGGCGCAGCCGCTGCCGCTCCTTTTGCTGCGATCAACTTCTGCCTGATCAAAGCGTCGAGCAGGGCGGTCGTCTCGGTCTGCCGCAGCTGCGACAACAGGCCAAACGTACTGAGTTTGTCGAGATTCAGTTTGCAGACCTGCTGCGAGCGGGAGCCGGACAACATTTTCGCCACCATCAATTTGCCGACCCGGCCCTGCGCGCGGGCTACGCCGCTCAACGCGATCCGCACGCATTGCAGAACTTTCTCGTCATCGTCGGCCGTGTGGCGGGCCGGGGGGCGGAGGACCGGTGGGCAGCCACAGTTGTCGCAAATCCTGCACGGCTGGGCAGCGAGATCGCCAAAATAGTCCAGGATTTCCTGCTGCCGACAGCGATGCGTGGTCGCATAACGAATGACCCGTTCGAGCTTCTCGAATTCGTTCGCCTTGCGTTTCTCGAGCGTTTCAAAATCGATGTTCAGACTGCTGAACGGACGATGGCTGTTCAACACGTGAACGGCTCGGCCTCGAAAGGGTGGAACATAGTCGAAATGATCCAGCTTGCGCAATTCCCGCAAGGCTCGCGTGACGGCGTCGCGGGTCATGCCCGTCCGCTCGATCAACGCCGTTAGGGAAAAATAGGAACGTTCGCCGCGCCGATTCCCCACGATCTCCTCGATCGCCTGGATCACGCGGCGCTGGGCCCGCGCCTCCCGCGGCAACAGATCGACTAAGGTCGGCAGCTCCGAGTCAATGCGTACCGAGGCGCTGTTCTCCTGGGTCGTTAGTCGTTCAATGGCTCCGCACGTCTCCAGCAGCTGCTCGCAGGCACCAATTCCTTCGCCACCGATTTCCAGGCTCAGACGCTCCTTGAGTTCCTGTTGCGTGAGTTCAATGGGGTCTTCGTCCAATCCGCACAGGTACTGATAGACACGCTCAACGGTGTAACGGGACGGATAGGCGTTCTCGATGAAGAAATCCTGGATGTAGCGGTCCGAGGAGGTGTACAGGAGCAGACAGCGTGACGGCTGGCCATCGCGGCCCGCGCGGCCTGCTTCTTGATAGTAGGCTTCCAAGCTGCCCGGCATGTTGTAGTGGACCACGAAACGCAGGTCGGCTTTGTCGATCCCCATGCCAAAGGCGTTCGTGGCCACGATGATCTGCGTCTCGTCACGCATGAAGGCTTCCTGTACCGAGCGGCGATCGTCCAGATCGATGCCGGCATGGTACACGCCCGTCTTGCGGTCGATGGCCGATCGAAGCAACTCGGCCAGGTCATCACAACGCCGCCGGGTGGACGTGTAGATGATCCCCGCTCCGGCGGTCTCCTGCAGGAAATCGAGCAAGGCCTGGTCCTTGACAGAAGTGTTCGACGCCGAGGTGACCTCAAAATGTAGATTCGGACGCGCAAAACCGGTCATGAACGCGCGCGGATTTCTCAGCGCCAGCAGCTTCACGATGTCGTCTCGCACCGTCGGTGTGGCCGTGGCCGTCAGGGCAATTGTGGGCGGGTCGCCGAGCCGCTTGCGAAACTCTCCCAACCGGGCATAGTCGGGGCGGAAATCGTGTCCCCACTGACTGATGCAGTGCGCTTCGTCAACGGCCAACAGATGGACCGACGTCTGCGCAACCGCTTCGAGAAAACGAGGATTCCGTAATCGTTCCGGGGCGATGTAGACCAGGTCGTATTGTCCACGAGCCATATCTGCCAACCGAGCCTGCTGCTCGCCCACATCCAGCGTGCTGTTGATCAGCGTGGCGCGGATCCCCAACTCGAGCATCGCGTCCACTTGATCTTTCATCAGCGCGATCAAGGGCGAGACGACCAGGGTCACACCCTCATGCATGATGGCCGGCAGTTGGTAGCAGAGACTCTTTCCGCCACCGGTCGGCATGATGCACAGACAATCCTCCCCGCTGAGGATGGCGGTGATCACCTCCTTTTGTCCGGGGCGAAACGAGTCGAGTGCGAAGGCGGCCAGTTGGGCTTCGAGGTGATGTTGCAGTTCGTTGGTCATCAAGATCCGTCCACAACCAGGCGCCTGCCGCCGGAGATTTGTCGAGAGTCTCTATTGTAGGGCGAACTGGCAGAATCTCCAACCTGCGATGCCGCGGCATTGACGTCCCGCCGTGGGGCGTCACACTGGAGAGGGTTAAGGCGTGGGGCTTGAGACGCGAGGGCCGGGGAGTTCGTCGACGGGGAAAGTGAGTCGGTCTGATGGGTGACCCGGCGGGAAAGTGCCTACGTCATGGAGCCGTCGCGGTCATCTGCCGCCATCGTCGCTTGCTGGTGATTCGTCGCTCCGCGTACGTGGAAGCACCCGGCACCTATTGTTTCCCCGGTGGGGCGATCGAGCGCGGTGAGTTGCCAGAGGAAACCGTCCGTCGCGAATTGTGGGAGGAGCTGGGGGTGTCAGTGCGACCGCTCAGGAATCTCTGGGAGAGCGTCACATCCTGGCAGGTGTCGCTCAGTTGGTGGCTCACGGAACTGGACAACACGCATCCTCTGCAACCGAATCCCGCCGAGGTGGCCTCGGTCCACTGGTTCACGCCCGTGCAAATGCGGCAACTCCCCACCCTGTTGGAAAGCAATCGGCAGTTTCTCGACGCCTGGCAGCAGGGGACGTTTGAGCTGTGGGAGTCGCCGGAAAGGGACGGTGGCGAGTAGTCGTTCCTGCGGCAGAATGGCTCCAGATCGCTCCCCGCACGCCCGGATGAAGCGGGTCTGTGGCAGGATCGCGAGTGGTGCCAGTGTCTTCCTGCCTGCCATGCCGGCACGGAGCGTTTGACGCACGACACCCCGAATTTCAGCGGGGCTTCTTCCCGCTGCCGAAACGCCGGTTGAAGATCTCGGGATCGAAGGGATCGACGCCCGCCACCGGTGCGGCCCCCGTGCCCGGTTCGGCCGGCGCCGAGTGGCTCGCCGGTTCAACGGCTCGGTCAAGTCGCTCCGATGGCCCCGTGGTGTCTGGGGCGACCGGGCCCGCGGTGTGTCGATTGGCGGCCGCCTGTGGATCGAGGCGGCTGGCACCGGGCTGCAACAACAGTGATTCGGGGGAACTGAGTTCGGCCGGGGATGCCGGAGACGCGCTACCGAGGCTGTGATAAACCCACTCCGCCAGATTTTGGAGTTGAGTGACATCCTCGTCCGTGAGGGCCGGCTTCGACATCTTTCCGTGCCTCAGGGTCGACATCACCAGCATCGGGCTGCGCAGCGGCTCATCGCGGTCCAGAAACGACATCGCCGCCTGCAAATTGCGCTGTGTGAACCGCCGTGGCAGCGTCCGGCTCCAGTTGGGATACGCCAAACGGAACGAGGAACT
The DNA here is from genome assembly GCA_963700515.1 of uncultured Planctomycetota bacterium. Lineage (GTDB taxonomy): Bacteria > Planctomycetota > Planctomycetia > Pirellulales > Pirellulaceae > JAJRVM01. The sequence continues at coordinate 176,738 of CAVOXY010000006.1, read as the reverse complement.
CGAGTTGGGACCGTGACAGTTGCTCGCTCCGCAACGATTAATCAGCAGGGGCTGGATCGTGTTGGTGAATAGCTCCATCGTACCGGCAGGTAACGAGCGCAGCGACTCGTCCAAGTCGGGCGGTGAAATGATCTTGGCGACGGATTCGGTCCCATTGGAAATCGACGCGGGACGCTGTACCGCCAATCGCAACCGTTTTTCGAAGGTCTCGTTTGCCGGGTCGTTGGGGTCGCACAGTTGGGCCGCCATGAGTTGTTCGGCAGCCGAGGCAAACAGATCGTATTGCAGGCACCAATCGGCCAATTTGAGGTGGTCGGCGACCTTCCTGTTGGGTGGCATTTGGTCCTGTTTGCGCCGGTAAGCGTCTTCGAGCGAGTCGCACTGCATTTCCACGGCGTCCAGCGAGACTCCGACTTCGTCTTTTTCGCCCGATGTCACCACATATCGGTCACCGACCCGGACGATATCTCCGCGCAAGACGCGACCGGTGCGCAACACCAGAATTCCTGACTGGGGCAGCAGCTGAGGTTCTTCGGCTCGGATAACGCTCACCGCGCCCGCACAGATGACCAATAGGGCGCAGAGCGTGCTTCGTGGATTTGACATAGCGGCAGGATGGTAGGTGAATCGCAGGAGGGGGGCAAGATCATTTTCGCTGGGGAATCTACCTATCTCGCTGCCATCCGACTATATTGGAAAACGCGGTCCACCCGCGTCGCGTGCGGCGATGCCTTGGGGTGTTCGAGCCAACTAACTGCCGGCCCGTTGTAGCCGGCGCAGGGAACAACTGGTGCGGGCGGTGTTGGAGAACGCCCGTGTGGCGACCAACGGCCTGCTCTTGACCGTCGGACCGACTGGAAAAAGCACTCTTCACCGGGCGGTTGGTGCGGGCGAGGGTCAAACCGACCTCTCGCGTGAAACATGACCGGGCAGAAAACGACCGGGCCACAAATGACCGGGCAACGGCATGAAATCTGGTACCAGGGACATGTCCAGGGGGTCGGCTTCCGCTACACGGCCGCCAGTATTGCTCGGCAATTTGACGTGACGGGGTTTGTCCGCAATCTGCCTGACGGCCGGGTGCATCTGGTGGTGGAAGGAGAGCAGGGGGAGGTGAGCCAATTCCTGGCAGAGATTCGTGTGCGACTCGAGCCGTTCATCCGCGACACGAGTGCCAATTGTCGCCCTGCCACGGGGCAGTTCACGAAGTTTGAGGTCCGGCACTAGTGCTTGGTCGACCCCCGCCACAGAACCCAGAAACGGAGAGTTGACAAAGGACAAAAGAGATGGGGCCGGCATGTGGGGCAGCACTGTGTGGCGGCCAGCAAGGCGAGAAGCTCTCCTTGTTGCCGTCTGCGAAAGGCAGGCAATATGGGATGGCAGTGGTTCTGAGGATGGACTTAATGCCACCTGTAAGGGTTGTTTTAGTGAGTCTGGGTTCGGATTCGCCACGGACCCTGGTTGCGGCGTGCCTGGTGAGGCGGAGGAAATGACGCATCTTCAGTGTCTGCCGAACATTCCGCGAAGAGTCCACGTAACACCGAGTAAGTTGATCTCATTCCAACGTCCAAGGGAAGTAATATCCGATCATGAGCCAACCGATAGTCTTGGGGTTTTTGGGAACAAAGGTCGTCAGCACACTCACTCCGCTGTGGCTCCTGGGGATTGGGGTGCTGGGGGGGATGGCTCTCGTTGGCATATTCTGGGCCTTGATGCTGGGTGTTTCCCGGGTGCTGGACAACGGTGCGTTGCGGCGAGCGACTGACGAGCTATGGCTATCGATTCGCGAAGGAGTGTTGTTTTATGTGCTGATCGTGGCCTCGGTGTTTGGCGTGATTGCCATTCTGGGAACATTTTCATTGCGGCCCGCGGGTGAGTCGATGGGCATCCTTGCATCGTTGCCCCGGCTGGCTGTGGTTGGCACCAAGGAATTTTCGGTCCGGATCCCCGGGACGCCGGCAGCGGCGGATGTGGACGACGTTGTCATCCCCGAGGTGCACGAGATGCCGCTGGATTTTCGTGGCAGCGAACTCCAGCAATTGAAAATTGAAAGCACCGAGAACGTGTCGATATCGAAGGATGCGGACGCCGAGATGGATACGATGGCCTCGAGCAATATCAAGGCGGGCGAGACGTTCACTTGGCGTCGGCGGCCGGGTGCCAGGAGTCCGTTTGGGGAGGGTCAAATTGACCGGCTGTATGGTCGCAATCGTGGGACGGACGAATCGCAAGTGACGATGACGGTGACATCGGACGTGGAGTTTCCCGAGGTACGAATCGTCCCGATCACGGCCGTCGCCCTGTTTGGGTTCTTCCTGTTGTACTTCCTGCAGGCGACCCTCATGCCCCGCTTGTCAGCCATTGCTTTGGCGACCTTCAAATCGGAAATCGCCCAACCGCTCTTTGCCATTATCACGGTGATTGGGATCGTGACGCTGCTGTTATCGATCTACATTCCCTACAACACGTTTGGGGAAGACATCAAGATGCTCAAGGACTCGGGACTCACTTTGATCCGAGTCTTGTGCATCATTCTGGCCGTGTGGGGAGCGAGCACGACGTTGGCCGATGAGATCGAAGGTCGTACCGCGTTGACAGTACTTTCGAAGCCGGTGCGACGGCGGTCGTTTGTGATCGGCAAGTTCTTTGGGATCGGTTGGACAACGGCGTTGATGTTCATCATTTTGGGATCGGTGCTGCTGGCCGTGGTGTCGTACAAAATGATTTACGACGCGCGGGAGACGTCGCAAGAACTTCCGACGTGGCAGGCCTGTTACTTGGAGATGGCCAGTACGATTCCCGGCCTCCTCTTGGCGTTCATGGAAACGATGATTCTGGCGGCATTGAGTGTGGCGATTTCGACCCGACTCCCCATGTTCGCCAACTTCATGATCTGCTTCACCGTCTATGTGCTCGGGCATCTTGTGCCGCTCATTTCCCAGGCGACGGAGAGCCAGTTCGAGATTGTGAAATTCGTGGGGCGTTTCAGCGCCGCAATTTTCCCCAATTTGGAGGCCTTCGATCTCCAGACGGCCCTGGCAGGCGGAATTGCCGTTCCGAACGAGTATTTGGCGACGTCTCTGATATACTGTCTATTGTTCAGTATCGTGGCCATGTTGCTGGCTCTTATCCTGTTCGAAGACCGGGACATGGCCTGACCAACGAGGCCTGACCAACGAGGCCTGAGTAACGAGGCCTGAGTAACGAGGCCTGAGTAAGCGGGCCTCACGACAGGGGCCTGAATCAAGGGGCCTCGGTCGCCAGGTGCGCCGGATCGTTCGCCCCGGCGGAGGCGCGTTGCCGACGCAGTCGCAGTATGGTGGGATCACACGCGGTGGACGCGGCGACGCGTCACGGGTGTCGTTCTGTACGTTGTTCCACCAGAAGTGATGTGTGGGGAGGCTGAGATGCGATGGTCCGACTTCCTTCGCGCGTGCAATCGGGGCGGTCGGCGCGCAACCGTTTGTCGTTGTATTGGCTGGGGATCTGTGCCGCGCTGCTCTTGCCGCTGCTGGTATTCGACCTCGGTCTGCTCGCACATCTGGTACTCGGCACGGCCGATGCTGCCGTCCCCCGCGATTGGATCCTGGGCCCCTGGATCTCCGGGCGAGTCGTCAGCTGGCCACTGTTTGGTGATGAGCGGACCTGTTTGCTGACCTTGGTCAGCTTCGGGATGATCGTCGGTGCCATCGAGGTCTGGGCGCTTTGGCTGCTGAACCGGGCGGTGCATCGTGCCGCGCTGGATGTGACGATGCGATTTTATGCCGAGATTCATCGGCAGGCGTATCGGCTGGGAGCCAGCGATTTATTGGGCGGTCGTCGCTCGCCTCCCGAGGCGTTGATGGGCGAGACATGTGACGAGCTGCAGCGGGGGTTGGTCAGGTGGTGGAGTGCCGTGCCGTACGCTGTTGTGGCGATCGGTGCGCTCGTGCTCATGGCCTTGATCGTCAACGTCTGGCTTTCTTTGGTCGTTCTGCTCTCGGTGCTCCTGGTACGTTTGGTGTACGGGGAGATTGCTCGCGCGCGGAAGCGCGGGCGGAGTGTTGGGCCCACGCGGCGGCGACAGAACGCGGGCAGTTGTTGGAGAAACTGCGGTTGACCCCGCTGGCTACCGGTTACTCGCTCCCCTCTGCTCCTGGCACTCCACTGCCCGAGATGTTGGGGCGCTACCGGCTCGAGGAACTCCGCGCCCAGTACAGCCGTACGTCGCTGAGCCCCACACTGCTGTTGCTGACGATGATGGCGGTCGCCTATGTCGTCCTGGTAATTGGCCTGTCTCGTTACGTTACGGTGGCCGGTACGGTGGTACTGACCACGGCCATGATTGGAGCCTATTTTCCCGCTGCCCGACTCTATCGCTTGCGAGGTTCCCTGGCGACGGCCAACCAAGCGGCGGGGACGCTCTTCGCCTATTTGCGCCGGGAGCCGGGAGTGCGCGAAATGGATCACGCGGTACCGATCGACCGTGTGGAGACCTCGATCCGGCTCGAGCACGTAACGCTCGCCAATAGCGAAGGCCAGAAACTACTGAACCACGTCGATCTCACCATGGCGGCCGGGCAGCGCGTGGCGATCATTGCGTCTGATCCGTCTGCCCCGATAGCTTTGGCTGGCTTGCTCGTCCGCCTCTACGACCCAGCTGCCGGCCGCGTCCTATTCGATGGCTCGGATATTGCCACCGCAACTCTGGCGACCATTCGCGGCCAGTCGCTGCTCGTGCCGTCGAACGGCATGTTGTTCGAGGGGTCCGTACATGACAACATCTCTTGTGGTGATGCGGGATTCACCATGCTGCAGATCACCGACGCTGCCAAGCGGGCACGCGCGCACAGCTTCATCGTCGAATTGCCGCAGGGATTGGCCACGAAGATCGGTGGCGACGCCTTGCAGTTGGATGCCAGCCAGGCCTTTCGGATTGGCTTGGCAAGGGCCCTGTTGCGCGACCCGTCGCTCGTGATCGTGGTGGAACCGACCAACGATTTCGACGGGCCGACGCAGGAACTGCTCGATGAAGCGCTCCGGCTGGCGGCGCAGGACCGCACGATGATCGTCATCCCCACGCGGCTGAGCACCCTGATTGCGGTGGACCGGATCGTCGTGCTGCACGAAGGAAAGGTCGAAGCGGAAGGCTCCCACACGGAACTCTTTGAAACGAGTGAACTTTATCGGCACCTGAATTACGTGAGGTTTCACGCATGGCCCGGTTCGCGGGCCCGCGTGAGTTGAACCTGGCGGGAGAAGGGGGAACCGGAATCCGCGACGACTCGGCTGGGGAGCGCTGAACTAGGTCATGGAAGCTTGGAAGCGGTGCAGCTGCGCGGCGACTTCGCGGTAGCGGCGATAGATGCCCAAGGCGACCCAACCGAGATAAACGTTGGCCGCCAACGAAGCGAACAGGGCCATCGATGTCAGCACCAGTGTGCGCCAAGGCTTCGCCGGCTCCATTAACTCGTCGGCCGTTTCCTGATCGAGAGTGGGCTTTTGCACCGCCGCACCACGATCGGCCACCGATGCCAGTAAATCCTGCTTGGGCGGCTTGGGGTCGCGGTCGATGTTCCCGTCGGTCGCTTGCTCTGGCGACCTCGGCGGCGGCGCGGCGACGTGGGAGGTCATGCTGCGCGCACCAGGGGGCAACACTTCACTGCGGCCATTACCCAGGATCGGGTTGGGCGATCCATTTTCGTCGGCCGGCGACAGTACAGGTCGCACCCCACGCCGATCACCGGGCGGGGCACTCCGCTCGTCACTGCCCGGCGATCCCCAGTTGGTGGGCGACGGGGGAAAGGTCGAGCCGTTGCCGTTGTGGGGAAATCCACTGCCGGCGGGGGCATCTGTGACCGGCGGCTGCCACAGTCCACCACCGTTGGAGGCCGTATTCGCACGGAGGGGAGCCTCCAGATTCAGCGGGCCCGTGTTCGGAGGGGAGGGCGGTTTGATGCGGTCCAGCACGGGGAGCGGTCCCAGGCCAGACGCACTCGCCACGTTCGACGCGGACGCAGCTTGACCGGGACGCACTAGCACACTGGTCTTGCCGTCCATCCCCATCGATGGCGGAGGGGGCAGATTGAGGAAGCCGTCCAGGCCGAACTCGTCCGTGAGATCCGTCTCCTCGCTCGAGTACGTTGATGCTCCCGCCGCCGACGCCGGACCGCTCAGAGGCCCCGACGTGCCGGCTGGCGAACCGGTCCCCGGACGCTCGGTCGAGGAAGCATTGGCGTCGGACAGCCGCGTGGGATTCGGGGTGTTTTGCAGACTGCCATTGCGCGGCACGACGCCTGTCCCTACCCGGATCCTGAATTTGCGCAGCGCCGCGCATCGGGATGGATCACGCTGGCAATCTCGGCCCCGTTCTTCAGTGAGTCAAGTAATCCCGGTTCAATCTGAATGATGTATTCCAGCTGTCCGTCGGAAGAAGGTTGCCAGCCATAGTCCACACCGACAGCCGCCAGCGTGACGAGAACCGCGATTCCGTTCATGGCGTACTCGCTCGATTAGGAGAGTCAGGGAATTTCGGGGCGCTATGGTAACCAGTTTATGCCCTCGGCGTAAAGAGAAACCGCCAGCGAAACCGAGATGTCGTTAAACTGGGTAGGAAGCGTGGAATAGTCGGTTAGCTGCTGGCCCCCTGCTCCGCCCGGCCGCTCCGCCGGTCGCTGTCGAACTGAGACAATTCGCGGTGCAGAATGTTGAGTAAAGTCTGCAGAAAGGCCACCGACATCGGCCCGACCAGTATCCCGATGGGACCCAGTGCGTTGACTCCTCCCAGCACACTCAGCAGTGCCAGCAAGGGGTGCAACCGGGATTTTCCATGGAGCACCAGCGGCTTAATCAGGTTGTCGATACTCGACACAATTGCCAGCCCATAGATGGCCAGCAACACCGCAGCGCCCCACCGTTCGTCGATGAAGTAGAGCCACAAGCTCCCTGGCACCCAGACGGCGGCAGCTCCCACGAACGGGATCATGGCCAGCAGGCTCGTCAGCAGCATGAGGAGCACGACGCTCTGAAAACCGGCCACGTAGAAGCCCACGCCCGCGAGCAGGCCTTGGGCGGCGGCCGAGAGCAGCGTGGCCAATACAACCGCGCGGCTGACATTCGTGAAATCGGTCAGCAATTCTTGCTCATAGCGGTCATCCAGGGGAGACAGACGCATGATTGTCGATACCATGACTGGCCCATCGGAGAGGAAAAAAAACATGGCGACGGTCATGATCACCAGTCCGATGACGAGCCGTCCGGCCAAGGCCGCTGAGCGGCCGCCGAGGGCAAACAGCGATCCCTTCGTGTCATCGAACACGCGGCGCAGGTTTTGTTGTAGATCTTCTTCGGTGGGATTGGCCAGTTCCTTGATCCAGGTGCGAACTTCTCCGCCGAGCAGTTCCAGTTTGAGACTATGAAACTGGGCGGCGGCAGCCTGCACCGCGTCCCGGTAGGCCAGCGGCGAGTCGGGCTTGTGAGCCATGGCCAGCGCCCCGGTCAGTGTCTCGCGGACGGTGTCAAACATCGGCGCGGCGGCTTCCGTCGTCACTTTGTATTCAGACTGTAGGGCCGACAGTTGCTCCAACAGCGCGGGGATCTGTTGCTGTGCGTAATCGGGCCACTGGGACGTACTGGAGTTGGCTATCAGGCCAGCCGACAGCCGCTCGATTTCCCGCATGTGTTGGGCATACGGCATCCTCAATAAATCGAACTGATCGCGTGCGCGGGCGATTTTGCCACGCAGCTCCGCGGGGTCCTGCCGGGCGATCATGGCGCTTCCTTCGGCGGCGGCCATGACCACCACGATCAGCAGCGGGAGCAGAACAATCAACAGGACGGCGATGGTGGTGACCGCCGACGCGACGCGGACGTGTTCCCGGCAGCGGGCCAGAATGCGGCGGTGAATCGGATGGAAAATGACCACCAGCAAAACCGCCAGAAAAAGCGGCAGCATAAACGGGGCCATCACCCGAAAGAACAGAAATCCAATCAGCACAATGATGGCGATCAGAGCGATGAAAGAGACCATCCGCGACATCGAAACGCCCTCGCAATAACGCTTGGTAGAGAGCCGCATTCTAGTCGCCCCTGGCCCCGAGGCAACTAGAGCTGGGGCATGCGCTGTCCCCGGCCCGACGAATCTCGTCTTGTAGGGGAGTGAGCGAACGTGGACAATGCGGCCGGCGTGCCAGGAGGTAGACAGACCGGGATAGCGAATAGATTCGACTTTCGGATGTAGTGCCACGAGATGTTCCCCATTTCATGCATTCCCATTTAGGTCACAACTTGTGGTGAGCAGTGCTGCTGAAGACGAATCGGTAGGACGCGCCGAGCGCCGTCGCTCTCTACGAGTTCTCATGCTATCGGTGCGGGTACTTGTGTTGTGCCTGGTCGCCTGGGGGATCTGGCGCACCGTAAGCAAGGCACTTCCTCAACTGGCGGAACGTGGTTTCTCGGTGCGTCAGGTCAGTCTGCTTTGGATGTCCGCGGCTGGCTTCTTCTATCTGATTGGCTTGGTCCCCTGCTGGCTCTTCTGGCACCGCACGTTGCGGGCGATGGGGCAGGAGCCGCGGTGGCGTGAATCGGCGCGTGCCTTTTGGATCGGCCATCTGGGCAAATACGTGCCGGGCAAAGCGATGGTGGTGGTCTTGCGCACCGGGCTCGTGCACAGTGAGCGAGTCAGCAGGACGGCGGCGGCGACCAGCGTGTTTGTCGAGACGCTGTCGATGATGGCCGTGGGGGCGTTCCTGGCATCCGTCATTCTGCTGGTCTCGAGCGAGCACTGGCCGCTGACCTGCTTGGCCCTGGGCCTCATGATCGGCTCGGGCGTGCCGACCATCCCGCCGGTGTTTCGCTTCCTGGTGCGACTCTTGCAGGTCCAGCGTGCAAATCCTCAGATCGAACAGGCGATTACGGGCGTCGACTATCGCTTGATGGCGACGGGCTGGGTGGCGATCAGTGTCGGTTGGGTATTTTTGGGGCTGAGCCTCTGGGCCACGCTCAGGGCTTTGCCGTCGGTGGAAGCGTCGCTGGGCTCCTTACCTTTGTTGACCGCCACGGTGGCCTTGGCGATGGTGGCGGGGTTTCTGTCGCTGATCCCGGGTGGTCTGGGCGTGCGAGATTGGATTCTCATGGTCCTCTTGGCTCCGCATTATGGCGCCGATGTGGCGCTGGTCTCGGCGATTCTCCTGCGTCTGGTGTGGTTGCTGTCTGAGCTGCTCGTATCGGCTATCCTATATGTGGATGTGTGGCGTGCCCGTAGGGCCACCGTCCGCACGAATGCGCCGGATTCCGCTTATGGAGGGTAGTGGGGCGGAGTTGGCCCCACGACCGGGCGACCGCGCTGCACCGGCGCGTACGACAATGTCCCGCGTGATCGGCACGCGGATCCACTGCCCAAGTGTCACTTGACCCAGTCGGTTCTCGCACCATGTCCGAACTCATTTCCATTGTGATTCCCGTGTTCAACGAGCAGGCGAGTCTGGAGCGGCTTCATGGCGAAATCTCCGAGGTGGCTCACGAACACGATTACAAGATCGAGATCCTGTTTGTCGACGATGGCTCGACCGACCAGTCGTGGGACATCGTCGCACGGTTGGCTCAACGGGATCAACGCGTGCGTGGGATTCGATTTCGCCGCAACTTTGGCAAGGCGGCGGCGCTGAGCGCCGGGTTCGCAGACGCCCGCGGCTCGATTGTCTTCACGATGGACGCCGATTTGCAGGACGATCCACACGAGATCCCCAGTTTCCTGGCACAGATGGGGCCGGAACTCGATGTCGTCAGCGGTTGGAAGAAGGTGCGGCACGACCCGTGGCACAAAGTCGGTCCGTCGCGGGTCTTCAATTGGCTTGTCGGAGTGATGACTGGTGTGCGGTTGCACGACCACAATTGTGGTTTCAAATGCTATCGCCGCGAGGTCGTCCAGGAAGTGCATCTGTACGGCGAGATGCATCGTTTCATCCCGGTATTGGCCGCCTCACGCGGATGGAAAGTGGGCGAGATCGTCGTGCAGCATCGGCCACGTGAATTTGGCCGGTCCAAGTACGGTGTCACGCGGATTGTCAAGGGCTTTCTCGATTTGCTGACCGTGTCGTTTCTGACCGACTACGGCCAGCGTCCGCAGCACCTGCTGGGATCCATTGGACTGCTCTGCTTTTCCCTGGGCGTTTTTGGCATTGCCTTCCTGTCCGGGTGGTGGGTCGTGTCGCGCGTGGTCGAGTCGATTCCGGTGATCCATCTGCACCAACGAGCGCTCTTCTACTATTCGATTGTGGCCGTGCTGCTGGGCGCTCAGTTTATGGCGATCGGGTTCCTGGCCGAACTGATTACAGCCCACATGGGACGCGATCGGCAGCAATATTGCGTGCGCCAACGCGTCGGCACAGATGCTTCCCCGGTCGACGATTCTCAGCTATAAGTGACACCGGCAAGGAAGATGCGGAATGCGGAATGCGGAATGCGGAATGCGGAATGCGGAATGCGGAATGCGGAATGCGGAATGCGGAATGCGGAATGCGGAATGCGGAATGCGGAATGCGGAATGCGGAATGCGGAATGCGGAATGCGGAATGCGGAATGCGGAATGCGGAATGCGGAATGCGGAATCAGTAACGCAGTAACCAAGTAACCAGTAACCAATGACCAATGACCAATGACCAATGACCAATAACCAATGACCAATAACCAATGACCAATGACCAATTGAATCTGACCGATGCCGATCCTGTGAACAACTGCGTGCGGTGGGCCGTGTGGTTACTGGTGATCACCAGCGTCGCTGCGATGCTCGGTCGGATTGCGTCGGTGTGTGCCACGACCGGTGAGTCTCCTATGCTCAGCGCGAATGATCGGAGCCGCTGGTGCACCGTGCGCGCATTGGTGGAGGATGGCACGTATGCGATCGATCGATTGGTCACGATCAAGGATCCTGAGACGGGACGCCGGTTCTGGAAGAGCATCGACATGGTGCGTCATCGGGGGCCGGACGGTCGAGAGCACTATTATTCGAGCAAGCCCCCCTTGTTTTCGACGCTGCTGGCGGGCGAGTACTGGGCGATTCGCGCATTGACGGGAGCGACGTTCGAGAATGAAATGTTCCTGATCATGCGAGTGATGCTGGTGATCACGAATGTCTTGCCGCTGCTGATCTATTTCGTGGTTCTTTGGCGACTAGTCGACCGGTTGGCGACCACCGACCTGGCCCGGCTCTTCACGATGGCCGCGGCGACATGGGGGACGTTTCTCACCACGTTTTCCGTGACGATCAACAACCATTTGCCGGCAGCCATCTGCGTGCTGCTGGCCACTGCCATGACGTTACATATTTGGTGGGGGGAACGACGGTGGTGGTATTTCACCGGCGCCGGGCTGTGCAGTGCCTTCGCTGTGGCCAACGAATTACCGGCGTTGTCATTTTTTGCCTGCATCGGTCTGGCGGTCATCTGGAAGTCGCCGCGCAGCACGTGTCTGGCCTTTGTTCCCGCGGCGGCCTTGGTAGCCGCCGGCTTCTTCGGAACGAACTACGTGGCTCACGGGACACTGGTGCCCGCCTACGGACACCGCAGCGACGGGCCGGTGGTGGCCACGGTGTCGCGGGGAACGGCAGCGGAGTTGGATCAGGAGAAACTGACACACGATGTGCGCGAGGCGTTGCGGCAGGGGGGGTGGGAGTTGTCCGACGAAGCGCTGGTGCTGCGTTATCAGCCCGGCGCTCGGTGGGGAATTTGGGATCGTCAGGGTCACCACCGGTTTGCCCTGGTTGCCACCGGGGACGCGATCGAAATTCGGCCATGGAATAATTGGTATGACTACGCTGGTTCGTACTGGATTACGCCACGGCAGGGAGTGGATCGGGGCGAAGCCTCGCGCGGCAACTACATGTTGCATGTTCTGGTGGGGCACCGCGGTATCTTCTCGCTCACGCCCCTCTGGCTCTTGTCGGCGGTGGGGGTCGTGATGTTGGTCCGCGGCAAACAGTCCGGCTGGGTCATCTGCGGATGGATGGTGATAGCGCTGACACTGGTCTGTCTGGCGTTTTATCTGAGTCGTCCCATGATCGATCGCAATTATGGCGGTGTCAGCTGTGGGTTCCGCTGGATGTTCTGGTTTACCCCGCTCTGGTTGCTCTGTCTGGTGCCGGCGGCTGACCGGTATCTGAGCAGCCAGCGTGGCCGGATGATCGCCCTGCTGCTACTGCTGCTCAGTACGTTTTCGGCCACCTATGCCGCGTGCAATCCCTGGTCCCAGCCTTGGCTGTTCGACCTCGGCACGTACGCGCTCTGGTGGCAGTACTGATTGAGCTGCACGATCCTGGGACGCCGTGTACTTGGGGCAGGGGGCAAGGTCGAAAGTCGGGGGGATCTTACCACCAATGTTGCGTTGGTTTACGATAAGAGTTCGCTGACTTTTTCACGCCGACCGACAAATGATTCCGGCACGAGACAACGCGAAAGCAAGGGACCACGGACCATGAAACGACGAGACTTCTTGAAAACCGGGATGACCGGAATTGCTTCTTGGGCAGCCTGGCAGGCGGGCGTTTACGCCGCCGCACAGGAGCAGCCGCTGCGCGTGGGACTGATCGGCACCGGTTGGTACGGCAAGACCGATCTCTTCCACTTGATCCAGGTCGCGCCGATTGAAGTCGTGGGGTTATGCGATGTCGATCGCCAGATGGTCGAAGAGGCAGCCGAGCTGGTGGCTCAGCGGCAGGTGTCCAAGAAGCGGCCGCCGACGTATGGACACTACCAGCAACTGCTGGCCGACCAGCGTCCCGATATCGTCCTGATCGGCACGCCGGACCATTGGCACTGTCTGCCGATGGTGGAGGCCTGCAAGGCGGGCGCGGACGTCTACGTGCAGAAACCGATCAGCTACGACGTGATGGAAGGTCAGGCGATGGTGGCCGCCGCGCGGAAATACAAACGGACCGTGCAGGTCGGACTGCAGCGGCGTAGCACGCCGCACCTGCTGGAAGCTCGCGATCGCTTCATTTCCACCGGCATGCTGGGAAAGATCGCGTACGTCGATATTCACAGCTACTACGGCGGGCCGCGCGATTTCCCCCCCAACGAAGCGCCGCCCGAGTACCTTGATTGGGAGACGTATGTCGGTCCGGCCACCTGGCGCGACTACAATCCGGGCATCCATCCCCGCAGCTGGCGCGCTTGCCGGGAGTTCAGCAATGGTCAAACGGGCGATCTCTGTGTGCACTTCTTCGATGCCGTCCGCTATCTGCTGCAGCTCGATTGGCCGCGCAGTATCTCCGCGTCAGGAGGAATCCTGATGCGCAGTCCGCAGTCAAACATCAACACGCACGACACGCAGACGGCACTGTTTGACTATGGGGACGTGCAGGTTGTCTGGAACCAGCGAAATTGGGGCCAGAACCCGGACCCCAACTACCCCTGGGGCGCCACCCTCTACGGCGACAAGGGGACGCTCAAGCTGAGCATCCAGTCGTACGACTTCATTCCCAACGGCGGTGGAGCTCCACAGCACGGTGACTACCTTGACGAACGTGATCAGTATCCGGAAGACGTGGCACACAAGGCGACGGAACTGTTCGCCGCCCCGGCCACACGACAGCACATGCAGAACTTTCTGGCCGCCCGCCGCGAAGGAAAACTGCCCGTGGCCGATATCGAGCAGGGATATATCTCGTCGGCCTGCTGTATCCTGGCCAATCTCTCGATGGAATTGGGCCGTTCGCTGCAGTGGGATAGCCAGGCCGGTCGAGTCGTGGACGACGACGCTGCGAACGCTCGGCTGACACGGGCATACCGCGGACCGTGGACGCACCCCACGCCCGATAGCGTGTAACGCGACGGGACAGTTCGAGTGCTATAGCCTTTGACTGCGCGGACCCTGCACGCGTGTGGGTGGCTGCAGCGAGACGCCGCAGCCACGTTGGGCTGTGGCCACCAGACACCTCGGAAAGTGCCCTGCTCCCACGGCATTCGATTTGCCGAGGCGGTGCGACACCCGGGAACGCCGCCATCTCGAGCCCCATGACTCAAACGGTGTCGTGGCGGCGGTCCCGCCCCCCTGTGGGAACTAGATAAAAGCAGTGTTGCACGACTGACCATAAAAGCCGATGATAGGCGGCCGTTTACTACGGGTGGTCGCAGGGAAGGACCCACGGCTAAGGCGTGGCAACACGGGGGCCACGACACCAACCACAGTACTCATCTAGCGTTGCAGTATATGCAGGGAGGCGCCAGCATGCTCACAAGAATCTCTTCCGTCCATTGGTTGCTCGCCATGTTGGCGACGCAGGCACTGTTGTTGTCCGGTTGCGGTGCCGGCAGCGATGATGTGCCCAGTGCTAGTATTGTCTCCCAGGGCGGCTCGGCGACTGATTCGGTGCCCCCTAAGCACCCGGTTGACCAGGAGCCCTTCAAACTGTTATCGAACGGACAGATTCACGGTCGAGAGTTCCAGTCCCCCGCGCAATCCCAGCAGGAGTTCTTTCCCGAGGTAGTGATCAAGACCAACATGGGTGACATCCGCCTCAAGCTCAACGGAGACAAATCACCGCGGACCGTGATCAACTTTCTGGAGAACTATGTGGACAGCGGCTTTTATGACCGGACCGTTTTCCACTACGTCGAGAGCGGATACATGATCGCGGGTGGTGGCTACACCGAAGCCTTGCAAGAGAAGCAGACGCAGCCACCGATCCCGTGTGAGGCAAACAACGGCCTGTCGAACAAACGCGGGACGATCGCCATGGCTCGACATCCCGACTTTGCTCACAGCGCCACCTCTCAGTTCTACATCAACGTGGTGGATAACCTGTCACTGGACCACCAGCCGACCGAAGTTGATGGCGTGAACGGCTATTGCGTGTTCGGCGAGGTGATCGAGGGGATGGATGTTGTCGAGAAGATATCCCAGGTCCCCGTGCACGATCAGGGCGATTTTATGAATACCCCCGTTCAGCCGGTAATCGTCGAGACAATTGCCCACGTCAAATAGGTCACGCGATCGTCATCGTGTCGCGGCATCCTGTCGGCTACTTGCTGTTGGATGGCTTTTTGTCTTTGGCCTGATAGCTCTCTTCCAACTTCTTGGTGAGCTGCGTCTCGTTGTAGATGCGCCCGGTTGGCGCTTCATAGTTCTTGATCGACCGCCGCTTGCCGGAAGCCGTTTTCGGCAACAGGTCGAGAAATCCCGGCACGCCGTTGGGGCGTTTCAACTGAGCGTATTTGCCGCCGTCCGGCAGTTTTGCCAGATCGGTAATCATGCGCTCGCCGCCAGAAACCCGGCAGACCCGGTCGAGGCGGTCATAGATCAGGTCCGCACCGGCTGCTTGCCGCATGAACTTTCTTCCGTTGTTCGTCCCCAATGTCCGCACCAGGGCATCGTCGTCCGGCAGTGCCAGGTTCAGAATCTCTTTGTGATCGGCTGGCTGCCAGCCAGCCCCGACCAGGGTTTTGAGCACAGCTTTGACATCGCTCTGCGTGATCAGATCTCCGCTCTGGTAGCCCTCACGTTGAGCAAGTTCGGCTGAGGTCAAACTGCCAATTTGTTCCAGCGAGAGACGTTGCTGGTCTGTTTGTGCCGAGCTAATGGATGCCTGTCCTGCGCCCAACATAACGAAGCAGGCAAAGGCAATCGTGCTGGACAACGAGAGGTGAAATAGTGTTCTGTTCATTTCCGACCCTGTACTAGTAACGTGGCCTACGGCCGAAACCAAAGTGGGTGTCCCGATTCTGGTTTTGCTGAATTGGACAACCGGAACGCTTAGGGAGTGCGCAGTGCGGATTCCGGAATCGGAATTGCACCTTTCACGCGGTTTCTCATTCCGTATGGCGGATTCCGCCTTCGGCAATCCCGATTCGTTCCCCATCGAGCAGTCGGTGTCACAAATATGCGCACACCGTGCACGCATGTTATCGACTCACACTCTCCGCAATCGCATGACCACCAGGCGGGGGGGGGGTGATCGTAATCGGTCCATTTGTGCGCATCACGCAGCGTGTCTCTCTTATCGCAGGGCGAGACGGGGTACCCTCGCTGCGTGTGCGGTCCCATCCACCAATATCGGTCCCTGAGCATCGCCAGGCCCGCAGGGATCGGCGAATCTCCAGCTCTCCGCGGAGCAGCGGGCGTTTTTTCCGGATTCCCCCGATCTTCCCGTACCGCTGGATTGTCTCATTCTGTGGGTCTGCCCGGTTTGGGGTGTCCGAAGAGAGAAGTGGGGTAAAAGAGAGTGATTGGTAAGGGAAAAACAACTGCCGACAATACCGCCGGAAAGGGGCGATTTTGCGCGGAAATCCTTGAAAACGCGACCGGAATGACTTAGACTATGGACTCTGGAAAACGCGTGTTCGGTGGCAACCGGGAGGTAGGAGACCGCAAAATGTCGAGGGCCACTTTCTTTCTGCGAGAATGTCCCACCTGTGGACGGCGTTTGCAGATCCGAGTCGAGTATCTGGGTCGAACGGTGCGCTGTAAGCACTGCGAGGCTTTGTTTGAGGCAGATGATCCTTCGCACAGCAAGCTGTCGGCGGCACCTGAATCGTCGCTGCTAGAGCGGGCCAACCAGTTGCTCGAGTCCTTCGACGCGATGCGCCATCGCCCTCGTTGAATCGCGTCTCGGCGGGGTTCCCCGAAAGCGATTACCGCCCCGTTCGTCGATCAGGAGACATGCTGCCCGGCGAGGATGGCCCCGCACCCGATTGTTGGGTGACGCATCAGCGACAAATCCCCGCGAGGTCATCAAAGAAATGCGGGTAGGTCTTGTCGGTACACTGCGGGTTTTCGATCACGACTCCTTCCACACGCAAGCCAACCAGGGCCAGGCTCATGGCCATGCGATGGTCGTTGTAGGTGCTGATTTGAACGCCCTGCAGCGGGGCGGGTCGGATCTGGAGTCCGTCGGGAAATTCGGTGACGCCGGCACCTAACTTGCGCAGTTCACAGGCCAGATCACCGATGCGATCGGTTTCCTTGTGACGGATGTGCGCGATGCCCGTGATGGTTGTGGGACCGTCCGCGAAGAGTGCGACCGCGGCCAGCGTCTGAGCTGTATCGCTGATGTCATTCATGTCGACTTCGATACCACGGAGCGATTTGCCGATCACCGTGATCTGTGTCTTCTCGCGCCGCACTGCACACCCCATTTGTTCCAGGCAGTCGCAGAATCGCACATCGCCCTGCAAGGCCTCTGGTCCTAATCCGCGGACCGTGACCGTGCCGCCGGTAATGGCCGCCGCCGCCCAGAAGTAACTGGCTGCCGACGCATCAGGCTCAATCGCATACTGTTGGCCGACGTAACAGCTCGGCGAAGGAACATGAAAACTGGTGAACTCCTTGTCGACGACCGGCACGCCAAAGGCCCGCATGACGCCCGTCGTCATGTGGACGTAGGGCTGCGAGACCAGCGAGCCCTGCAACACGCAGTGCGACCGGAGAGCGGGCATAGGGAGCGGCCATCAGCAACCCGCTCAAGAACTGGCTGGAAATATCTCCACGAATCACGGCCGTGCCGCCGTGAAGCCCTGCGGCGGAGATCACGACCGGCGGGCAGCGATTGCCGTGCTGGCTGCGCACGTCGGCACCAAGGGCACGAAGTGCATCGAGCAGATCCTGGATCGGTCGCTCGCGCATGCGAGCGACACCGTCGATGCGATATGTGCCGCGGGCCGTAGCGAGCGTCGCGGTGAGAAACCGCATGGTCGTGCCGCTGTTGGCAACATAGAGATCCGCCTGCCGTGAGGGAATCTCCCCGGCGCAGCCAGTCACATCGATGCGGCAGCTGCGGGCGATCCCACGCCACCTTGATACCCAACGTCTGAATCGCATCCACCATGACTTGCGTGTCTTCGCTCTCCAATACGCCCTCCAGCTCCGACTGGCCCTCGGCCAACGCGGCGCAGATCAGCGCGCGATTGGTAATACTCTTCGAACCCGGTGGCTGGATTGTGGCGTCGATGCGGCCCGTCGGGTGAATCGTAATGGTGTTACAGGTCATCCCGGTCTCCCGGCGGGAGGAGTGAAGCTTGAGCAGTCAAAGTGATCGATCATCGGTCCGTTTTCCATTCCGCATTCGCAATGCATTCCCGGCGTGTGGCCAGGGGGCCGGCCACATTCTGGTGTGCCGGCGCTCGCCATCGCGTTGGTCGCAGGGGTGACCGTTCGTTGGGCGAGCTTGTCACACCTACGGCTTTTCGTCAGGTTTTTCATCGGCTGGCATCTTCACATCTAATGAGGGGTGTTTCAAATGATAGCCGGTAGCTTGCTGGTAGGCGTGAGCAACGGTCAACAATTCGCTTTCCGTTCGACTTAACTGCTCCGCTGCCGCCTGGAAGTGGAGTGCGGGCGGGACGGAGTTGTCGAGCGGTACTTGGCGCAACGCCGGCCGCCCTGCTCGGCTTGCTGCAGAGCCTTGGCGGTGGCGTCACGCTGCTCGTCGCTCAGTTCCAGGCCTGTGATCCACTCCGCTTGCCGAATCATCTCGGCCGTGATTTCCCCCTTCTCGGCTACCTGTTGGGCGAGTGCACGCTGGAAGACGGCCGAGCCAACGCCGATGGCCGTCAGGGTCTTGAGGACGGCTCGGCGTGGGTACCGTGGGCCTTCTACCGCAGGCAAGT
Organism: uncultured Planctomycetota bacterium; assembly: GCA_963700515.1. GTDB lineage: Bacteria > Planctomycetota > Planctomycetia > Pirellulales > Pirellulaceae > JAJRVM01. The sequence goes on along the minus strand of CAVOXY010000006.1, from coordinate 158,157 downwards.
CTGTCGAGTCGGTGGCGGATCCCGGGACTTTGCCGGTCGGATTCATGATGTCGGTTTCCTGGGCTCGGACACTCAGAAAGAGGAACTCCTCCCGTCGCGAAGGTCGCCAGACGGCGGACTCGTCGGCGACCCGTTTTCCTTTCGCATCCACGCTCTTGGCGAGCGTGGCTGCGGTCGGAACCGCTATTATCCTCACGTTCGGACCGGTTGAACAAGGGTGCGACGGACAACGGTTTCGTGTGGCCATCGGCCGGTTGCTCCCGTACCCTGCCGCACCCATAATCAGGATTCCACTTATTCGAGATCGATCGTGACCTCGCTCTCACCTGCCGCCCGCGGCGGGAAAACGACTCGGTTCCGGCGTTGGCCCTGACGCCAGGAGCCCGGGCTTTTCCCCTTCCTCGCCACGACTGTCGCGCCGAGCGACTGGTTGGAGGGCGACGGGTGCGGCTGGGCGATCGCGGGCGGAGGTCCCGTTTCAGCCATGGGAGTCGGTTACAGACGATGGGTCGCAAGCAGTTCCGGCAGGCCGGACACGAGCCAGAATTCGCCTCCACTCCTCCAGGGAATCCACTGGCCGGTCGCTGCTGTTTCGAAGTGGCCTGGTCGCCGGCGTCACTGCTGCTGGCCGCGGGAGGGTGGATTCTTCGCCGATTGGTGGGTCTGTCTGCCGGACGATCTCCAGCCGACCTACCTCGGACGCGCCAGTTGTGTGGAATGCCACGCCGCCGAAGTGCAGCAGTGGACGGGCTCGGACCACGATCGGGCGATGGACGTGGCGACGGATGCGACGGTGCTGGGCGACTTCCATGACGTCGAGTTCACGCACCACGGGTTGACGTCGCGGATGTATCGCAGCGGTTCGAAGTTCATGGTCTACACGGAGGGTCCCGACGGAAAAATGACCGATTTCGAGGTCAAGTACGTGCTGGGGGTCCGTCCGTTGCAGAACTACATGGTCGAGTTTGATCGGCCCGCGGATATGCCGGCCAACGAAATCGCTCGCCTGCAGGTACTGCGGATCACTTGGGACACGGTCAAGAAGGAGTGGTTCTACCTGCCGCCGCCCGACGTCCCAGAGAAACTCGATCCGCAGGACGTGCTCCACTGGACCGGCATCGGACAGTGCTGGAACAACATGTGTGCCTACTGTCATTCGACCGATTTGCAGAAGAATTTTGATGTCGAGACGCTCACCTATCACACGACGTTTTCGGAAATCGATGTCAGCTGTGAAGCATGTCATGGCCCGGCCAGTCTGCATGTCGAACTGGCGCGCAGCAATTCCTGGTTCTGGGATCGCAAACGAGGCTACGGACTGGCTCAACTGAAGACCGCCGATACGCGGCCTCAGATCGAAACCTGTGCGCCCTGTCATTCGCGGCGCAGCGTGCAGGCGCCGCATTTCCAGGCCGGCGAACACTACTACGACTATTTCAATAACGAACTGTTGGCGGAGGCGACCTATTACCCGGATGGCCAGATACTGGACGAAGACTATGTCTTCGGTTCGTTCATCCAGAGCAAGATGTACCACAAGGACATTCGTTGTACCGATTGCCACAATCCGCATACTGCCCGCCTGAAGCAGGACGGGAACAAGGTCTGCACTTCCTGCCATCAGCATCCGGTGGCCAAGTACGACACACCGGCTCATCACTTCCACAAATCGGATTCCACGGGTGCGTCGTGCGTCGAGTGCCACATGCCGGAAACAACCTACATGGAAGTCGATCCGCGGCGCGATCACAGCATTCGCAATCCGCGTCCCGATCTGAGTCTGGAGTTAGGCACACCCAACGCCTGCACACGCTGCCACCTGAGTGACGCCAAGATCTCGGACGAGAAACGCCGTACGCTCAGGCAGTACCACGACTGGATCGCTGCCGCCCGGGACGGAGACGACGAGATTCGTAGCGAATTGGCGCGGATCGACAAGTGGATGCTGGAATCGATGCAGAAGTGGTACAAGAAGGAATCGTGGGGAGACAGTTTTGCCACCGCTTTGCAGTCCGGCCGCCGCGGCCAAGCCGATGCGGAAGATCTGTTGGCCAGCGTGGCTCAGGACCGGAAATTGCCGGGCATGGTTCGCGCGACGGCGATCCAGCAGCGCGGACTCCTACCGCCTGTCCGTAGCTTCGTTCCCGAAGTCAATGCGCTCAAGGACGAAGATCCACAAGTGCGTGCCGCGGCGGCGAGCCGATTCTACGAGCAGTTTCCGTCACTGCAGTCGGAGTATCTCGATCCCACGCAGCAGCGCCGGCTGTCCGAGCAGCTTGGGCCGCTCGTTCGGCCGCTGGTCCCGTTGCTGGACGATCCGCGCCGCGTCGTCCGCGCGGAAGCGGGGCGAGTGCTCGCTGGCCTCCCCTCGCCACTGGCCGGGACGCTGCTCAACGGCGCACAACGCGAGAAACTCGACGCGAGCCATTCACGAGTATATCGTCGGTGTGTTAGAGGCGAATGACCGAGGGGGTGCGCACATGGAACTGGGCGTGCTCTATGAGACGATGGGGAATGTTGGCAAGGCGGAAGAAGCTTATCGCACCGCGATTCGCGTGGAACCGGGCCTGGCTGGCCCGCGCTCCAATCTGGCCGCGCTGTTGGATCGGCTGGCGGAAGCCGCGGCGGCAAGCAAGTCCCGGCGGGGAAACCGCCGAACGGGTGCAACAATGGCAACAGGAAGCGGCGCAGGTGCGACGAGAGGAACTCGGTCTGTTGGCGCGCGATGTCAGCCTGCTCCCGACAAGTGCCCAGTTGCAGTATCGATATGGACTCTCGCTCTATCTTCACCAACAGCCGGAACAGGCCGAACAGGCACTCCGGAAAGCCTGCGAACTGGCACCCGATAACGATCATTTCCTCTATACCCTGGCGCTGTTCTATGACAATTACCAGCGCTACGACGAAGCACTCGATTGCCTCGATCGTCTGGTCAAGCTGCGTCCCGGGGGCGAGGAGTACGAGCAGTTGCGGCGACAGGTGCGGGAGAAACGAAGTAGTGGGGGGAATAGGCGAGCTTTTTTGAAGGGGATCGAAACCCACCCTTGCTCGGAATATGATCCCGAGCTCCTTTTGGTAAGGGTGATTGGCCACGTTTGGAGAAGCTAGGAACGAGCATGAGCATTGATATTGCGATTGTGCCGGTTGCCGGCCACGGCACGCGTTTGTTGCCGGCCACCAAGAGCCAGCCGAAAGAGATGTTGTCGGTGGGGCGTAAGCCGGTGGTGCAGTATGTGGTCGAGGAATTGGCACTGTCAGGAATCCGCCGCCTGCTGTTCATTACCTCGCATGGCAAGGCGTCGATTGAGCAGCATTTTGACATCGACGAGCAGTTGACGACCTATCTGCGGGAAACGGGCCGCGAAGAGCAGTTGCGAGATCTCGAGTTCGAGCGTCGGGACATGGAGTATTTCTACACGCGGCAGCGTCGGCAACTGGGGTTGGGGCATGCCGTGCTGTGTGCTCACTCGCTGGTGGGCAACCAGCCTTGTGTCGTGGCGCTGGGCGATTCGATCATTGGCCTGCACGCTCAAAGCGATATCGTGGCGCGGATGATCGATCAGTTCGAATCGTCGCGAGCGGATGTCGTCGTGGCCTTTGAGGAAGTACCCGCTGAGGAAGTAGTGCATTACGGGATCGCCAAGCCGCGTGGCAGCTATGGGCCGGTTTTTGAACTGGCCGATGTGATCGAGAAACCGTCGGTCGAAGAAGCTCCCAGCAATCTTGCCGTGGCCGCCCGCTACGTCTTCAGTCCCGCCATTTTCGAAGCGCTGGCGCAGACGCGGCCGGGCAAGGGGGGCGAGATCCAGCTGACCGACGCCATCCGGTTGCTTCTCAAGCAAGGCTGCAAGGGAATCGGTGTCTCGCTCAACGGCAACGAACGACGCTTCGATATCGGCAATTTTGACAGCTATTTTCGCACTTTCACGGAGTTTGCGTTATGTGATCCGCAGTACGGACCGGCGTTGCGCCGTTTCGTGCGAGAACTGCTCGAGCGAGAGGAGGAGTAGATGGATCTGTTACGGCAGCGTGCGTTTGCTCGAGCGGGTCTCATGGGGAATCCGTCCGACGGATACCACGGCAAGACCTTGTCGATGATCGTGCGGAACTACTTCGCGGAAGTCGTACTCTACGAATGGGAAGATGTCGAAATCGTCCTGGCGCAGGAGGACCGTGTCCGTTTCGCTTCGGTCAACGAATTGGCGCGGGATGTCGATCTACACGGTTACTACGGAGGCATTCGCCTGGTGAAGGCGACTATTAAGCAGTTTGTCGAGTACTGTCGCGGTCGTCATACGTTGCATCAACGCAATTTTTCGATTCGCTATCAAACCAATATCCCCCGCGCCGTGGGGCTGGCTGGGTCGAGTGCCATCATCGTGGCGACGATGCGCGCGTTAATCGAGTTCTACCAGGTGGTGATTCCGCGGGAAGTCCTGCCGTCGCTGGTGCTGAGTGTCGAGACGGAGCAACTGGGGATCGCGGCCGGGTTGCAGGATCGTGTGGTGCAAGTCTACGGTGGGCTGGTTTACATGGATTTTTCGCGGGAGCGGAGGACAGAGAAAGAGGGGTTTTCCTGCGGCGTCTACGAGCCGTTGGATCCCGGTCTGCTGCCTCCACTGTACGTGGCGTTCAGTGAAGAGGTGGGTGAGCCGACGGAGGTGATGCACAACAACTTGCGAGCGCGTTACGAACAAGGCGAAACCGCCGTCGTCGACGCGATGAGGTCATTTGCCCAGCTCGCTCAGCAGGCCCGCGATGCGCTGGTGGCAGGCCATCGCGAGTTGTTGAGCGCGTTGGTGGATCGTAATTTCGATCTGCGGCAGTCGATTTGCCGCTTGCCGCCCGCACACGTGCAGATGGTGCAGATCGCCCGCGAGGTGGGGGCCAGCGCCAAATTTGCGGGCTCGGGGGGCGCGATCATCGGCGTTTACCACGGCGAGAGCATGTATCAGGATCTGTGCCGGGAACTGGGTGCGATGGGCTGCCGAGTGATTAAACCGGAGATCGCGTCGGACCCCGCCCGCATCTGAAGTGACCACGCTCGCCGGGGCTTGGGGGGAGTGAGAGTGTTGAGTGAGGGTCAAGAGTAAGAGTAAGAGTAAGAGTAAGAGTAAGAGTAAGAGTAAGAGTAAGAGTAAGAGTAAGAGTAAGAGTATACACATACCGAGCCCTGCAGAGTCGGAACTCCGTGAACGGTTATTTTTGAGCTTCGTATTTGGAATTTGGAGCACGCCACGCTGTGCGCATCCCACAGACTGAGACCCTTATCGGCGATCACCAGCGGCATTGTCGTGCCGGCCGGTTCGCTCTTCTTTGCGAGAACTCAAGAGCCATGGGACAAAACAAGTACGGTCTGACCGGCTGGTGTGCTGCGACGGTGCTGGTCAGCGCGTTCCTGCTGTTTCAAGTGCAGCCGATGGTCAGCAAGATGATCTTGCCCTGGTTTGGCGGCAGTCCGGCCGTCTGGACGACGTGCATGCTCTTCTTTCAGCTCTTCCTGCTGGCCGGGTATCTGTATGCTCATCTGCTCGATCGTTTGCCGAGTACGCGACTGCAAGGGATCATTCATGCGGCCATGCTGATCGCCGCGCTGTGTGTGCTGCCGATCGTTCCCGACCCGGCCTGGAAGCCCCTCGACAGCAGCCAGCCGCAGTGGCGCATTCTGACTTTGTTGGCGGCCAACGTCGGACTCCCCTATTTCCTGCTGGCCGCTTCCGCGCCACTGCTGCAGGCCTGGTACAGCCGCGCGTCGCAGGGCCGCGTGCCCTATCGCTTCTACGCTTTGTCCAATTTCGGATCGTTGGCGGCCCTGTTGACCTATCCGTTCCTGATCGAGCCGGCTTATGACATTCCCGCCCAGAGTACCCTCTGGTCGTGCGGGTTTGGCGCCTTTGCGATCTTGGCGGGGGGCCTGGCCTTGGCGATGGCACGCTGGAACGTGCCCGCCGCTCATTTGGCCGCCAACGCGGACGCGGCGGCCAATCACGCGCCGCCGCCGACCATTCCGCGCTATCTGCTGTGGTTGTTGCTGCCGGCCTTTGGATCGATGAGTCTGTTGGCCGTCACGAACCAGATCTGCCAGGACGTGGCCGTCGTCCCGTTTTTCTGGGTCGTGCCGCTGAGCCTGTACTTGCTCACGTTCATCATCTGCTTTGACAGTGAGTGGTGGTATCGACGCAACGTGTTCGCCCTCGCCACGCTGGTCGTCATCATCATGATCGGCGCCATCCTGCTGCAGGACGAAGTGCAGCCGCTGCTCACCCGGATGGGAATCACCAAGACGATTCCCGACTTTCTGGACAGTATCACACTGGAAGTCGTGCTCTACCTGTCCGCTCTCTTCGGTGTCTGTATGCTGTGCCACGGTGAGTTAGTGATGCGGAAGCCAGGGTCGCGGCACCTGACGCTGTTCTACCTGATGATTTCCGCCGGCGGTGCGCTCGGCGGCATGTTTGTCGCACTCGTCTGTCCCAAGATTTTCTCCGAGTACCTTGAGTCGAATATCTTCCTGGTGGGTGGCGCCGTGATCGCCATCTTGGTGATCATGCACAGCTGGCAGCAGCGCGAGCGGCGATGGGGGCTGTGGTGGCGCAGCCTTGCTTGGCTACCCGCTGCTGATCGTGAATGACTTGGCCAGGTCGGTATTCAAGCGGGACCTGGCAGGCAGGCCGAAGCAGCAGAAGCTGATTCTATTTGTGCACCGTGTGATCGTCCGCGGGCGTCGCTGGTCGACCATGTGGAGCATTCTGATTCCAGTTCCGCTGGTAGCGGCGGTGGCACTGTTCGCCTACTTCGCGGGTCATTACCGAGACGACCAAAAGCCTTGTTTCGCGCCGCAGCTTCTACGGCGTGCTGCGCGTCTCGGAGCTGGGAGGCGACGGTGCGGATGCTCGCCGAAACTTGTATAACGGGCGGATTCTCCACGGTATTCAATTTCAACGGTCGAACCGGCGACGTGAGCCGACCACGTACTACAACTTCGATAGCGGCATCGGATTGACCCTGCAGTGTTTGAACGGCGATGATCCTCTGCGGGTGGCCACGGTCGGCTTGGGGACCGGTACGATTGCCGCCTACAGCGAAGCAGGGGATTACTTCTGCTTCTACGAAATCAATCCCGACGTGATCGATATCGCGCGGCAGTATTTCACCTACTTGAGTGATTCACCCGCCCATCCTCAGGTCGAGTTGGGGGATGCCCGTCTGTCGATGGAACAGCAGGAACCGCAAAACTACGACGTCATCGCCTTGGATGCGTTCAGCGGCGACGCGATTCCCGCTCACCTGCTGACGGTGGAAGCCTTCGCGGTTTACTTGAAGCACCTCAAGAGCGACGGCGTGCTGGCCGTGCACACCAGTAATCGACACCTGGAACTGCGCCCGATCGTGGTCCTCCTGGCCGAACACTACCAGATGCATGTCGTGCTGATCGATGCTCCGGACGGTGGTGGCGTGGCGGATTCATCCTCCGAGTGGCTGCTGGTTACCAACAATGTGCCATTCCTGCACTCCGAGGAAATTCAGGAGGCGGCCACCACGGTCGCCCAACCAGGATCGGCGATTCGTGTCTGGACCGATCAGTACAGCAACCTCTTCCAGATCCTCAAAGCCTGGCATGGCTATCCGCCCGTGGTGGACTTGGACGGCGATGACGGCCCCGAGCGAAGTGATGGTGATTTCGCCGTGACTTTCTCGCCGGGCAACGGTCCCGTGCTCCTGGCCGATTCCGACGCGGCGTTGCGGTATCCGGAGAACACGCAGCTTCAATCGCTGACCGTGACGATCACCAACGCTGTCGACGTACCGAACGAACGACTGGAACCCGACACGAACGGGACGGCGATCATCGCGCATTACGATGCCTTGGACGGCACCTTGACGCTGACCGGCGCTGACTCGGTCGCACATTACCTGCAAGTGCTCAAGTCCGTCACGTATGACGACATTGCCGATACACCTGATTCAAGGCAGCGGACCGTCACCTTTGTGGCCTGCGACGGGATCAGCAACAGCGAAGCAGCCACCACGCGGGTCACGATCGAGGCCCGCGAGTAGAGAGTGGTTGGCCTGATTCTATTCTTCACGCGTAATAGGAACGAATCGGCAGGGAATGCGGATTGCGGATTGCGGAAGCAGTAGGGTGTGACAAGCTCGCTTGCCACAACGTGACCTGGTCGGCGACCCTGACAGCGAGCGCCGGCATACCAGATTGCGGTGGGACCCGGCGGCACAAGTGACAACGTAACGATCGCAGGGGGCCTTGGGCTGCTCGCCACGAGGCGATCGCGTGAAGAGCATCTCGGGGCGTGCCCCTATCGTGAAGTTGAAGATATGGATGAGTGCCTGGCGTATGCAGCATGGCGAATGGAAGAACTGGTGGTACCATTGGTCAGCGTATGCGCGTCCCGTTCTTGAAGCCGTTGACCACGTGTCGGTATCTCGAGATTTTTTCCATTATTCCTGCCCCTCTGATCGTTCGTATAGCCAGATCCAGTATACTGTCATTGGAAACGAATTCGGAGAGCTCAGAATGAGACTTACTGCTGTCTACATGGCCGTTCCTGAAGGCTTTGTTGGATTCGTGGAGGAGCTTCCCGGTGCAAACACTCAGGGAGATACGATGGAAGAGGTTCGTGAGAACTTGAAAGAAGCCGTTCAAATGGTCTTGGAGGCGAATCGCGAGCTTGCTGAACGATCAATTGAAGGCCAAGTTGTCTCTCGAGAACCCTTTGACCTGACGGCGCAATGAAGCGACATGAATTGATTCGTCACCTGGAATCGCATGGATGCCGGCTCCTGCGCGAGGGGGGTAGGCACACTTTGTACGTCAATCCAGCCGACCATCAAACGTCCGTAATACCTCGCCATCGAGAGATCAACGATTTTCTTGCTCGGAAGATCTGCCGGGATCTGGGCGTTCCCGAGCCGTAGTACGACAAGGATGTCTTTCCGCCCGACCGGCTTGGTCATCGGGTCTGCAACGCCTGCCACGACGATTCCGTGTGCGGTCAATGTTGCTCAGCGAGCGGTGGTCTGGCGGTCATCTTCGGCCTGGTGACAAATTCGCATCGGATGCGCGCCACGCGGGACGTTGTCGCCCAAGAGAGCTGGCCACCCGAACTCCGTGAACTAACCGAAGACCTTCTGCAGATAGAAAGCGGTTGGCCCTTTGCGGTATACGTGACAACGTGACGATCGCTCTAGGGCGCTGCGCCCATGCCGGCACGAGACCTGTATCGTTCGTCGATACTTCCGTGGTTTAACGGCCAGCCTCAGTGACTCTGCCTGGCGGTGCTGCGAATTCCGCGGTCTTTGCGGGTCGAAAGATCGTAGAGAATCGGCACGACCAACAACGTGAGCACTCCGGAGACGAGAATTCCGCCTGCCGAGGCGATGCCGACACCGTTCCGCATTTCGGCTCCGATTCCGGCTCCCAGCGCCAGCGGCAACATGCCGAGAACCGCGGCGAGCGTGATCATGACGATGGGTCGAAATCGGTCGCAGGCAGCGGTGATCATGGCCTTGTGACGGGGAGTTCCTTCGCGGACCTGCACGTTGAACTGATCCATGATCAGGATGGCGTTGTTGACCACGATGCCGACCATCATCACGATGCCCATGATGACGAAGATGCTGAAGCTCTCGCCGGCCAGCGCCAGCGCCCAGGCAGTGCCGATCAGCGCCAGGGGAATGGTGACCAGGATGAGGAGCGGTTGTCGAAATGATTCCAGAATCGCAGCCAATGTCAGCACCACGAGCAGGACGGAGATGACACCCGCCTCGGCTAGCCCGGCCTGTCCTTCCTGCATCATTTCGTATTGGCCGCCAAATGCGTAGTCGTAACCGGGCGGCAAGGTCCATGCGTTATCGATGGTGTTGCTGATCTCCACGGCGGCCAACCCGAGAGGGAGTTGGCTGCTGAGTTGGGACATAAGTTTGGCGATGCGTCGTTTATCCTTCCGCGTGATTTGGATCGGCATCTCACCTTCCACGACCTGGCCCAGGTTGGCCAGCAACAGAGGATGTTCGTCGGCGCCAGGGAACAGAAACCGATCGATCTGACCTTTCCCTTCTTCCTCCAGGAACTTCACCACAATGTCGTAGTTGCGGGCATTCTGTTTGTAGGTCCCGGCCTCCACGCCCTCCAAGTTGGCTCGCATGGCCATTCCCAGTCCGACCGCCGGGGTGTTCAGATCGCTGAGAACGGCTCGGCGAGGCTCCACACGCAGTTCCGGTTTGCCCGGGCGCACGGTCGTATCGGGATCGACGAAACCGGCTGTCTGGCGTGTGTGTGCGAGGAGCTTCAGGGCCAGGGCGTCCAGTGTGACAAGGTCGTCTCCGCGGATCTCCACCTCCAGTGGGTTGCTCTGCCCGCCAATGATCGATGGTTGACTGACGGCGACGATGGCATCCGGATAATCGGTCATCCGCTCACGCACCTGGGTCATGAGCTGTTCGATCGAGAGATCGCGTTCGTCCCGCTCGGAGAACTTCAACAAGACCTGGGCCAGGTAGACCCCTTCGCTCGATTGTCCCAGCATGGCTTCGACTTTACCGACGGTGGTCAGGACGTGTTTCAGTTCAGGCATTTCCTGCAGGCGCGCTTCCGCCTGCCGGACCCGGCGGACCGTCTCGGCCAGATCGTAACGTGTGGGGAACTCCAGTCGCAGATAGACCCGTCCCATGTCCGTTTCGGCAAAGGCACTGCTTCCCAGCGAACCCATCTTCACGACGGACTGGACGAACATCCCGATCACCGCGATCAGCACCAACACGGCAGCCCAGCGATGTCGCTCGCAGTACTCCAACATCCGCCGATAGCGGCGCACCAGACCGTCGAACATCCAATTCCAACCATGTTCCATCCGAGCCAGCAGCGAACCGCGATTCTCCGTCGCGCGGTTTCAGAATCAGCGCGCAGAGCAGCGGCGTCAAGGTGAATGAGACGAACAGGGAGACGACGGTCATGATGAACATGGTCATGGCCAGCGGGCCGATGAACATGCCCACCTTCGAGTTCATGGTGGCCAACGGAAAGAGCACGACCACGTTCGTTCCGGCGCTGGCCAGCACCGCGACAAAGGCCTCCTTGGCCCCCAGGCGAGAGGCCTCACGCGGGTCGCCCGTGGCGTCGAGTCGCTTGACGATGGCCTCCAGCACGACAATTGAGTTCGTCACCAGGATGCCGACCGACATGCCGATGGCGATCAACGTCGAAGTGTTCAGCGTGTAACCGACCAACTGCATGAAGAACAGGCCGATGACGATCGTCAACGGCATGGTGACGGCGACCACGAAGAGAGAACGGAGGTTGTACAGGAACAGGAACAGAATGCCGGCTGTCAGCAGGATGCCCTGCAGCACGTTGATCCAGGCGCTCTGGTTGCTCGCCTCGATGAACCGACCATCATCGTCCACCCAAATCAGTTCCATGCCTCCCGGCAGTTCGGCGTTCAGCTTGCCCATCGCCTCGCGCACCGCGTTGGCGACGCGCACCGCGTTGGCATCCGCCTTCTTGACCACCTTGATGGCAATGCAAGGCTGTCCGTCGATGGTGGCCACTTGCCGCAACTCGTCGGTTGCCATACGCACCTGACCGATATCCCGGATGTGGCAGCGCCGCCCTTGATCGTTGGCGATTTCCAGATCGGCCAGCGCCGTTACGCTGTCGTAATCGGCGTCGAACTTGACGGCGTACTCCGTCCCGCGGTCACGTACCCGGCCGGAGGGAATCGTGCGCACCGCCTGCTGGATGGCTTGCACCACGTGCATGCTGGAGAGGCTGCGGCCAGCCAGTCGTTGGCGGTCCAACTCGACGTGCACTTCACGTTCTGCTCCGCCGATCAGTTGCACGTCGGCCACCCCGCGAATCACCGTGAGGCGATCGCGCAAAGTGTTGTCGGCGAAATCGTAGAGTTCATCCAGGGGGTGGTGCCGGTCAGAGCCAGATTGACGATCGGCTTGGCGTTGATGTCGAATTTCTGGATCTGCGGGTCTTCCACGTCGCTCGGCAGATCGGCGCGGATCAGGTCCAGCTTCTCGCGCACATCCGTGGCCGCCACGTCGACGTCGACCCCCATCTCGAATTCCAGCAACGTCTGGCAGGCATTCTCCATGCAGGTGGAAGTGACATGCTTCAGACCGTCGATGGAGACCACCGCGTCTTCGATCCGTTTGGCAACGTCCGTCTCCAGTTCCTGGGGAGAGGCCCCGGGATAGATCGTCACGATCGTGACGAAGGGGGCGTCCATCTTGGGCATCAACTCCAAGCCCATTTTGCGAAAAGCGTTCAGGCCCAGCAGGACCAGGCCGATGATCAGGCTGCTCATGGCCACCGGTCGGCGCACAGAAAGATCCGAGAGAATCATGGGGACACCTCCCGCACCACGGTCACCGGCGTCTTCGTCATCCAGGAGCGATTGGCCCATGGAGACGACCGGCGCGCCGGGCGGCAAGCCGTCCAGAATCTCTCGCCAGCCGTCCATGTCGCCGCCGGTTTTCACCACCACCATCTCGGCATGGTGATCGCGCTGGACAAACACCACTTGGCGCTGACTGCGCGTCTGCACGGCCGCGGCCGGAACCCCAACGCCCTGCCGACTGTCGGTGACGATCGTCACGTCGGCCAGGCAGCCCGGCACAACTTGCTCAGGCGGGGAATCGATCAGGCCCCGGACTTCGCATGTCCGCAGCTTGGGATGCACCGTCGGGCTCTTGTAACTGACCAGTCGCTGGCCCAGGTCCAGGCCTCCCACGTGCAGACGCGCATCTTCGTCTGGCCGGGAACTACCTGCGCATAGAACTCTTCGGGAACATAGACCGTGACTTCCAGCAAGCTCAGATCTTCGATGCGCAGGACGGGGGTACCGGCGGCCGCCATTTCGCCCGGTTCACGCAGTCGTTGCGATACTCGGCCGTTGATCGGCGCCAGGACGAGCGAGTCGGCGAGACTTTTCTCGGCAATGGCCAGATTCAGACTCGCCTGCTCCAACTGGGCTTCCGCCAAAGCGATCAGCGCCTGAGTGTGCTTCACATCTGCCGCACACTGCTTGCTGCGGGACTCCTGCTGCTCGAGTACCTGGGCGGCCACCGCGTTTTGCTGGAGCAATTTCCGCGAACGAAGACAATCGTTCGTGGCCTGCTGCTGTTCCGCCAGCGATTTCTCCAGTAAGGCACGCTTCTCTTCCACGGAATATTGAGCCACCGTCTGATCCTGGTGGGCGATCGCGACCGCCTTGGCCAGTTTGAGCGAATCGGTCTGGAACAGCTTCGTCTGGCCCATGACGACCGCATCGCCCTCATCGACGTAGACCGCGTCAAGCGTGCCTGGAATGCGAGCCGAAACCAGCGAATAGTGCTTGGCGTCGATACTCCCCGCCACGACAATCCGATTCTCAAAACACATTTCCCGCGCGGGGTGACCACAATGGGGACCTGCCGCTTGACCTGCGCACGCCTCAGCACTCGCCGGGGTCGCCAGTTGAGCGGATGCCAGATCGGTTCGCAACACGAGGCCCAGTCCCAGTAACAAGGCGCCCGAGACGGTCGCGGTCAAAACATACAAAAAGCTTCTGCCAGGTTTCATCGCCAGCCAACTCCTACCAGCCCGCTTAGGGGTTCAACAAACCTTGAAGAAAGAAATCCATCAACTGCGAGGTCAATTCGTTGATCGGCCAGGCGGATTCTGAGGTGAGTCGCAGTTCGGCTACTTGCCGTACCGCGCCAAAAATCAGCTCCGCCACACGGTGCGCATCGACTTGGCGGAACGTCCCTTCGGTGATTCCCTGCTCGACTACAATCGCCACGTCCCGGATGGCGGCAGAATGCACCGTTTCCACTTCCTCTTTCAACAGACCGCGTACGACGTGGTCGTTGATCAGAAAATTGAACAAGCCGCGGCGCTGGTCCAGATGTCGCAGCCACATCCGCAACATCGTCTCCAGTTTCTGTCGCGCCGAGCATGGACGCCGGTAAGACCTCTTCCTGCACCTGGCGGCGGATCGGTGCCGTCGCTCTTTCGTGGACGAACCGTAGCAGTGCCTGCTTGGTGGGGAAGTAGTTGTAGAGGCTCCCCTTGGCGACGCCGGCCTGGTGCGCCACGCGGTCCATCGTGGTGCCGTCCGTCCCGTGTTCGCTCAAGCACGGCCGCCGCCGCTTCGTAAATGGCGTCTTTCATCAGCGAGCTGAGCAGGGCTTTCCGCCGTTGTCGGATTCCGGGCATGTGCACGCTCCGCAGTTTCTGGTTGACCAACCGGTTCTTGATAACATCTGAATGGTCATTGTAGTGACTGCATTCAACTATAGGTGACTGATCGGTCATTTGTAAATACCAACTAGTCATTATTTCGGTTCGCGGTGGAAGTTTCGCGGGAATATCGCGGTTGAAAGACCGCATGGCCAAGTTCTGGGCACGCGTGGCGGGGCCAAGCTGGGCCAGCGTCAAACGCGCCAGTCCGGTCGCCGTGGGGGACCGAAAGTGATGCCCGATCGATGTTATATCTCAGAAACTAATACTTCTGACTGGTTGATCTACCGTCATAGTAATGATCCACCCCTCATTCCGGTGAACCAAGTCAACAGAACCGGACGCTCTCACGCCCTTTTTGGCGGCGGCCGCAGGCTGCGTTTGGATGGTGTGAAGATCGATCCCGCACAGTAGTGCGTGGAGCCAGTGGCGCAGGGAACCTCCGGCAAGCCGCTACTTCTCTCGCTGCAGCTGGTCCTGCCACTTCTGCAGCGTCTGGAGGGCCTCGAGCGGCGTGAGGCGATTCAGGTCGACGCCGCGGATGGTGTCCAACAGCGGATGCTCCATCGGCGCGAACAGGGTCAATTGGATGTCGCCGCGGTGCGGTTTCGACCGCCCGGCGCCGATTTTGGGGCGTCCTTGGTCATCCAGATGTTCGGCTTCCAGCTGCGCCAGGATCTGCTTGGCTCGTTCGTTGACCGTGCGCGGGACGCCGGCCAATCGCGCGACATGGATGCCGTAGCTCTTGTCGGCCGAGCCCGGCACGATCTTGTGCAGGAAGACGACATGGTCTTCCCATTCCTTGACCGACACGTTCAGGTTGGTGACCGCCGACAGGGTGCTGGCCAAGTCCGTCAGTTCGTGGTAATGCGTGGCGAAGAGAGTGCGGCAACCGATGTGATCGTGCAGGTGTTCGACAATCGCCCAGGCCAGCGACACGCCGTCGTAGGTGCTCGTGCCTCGCCCGATTTCGTCCAGGATCACGAGGCTGCTGGTGGTGGCGTTGTTCAGAATGCGGGCGGTCTCCGTCATCTCGACCATGAACGTACTCTGGCCGCGCGACAATTCGTCGCTGGCGCCCACGCGGGCAAAGATCCGATCGGCGATGCCGATGGTGGCCTGAGCCGGCGGGGACGAAGCTGCCGATCTGCGCCATGAGCGTCAGCAGTGCCACTTGTCGGATGTAGGTGCTCTTGCCGGCCATGTTCGGGCCGGTGATCAACAGGATCATACCGTCCTTGTCATTGGCTACGGTGTCGTTGGGAACAAACGTCCCTTGGGGCTCGAGGATGTCGAGCACGGGATGACGCCCGTCCACGATGTGCAAAGTAGGTTCGGCGACCAGCGCGGGACGGCAATAACGCCCGCGCGATGCCAGTTCGGCCAGGCCGGCCAAAACATCCAATTGAGCCAGCGCGGCAGCGCTGGCATGCAATTGCCGCGCCGCCGCATGCACCGCTTCACGCAGTTCCACGAACAGCTCGTATTCCAGATCCTTGGCCTTCTCGTCGGCCGTCAACACCTGTTCCTCGTACTCCTTCAATTCGGGAGTGATGTAGCGTTCGGCGTTTTTCAGCGTCTGCTTGCGCATGTAGTCGGGTGGCACATGCTGCTGTTGGGCTTGCGAGACTTCGATGTAGTAGCCAAAGACCTTGTTGTACCCGACCTTCAGTTTGGCGATTCCCGTGCGCTCGATCTCCTGGGCCTGGTAGCGCGCGATCCACTGCTTGCCGCCGGCGGCCAACTCCCGATACTGGTCCAAGGGTGCATGGAAACCAGGGCGAATGATCCCCCCGTCGCGCACGGTCAGCGGGCACTCGTCGACCAGTGCGGCCTCGAGACGCGCCACGCAGCTCCGGAGCAAGGATCCAAGTTCTGCTCCAGGTCGTTCAGCAACCGGCTGGTGCGGCCGGAGAGCAGTTCCTTGACTGGCGGCAAGTTTGCCAGCGTGCGGCCAATGAAGCTCAGATCCCGCGGGCTGGCACGCTGCGTGGCCACGCGGGCCAACAGCCGTTCAATGTCATAGATCCCTTTCAGCTCCTCCCGCAGCGTCGTGCGGAGCCGCGTCTCGCGAATCAGTTCCTCGACCGCGTCGAGTCGCAGTTCGAGCATTTCGCCACTGGTCAGCGGCGCGGCGATCCACTGCGACAACAGGCGAGACCCCATGGCGGTGGTCGTGCGGTCGATGACGGCCAGGAGCGATCCCTCACGTCGTCCATCGCGCAGCGTGCGGGTGATTTCCAGACTCCGCCGCGTCGACTCGTCAATCTCCAGGTACTGAGCGACCCGATAGGGCACCAGCGAATCGAAATGATCGAGCGAGCTGCGCTGCGTTTCCAACAGGTAGTCCAGCACGGCCCCCGCGGCCCGGATGGCCGTCGCGTCGCGGTCGGCAAAGCCAAACCCCTCCAGGCTGGCTGTCTCAAAGTGCTTGGTGAGATTCGTCTTGGCCGTCTCGTAGGAGAATGCCCAGGCCGGACGCTTGCGTGATCATGCAGGACCGGGCCAGATGGTCGGTTAGCGGTGGCGCGTCGTCCGACACCAGGCACTCGCTCGGGCCAATCCGAGTCAATTCGTCGCCCAGCTGCGCTGCCGGAAACAGGGCGGCATAGAATCGGCCGGTCGAGAGTTCTGCCCAGGCGATCCCGACCACCGGTTCATCGTGTGCCGACTTCGTCACACCGTGCGCCACGGCCGCCAGAAAATTGCACTCGCGAGGGTCCAGCAGGGCGTCGTCCGTCAGGGTCCCCGGGGACACCACGCGCGTGACCTCACGCTTGACCAATCCCTTGGCCTGCTTCGGGTCTTCCACCTGCTCGCACACCGCGGCTCGATGACCCGCGGTGATAATCTTCGCCAGGTAGCCATCCAGCTGATGGTACGGGAAGCCGGCCATCGGAATCGGGTTTTCCCCTTTGTCGCGACTGGTCAGCGTCAGTCCCAGTTCGCGGGCAGCCGTTTTCGCATCGTCGTAAAACAGCTCGTAGAAATCTCCCATCCGAAACAGCAGCAGCGCATCGCCACAGGCCGCTTTCGCGTCCATGTATTGCTGCATCATCGGCGTCTTTGCCATCAGCGTCGATTTCCGTAGGGTTGGCGAAGTGAGAGTCCGGTCCGAGCGCCCTCAGAGTGACGACGGCTCGCGACGTCAAAACCGCTCATGATATGGCCCAGTCCCGGCGGCGTGAATCGGGGGTAGGCTGGCACTTTGAGACGGCAAAATGGGACTCACCCATTGGGAACTAGCGGCAAACGCCACTACCGGGGCGACCGTGGCATTAAACGAAGGTATGGCGAATCATCTCGAGATGGTGGCAGAGACCTTGCACGGGGCAGATAAAGGACAAAAAAATCGGATGACAAAAAAATCTCCTGTGCCGACTTATCGCTTTGTCACCCCATCTTCTTGTCCTTCAAACAAATCGCGATGGAACATCTGTCGCCGGTGCGCTGAGCCCTTGGCGGTCTCAGCTACGGCGGTCTCAGCTGCGGCGGTCTCAGCCCTACGGCGGTCTCAGCTACAACTTCCGTACATCTCACTTCCCGCTTCTCTCTGAATCTGGTTTCCCCTGGGTATATCCCAGGGGGACCACAACTGGTCAGCTACCGACCCGCCGACACTCCCTCTGGTTTCCCCTGGGTATATCCCCAGGGGGACCACAACTGGTCAGCTACCGACCCGCCGACACTCCCTCTGGTTTCCCCTGGGTATATCCCAGGGGGACCACAACTGGTCAGCTACCGACCCGCCGACACTCCCTCTGGTTTCCCCTGGGTATATCCCAGGGGGACCACAACTGGTCAGCTGCCGACCCGCCGACACTCCCTCTGGTTTCCCCTGGGTATATCCCAGGGGGACCACAACTGGTCAGCTGCCGACCCGCCGACACTCCCTCTGGTTTCCCCTGGGTATATCCCAGGGGGACCACAACTGGTCAGCTACCGACCCGCCGACACTCCCTCTGGTTTCCCCTGGGTATATCCCAGGGGGACCACAACTGGTCAGCTACCGACCCGCCGACACTCCCTCTGGTTTCCCCTGGGTATATCCCAGGGGGACCACAACTGGTCAGCTATGGACCGGCTTCGCGTCGATTTCGGTCGGCCCGCGCAGGCGGCTTGACGCGATGTCTCGGAGTCGATGAGGAACGGGGGAGTAAGCCGCGAAGGGAGCGACGTGTGAAGCACAAGGACGAGCCCTGATGGTAGATGCTGTGCCGATGAAGTATTGTGTCATCAAATCGTCGAGTGGCGGCAGTTGTCGGAGTTCGTCGAAACACCACCGGGCCCATTGAAGAATTCGCGCACTTGCACACCATGTAATGTAAGCAACGCCTGCGTTCGATGCACACTTTGTCGTGGTGGTTCATTGACTGAAGGAGAGAAGCAATGCCGTCTGCTGTGATGGTTGCCGATACCGCTGTGCCGCTGAAGGACATTTCGGTCTGTTTCCCCAAGCGGAAGAACCAGTTTTTTGAGATCGTTGTCAGTACTGAAAAACAAGACACCGACGGGCATCGAGGATGATGCTTGGGACTTCTGCGATACGGTCATGGCCAAGGTGCGGAATCGGGACGATGCCTTGAAGATCGCCAAGGACTACGCCAACAAGCGATTCATCCCAGTGTTTGCGGTTCTGCTTCGGTAGACACCGAGTGAATGGATGGAGCCGGGGGAGAGCGACTACAATGAGGCCGTCTGAGACTCACCAACAAAGGAAGGTATTCCGAAACAAGTTCACGACTGGCGAGAGTGGCGAAAACAAGCATATTTATGTCGGTGGACGGTTGACTGGCACAGGCGCGCGGAACGACTGCCGGCACCGTCTACAACGTGGCAACTGTTTAACCGCGATTCTCGGAGCAGCGATCGGGAGTAGGGTGCCCATTTGTTCCGCCTCATCCGCCGATCGGTGCGCAGGGATGCGTGCTGAGGGCGTCGCGGTTTCCCTGTCCACGCACGTTCCTTATTCACCACGACACCAACTCGGCAGACGAGGTTTGGCTGCGTGCTGCATGACGTCTGTCAGCCTGCGGTGGTACCCCCAATCGGAAAACCGAATCCCATGACCGACACAACGCATCCACGGATGACCGTCAGCGCATTCGCCAGCGCCAACGTCCGGTTGCGGCCTGCGCTATTAATCATGCTCAGACGAGTGCGGTCAGCAGAGGCCACCTTGGAACAGGGGTTGGCCGACGTGAAGCAGCGGTGCGCCGATGTCGGCCAGCGACTGACGCGTCTCGGGGCGACGCGCGTCGAGGCTGGCGAGCCGCATGAGGACGACCTCGCGAACCCCGACCCGATGGTGCGGATACAAGCGGCCGCGCTGACACGCCGGCACCGGCCAGCTGAGGCACCGCTCCCGAAACGGCATGGCGTGAACGTTACGCTGACTGCGACTTGGGATATCGCCGAACGTTCGGCAGAGGACGTTCTGTTGCTGGTCGACCAACTTCGGTTCGACGCCGCTGCGGACGCCGATCCGCCCGAGCGGTCAGCCGAACTGCCGCGATGGTCAGAGCCGGAAGAGCAGATGAGGGGCCTCATGGCACAAGTGACGGAACCACCGCCGGAAGACCGATCGCCGAATTTCCTGTACATCGCGCGACCGACCGAAGAGCAGCTCGCGACGGCCACCACCAAAGCTTACGGGCTTGCCCGCCAGCGGGCGGAGCGACTGGCGACTGCGTCCGGCCGTCGACTTGGCGAACTGACCGTGCTCATTTTTGGGCACGCCGGGTTAAGAAGCCGCGCAGACCGGTTGATGGAGCAGCAACGGTGCATGGCCCTGCTCGGGGCCAGTGCCTACGACTTGCAGGAAGAAGAAGTCGTCTCAATAGATTCGAGAGCAGTGGAAGTGGCGGTCTCCGCCCACGTAACACACTCGTTGGAGTAAGACACCGCATGGGGAAGAAAGGCTCCCACAATAATGCGGATCAACCTGTGGCGGTACCGAACCTGATGCATGCGACGCGTAAGTAGTGCGGATATTCTTAGAAATCCACCATGTGGCGGGAGTTGGACTTGTGCCTTGTTGGCGATTCTGTGGAAGTGGAAAACGGACGAGGAACCAAAAGACAAATAGCATCGCCCCGCACATCGCGGAGTTCCATAACGTGCCGATGTGATGGCATGTCTGGGACTCGACCGACGGGTGTTTTCGTTCGTCACCCCCTCGGCCTGCGCAAGGTCGCCGATGGCGACCTTACTGCGGTCTGCACCTGGCATAGCGCGCCCCCTGCGGGGCAGAAGAACGAGGCCGCATCGAGCCGCCGCCGGTTTCGGGTCGTGCGCCGCTGTTCGAGGCTCAACGCGGCGTGTTATTGGATCATTTCTTCATCTTCTTCGTCGTAGTGCGTGGAGATCTCGCCGGCGTCTTCCAAACGACGAATGATGTCCACGATCTGCTGCTGCACCGATTCGACCTCGGAGACGCGGACCTGACCCAAGTATTCCATCTCTTCACGGAGCATCTGGGCCGCTCGCTGCGACATATTGCTGAGGATCTTTTCTTTCAGCTCGTCGCTGCCCCCCTTGAGGGCCATGGCCCATTGAGCGCTCTCGACGTTCTTGAGGACCGCTTGTACGTCCTTGTCTCGCAACTTGTTGATGTCCTCGAAGACGAACATCAGTCGGCGGATTTCTTCCACTAGCTCGGGATCGACCTGGGCAAGGTTTTCCAGCAGATTCCGCTCCGTCGCGCGGTCGGTTACGTTCAAGATCCCCGCCACGCTGGTGACGCCGCCAGCGTTCTCGAATTGCTGGCTCATCACGCTCACCATACGCGATTCGAGTCCTGCCTCGACTTGCTTGATCACTTCGGGGTTGGTCTGGCCCATGTGAGCAATCCGTTGGATCACAGCCAACTGGCGCTCGGGGGGCAGCCCAGCCACGATCTGAGCGCCGTAGGCGGGCGGCAAGTGCGACAGGATCAAGGCGATGGTCTGCGGGTGCTCGTCGTTGATGAACGTGATCACGTTTTCCGGGTCGACCTTCTTGAGAAATCCGAATGGAAGCGATTCAATCGACTGCTGCACATTGTCGAGTGTGTCGCGGGCTTCCTTGCCGAGTGCCTTCTGGACCAGGGATTTGGCCAGATCCAGACCGCCGCCGCTGCCAATGAAGGCATTGGGGTTCGCGTCTGCGAACTCGTATATCACCGCCTCCTGTTCACTGCCCGACACGTGGTCGAGTCGAGCGATCTCGATCGAGACGGCTTCGATCTGTTTTGGCTTGAGCTTGCTCAGTACCTGCGCCGCCTCCTCTTGCGGCAACGTCATGAGCAGGATGGCAGCCTTTCGCACATCGGTCGGCAAGGCGATAACCTCCCGCAGGTGTAGATGGGACTGAGCGACGGCACGGCGACAACGCTCATAATGTCAACCGTGGGTCACGGTTGCGGCGCATGACGAACGATTTCCGGCTGTTGGTTAGATATCGTCGCGCACGACTGGGAAAATTGAAGCGATTATGCCGATTATCGGGTCGTTTCTGTCCTTTTCCGCCACAGCCAGCGATTTGCCGAATCCCTCTCATGGGGAGTCTGTGTGCTCGGGCCAGCGCCGTGAGCCAGTACTCCGCAAGTTCCCACCGGCGGCCTACTCAGTGGCAGGCTGGAAATCGTGCGCGAACGACCGACGGGCCACATGGTCGGTCATGGTGCCGCCGGTATCCTCATTCTGCACCCACATCTCCCGATGGTTGAACCAGGCGCCGTTGTTGGTCCCATCCGCACGCACGATCATCGGCAATCCGCCTGCGGTGGTACGTAGACCGGAAAGCGTTGTCCGTGACCAGCCGTTTTGCATGGAACCGAAGACATGAGCCGAATAACGTTGGGCGTTCGAGAACACGATGTCATCGTGCCCATCTTCGTTGAAATCAACGAATCGCAGCCCCGCGTCACGGCCTTGACTGTCAACGATGGTGACACCGTCGGGCAAGGAGAACGGTAACTTGGTCCAACCTTGGGCAGTGAAGGCAAACACGCCATTCTGACGATGATTGCCGACGATGCACTCGCAAACGCCGTCCCCATCGAGATCTCGCAGGCGAACACCGGAATCCCGCCCCGCGCCGAGCGTCTTGATCGGTTCGCCAAGTTCCAGGCCTTGCAGTCCGTCCGCGACGACCTGCCAGTTGGTTTCCTCGAAATGCCAGACACCGGAGACCTGATCGTTGCCCACCACGATGCTCGCGCCGCCATCGGCGTGCAACACGCCAAAGCGGACCCCTGTCTCTTCGCTGGCTGGCGAGGAATCGTCGTTGACCAAGGTGGTGGGGAACCCTGTGATGTGCCATCCATGTTCGGCGCCGCGCCAGACGCGAGTCTGGCGCTGTGTTGGATTGGCGATCACGACGTCCATCAACCCGTCGGCATCGACGTCGGCCAGTCGCACGCCATTATCGCGACCACTTGGCGTGCGCAGCGGATGTCCGTCCAACAGATTCTTATCCAGCCGCTGTTGGACCTCGCGGAAGTTCAGAAACTTGACCCTCCTGCCGTAGCGCTTGTGCGCGTAATCGATCAACTCGACGATCTGATCGTTACGGATCCAGCCATGCGGATGAAAACACAAGGCGAAGACGCCCTGTTTGACGACCGTGGCATCAATGGCTGCCTGGAAGTCGCGAACCGTTTTCGGGCTGCATTTTCCTTGCAGCTGTTGGGCATCCCAGTCGCTGGGCATCAGGCAGGGCAATTCCCAGCAGCGGTTACCGATAACGTAGGGGTAGGGGTAGTCCTCGATGTAGTTCGCCATGGCGCGATCTGTTGGGATGTACTTGCGGAATCTCTCCAGACCGTCTTCGTCATGCACCAGTTCTCGAGGCAGGGCTGAGTCGTGTGGCGTGAACAGCATGAACACGGAGGTATCGATCGTCAGGAAATGACCTTCCGGCGTCGTCTTGTGGAAGATTTCAGCGAAGAACCGTGGGCTCACCGAATTCATGGAATCGCAGCAAGGCATGCGAAATGCCACCGGTCCGCCGCTGGGGAGTTGGCTCAGCTGATCAACACATCGGTCAAAGGTCGATTTGGCTTTTTCAAAGCTGCCGCCCTGTAGACAGGGGCAGGGGTGATCTTGCGTGTGCGCCTCGATGCTGACACCTTCCTCCGCCCAGGCCTGCAGTCGAGGCAACGCCGGATCGATTTGCTTGGTCATAATGCTGACCGGCGCGCGACCGTCGATCTGCTTGAGCCGATCCAGGATGGGTCGCAGGAACTGCTCGTATTTCTCGGCGTCAGCCATGTCATCGATAGCCAGCACAATCACCGCGTCGGTCCCTTCGTCGCCCACCCATTGCGGCGTGATGAGCCGGGCCGTGTCCAGATCGACCCAATACGGATCGACCGGAGCATCCAGGTAGGTCAAGCGATTTCCCACATCCACCGCGCCGGCAGTCACGCAGCACAACAGCAGTCCCACCCACACCAGGAAGCGGATCATGACGCACCCTCCGAGTCGACACGAGATCATTTCCAGTTCCATTCATAGTATTTTCGTCCGAGCGTCGTGGATACCAGCTTGCCCGCGCACGAGCCGGATAATGCCAGAAATAATACGTCTTCTGACTCGTCCACCGGGGGGGACGAGCGGGGCAAGGCGGCAACCACCGCAGCGGCGTACGACTATTCGTCACGCAGTTCGCAGACTCCCCACTGATCGTGATTCTCGTCGACAGCCACGCGTACAACTTGGGGGCGGCGGCCTGCTCTCCGCTCGAGATCATCCAGCAGTTGGTGGCCAATATGCCGCGCGATCAGCTCGGCTGTCGTATTGGATACCGGCAGCAGCACGCAGTCTTCGCGGGGAAAAACCCAGCGTCGATCCTCGAACGTCACTTCCACTTCCCGCTCTTGCGGTGCGACACGAATCAGAGGATGAGCGGTGGGTAACAGCACGTGATGGTCCAGCGTGTCGGTAATCGCCTTGAGTGCATCGCGCAAGGCAATGAAGTCGATCACATACTGGTTTTCGTCCAGTGGTCCCTCGACCTCCACCCATACGCGATAGTTGTGGCCGTGTATCCGCTCGCACACATTCCCATCAAACGTGATGAAATGCGCAGCATAAACACGTGATACTCTTTTTCCAGTCGCACAAGGTACGATTCGGACATAGTCGGTTGCTCTACAGATAAGGTGGCGCGAGCAGACCGTCGCGGAGGGCCACAAAGAGGCCGGCGGCGAGCAAGTCTGCCGTGGTTCCCGGATTGCGTGCGTGATGATCGCTGCGCAGCCAGAAGTCGAAATCGCTCAACGCGTTCAGGTAACATTCGTCGCCCGGTTCGCCGCAGTCCAGCACACGGGCGGCTCGCAGGGCAGATTCTCGCGCCATGTCGGGACCGCACTTGCGCGCGATCAGGCTGTCAGGATAACGACTCATGACCTGCATTTGCGTATGAATGATCGTATCGGCCAGCGACCAGCCGCGTCCAGGGCCCGCCACGAGCTGAGGAGTCACCTCTTCCAGGACAGTGGCGAACCGCGTGACATATTGGCGTGCCACCAGGTCCCGCTCGGCCGCTTCCTGCATGGCTTCCAGGATGCTGGCCGGAGCAGAGGACGATACATCCATCTTGGCCACGGTTCCCAGCCCAGCCGGTTGCGCCGGCGAATCGCCGCATAGATGGCAGTCGCATCGTGCGTGCGTCAGATCTGCCAGGACCGAGCTAATTCCCGGTTGCAGGGGCCGCTCGCGTGGCACGGCTGCCAAAGGAGCCAGCAGCAGAACGGTCCCCAGGTTGGTGTTCGTGTCGACGAGCCGGCGAGTGGCTCGAATCGCGTCCAGCACCGCCGTTCCCGGGCCGCTGTGCGGAGCGTTTTCCAGGGGTGGTCCAATCGCCACCGCACTGGCCACGAAATCGACAAACGTGACGTCCTCGAAATCGGCGCCGCGATGGACATTTCCCGGTTTGGGAGTGGACACTTCCAGCAAGCAGGCCAGCGTCGCACACTGGCCGACCGAGAGTTGGATCGTTTGGGGGCTGGAAGCTGTCTCGTTCGCGATTGTGCGACTGCTGCCGCCACGGCAAGTATTCCCACGTTCAGGCCAGGCCACGGGGGAGCAGCGCCTGTTCACGCGATAGAACCGTATATCGCTTGCAGAAAAGGCTTCATATGAGCAATCACCCGCTCGGGTGCGTCCTCCACAACGTAATGCGACGCGTCCTGCCAGCCGCTGGGCCTCGGCGGTCGGGAAGATCTCCAGAAACCGATCCAGGCAGGACGGGCGGAAACACCAATCCCGCATCCCCCAAATCAGCTGCACGGGCGATCTGCCAACTGGCCCAGCTCCTGCTCCAAGTGGGCCAGCGTCTGCCAAGTCGGGTGACGCGACGAGGACGGAATATCTTTCACGAACCGATCGATCGCCACGCGATGATCCCAGCTATCGTAGGGGGCCAAGAGTCCGGCGCGCACCGTCGATGTCATGTTTTCACGGTGCGCCACCGCCATCCAGAGTGCGGCTCGGGCGAACAGATTCAGGCGGCGAATGGCCCACGTTCCCAGCCACGGGATGCGACAGAGTCGAATCCGCCAGGGAATAAACGGGGGTGGGAAGGCGCCCGTATTGAGCAAGACCAAGCCGGCAAACCGTTCTCGCCGAGCTAAGGCAGTTCCCAGACCGATGGCACCGCCCCAATCGTGCGCGACGAGCGTAATCCGCTGCAAGTCCAGATGGTCCACCAGGCGCACCAGATTGTCGATATGTTGCTGCAGCGTATAGGGGTATTGCTGAGGCTTGTCGCTCAACCCGCACCCGACGTGATCCACGGCCACGACTCGGTAATGTGGCTGAAACGCCTGGATCAATCTCCGCCAGTAGAACGACCATGTCGGATTGCCATGCACCATCAGCAGCGGCCAGCCCTCGCCGGCATCGACGTAGTGCATGCGCACGCCGTCCATCGATAGGTGATGGGAAGGGAAGGGATAAAGCGATTGCCAAGCATCTTCCGAAGTCATGGAGCGAGTATATACGCAAAGTGCACAGTGGGAAATAAGACAGCGCGAGGTAGCGTTGTGTCCGCCCAGCGGGCTAGTCGGCGTTGGCTTGCTCCACCTTCTGTTGCCAGAATTGGCGAGCCTGCTGCTGGTACCGCATCACGGCCGACTGCTGCTGCGGGTCGATCACCTGCAGGTTGGCGATCCGTTCATTGACCCAGTCCAGGAAAAACTTTGCCGATGCGCGGCTGATGCGCGGCTTGTCTCCGATCTCCACGTAGTAGGGCCCGGTGGAGGCGAAGCGGAATGTGTCGGAGCTGCTCGCCACCGCCCGCACCAGCAGCCAGCCACTGTCCTGAAATGTCACGGGTGGCAACGTACCGTGCCGATCTTGATATTCCTCCAATCGCACTTCATGCACGACCTTGCCGTTCTGGACGACTTCCAGATAGTCGACGCGATCGCGCAGGCCAAGATTCAGATCGACACTCAATTCGATCGTCTCGCCCGGCGGGCTGCGAAAGACGTGGCCCGGCAATTGACCGTTGACGCGGGGACGCAGCAGCGGACCATTGGTCACCACAACACGTCCGGCTCGGAGCCCCTCCCACCACGACTCATACGTCAACTCTTCGCCGCAGTGGACATACACGCGGTTGTAGCCCAAGGGATTGTCGAGCACTCCCGAGGCGCTGCCGGCCGAAGGGGGGAGGCGGATTCCGCTGTTCAGAATGTGATAGTAGATATCCTGGCACCAGTAACCCGTACCGCGCGGTGGTGGATAGAGCGTGGTGTCTCGCGGCTTTCCCCAAGCTTCATTGGCCAGCATGCCACCGCGCAGCAGATGGTTGTTCGCCAATCCGATCGAGTCGGCCAGACCCATCGCCAGCCAAACCGGCACGTCCCACCAGAAGGGCTTTTCGATATCCACATGAGCTCCGGGCTGCTGTTTGGCCAGCGCCAGAAAATCGGCCATGGGCGGATACTCACGCTGGTCCGTAGGCGGCAAATCGAGCGGTTTGGTGAGATTGAAAAACAGCAACGCGCCGCCGCCTCGTTCATCTTCGCCGGAGAGCAGATGGTAATAGCGGTCGCCCGCGAGAGAGACCAGCGGTTGAGCGGGGAGGGCCGCATCTCGCCAGGCATTGCGTTCATTCCACCAGGTGATGACGGGTGCTACGTGCAGATCTTGCGCTCATGAGCAGTGGGATGTCCGCGGGAGCTCGATGGACGTGCAGGTCCCCCGACCACCAACCTTCCTTCTTCATGTCGACGAACCGCCGCATGGTCACGTGCTGCGTGTCGGTGGCGCCGCGAGTGATCTCGAAGTTCCCGCTGCGCAGCTGGTACTCCGGACCGCGTTCCATCTCGAACGTGTATTTGCCGGGCGGCAGGTTCAGCACCACGGAGCCGTCAAACGCGAAATGGTCTTTCCAGAACGGGAGTTTGGGAGCGGAGATGGCCTTGCCGCGAGCGTTCTTCAGGAACAGATTGACCGCGATGCTCTGGTTGGTATCTTCATCCGTGACCCGGATCTCCACTTGTCCGTCGCGTGCGGCGCCCCAGAGCTCTTGGCCGAGTCCGGCTGGCAAGACCCCGATCAGCACAGCCAGGGTCAGGCAACGGCGGGACAGGCCACGTGTCGCGTGGCCTCCGGTCGAGACAAGCTGGCGGCGTTCGCTACCTGGCGCGCTCCGCAGGCCACACGACCCGTCGCCGATGGCGAAATCCGCCCATCAGGTTGGCACCCTGCCGGGGCTTGCCAGCGAAGGCTCGCGGTGCTGAAAGCTGCGCAGCACCATGTCACTTTCTCGCGGGTTCCTCGACAGTAGCCTGGGGATCGACAGCACGCGACTCGCCGCCGGGGCCCGAGCCCGCCTGGATCGCTACAGTGTATCACACTCTTCGCCGCTTGAAGGCGCCCGGCCCTAGTGCCTAGAATGAGCAGCGCGAGACTTACCGTTTGAGTTAGATCAGACCATGGATGAAGACTACTACAAGATCTTAGGTGTGAAACGCGACGCGTCCCAACCGGACATCCAGCGGGCGTATCGGGAATTGGCCCGCAAGTACCATCCCGATATGAATCCCGGTGACGGTCAGGCGAAGGAACGGTTTCAACGCGTGCAGCAGGCGTACGACGTGTTGAGCGACCCGGAGAAACGCGAGATGTACGACCGCTACGGCAGTTCCTTCCAATCGGCTGGTGGCGGCCCGGGGGGGCGGCCCTTCACGTACCCGCATGCGGGGCCCGGCGGCGGGTTTGAGGAAGTCGATTTCAGCCAGATCTTCGGTGGCCGAGGGTCGGAAGGCTTTGCCGACATTTTCAAACAGTTTACCGGTGGACGCGGGCAGGGCCGGCGGGCGCGCCCGCAACGTGGCGCGGACCTGCAGCACGAACAGGAGGTCCCGTTTCAGACCGCGATCACCGGTGGCGAGGTGGCCCTGACACTCCGCCGATCAGGCGGGAAGGTCGAGACCATTTCGGTCAAAATCCCGGCCGGGATGGAAGATGGCCAGAAGATTCGATTGCGTGGACAAGGAGAGCCTTCCGCCAGCGGTGGAAAGCCCGGTGATATCCTGATTCAGATTCGCGTCGCACCGCATCCCTTCTTCAAACGCCGTGGTAACAATCTGGAAGTAATCGTCCCCGTCACGCTCGCCGAAGCGGCCTTGGGCGCCAAAATCGATGTTCCAACTCCCAAGGGGACCATCACACTGTCTGTTCCTCCCGGTACCTCTGGGGGGCGACGTCTGCGAGTCAAAGGACTCGGTGTGGCACCACCCAAAGGGCCCGCGGGTGACCTGTACGCGGAGATTCGGATTGTGCTGCCCAAGGAATTGGACGACGAGACCCAAGAGCAGATCCGCCAAATTGATCGACGTTACCCACTGAACCCGCGAGCCGAGTTGCGATGGTAGCTTCCTGGGCCTTCATCCACCGCGAGTTTCGCGCTGCGATCTGCTGGCCGATTCGCCCCTTAGCCGGCTGGAACCCGTGGCCCGCGCGAAATTGCTCGGCGGATTGATCCTGCTGTCCATCGGCGGCATCGCGCTCATCGTGCTCTGCTGGTTGGCACTGCGTGTGGGACGCCGATCGCTGCGGCGAGAAGATCACGATCCTGAAGAAATTCTCCTCACCCACCAATGCCGACGATTGGGCTGCTAAACCGCTGGTGAAGCCTGACAATGTCATTTCAGACGATGATCTTGGATGAGCGCTTTGGACGATCGCCGTGACCGCTTTCCGCGCACGCTGCGCATCCGACGACAGGCTGATTTCGATCGCGTCTACCAGCAGAATGTCTATGCCGCCGATCGCGTACTCGTGGTTCAGGGACGCTCCAATGATTTGTCGATCAGCCGGTTGGTCTGTCCGTTTCGCGCCGCGTCGGCAACGCGGTGGTACGCAATCGCTGGAAACGCCTGATTCGGGAGGTCTTTCGTCGGCAGCGAGCCGCCATTCCCGCCGGACTGGATCTGGTGGTACGACCGCGGCGTGGTGCCGAACCGGGGTTTCACGAGGTGGCACGCTCGCTGCCCCAGTTGGCACGCCGCCTGGAGCATCAGTTGAGGCGCCGGTCGTGAGAAGCAAGAATCGTGAGCGTCGCCAGCGCAGCCGTCAGTTGGCTGTTGATCTTGCTGGTGCGGTGCTATCAGGCCGTGCTCCGTCCGCTGTTAGGGGGGAGCTGCCGGTTCACACCCACCTGCAGTGCCTATTTCATTGAGGCGGTGCAGAAATATGGTCCGTGGCGTGGCAGTTGGAAGGGGGTTCGCCGGATCTTGCGATGCCATCCCCTCCATCCTGGTGGCCATGATCCGCCATGATTTGGGCAAAACGGCCTTGACCCCCCACTGGCTGGCGGATATCGTTCGCCCGACTATTCCTTTTTTCATGGCCTGATCTGTTGCAGCGGGGCAAGGACATGTCGCGACATTTCGCGGCTGCCGCGGTGCAACGAGCCATTCAGGCCCAGCATGGAGCGACCTCGGGCATGATGCCACGACTGCTAACCACCGTGTGGACGATTGGGCTACTGAGTCTGGTGGGCTGCAACTCTCCGTTGTTTCGGTCACAGAGTCCGGAGCCAGACGATCTGGAGGTACTGGCGGACAGTGAGGCCGACGGTCCGCGGACCGTGGGCGATCTCACGTTTCCGATGGGGCTGACGTACCAGAAGATCGAAGGTGTGGCGTTGGTCAACGGATTGTCGAAGACCGGGAGTGCCCCGGATCCCGGCCCGCTCACGAACAGCCTGGTCAGTGAAATGCAGACGCACGAAGTGCAAGAATCCGCAGAAGTTGCTGGAATCGGACACCAATTCGTTGGTGGTCGTGCGTGCCTATTTGCCGCCGGGCGTGCGAGAAGGGCGATCGCTTTGACGTGGAAGTCGTGGTGCCCCCGAAGTCCAAGACGACGAGCCTGCGGGACGGCTACCTGTTGCGTTGCCGCATGCGCGAAATGCGCGTGCTCGAAGGTGCGATTCGCACGGGTCATGTGTCCGGCCTGGCCCAGGGGTCGGTGATTGTCGACACCATTTTCAACGGTACGGACGAAGAGGTGAGCGAGACTCGCGGTCGCGTGCTGGGAGGCGGGCAATCGCAGATCTCCCGCCCGCTGGGGCTGGCGATTCGGGGTGAGTCCTCGGTTCGCCAAGCCGCCTTGATTGGCGCCGCGATCAACAACCGGTTTCACAAGTCGGATCGCAACGGTCAAAGCGGCGTGGCGACTCCCAAACGTGATAACTACATCGAGTTGGCCGTCCATCCACGTTACAAACACAACATCGTCCGCTATGTCCGCGTGATTCGCTGCATCGCGATGCGCGAGACGGCCGGCGAACGCGTGCTGCGCATCGAGGCGCTTCAGAGCAAGCTGTTGGAACCGACCACTTCCGCCCGCGCCGCGTTGCAGTTGGAAGCGATCGGCGAAGACGCGGCCCATGTGTTGCTCTCGGGTCTGGCATCCTCCGATCTGGAAGTCCGCTTCTACTCGGCGGAAGCGTTGGCCTACCTCGATCGCGAGGAAGCAGCACCCGTCCTGGCGGAGGCGGTCAGTGAGCCGGCATTTCGCTGGCATGCCCTGACGGCACTGGCCGCCATGGACCATGTTGTTGCCTATGAAGCGCTGAATGAGCTACTGCATGTGGCGAGTGCCGAAACGCGTTACGGTGCTTTCCGAGCACTGCGCACCCGCAATGCCGCCGATCCGTTGGTGCGTGGCGAATATCTCGGCGGCGAGTTTGCCTACCACGTGATCAGTTCCGACGGGCCGCCCTTGGTGCATCTGGCCAAATCGCAGCGTCCGGAAATCGTATTGTTCGGGCAGGACCAGCGGTTGATCCCGCCTGCGTTCCTGTTCGCGGGCAAGGAGATCATGATCAAGGGGCAGGAGGATGGTCGACTCAAGCTGACACGATTCGGTGTCGGGCAGAAAGAGGATCAGCAGGAAATCTGTGAGGCCACCGTCGACGCGATGATCCGCGGTATTGTCAAGCTGGGTGGCAGCTACGGCGATACGATCCTCGCCCTGCAGGAAGCTCGCCAGGGTGGTTACTTGGAGTCGAAACTGGTCGTCAATGCCCTGGCACGGCCGGGACGCACCTATCATCGAGACGAGAATGAAGCGGAGGGCGAAAAGCCGGAGTCCCAGATTCGGGCGGCCAACCCGGTCCCCGAGCTGTTCTCCGATCGGCTGGAAAAAGGCGACAAGAAAGAGCGGTATGTGCCCGACGAAATTCCCGAAGAGCCGGCAGAAAAAGACGGGTCCGAGGAGTCCTTCATGGGTAGAATGACAAACTGGTTCCAGCGATAATTGGCTGGGTCGGTTCGGGGTCCCACGTCGATCGGCAGTCGTGAACAGGCAGCCGGTCCGATCTTCCTCGGGCTGTCTCCTCCCGATTTGATGCCGGCCCTGGGGCTGGGAAATCGGCGTGGATCAGGCCCCTCGCGAGTGGAGTTCGACCTGCTGCGATCGGATCATGGCCGGGTGGACGTCCGCATTCCACCCTGTTAGTGGGTCTGTATTACCCCACTCTCCGTGTATGTTGATGCGTCTGCACCGGTCGGACGGCTTTGTGTTTTCCCCTCCTGTTGGCCCAGCTCATGCTCAAAGCACTGGAACTTGTTGGTTTCAAGAGCTTCGCGGACAAGACGCGATTCGAGTTCCCGCCGGGGATCACGGTGGTCGTCGGTCCCAACGGTTCGGGCAAATCGAACATTGTCGACGCCATCAAATGGGTGCTGGGCGAGCAGAGTGCCAAGAGTCTGCGTGGCAAGGAGATGTCGGACGTCATCTTCAAAGGGAGCGGGCAGGGCGGCCGCAAGATGATGAACACGGCCGAGGCGACGATTGTCTTCGACAATCCGGACAATCGTCTGGCGATCGATGCGCCCGAAGTGCACGTCACGCGCCGCGTCTATCGTAGCGGCGAAGGGGAGTATCTGATCAACGGGCAGGCCTGCCGCCTGAAAGACGTGCGGGATCTCTTCCGCGGCACGGGAGTCGGATCGGACGCCTACAGCTTGATCGAGCAGGGCAAAGTCGACAAGTTGCTGCAGGCGTCTCCGCGCGACCGACGGGCGATTTTCGAAGAGGCGGCGGGCATCAGCCGATTCAAGGCGAAGAAGATCGAGGCGCAGCGACGGCTGGAGCGAGTCGACCAGAATCTGTTGCGGCTGTCCGACATCGTGGAGGAAGTTGGCAACCGGCTCCGCAGCGTCCGCTCACAAGCAGCCAAAGCGCGTCGTTATCGGGAATACAGCGACCGACTGCAGCAGCTGCGGACGCAGGTCGCGATGACGGAGTGGCGTGAGTTCACCGAGAAGCTGGAGGAATCGGAGGCCGAGCTGCAGAGACTGGGCGATCAATTGGCTCGGCTGACCACCGAACTGACGGCTGAGGAAGCGCACGGTCTGGAGCTGGAGACGGAAATCGATTGTGCGGCCGAGTCGATTCGGGAGCGTGAGCATCGCTTGGCTCGCCATCGCGAACAGATCACGGCTCGTGAGTCGATGGCGGAGCATGAGCGGGAGCATGTGGGGGACCTGGAGGCGGAAGCGTCGCGGTACCGTGTTCAGTTGGAGACGCTTAACGGGCGCGCCGGCGACGTCCGGGCCCGCGTTGAGGAGACGGAGCAGGCGTTGGCAGCGGCGGAAGGCGAGCACCAGCGAGTTGCTCAGCGACTGGCCGTACACGATGCCGACGTGGCACACTGGACGTTGCAGCTGGAGACGTGGCGGCACGCCATCGATCAACGGCGGGATCAGTACGTCGCCAACGTGCGCCGGTCGGCCCAGCTGTCCAATGAGATCACCCTGCAGAAGACGCAGCGTCAGAGTGCCGAATCGCGACTGGCGCAGAATGCGCGGCGATTGGAGCGGCTGGCCCGCGAACGGCGGCAATGTACCGCACAACGCGAAGACGCTCGGAGTTCCGAGGAGCGGATCCGCGCGGAGATGACCGAGACGGTCCAGCAACTGGAGGTCGCGACCCGCGAGCTGGACGAGAATCACCGTCTGCTGACCCGCCGCCGTGACGAATTGTCGCTGCAACGTGGTCGGCTGAGTGGAGTCTGCGAGCGGGCTGCGTTGCTCGACGAGCTGGAGCGACGCAACGAAGGACTGACCGCCGGCGTCCAGCAAGTTCTGGCACGTGCGCGGCATCCCGAGGCGGGACCGTTCGAGGCCGTGGTGGGATTGGTGGCCGATGTGCTGGAGGTTCCCATGCAGTGGGCGCCGCTGGTCGATGCGGCCCTGGGACCGGTGGCACAACATGTCGTATTGCGCGACGACCGCGTGCTGCAACTGCTGGAAGCCGGCACGTTTCGCCCGGCCGGTCGGGTCGGATTCCTGACGCTTGCGGATGTCGGCGGCCAGGACGATGGCGACGCGGCTGGACGAGGCGATCGGGGTGCTCGGTCGGCTCGATGAACTGGTACATACGTCACCCGAATTGCAGCCGCTGGTGCGGCAGTTGCTGGGCCGGACCTGGGCTGTCGAGATGCTCCTGCACGCCCGGCAGCTGCGTGCGGCCGGCCGGCAGGATGTGCGGCTGGTAACGCTGGCGGGAGAAGTGGTGCATACCGACGGTTCGGTCGTGGCCGGGCCGAAGGATGTGGCTGGGCTGATTTCGCGGCGCACGGAACTGCGCGATCTGCGACGTGAAGAGGCGGTGCTGCGCGAACAGATTGCGGAAGCCGAGCAGGAAATCAAGCGACTGGCGTGAAAACAGCGACCAGCAACAGGTGGCGCTGCGTGAATTGGAGGAGCGGCACAAAGGTCAGAACAGCAGCTTGGCTGAGCAACAGGCGAAGTCGCAGACGTTGCAGAGCCGACTGACGCAACTGGCCGAGGAAGTCGCCATTCTGGAAGCCGAGCAGAGAGCGGCCGAAAGTGAACTCCAAGATGTTTCGGGCGAGACGGTGGGCGCCGAAAGCGAGATGAGCCGTTTGGAGGAGGAAGCGACGCGGCTGGAGGAGACGGTGCAACGTGATGAGCAGCAGGTCGAGCAAGGCGAGACTCAGCTGCGTGACTGCCAGCGGGCGGCCACCACCGTTCGCGTGGAATTGGCCAAGAGCGAGCAACGGCTCGATGGCCTGCGCCTGCAGCTGGCGCAGTTTGAGGAGGACCAGCGGGAACGGACTCGAGCGATTGCCGATGCCAGACGACAACTCGCTGATACCGCCGAGCGGCGGCAAGTGGCCCTGCGAAAGATCCTGGATGCCACCAGCGAACTTGCCACCCTCTACCTGCAGAAAGACTGCGCTGTGCGGAGAAATCGCCGGCCAGCATGCTCTCCATCGTCAACTCGCCGCCCAACGCGGGGCACTCGCCGAACAGCTCAAGACGCAAACAGCGGGCGATCGCTGCCGGACGCGAGAAAGTCCACCAATGCGAATTGGCCGCCGGCGAGATCCGCCACGAGCGAAACACGCTGGCCGATCGACTGCGCGAAGACTACGGCATCGAAATCGCTGATCTCGAAGATGAATATGGCGAGCAGCAGCAGCAAATCGATGCCGCGGAGCAGGAGATCGCCTCGCTGCGGCGGAAGATCAGCAATATTGGTGCTGTCAACATGGAGGCACTGCACGAGTTGGATGATCTGGAAACGCGATTTGCGAACCTGGATGGCCAGTATCAAGATCTGACCCAGGCCAAAGAGTCGCTGGAGCGGATCATTCACAAGATCAATGCCGACAGTCGCCGTCTGTTCTCGGAGACACTCGAAGCGATTCGATCCAACTTCCAGACGCTCTACCGCCGAGCGTTTGGTGGCGGACGTGCGGATATCGTGCTGGAAGAAGGAGTCGACATTCTGGAATGCGGCATCGACATCGTGGCCACGCCGCCTGGCAAGCCCTCCTTCAATAACTCGTTGCTCAGTGGCGGTGAGAAAGCGCTGACCGCAGTCGCCTTGCTGCTGGCGATCTTCCAGTATCGGCCCAGCCCCTTCTGCGTGCTCGACGAGGTCGATGCGCCGTTCGACGAGGCGAACATCGGCCGATTCGTCGATGTGCTCAAGGACTTCCTCGGCTGGACGAAATTCGTGCTCGTCACCCATTCCAAGAAGACCATGACCGCCGCCACCACGCTCTACGGCGTGACGATGCAGGAGTCGGGGGTCTCGAAACAGGTCTCGGTACGGTTCGAAGATGTCAGTGACGATGGTCACATCAGTCGGGAAGCCGTCCAGCGCACGCAGAGCGACGAGGTGGCAGACGACGAACGCGGTGCCGCCTGACCCCGGTTGTGCCAGGGGCGGGCCAGGGTTTCATCCAGAGCGGTCCCCGCGACCAACGCAGCTTCGTTGCCAAGAACCGGCGGTGAGCGGCGAGCGTCATGATCCATGAGGACGGCGAGCCTCGTGACTGGCCGGACAATAGGCTGCCGGCCTCCCTAGGCTCTTCACCGTCCCAATCGCTCCAATCGCCAGTATCCTCTTATTTAGCCGATCTTGCGCCGACGAAAGGTCGTCACTGAATCCCGTGAAACCCATATTCGTTCGTACTGGTAAGTTCGGATTTGATGGTCTGATCGGAGAGTTCGCTACGAAACGGGAAAGTTTCTAAAGTAGTCGCCTACTTTGAATCGAAAATACTCTCGGAGGGAATGTCGCACGCTGCTGGCAGTCACCCGACTTAAAGCAGTCCAATCGAGATTCCCTGCAGGGGGGAACCTGCCGAGAGTTCTTTCGAGATCTCTCTACGATCACGTGTGGATTGGCCCTTTCATGCGTCTCGTTGCGCTCGCTCTCCTCGTGGATCCCACGCCGAGTTCATAATTGAGAGAAGGGATACGGTCCGTTTGGGAGTGGTTGCAACGAAACTTCTCCATTTTACGGATTTTCACCGTCTTCCTCCCCTCAGATTGCCGATGGATTTAGTGAGGCGCGGATCAGAAGGAACTGAACCTCAGCCACGCAGAAGCTTATTGTCGTAATGCCCCGACCCAGATTGTTTGTGGTTGGCCGAATCCCACAGCCGGCGAGAAGGACCGAGAGCCCGGTCAATACCGCAAGCAAGGGGGCCCTGCAGTCGTGCCGTCGCCATCGTGTTTGGCACGACCGAGAACGAGTCAACGTGAGAGTAATGGAGAGCCTGCGATGAAGGTCTTCACAACTGGACAGGTCGCGAAGATCTGTAAAGTGGCCCCGCGCACGGTCAGCAAGTGGTTCGACTCGGGCCGTTTGAAGGGATACCGGATACCCGGTTCCCAGGACCGACGTATCCCGCGCGAATACCTGATCAAGTTTTTGAAAGAGCATGGAATGCCTTTGGGTGACCTCGAAGATGAGGCCATGGCAAAGGTGCTGATCGTTGCTCAAGATCAGGTACTGATTGAAAACATGAAGCGTGAGCTTCCCCCTGAGAGATCGTTTAAGGTCGCCGTGGCGGCCAGCGGTTTCGAAGCCGGGATTCACGCCGAAAGTTTCCACCCAGACTGCATTATTGTCGATTTTTCCATTGGAAAAGTCGAGGCCCTGCAGATCTGTCAAAACCTGCGAAAGAACGCTGATTTTTCCGAGACGATCCTGATTGCTCTGCTGCCCGATGACGGCAGCCCCATGAGCTTTGATCGATCAAGCATCAACGAGACGTTCAAGAAACCGTTTGATGCCAACCTTCTTGCCGAGCGACTACGAACGTTGATCGGCGCCAAGAAAGAGTTGGTCTGATACGCCCTGAATGTCACAAATCGCCGCAATCGCTCATTCCGTCGCAGTCTAGACCACTGCGACGGATTATTTTTGCCTCGATGGGTAGCCGAATGAATCGGCCACCGTGGGCGCCAGGGGTCCCGGCTCTGGAGTCCTCCCGTCGAACCATCTGGCCCTCTTCGCTGTCTGCCTGCGCCCGTCCTGTCGCTGCACCGCATTCCCTCCCACTTCCGACTGTCCGCGCACCGATGCATCGGTTGTCTTCTGATGTCCGGGCCCGCTCGGCAGCGTCTTGTCCACCTGCCACTGCCCCCAACCTGACGCCCACCCGATGCGGGACTTCCGCCGAAGTAATCCTGCCGAGTTCGGTTAGTTCTTCCGGTTTCCTGCGGTTGGTCTCCTGTTGGGCAGGAAGTCGATCCTGTTTGGTCGACTTCGAGCGACCGACGCTCAGCCAGGAAGGGCCTCCCAGCGATAGCGTGCAAAAGTCCGACGCCGTCCCCGGTTCGACGCGACTGGACCGTCCGCGGACACTCAGTACAGCAGGGTATTTACCACCCACGTGCCCCCTCGACGGACGATGCCCGTTTCTTACAATGTGGAATTCGTTAAACTCTCGTCACCGTTGGGTTTACAGCCGGAGACGTAGCCGGTGGCTGAACTATCGCATTTTGATGATGCCGGCGCAAGTCGGATGGTGAATGTGGGGGCGAAGGCCGTCACCGTTCGTTGCGCACGGGCCTCCGCTCGCGTCCGCATGCTGCCGACCACGCTGGCTCTCGTCCGCGATCGACAGCTGGCGAAAGGGGATGTGCTGGAAGTGGCCCGATTGGCCGCCATCATGGCCACCAAACGTACCGCCGACCTGATTCCCCTCTGCCATCCGGTCCCGCTGGATGCAGTGATGGTCGATTTCGCGTTTCCAGATGACGCCACACTGATGGTCACCGCGAGCGTCCAAGCCACCGCCAGGACGGGTGTGGAAATGGAGGCGCTGTCCGGCGGTCAGTGTGGCGGCTCTGACGGTCTACGATATGTGTAAGGCAGTGGATCGCCGTATGGTGATCCAACAGATTCAATTGGAGGAGAAGTCGGGGGGACGGAGCGGTCATTTTGAGCGCTGAGTCACCACCGAACCAGAGATGCCCGCTGGATCGGTCCATGTCGAGGACCGGCACGAAGGTTGATGCGATCAGTCGCACGTCAAGGGGTTTGCATCGGGGTGATGGCCGGACGAGGGAACAATGCGGTGAGTCGAATTGCAGATCACAACTCCGCGGCGATGCCGCTGGACACGCTCTACGCACCCATTGCCGACGAGCTGGAGCAAGTCGAAGATATTCTCCGCCGCGAAATGCGCAGCAGACACCCGTTTGTCGACGAACTTGTGCGCTATGGTTGCCTCTTGGGTGGCAAACGCCTCCGCCCGGCGCTGCTCTTATTGAGCGCGAAAGCGACCGGTGAGGTGACCCCCCATCATCTGACGCTGGCAGCCGTGGTGGAGATGATCCATACCGCGACACTGGTTCACGACGACGTGTTGGACGAAGCCAGTATGCGACGCCATCTGGCCACCGTGAACGCTCGCTGGGACAACGAAGCCAGTCTTCTACTGGGTGACTTCCTGTTCAGCCATGCCTTCTATCTCGCCAGTACCACCGAATCGACACTCGCTTGCCAGCTCATCGGGCGTTCCACCAATATCGTTTGTGAAGGGGAGATTCGCCAGAAGGGGAGTTGTGCCGACTTCGAGTTGAGCGAAGCAGGCGTACTTCGAAATCCTCGACGCGAAGACGGCCGAATTGTGCGCCTGTTGCTGCCAATTGGGGGCCCATTTCGCCGGTGCCACGCCCTCCGCCGCGCAGCGTGTAACAGATTATGGGCGAAATCTGGGTATCGCTTTCCAGATCGCCGACGACTTGCTCGACGTTACCGGCGATGAAGCGTCAACCGGCAAATCGCTCGGACAGCGATCTGGCTCAGCGGAAACCGACCCTGCCGTTGATTCGAGCGCTGCAACGAGCCGATGCGCAACACCGAGAGTATCTGCTGTCGATCTTGCGTGGCGAAACCAATGGGCAGACCGATGCTCTGCTCAGTTGCTTCGAACAGTATGACGTCCTCGCTTATACACAGGCCAAAGGTCGTGAATTTGCTCAGCGAGCCCTCGATCAACTGGCCTTGCTCCCCAGAACCCCAGCTCGGCAGTCACTCCGTCGCCTGGGTGAATTCGTGGTGAATCGGTCGCACTGATACGCGGCACGTCCGTCCAGGAATATCCCAGACTACCTATCTCGCGCGAAAAACGGGAAGCCTCCCCTTTTTTGCGGTAAGAGACCTGGTGCCGGGCTCATGGTGTTGCATCCAGCGGTCACATGTTGTTGGAAGAGTCTCTGTTATTCCATGTGATGTTTAGCGGCAGCATGTTGAAGAACTGGGCTCGGATGGATTTGCCGGGAGTGGATCTGCTGGGTCTGACACCCTATCACACCATGGGTGGGTGGAACGGGGATTTCGTCCCCGTGCCCGAAGATTTTTCCTGCAAGATGGCCTCCTCGGTTACGCATCTGATGGGCAAGCGAGGCACATTCACCGAGAGTTATGCCTGGCAGATCAAGCGAGTCTCCGCCAAGTTCTCGGGGTGGCGGCCTGGCAGTTTGCGGAAGGCATCACGCACATGAGTACCTACTCGATCCAGCAGGCACTTTCGGCGGACGATTTCGCATCGTTCAGTGATTTCGCTGGAGACTGTGCTCTTTGCCGCCGTGGCAGGCATGTCGCAGATGCGGCGGTGCTGGTGCCCGAGTCATCGGTGTGGGCAACCTATACTCCGCCTGACGGTGGACGCTTCCTGCGTTATCTCCAATGCAATCCGGAGCCGATCCAGATCGATCGGATCTTCCGCGACGCGTGTCACGCATCGCTGCGTCACCAGCGCGAGTTTGACTGCATAAGCGAAGACCTGCTCCGAGCAGGCCACTTCTGCGAGACAGGGCGACTCGACATTGGCGGATGAGTCGTTTGGCGTGTTGGTCTTGCCTGAAATGCGGATGATCGAGTCTGCCACCACGCAGCAAGATACGTGAATTCCTGGCCCAGGGAGGCAACGTGGTCTTTGTCGGCTGCTTGCCGTATCAGTGCCCGCAGGCGGGCGATGACTCGACGGTGACCGCCGATATCCGGTCGCTGTTGCGCGAGTTTCCCACCGCACACGGCACGAACCTGACGGGCAATCTCGATCCGCGTGGCTCGCCTGGATCGATGCCCGCGTGCCGCCCAGCGCGCGGCGGCAAGGAGCCGACGTAGTGCGAATACTCCATCGTCGGGAGCCGGGCCGGGACGTTTTGTTGGTGGGAAATCCGAGTCAGACTCCGGCTGCGGGCGAGGTATCGGTTCCTTGCTCTCGGGACCGCATCGGTCTTGGATCCGGAAACGGGTGATATCACCATGATCGGTCCGGTGGAGCAAGGGACGCGACAGCGCTGCACATTCCCGCCGAGTCAGCTCGCGTGCTGGTCGTCGAGCATGAAGTGCCGACGAGTGAACTGGGCCGGTTAGTGTTTGGGGGCGAAGGCGATCGGCAGATGTGTTTATCCCGGGGCATTTTCACCTGCCAATCGCCCTCCCGCGCCGCTGCGTCGCGGCTGCCCGTAGCAGGCTGGCGTATGTTAGCGTGAATCGCCGGGGCGCAAGCGATTCTCTCGGTCCTTCAGGATCATCGGTTGCAGTTCTTCCACAAAATCGTTGACATCCTTGAATTGACGGTAGACGCTGGCAAACCGCACGAAGGCGACCTGGTCGAGTTGGCGCAGATGTTCCATCACGAGGTCGCCGAGCGTACGTGATTCGATTTCCGAGTCAAATTCGGCGTAGATCACGCTTTCAATATCGGACACGAGTCGGTCGATCTGTTCGTCGCTGATGGGTCGTTTCCAGCAAGCGCGGGCCAGTCCCTGGCGAATCTTCTCGCGTTGGAACGGTTCCCGGCAGCCATCCTTTTTGACAACCTTGATCGCAATTTCCTCCGGACGCTCCTGGGTCGTGTAGCGACGTCCGCACTTCAGGCAATGCCGGCGGCGGCGGATCGAGAATCCGTCTTCCACGCTCCGCGAGTCAATCACGCGATCGTTATCTTCACGACAGAAAGGGCATCGCATCCGGATTGGGTTTCCACAAGGACAGGCTTCACACAACGCGAGACAACGTCGATTCTGACGGATGATCACGTTCCTGACTATACGATATGCAGGAATCTGCGGAGCAGGCATGTGGGGCCAGGCGTTGGCGACTCCGCCGGCCCTCGCAGAATGCTGCCGCTGGGTGGCCGAATGGTGCTGAAAGACAATCGCTGTGACCCCTCGCGACCGGCGCGAAATCCCACGCCAGGGCGACTCACGGCGACGCCAGCAGTCGCTATAATCATTCTCGGGCGTGCCCAAATCCCCTGGTCCCAGATTCCATTTTGACCCGGAGGGCGACCAATATGGCCGGGTATTGCAGTGCCTGTGCAGCCGAGGTGCTTCCCGAGGCAGCGTATTGTCACAGGTGTGGGCACCGATTAGGTGGCGACAGTCAGACAGCGACGGAAGCGGACGCACCGGCCGGTGCTAGCTCCCTGACCGCCGCCGCAGGGGTGAGTTCGCTGAAATCTGGTGGCGTGTCCGACGAGCAGGGCGTGGCGTCTCAGCAGCCCGAACTGCGATTGTGGGAAGGCGGCTACGGTTACCGGGCGGTGATTCCGGTTTGGGTACTGGCCAGTTGCGTTACGCTGCTAGCCGGTGGAATTGCCATTTCCTATCGGGGGCTGTGGAACGGCTTGTTTATCACCTTGGTTTGTGCGGTCATTCTGCTGGGCGGTGTCGGGTTGTATCTGGCCTATCGCCGTTTGAGTGTTCATTACGAACTGACGAGCCAGCGGTTCGTGCATCAGTCGGGCTTGCTCCGCCGGATCAGTGACCGTCTGGAAGTGATCGATATTGACGACGTCGCCTATGGGCAAGGGCCGATCGAGCGACTGCTGGGCGTCGGCACGATCAAGATTATTTCCAGCGACCGATCGCATCCGGAGTTGCTCTTGTCGGGGATCGACAACGTGCACGCAGTGGCGACGCTGATCGATGATGCTCGCCGGGCAGAGCGCCGCCGACATGGCTTGTTCATTGAAACCGTATGAACGCGATCGCCGCGGCGCAGTCGATGCGTTCTGCCGTTACTGCTTCGACCAATTTCGACGTTGGCGTGAGCTAGGAATCCCGATCTTCTGCCGATACTTGGTGACCGTGCGTCGAGCGACGGGCATACCGAGTTTCTTCAGCTCATGTACCAGATCGTCGTCACTCAACGGATGGTGTTTGTCCTCCTTGTCCACCAGTTCTCGCAGTTTGATGCGGACGCAGTCCCAGGCTACGTCGTCGCCGTCATCGCCGCGCGTGCCGCCGACGAAAAATCGTTTGAGGGGGAACATGCCGCGCGGGGTCTGAATCCATTTGTCATCTACCGCTCGGCTGACCGTGGTAACATGAACGCCGACGGTGTCGGCGATCTGTTGCATCTTCAGGGGGATGATGAATTCAGGACCGTCGTCGAGGAATTGTATCTGGTGATCGACGATCGCTTGGGCGACTCGGGTCAGCGTGCTGCGGCGTTGCTCAATCGAATCGATCAGCCACTGTGCCGAGTTCAATTTCCGCTTGATGAATTCCTTTTCTTCCGGCGTGGCCTGACCAGTCATCAATCTTCGACGATAGTATTCGCTGATAA
The DNA here is from genome assembly GCA_963700515.1 of uncultured Planctomycetota bacterium. Lineage (GTDB taxonomy): Bacteria > Planctomycetota > Planctomycetia > Pirellulales > Pirellulaceae > JAJRVM01. Next base: position 115,035 of record CAVOXY010000006.1, on the reverse strand, counting down.
AGAGTCGCGGGGTTCGTGCATCTTCCAGTACGACCTTGTAGGAACCATCTTCAGCCTGTTCCAGCATGACGTCGGGCGTGACGGTCGGCACGATCGTTTCGGCAAACATGGCTCCCGGCTTCGGATTGAGTTTGCGAAGCTGATCCCAGGCCTCCTGAATCCGCTCAATCGAAAAACCGGTCTTCCGCTCGATCTGCGGCAGTCGGTTGTCACGCAGGTCCTCCAGGTGGGCGGAGATCAGCGTTTTGAGCTCGTCGTAGTAGGGCGTTTCGGGCGTCAGTTGCAGCAGAAGGCATTCACGCAGGTCGCGGGCCGCAATCCCCGGTGGATCCAGGTTTTGGACGACAGAGAGGGCTTTGCGTGCCAGTTCCAACTGGTCCCCGCTGGCGTCGGGAGGAAGCAGATCCTCCAGGCTCATCTTCAAGTAGCCACCGTCGCGAGCGTCGAGCGCCGAAATAATCCGTTCGGCCATGGCGGCCAGTTCCGGTGCCAGCTCCAATTCCCCAATCTGGTGCATCAGGTAATCGTTCAGCGATTCGGGGCGGCAGACGACATTGGCCATCGCATCGTGCTTGCGATCCGCCTCTTCCTCCATCCGCGCCAGGCTGCGCTGGGGCCCATCATCAAAGTGATCCGGGACTTCGTTATTGAGATTCAGCAAACGCTCGAAGTCCTCGACATTGTCCTTGGACTCATCGACCACGAACTCACGCTCGGAATCGGCAGGAGCGTCCGGGTTATCCCGTTCTTCCGGCTCCTCCGGCAGGGTCGGATCGAGCTCCTGGATCTCCAAGAGCGGATTCTCGTTCATCTCCTGTTCGATGCGTTCCTGCAGCGCCATGATTGGCAGCTGCAGAATCTCCATCGACTGGATCATCCGCGGAGCCAGTTTCTGGACCTGGACCTGTCGTGCCTCGAGTCCTAAGGATAGTCTCATGACGATTTCAGCTTTCCATCGATACGCGAGCCGTCGAAGATAACGTGCAAGCGGTTATCGGCAACTCCCCGCAACATCCATTCGTGTGGCCACCCGGCGGAACGCCTGTGGCTCCGAATCCTCCGGGCAGCCCTCACAACGGCGCTCCACAATCATCCGAGGTCTCCCGTTTGTATGGATCGCTCTCGCTGCCCGCCACCAATTCCCATGCTTCGGTAAAACCGTGGTGGCTTATCTCAATTCTAGTTCATAACGCGCGTTGAGCCGTACCCCGCGAACAGGGAACTAGAACTTCTGGCGACCGCTGAGTGCATCTGCCAGGATTTCCTTGTTCGTGAACTCGAGAATACTCCCCGTCGTAATGCCTCGCGCCAGCCGCGTGATCGTGATTGGAAACTCGCTCAACAGGTTGGAGATGTGCAGTGCAGTGCCATCTCCCTCCACCGTTGGATTGGTTGCCATAACGACCTCTCGAAACTGGCCGGCGCGCACCCGCTTGACCAACGCGTCCAAGGTGAGTTGATCGGGACCGACGCCGTCTAATGGGGCAATCCGTCCCAACAGCACGTGGTACAGACCGCGATAGACTCCGGCGGCTTCCAGCGACATCAAGTCGCGCGGCTGCTCCACCACACACAGCAACGTCTGATCCCGCTGCGGATCCGCGCAGATCGCACACTGCTCAGACTCCGCCAGGTTGAAGCAGTTGCCGCAGTAGCGGACGTTCTCGCGCACGTGGCGAATGGCGTCCGACAGGGCCAACGCTTCGACGTCGTTGACTCGCAATAAGTGGTACGCCAGACGCTCAGCCGATTTCCTGCCAATGCCCGGCAATCTGGCGAGTTGATCAATCAAATTCGCAACTGATTCCGTTAGTTGCGCCATAGCGAACCTCGTGCCTGGTACAAGAACCGTGCTGTACACGAACCGTCATGCCAGAACGGACGGTCGATTTCCATCCGAGCGGTCCTGGCCGAGCTACGTCACTCGGGCCATAGCGCAGGCCGCCGGCAGACCAACATCCCAACTGCCTGCCATTGTATCCCTGGCGCGCAAGAACATCGGGTCACCTACTCGGGCGGCGGCGCCCGCCGCCATCAACCCGCCGCCAAACGACCCAACTGCCGGCCGCGCCCGTGGCACCGCGCATGGTTCCCACAGGATTCCCGCGAACGCATCACAGCGGCGAGCAGCACAGGTGGTATGCCTCCGCGCAGCGCCCCGTCCTACGGACTCTCGGGGCCACCCGAGATCTTCGCTAGCGCCTCGTTGAGGCCAGGGAGGTTGAGTCCCTCGGTCATGGACTGCATCGCGTCGCGGTGCAGCGCCTTGGCTTTGGTCTGTGCCTGATTGATGGCCGCTGGCAGCAGGTCCTCCAGCATTTCCCGATCCCCCGCTTCCATCAGCGTGGGTTCGATCTTGGCCCGCAGCACTTCTCCCAAGCCATTGACCTCGATCTCGACCATGCCCCCACCCGCCGAGCCGGTGGCTCGAGCAGCCTTCAGGTGGTCGTTGATCTCCTGCATCTTCCCGCCCATCTGCTGGGCAGTTTTCATCAAAGACGCCAGATTACCCAGTCCCTTCAACATGATTCTGCCTATCCTCGTCGCGCCCCACCCTCCTCCGAGTCGTTGGGTCGGGGAGGTCGCGGCACGTCGACCTTGGTTACCTCTGCATCAAACAACTCGATCGCCTGCCGCACGAACGGGTGGCTTTCCTTCTCACGCATGAGTTGAAAAAGCGATGGAGCGGGGGCCGGCGAGGCTTGTTTGGGTTCTGGTATGACGGCCATGTCGATACGTATCCGACGACCGACAATACGCGCCATCATTTTCTCCAGCTGAGCCTTGCGATCAGGTTGTTCGCACGACTCCTTTTGCAGAGTATAGCCTTCGCGAAAGTACACGACCAGTGAATCTGGCGCAGAAATTGCTATGCGATCGTAGTACGACGCAAAATCAGAAGTCATATCTCCAAGCTGCTCAAGGACTTGCTTCCAAACACCGTCGGCCGATTGAGCGGTTAATTCGATGTGGCTTTGCCGCTCTCCAATTTGCTCCGGCGGCTTTGTCACGGCCTCAGGCTTTTTTTTTTCCGGTCCCGATGACGGACGCGCCGGAGCGGTCGGCGAGTTGGCAGCGCCGGCGCGTGCTGGTCCCTGTGGGGGGGGCTGGACTGTCAGGCCGCCACCGCTTTGCAGCTGAGCGATCAGTGTGGACAGCTGGTCCAGGTTCTCCAGGTTGCAGATGCGGACGATCGCGATCTCCAGCAACGTCCGCGGCTGAATGCTCTGCCGCATCCGAGTGACGGCTTGGTCGAGCATTTCGAATGCCGCCATCGTTGTTTCCAACCCAAAACGAATGCCGGCCGTCGCCAACGGTTCCACGTCCGCACTGTTTGTGTGACGCAGCAAGTCCGGCGAGCATCCCACCTGGATGGCCACCATGTCGCGGAAGCAACCGAGTAGCTGTTCTGCCAGTTGACCGCAGTCGACTCCCTCGATGACGGCATCGTCGAGCGACTTGAGAGCCGCCGCCGCGTGGCGGTCCGCCAGCTGAGATACCAGCGCCGAGATGCGGCCCGACGCGGCGGTTCCCAGCATCTCGTGTACGTCGGTTGCGGTGATCGGTCCGCTGCAATAGGCCAGCAGCTGTTCCAACAACGACTGACTGTCGCGCATCGATCCCTCAGCACGCCGCGCCAACATCTGCAACGCCTCGGGCTCCGCCTGCCGCCCTTCCGTGATCACAATGTGCTCCAAGCGTTGCACAATCGACGCCACCGCGACCGGCGCGAAATCGTATCGCTGGCAGCGCGACAAGACGGTAATGGGAATCTTCTGCGGGTCCGTGGTGCAAAAAATGAACTTCACGTGCGCCGGAGGTTCCTCCAGCGTCTTGAGCAGTGCGTTGAACGCCGGAGTCGTCAGCATGTGGACTTCGTCAATGATGTAAATCTTGTACCGCGCACGACTTGGACGCACATTCGCGTTGGACCGCAACTGGCGTATCTCATCGATGCCGCGATTGCTGGCACCATCGATCTCCAACACGTCGACGTCCTCTCCCGCATCGATCGCGCGGCAGATGTCGCTGTCATTGTCCGGCTCCGGAGTAGGACCGCCGGGGGCATTGAGCGTCTTGGCGAAAATCCTCGCCGTCGACGTCTTGCCGACGCCCCGGGCGCCGGTGAACAGGTACGCATGGCCCACCCGATTCGTCTTGATCGCGTTGATCAGCGCCTGCGCGATCTGCTCCTGGCCAACCAAATCGCCAAACGACTTGGGGCGATAGCGTCGCGCCACCACCACGTACGCTTCCCGCTTCAGGGCGTTTGCCGCGGGCGCGTCCGAGGCACCGGTTGACGAATCGTCATGTGACATGGTCGCAGAGGGCCGGCAGCCGAGGAAGAGACTTCTTGCAGTCCAGAGATGGCGAAACCGCTCCTGCCCTCCAGCGGCCCCCGCACAAGAGTACCCCGCTTAGGGCTGCTCCAGTTACGGCCTGACCCGGTTCGCGGATCCCCCTTGCGAGGGCCGCTGGAAGGCAGTCGATCGTTCGCTCCACGTGGCTTCAGTTGTAAGCTCTGGCGGCGCGTTCGTCAAAGGGCCCCCGATCGGGACGCGCTCGTAGCCGAGCCCGCCCAGGGCTCGGCCGCGGCTCTTTACGTAGCTGAAGCCGCCAGGCTTCAGACGCAGCTCTTTACGTAGCTGAAGCCGCCAGGCTTCAGACGCAGCTCTTTACGTAGGCCCGCTCCGCTGAGCCCTGGGCGGGCTCAGCTACGTAGCTGAAGCCGCCAGGCTTCAGACGCAGCTCTTTACGTAGCTGAAGCCGCCAGGCTTCAGACGCGGCTCTTTACGTAGGCCCGCTCCGCTGAGCCCTGGGCGGGCTCAGCTACGTAGCTGAAGCCGCCAGGCTTCAGACGCAGCTCTTTACGTAGCTGAAGCCGCCAGGCTTCAGACGCGGCTCTTTACGTAGGCCCGCTCCGCTGAGCCCTGGGCGGGCTCAGCTACGACGCAATTTTTTTTCTCGTCATTCTGCTGCAGCCACGACCAGCAGACGATCCGCTGTGGTCGCCGCCAAGGTGCTTTCTAGGCCCGACACGCAGACGGAGATGGTCCCCGCTTCCGGATGCCGCACCACGACAACGCCGGTCGATCCGACACCGAACCTCTGCTCGCTCAGGTAGCGAAGAAAATCCGGAGACTGGTCCAACACGCGTTCCAGGCGGAACAGCTGGCCGGGTGGCCAGTGGGACAAGCGGGTGGTCTCGGCAATTTCTACTCGGCCGTCGGCGGTAGGGATAGGGTCGCCATGCGGATCGGCCGGGGGGAATCCCAAGAAGCGATCGATCCGGTCGACGAGCAGATCGCTGACGGAATGTTCCATATTCTCGGCTTCGTCGTGCACTTCATCCCAGGTGAAGTCGAGCGTGTGGACCAGGAACAGCTCGATGAGCCGATGCCGGCGGACGATCCGCAAAGCCAAAGCCTTGCCCGCTTCGGTCAGTTTTACACCTTCGTAGGGAGTATATTCGGCCAGACCGGTATCGCTGAGCGTCTTCAGCATGCTGGTGACCGTTCCGGGCGAGACTCCCAGGGCGGTGGCCAACTGACCGGTTGCGGCCGCCCGCTCCCCTTGCGCGGCGCAAGTTTGGTAAATTGTCTTCACGTAGTTTTCGATCGTCAGACTTGGCAATGTGACGCTCCTTGCTCTGTTTCGGCTGTATTCTACATAATGGGCCAGGTTGCTGCGAACCTCTGCGTTTCGCGCCGCCCAGCAACGCAGGGCGGCGGTGCGGGAGGTCCGTACCCAGGAAGCGAGCGGGCCGATAGGCCCCGGAGTGCACCGAGCATGGCGTTGCGCGCGGTGGTGCTCGCAGTTTACGCGACGCTCATCGCCATCTCATCAATCGTTGGGGCCAAATCAGGCTTAGGACCAAAGGAGTGGAGACTGTGAAACTGAACGAAACTGCCATCCGTGTGGCACACGAACTGACCAGCCACGCTCAGCGCGCCAACGTAGTCGTGTCGGTGGCCGACTGCGGGACGACACTCGTCGATTGTGGTGTGGAAGCCGTGGGTGGTCTGGCCGCTGGCTGCCGGCTCGCGGAGGTCTGTCTGGCTGGTCTGGGAGAAGTGCGACTCGACAGCGGGCCGGCACACGTGTGGCGCGGGCCGTGGGTCACCGTGTCGACGGACCAGCCGGTGGCCGCCTGCATGGCCTCTCAGTATGCCGGCTGGCCGCTGAATCACGGCCAGTATTTCGCCATGGGATCGGGACCTATGCGTGCGGCGCGGGGGCGGGAGCCTTTGTTCGACAAGATCGGTTATCTCGAGCAATCGTCGCGGGTCGTGGGTGTGCTGGAAACCGGCATGCTGCCGGGGGCCGAGGTCTGCCGCGATATTGCCCGGCAATGCCAAGTGGAAACCGAGCAGTTGCTGCTCCTGGTGGCGCACGGCCAGTCTGGCGGGAACGGTGCAGATCGTCGCCCGCTCGCTGGAAACCGCGTTGCACAAGTTGCTGGAATTGGGCTTCGATCTCACGCGGGTGGTCGCGGGATTTGGGACAGCCCCCTTGCCACCTGTGGCTGGCGATGACCTGACGGGCATCGGACGGACCAACGATGCGGTGCTTTACGGAGCCCTGGTGACACTGTGGGTGCGGGGCGATGACGAGTCGCTGCGGGCCATCGGCCCGCGCGTGCCAAGCTGTGCATCACTCGACTACGGCCGCCCCTTCGCAGACATCTTTGAGCATTACGAACGGGATTTCTACCGCATCGACCCGCTACTATTCAGTCCCGCCGAGGTGCATTTTGTGAATATCGATTCGGGACACTGCTACCGCTTTGGCGAGGCGGCACCTCAGATTCTGCAGCAATCGTGTGGTGTCCAATAGCACGGGAACCCGGCCCACTGACAGGCCGTAGGGCGACGAGCCACCTTTTCGGGACGCGATGGGGACATGTTCATGCGAGTAGCGGTTTTGGCCACACCCAACAGCTGGTATGTTCGCGATTTACAGCGCGCGGCGGGGGCTCGCCACACGCTGATTCCCTGTGCCTTTGATCAACTCCAAGCCGCAGTGGGGGCCACGATTTTGGGGACCGAGCTGACACCGCGTGTCGCGGCCGCCACGCTGGATTTGTCCGCCGTCGATGCCGTGCTCGTCCGCACGATGCCACCTGGTTCGCTGGAGCAGGTCGTATTTCGCATGAATGCGCTGGCACAAGTGGAGAAGCAGGGAACGTGCGTACTCAACTCCCCGCGCGCCCTGGAAATCGCGGTGGACAAATACCTGACATTGACGCGGATCGCGGACGCGGGTCTGCTGGTCCCCCCCACCATCACCTGTCAAACCTGGCCAGCGGCGATGGATGCCTTTGAAACGCTCGGGGGCGATGTCGTCGTAAAACCGATCTTCGGTGGCGAGGGACGCGGTATCGCGCGAATTAATGACCCGGCCCTCGCCCTCCGCGCATTCAAGATGTTGGAGCAATTGGGAGCCGTGCACTATCTGCAGCAGTACATTCCGCACAACGGCTGCGATCTGCGACTCTTCGTCGCTGGGGCGAACGTGTGGGGAATGCGACGCTGCAATGCTACCGATTGGCGGACGAATGTCAGTCGTGGAGCGACAACGGAACCACTTGTCGTGGATGATACCTTGCAGCACATGGCACGCACGGCCGCGGAGGCGGTTGGTACCACGATTGCCGGAGTCGATCTGCTGCCTGCTCGCGATGGTTCGCTGTATGTGCTGGAAGTCAACGCCGTTCCCGGTTGGAAGGCGCTCGGTAGAACACTAGGCTTGGACGTGGCGGCGGTGGTCCTTGGTTTGCTCGAGCAACAGGCAAACGAACGTCGTCCCCTGACGCGGGTCCTGGCCTGAAACCAACCGGATGCCACATTTTTGAATTCCGTATGTCGAAATCCGAAGAAATTCCCAACTCCGATCTGAGTAGCGATAACGTGGCGGGCTTGTTGCACGCCGCGGCCGCTCAACGTCCCGCCGAGATGGCGATTGCCGAGCCGCGGGGACGCGACGGTCGCGGCAAACGGATCTACCGGCAGGTCACGTTTCGCCAACTCGATGAGGACTGCACACTGCTGGCCGACGGATTGCGGGCGATCGGGGCTGAATCAGGCATGCGGATCGCCCTCCTCGTGCGCCCGGGTATCGACTTCATTTCACTCGTCTTTGCCATGTTCAAGGCCGGCCTGGTCGTCGTGCTGATCGATCCCGGAATGGGGCGTCCGGGCATGATCCGGTGTTTGGCTGAGTCGCAACCGCAAGGTTTCGTGGCGATCAGCTTCGTGCAGGCTCTCCGCACCCTGTTGCGCCATCGTTTTCCGGAGGCCCGCCTAAATGTGACGGTCGGTCGCAGATGGTTCTGGGGCGGTCCCACACTGGCTCAGCTGCGGGCCCGTGCGCTCAGCTCGCAGCACTTGCCGCTCGTGCGGCCGGAGGACCCCGCCGCCATTATCTTCACTACAGGCAGCACCGGGCCACCCAAGGGTGTGCTCTACCGCCACGGTAATTTCACGAACCAGGCGAGCCAGATCCAGCAGCTCTATGGCATTGCGCCGGGCGAAATCGATCTGCCCGGTTTTCCGCTGTTCGCTCTGTTCAACTGTGCCATGGGGGTCTCCACCGTCATTCCCGATATGGATCCTACCCGACCGGCGCAAGTCGATCCCGAGAAGATCATCGAGGCGATCGAAGACTGGCACGTCACGCAGGCGTTCGGCTCTCCCGCACTCTGGAATGTGGTCGGTAAGTACTGCGAAGAGCAGCAGCGGAGCATGCCGACGCTGCGCCGTGTTCTCTCGGCCGGCGCGCCGGTGCCACCACACGTGTTGCGACGCATGAAGCAGGCCATGCATCCTGATGGCGACATTCACACTCCCTATGGCGCCACGGAAGCACTGCCGGTGGCGTCGATTGCGGCGAGCGAGGTGCTTCGCGAAACGGCTCAGCGGACGGCAGTGGGTCGAGGCACTTGCGTCGGGCGAAAATTTTCGGGAATACAATGGAGAGTGATTGCGATCAGCGACGCAGCCCTGGAATCCATGGATCAGGCAACTCCGTTGCCTGACGGAGAGGTGGGCGAGTTGATCGTCTGTGGCCCGGTCGTTACCAGCCACTATGTCACGCGGTGTGAGGCGAATGCGTTGCATAAGATCCAGGACGGCGAACGATTCTGGCACCGGATGGGAGATGTCGGGTATCTCGATCCGCTCGGCCGGTTCTGGTTCTGCGGACGCAAGACGCACCGCGTACAGACCCGCAACGGTGTGATGTTCACGATCATGTGTGAGGCGGTCTTCAACGAGCATCCGGTTGTTTATCGGTCAGCGCTTGTGGGGCTTGGCCAGCCGGGCAGCCAGGTCCCCGTGATGATTGTCGAGCCGTGGCCTGAGAAGCGGCCCGCCTCACCCGCCGAGGAGGCAGAATTGAGACGGCAACTGCGCGACATCGCTGGGCAGCATGCACATACGCGCGCGATCGAACACTTCTTGCTTCACCCGTCGCTGCCTGTCGACATTCGACACAATGCCAAAATCTTCCGCGAGAAACTGGCTGCCTGGGCGGCGAAGGTGTTGCCGTCCGACAGCCCGTGCGACGATGCTTGATGAGGTTGTGCAATCCGCGAAAAAGTCGGCCGACCGGCCGCCTGCGTGACGAGGGATGGGAGGATGACAGAACGCGACTTGATTGTCCGGTGTCCCGGTTGTGGCAACGGGAAAGTCATTGCGCTGGCCGTCGGCCAGTTGCTGCAATGCGATATTTGTCGTACCGCATTTCACGCTCCGGTCAACGAGCCGGGTGGCGAAGGTGGCGCCGCCGAGACCGATTCGTTTGTCGTCGGCCTTCCCCCGCCACCTCCCACGGCGTCTGGCACTCAGCATCCAACGGCCCCCAACCGCTCACCGGCTGACTCGAGTCCTGCTGGGTCGGCCAGCCGCGCAAACACTACGAAAACTCGCGTCTGGCGCACCGATGATCTGGATGTCGCCACTCAGAAATCGCCGACCCCCGAGAGCGAATCGCCTGACAACCCGCCCGGCCCGCTGACAACCGTCCTCCCTCCGCCGGCCGATGCTGATGACGAGCAGGAGGATGAGGAACTGGTACTGCTCGAGCCACGCGGGAGGATCTGGGCAGTCATCTCGATTGTGGCGGGGAGTGTGATCGCCGTTACCTTCGTGCTCGGTGGTCTCTATCTGTTCCATCGTCTGGCCACCAGCGGCCCATCGACTACGGACGTAGCCAAACCAAAAATCAAATCGAGTGCCACGAATTCGTCCCCAGGGCATTGGACCGATGCCTCCAAGTCGTCGCAACGCCGCGATCCCATCACGGTGAAAATCGAACGCGTCAGGTATGGCAGCGTGCGGGTAAGAGATGTGCAGAATCAAGTGATCACGACCGAGGACGAGAATCTCCTGGCCATTACCATCTCGGTGCACAACCGCGGACAGCGTGCGCGGGGGTTCCAGAACTGGTACGGACATGCCTTTGCAGTAGAGGATGGTGTGGAGGTCATTGCGGAGCTGTCCGACGACCAGCAGCGAAGCTACTCGCTCCTCAAGTTCGACGATGTATCGCAAATCGAAGGCCAACGTCTCGCCGACCAGATCGATTCCAAGCAGACCGTGCAAGATACCCTCGTCTTTCTGATCCCCAAAAACATCGATCGAGGCGCGATTCGTTTCTTTCGACTGACGCTGCCCGGCGCCGCCGTCGGTATGAAGGACTTCTTCCGATTTCAAATTCCCGCCAGTATGATCGAAGGCTTCGGAGAGACGCCGGTGGCGGAGTGAAAGAATAGGACGCCGGCGGCGGCGTGAAAGAAGAGGGAGCTAGGAATGCGGAGTGCGGAGTGCGGAATGCGGAATGCGGAGTGCGGAGTGCGGAGTGCGGAGTGCGGAATGCGGAGTGCGGAGTGCGGAATGCGGAGTGCGGAGTGCGGAGTGCGGAATGCGGAATGCGGAATGCGGAACACTTAGGTAACGGGTAACCGTTCACAGCCTCCCGCGGCACCAGCTTACTCGAGTCTCAATCATACTCTTACTCTTACTCTTACTCTTACTCTTCTTCAGAAGTGGCCCAGAACCCGCGTCTATGCCGCTGGCAAAGGGGTGCGGTTCAAGCTGAGTTGAGTGGAGCTGTCTGTGGGTGTAGGGGAGTAAGAGTATGAGTAAGAGTGCACAGTTACCGAGCTCTGCGCTATGGGAGTTCCGTGAACGGCACCTGCGGCCTTGCACGGCCTCACGCCTCACTTGTAGCGGTAGCTGGTCGAACAGGAGGATGCAGCTTTGAGAGCACTGGTGACGGGCGCCGGCGGGTTTTTGGGATCCGAGATCGCGCGACAATTATTGCGCGCGGAACGGAGGTGCGAGCGCTATCGCGTCGGAGATATGCTCATCTCGAGCAATTGGGAGTCGAATCGATTCAAGCTGACGTGCGCGATGCCGCTGCGGTACGTGAGGCGCTGCAGTTGATCGACGTGGTCTTTCATACGGCTGCTGTCGCTGGAATCTGGGGACCGTGGGAGCATTTCTATTCGGTCAACACCAGGGGGACGCAGAACGTCATTGCCGGCTGCCTGGCGGAGGGAGTCCGGCGACTGGTCTTCAGCAGCAGTCCCAGTGTGACGTTTGGCGGCCACGATCAATGCGGCGTCGACGAATCGGAGCCGTACCCGCCGCAGTGGTTGTGCCACTATCCGCATTCCAAGGCCCTGGCGGAGCAAGCGGTACTGCAGGCCAACGGTCGCGACGGTTTCTCGACGTGTGCCCTGCGCCCCCATCTGATCTGGGGCCCCGGCGATCCTCACCTCGTTCCACGATTAATTGATCGAGCTCGACGCGGACGATTGCGGCAAATCGGTGATGGATCGAATTTGATCGACATGGTGTACGTCGAGAACGCGGCACTCGCTCATCTCCAGGCGGCGGATCATTTGTCCGAGGGGTCGCCCGTCTGCGGGCAAGCTTACTTCATCAGTCAGGGGGAACCAGTCAACTGCTGGCAGTGGATCAATGAAATACTCGGAATGGCCGGTGTGCCGGCGGTGAGCAAGAGCATTTCGTTGAGGTCCGCGTGGCGTCTGGGGGCCGCGATGGAAGGTCTGTATCGCTTGCTGAGGATCCGCCGAGAGCCGGTGATGACGCGATTCCTCGCGGCGCAGTTGGCCACGTCCCATTATTTCGACGTGGGTCGGGCCCGCCGCGATTTCGGCTACGATCCGCCGGTTTCCACCCAGGAGGGAATGCGGCGGCTCGGTGCGTGGATTCGTATTCGCGAGCCAAACCGCTGGCCAGGGAATCGCCGTGGCGTGGCGAACGTGGCGCGTCAGACACCCATTGACCCGTGAGTTTTGCCACTCCCTGGCGTGGCCGGAGACGCGACCTTCATCATTTGGCGGCTGTGGAAATACCACTATTAGTGTGGGGTATGACAGGTTGGCGGAGAAGTTTCGGCTGACCCTGTTCGCCGACGGGGATTGTGAACTATAACGGTGGTGTGTGTTGGTGGTGCGTTGCGGCGCGGGCCGCGGCGCCCTGTCGCGGCCGGTGGCAAGCGGCCGACCGCCGCTTGCGAAATTGACTGGAACTAGTTAGCCTCAGTAGTTTTACGTGAACGAGGTTTGCTCAGATGATCGCCCACAGCGTGCAGCAGAATCTCCCGGACGACCAGCGGGTTGTGATCACGGGGATTGGTCTCACCGCTCCCAATGGCAACAGTCTGGCCGAGTTTCGGGAGAACTTGTTGGCGGGACGCAGCGGCGTGCGTGCTTACGAGATTCGCTATGTGGGCAAGACGCTGGCGGGCGTCTGCGAGTTTGACGCGGCGAAGTACCAGTCGCGCAAGGACTTGCGGCGTGGAACGCGGGCCGGCAGCGTGGGCATCTACTCCACGAACGAAGCGATCGTGGATTCGGGGCTCGATTGGCCGAATGTGGATCCGTCGCGGGTGGGCGTGTTTCTGGGAGTCACGGAGCACGGCAACGTCGAGACGGAGAACGAGATATTCGAGCTGAAGGGATACGACTACGACACGAGTTTCTGGTCGCATCATCACAACCCACGGACGGTGGCGAACAATCCGGCCGGGGAGGTGGCTTTGAATCTGGGGATCAACGGGCCCCACTATACGATTGGAGCTGCCTGTGCCGCGGGCAATGCCGGACTGATTCAAGGCCTGCAGATGTTGCGATTGAATGAATGCGACGTCGCGCTCTCTGGCGGCGTGTCGGAGAGCATTCACACGTTTGGGATTTTCGCCAGTTTTCGCAGCCAGGGCGCATTGGCCGAGCACGAGCAGCCGGAGCGTGCCTCACGTCCGTTTGACCTGCATCGCAACGGCATCGTGGTGGCCGAGGGAGGTTGCGTGTTCGTGCTCGAACGACTCGCCGACGCGCGCCGGCGGAGTGCTCGGATCTACGGAGAGATGGTCGGTCACGCGATGAACACGGACGCCACGGATTTTGTGTTGCCGAATGCGGGGCGGCAAGCCGAGTGCATGCAACTGGCCTTGAAGCGAGCGGGTCTGGCGGCGGCGGAGGTGGATCTGGTCAGTACCCACGCCACGGGCACGGTCAGTGGAGACAATCAGGAGTGTCTGGCGCTGCGGAGCGTATTTGGTGCTTCCGAGCGGACTCTCTTCAACAACACGAAGAGTTTCATTGGACACAGCATGGGAGCCGCCGGAGCCTTGGAGCTGGCCGGTAATCTGTTGGGTTTTGAGGACGGCGTTTGCCACGCCACGATTAACGTGGATGAACTGGATCCCGACTGTGCCTTACACGGCTTGATCCTGAACGAGCCGCGTGAAACGGGAAAGCAGCGCGTCATTCTGAACAATTCGTTTGGCATGTTGGGGATCAATTCGGCCGTAATTATCAGTAGATTCGACCGATAGGTTAGCGAGGAGAATACGTGGTATGACGCCCGCCGAGATTCGAGACGAGATTCTGGATATTCTGTCGGACATCGCCCCCGATGAAGATCTCAGTGACATGCATGACGATGTCGCGTTCCGCGAGCAACTGGAATTGGACAGCATGGATTTTCTGGACATCGTCATGGAGTTGCGGAAGCGGTACCGCGTGCAGATTCCGGAGGAGGACTACCAGCAGCTGGCCAGCATGAGCAGTACGGTTCGTTATCTCGAACCGATCATGAAGGACATGGAGAAGGCTTAGCAGCAGCGGTTGGCCCGAGGATGCCATGTATGACACGATCATCATCGGCGCCGGTCTGTCCGGGCTCTGCTGCCGGCATTCGGTTGGCCTACTACAACAAGCGGGTCTGCGTGCTCGAACGGCACTCGACGATTGGCGGTCTGAATTCGTTCTATCGCCAACACGGGCGCGATTTCGACGTGGGGTTGCACGCCGTCACGAATTACACCCCCAAGGGTGCTCGGCGCGGCCCGCTGGCCCGTCTGCTGCGTCAATTGCGATTCCGCTGGGATGATTTCGCGCTGGCTCCGCAAGCCGGTTCATCGATTGCTTTTCCGGACGTTCAGCTGCGCTTCACCAACGATTTCGAGCTGTTCGAATCCCAGGTGGCGGCTAAGTTTCCCGAACAGAAGGATAATCTGCGCGAGCTCGTCGGCCGGTTGATCGACTACGACGATCTGGATGGCCAGCTCTACTACGCTTCCACGCGGGAGATGCTCGCCGAGATCATCACCGATCCGCTGCTGCGCGAGATGATTCTGTGCCCGATCATGTGGTACGGCAACGCCCGCGAGCATGACATGGACTTCGGGCAGTTCTGTATCATGTTTCGCAGCATCTTCCTGGAGGGGTTTGCCCGTCCGTCGGCCGGTGTGCGACTGATTCTGCGGAACCTGGTCCGCCGTTTCCGCAGTCTGGGGGGCGAACTGCGGCTGCGCTCCGGTGTCGCCAAAATCCAACTCGATCGTGATCGTGCGGTGGGCGTCGTGCTCGACAATGGCGAGGAACTCGCCGCCCGCAATATCCTCTCCTCCGCCGGCTTGGTGGAAACCATGCGGTTGAGTGGCGATGCCAGCGAGATCACGGCCGATCAGCGGGGACAGATGTCTTTTATCGAGACGATTGCGATCCTGGACCAATTGCCCAAGCAATTGGGGCACGAACAGACGATCGTGTTCTACAATGACAGCGATCAATTCCATTGGCAGCGGCCGCACGAGCAGTTGTGCGACACCCGCTCGGGCGTCATCTGCTCGCCAAATAATTTTCTGTACGATGAAGAAGTCTTGCGGGATGGCGTCATGCGAGTGACACTTATGGCCGACTACGACGCCTGGTCCAGCCTGCCGGAGGAGGAGTATCGTCTGGCCAAGTTGCAGTGGTACGATAAGACGCTGGCGAGTGCCGCACGCTTCGTTCCCGAATACCGTCATCACATCGTGGAGACGGACATGTTTACGCCCCGGACCATCCACCGCTACACCTGGCACGACAACGGAGCCGTGTACGGCGCACCGGCAAAACGCCTGGATGGCCGAACGAAGTTTCAAAATCTGTATATTTGCGGGACCGACCAAGGGTATATCGGGATTATCGGCACGATTATCAGCGGTATACTGGTTACCAATCGCCATCTGCTCGGTGAAGCATGAGTACGTTGGCAACATGGAAAAGCGGTCATCAGTGAGCACCGGCACCCCGTGGCCCGCTTTGGCTGTGGCCACCGATGGCGTTAGCAATGAGTAAGTAATCCATGCCGAAAGATTTCCTCAAAGACGTGCAACCGGCTTACGATGTCGTCGTGATTGGGAGCGGTCTGGCCGGTCTGACGGCGGCGAATGTGCTGGGGCGGGCTGGACACCGGGTGCTCCTGCTGGAGCAGCATTACAAGTTGGGGGGATTGGCTACCTGGTTCCGGCGTCCCGGCGGGCATATCTTCGACATCTCGCTGCACGGTTTTCCCCACGGCATGATCAAGAGTTGCCGCAGATACTGGACGCGGGAAATCGCCGACTCCATTGTCCAGCTGAGGAACATCCGCTTTGACAACCCGATGTTCTCGTTGACCACCTTGTTCAACCGCGATGATTTTGCCCGCCTGCTGGTCGAGAAATTTGGCATTGCCGCGGACGCCGTGCAGGAGTTCTTCACGACCGTTCGTGCCATGAACTTCTATGACGATCAGTCGATGACGAATGGCGAGCTGTTCGAAAAGTTCTTTCCGGGTCGGGGCGATGTGGTCCGACTACTCATGGAACCGATTACCTACGCCAATGGTTCGACCTTGGAGGATCCGGCCATCACGTACGGTATCGTGTTTTCGAATTTCATGTCGAAAGGTGTGTTCACTTTTCAAGGTGGGACGGACAGGCTCATCACCCTCATGCACGAGGAGCTACTGCGCAACGGTGTCGATGTGGCTATTCGCAGCGATGTCGAGAAGATCATCGTGCAACAGGGCAAAATCGCTGGAGTCCGCGTGGCGGGCGCGACATCAAGGCGTCGGCAGTTGTCTCCAACGCCAACGTGATTGATACGGTGCTGCGATTGGTCGGACCCGAACACTTTGACCAGCAGTTCCTCGACGAAACGCGACAAGTGCGGCTGAACAACTCCAGCACACAGGTCTATATGGCCGTGAAACCAGATCAGTCGCTGGAGGAATCGACCGGAGATTTGCTCTTTAGCTCCGCGGCTCCGGCGTTCGAAACCGATTTGCTGCTCAGTCGCCACATTACGAGCCGTACCTTCTCGTTCTATTATCCGCGGACGCGACCGCAGGGACGCCGGCGCTGCCTGATCGTGTCAAGCACCAATGCGCGGTACGAAGACTGGAACGATCTGTCGGCTGAGCAGTACGAGGCCAGCAAAAGAGATCTCATTGACTCAACCCTCGATGCACTCGACAAGTATGTGCCCAATTGTCGTCAGCGAATTGACTACGTGGAAGCGGCGACCCCGAAGTCGTTTGAGCACTACACGAAACACCTGGCCGGTTCCAGCTTTGGAACGAAATTCGAAGGGTTGGCAGTCAGTCGTGGATTGCCGGAGCAAGTAGGTGGCCTCTACCACGCCGGGAGCGTGGGGATTATCATGTCCGGCTGGTTGGGGGCGATCAATTATGGCGTGATCGTCGCCAATGATGTGGACGCCTTGCTGACGCGAACAATCCACGCCGGCGCCGGGTCGTTGTCTGCTGCCGAGGAATGCTCATGAGCTTGCCGACGATCGAACAGTCGATCCCGCATCGCGCTCCGATGTTGCTGGTCGACGAAATCGTGCAGTGCGATGCGGACAAGATTGTCTGCCGCAAGACGTTTGACGAGTCGGAGTTCTTCTTTCAGGGTCATTATCCCGGATTCCCCTTGGTCCCGGGAGTGATTCTCTGCGAGTGTGCCATGCAGGCGGGAGGCGTGTTGCTCTCCTCACGCATTGGCAACGGGGGAGGCGTACCGGTGGCCACGCGGATGGATCAAGTCCGTTTTCGGCGGATGGTGCGTCCGGGCGAATGCGTGGAAATTGAAGTCCAACTACGCGAGCAGGTCTCCCAGGCTTACTACCTCGAGGCCTGGGTACGCTGTGAAGGGAAGCTGGCAGCTCGCTTGGCCTTCGCTTGCACGCTGACAGAGCTTGCCAGTGAATCGGCCTGATCGGCGCACCCCCACGCCAATTGCGGCGAGGCGAGCCGCTGAGGGGCGCTGCGGGGGAATTCCCGCGGCATACCACTCCCTCACGGTGTGCGGTAACGGAATCGTGACGCGGACTTGGCCGGCAAGGCGACTGTCGGTTGATCCCCGGCCGCGGCCCTGTGCCGCCTGTCATCCCTGTTGAAATGGAACCCGTCGGGTAACCTATGAGCAATCGAGTTGATTTCCTGCAGCTTGCTGACAAATCGTTTCTGGTCTTCGGCGTGGCGAATCGCAAGAGCGTGGCGTACGCGATTAGCCGAGTGCTGGAAGAAGCGGGCGCTCGCGTCGCCTTCGTCGTGCGCAACGCGGAAGGCCGCGAGAAAGTACGCAAGCTGGTGGGCGAGCGCGATGTGTACGTCTGCGACGTGGAGCGGGAAGGAGAAATCGCGGCCGTGCGTGACGAGATCGGCAGCCGCGGGGAACGCTTTCACGGCCTTGTCCACTCGATCGCCTTTGCGGATTACGAAGGAGAAGCGAAGCCGTTTCATGAGACGAGCAAGTCGCAATTCTTGCGAGCCGTCGATATCTCGTGCTATTCGCTGCTGGCTCTGTCGAATGCCTTCCAGGGATTGTTGGATCCGGAGGCCTCCGTCGTGACCATCTCCATTTCCACGACGCGAATGGCCAGCGAGAATTACGGGTTCATGGCACCGGTCAAGGCCGCCCTCGATTCGTCGCTGGCGTTTCTGGCGAAATCGTTCAGCCGCTTTTCGCACGTCCGGTTCAACGCCGTGGCCGCCTCGCTGCTGAAAACGTCCGCCTCGGCAGGTATCCCTGGCTATGTCGATGCCTACCTCTACGCCGAACAAGTGATTCCGCGCAAAAGGGCCCTGGCAACCCAGGAGGTGGCCAATGTGGCAGCCTTCTTGCTGAGCCCGCGCTCGTCCGGCATCAATGCTCAGTCGATCGTGGTCGATGCGGGCATGTCGATCAACTACTTCGACAACGACATCGTACGCCGCGCGATGCAGGCCGATGACTGACACAACGAATCATCACTGCAAGTCCTGTGCTTGCTCTTGCTCTTACTCTTACTCTTACTCTTACTCTTGCGGGAGTTGCTCAGGGTGACCGCGACGCTGCTGATTCCGCATTCCGCATTCCGCATTCCGCACTCCCTAATCGTTCCGATCGTCCAAGTCAGCAAGACCAGGCTCGAAACGTCTTGTTTGGGTTGCGGCTGAGGGCCACGTCAGGAGTATGAGTAAGAGTTACGAGTAAGAGTAAGACGCGCGGTTCTCTCTCGCCATGGCTCAGTGGGGTTGATCCTCGGCCTGTTCTGGTGGCAGGGCAGGGTTGAGTGCCTGCTGCGCTCGCTGGACTGCCGGTTGGGCCCAGGCCTTCGTGCCGTACAAAGCGATGACGCCCGCGCGAATCGCGTGAGCACGATCGGGCTGCGCTGCGGCCACGGCATCGGCGGCGTCCAAACGTTGTGCAATCGCCTGCAATTGGTCGGCGAACTGCAGACGCCCTTTCTCCTCCAAACCTGGCAGTTGCTCGCGGGCGAGGTTCAAGCACCGCTTGTCGGCGTCGCTGATGGTGGCTTCGCCGTACACGTCGAGCAGGGCGCGGAGTTGCTCGGCGGCGGCGATCGGATCGGTGGACGCCAGGCTGGTGGCCTCGGCATACGTGCGCTCAACCGGTCCCCAAGCGTCCGCGGCGCCGCGCAAGCGGCTTCGCCGCTCGTACTTGCGTTGCAGACGATTCAGATCCAGTTCCTCACGCAATTCCTCCACCTCACCGTGATGCTCCCCGTCGGGAAATCGCCGCAAGTACTCGTCAATTTTGGACTCGACGTCGGATAGATCCCCAGTCGCGTCGTCCTTGGCGACGGCCATGATGTCACGATATAACGATGCCGCGGTGGCTGGCCAGCTGAAATACCACACGACGGCGGCGATAAGTGTTCCGGTCACCAGCAGCGGAGCGACTTTGAGCCACAGTGGCGTGCTGTCTTCCGGCGCGGACAGCGACGTGGCCCGCGCTGCGTGCCGCTTCGTCAAACGTCGTAAAGTGCGTACTCCTGGTCTGTGCCGTTTCCGTGTCGGAATCCTCCGACGGCCAGCAGGCTGGACATGGCCACCGTGGGATTGCGGTGGTTCTCCAGTGAATCGTCTGCGGAGTTGGTCAAGCGGTCCTCGGGAGTAACGACGCGAGTTTCCACAACCGCGGAAGTTGCCGCGGAATCCTGGCCATCGTTGGCCGACGGAGATGCCTCGTCGCGCGATAAATCGAACTCATTCGTATCGGAGGCGATGCGAGTTTCCAGGGAAAGCGCATATTCCATGGCTTTCAGGCGATTGGCCACAGCCAAGGCCGTCGCAATCCGCTTGGTCGGATCCTTCTCCAGCAGTTGAGAAATGATCAGTTCGAACTCTTCGGGTGTGTCCGGGGCGAGCCGACGCACCGGCAACGCCTCTTCGTAACGGAGTTTGTGAATGACTTCGGCAGCAGTCCGGGAGGCGAAGGGGGGACGCCCCGCCAACAGGGTGAACAGGACGCTCCCCAGACTGTACAGGTCGCTGCGTGCCGTCACCCCCTTGCCTTCTCCTTGTTCGGGCGACATGAAATCGGCCGTGCCGATCACGCCTCCGGCCACGGTCAGTTGAGTCATGCCATAGAGTTTGGCGATGCCGAAATCGGCCAGCTTGATTTGCTCGTCCGCCGTGTACAGCAGATTGGCCGGTTTCAGGTCTCGATGAATGATCCCGCGATCATGAGCGTGTTTGAGTGCCTGGCAGATTTGCACGCCAATGCGCGCGACCTCGCGCCACGTGAATCGGCGATTCGCATGCAGTTCTTGCTGCAGCGTCTGGCCTTCGATCATCTCCATCGCATAGAACAGCTGCCCATCCTGCTCGCCAAAACCGAGCAGCTGGACGATATGGGGATGACGCAGCTTCTTGAGCGTTTCAATTTCGGTGCCGAAACGCTCGCGAAAATTGAGGTCGGCGGCCAAGGCCGGCGAGAGCACCTTGACTGCCGCTCGCTCGCCCGTGTGCTCGTCGACCCCCAGAAAGACGCTCCCCATGCCGCCACTTCCAATCGCCCGTTCGATGATGTACGGTCCGAGTCGTTCGAAGAGAGCCATGGTTGCACCAGTCTGCTGTGTGATGGTCGACAAAGGACCGAAAGGTAGCCGAAGAGCCCCGCTCCGGATCGCCCCGCACGGAAACTTACCAATTGTACCAACCGGGATCGGCCATGCCAAAGTGCTGATGGGTGGTGGGGACCAAATTGCGGCGGCGAACGCGCACCACGTGCGGCCACCCCGAGTAAGGTGGCGTGACGCCTTGACCTTGCGGCAGGAAGATGTTTCGCTGCCCGCGGCCACCCTCGAGGATGACCTGGTCGCGCCGTTCGTTCTTTGATCCTCCCATGATCTTGCCGTACGATATGGTCGCCCGACTCAGTGCGGGGAAGGGGATGCGAGACAGGAGGGTCGCACGTCGACGGGTGCCGGCCACCCAAGATGAGATGGCGTGACGCCTTGGTCCTCACTCTCGAAGATGGTTCGCATGGCAAAGGGAAACGGACAGAATGACCTGGTACCGCACCATTCATCTCTTTGTCATCCCATTTTCTTGTCCTTACGAATTGTTGCCCGAATCGCTTCGAGCGGGACGGGGATAGAAAGACCGACGGTTCCCAAGTCGTTCACCGGGGCGTGGTTCCATCGTTGATGTTCCGCATCATCAGATGAGCTGCGCGTGACGCCTTGGATCGTCACTCTGGAAAAGATCGCTTCGGATTGGCCACGGGTTACGGCCAGCAGGCCGTTGCGCCGCGACCATTCATCTCTTTGTCATCCCATCTTCTTGTCCTTACGAATTGTTGCCCGCATCGCGTCGATCGGGACGGGGATAGAAAGACCGACGGCTCCCAAGTCAGTCCACCGGTGACATGCTCGGATGGTTGAAAGGACCTGGTATTAACAATTCATCTCTTTGTCATCCCATTTTTCTTCGCGTCCTTACGAATTGTCGCCCGAATCGTTTCCCGCAGCTGGACGGGGCTAGAAAGACCGGCGGTCCCCAAGTCATTCCCGGTGGCGTGGTTCCATGGTTGATGTTGATCATGCCTGGAATCGCGAGGGAGTCGGTCTATTCTGTGAGCGGCGCAATGCACTCGGGCGTATCGTGACGAGGGCTGTTGACCAGTGTGCTGACCGGAAATGAGGTCATCAGGTCGGAAGGGAAGGGGCGCAGCAGCTCCTTGACTCCAGCGGCCTTCTCGAGTGTCGGGTCCAACCAGATAGCGTGGTCTGCTGGCGCGAGAATCACCGGCATTCGCGGGTGAATGGATTGAGTCAGCTCATTGGCCTCGGTCGTAATAATGGTGCACGACTCGAGTGTCGATCCGTCCCCCGCTGGCCACGATTCCCACAGACCAGCCAAGGCGAACGGAGAATCGTCGAGCATGCGAATGTAGTAAGGCTGCTTCCTGGCAGAGGATGCAGCTTTTTGCCACTCGTAATAGCCGTCCGCAAGGATCAGGCAGCGGCGATGCCTGAACGCACTGCGAAACGATGGCTTCGTATCAATGGTTTCGCTGCGAGCATTGATCAGCTTGTAACCGATCGACTGGTCTTTGGCCCAGGAAGGGATCAGCCCCCAACGCAAAGCACTCAGCCGGCGACGCTTGTCAGGAGCCGCCTTGTTGCTCGCCGCCATGTCTTCTTCAGCGGCCATGGTCTGGTCACAAGGCATGATCCGGATCGCCGCCACAGGCTGGCTGGGAGCAATATTGAAGCGGAGCGGCAAAGGACTATCGGGCATTTCGAACAAAAACCGCTCGACAAGCCGATTCATGGGGGTCCGTAATGTGAATCTACCGCACATGGATACGTTTTCAATAGGAGAAATGCCGAAGTTATTGTTGAACCATTCCTGAGGCTCGTCAATGGAAATCCCGCGAGGGGATGGTGATCGGTCCCAAAACTTGGGACAAATCCTCCAGACGCCGCACAATCACGTGGATCACGGAATCTTTGCTCTCCACATATCCGTCTGCCAGCCAAGCGGCACTGCGGCGTGCCACCTGATAGTAACGCTCCCATGTCGATTGGTGAACCAGCAGGTTGGCGGTGCCGGTTTCGTCCTCGAGCGTCACGAAGGTAATTCCTTTGGCGGTCCCGGGGCGTTGGCGCAGCAACACCAGCCCGGCCACGCGCACACGCCGTTTGTGTTGCAGATATTTCAGGCTTTCCGCGGGCACGACGTTTAATTTATTCAAGGCATCACGGTAAAAAGAAATCGGATGCGCTTGCAGCGACAGCCCGGCGGTCTGATAGTCGGCGAAGACTTCCTCTTGGAGGCTGAGCGAAGGTAAGTTGGCGGGGGCCTCGTCGTCCGGTGGCAGGGCACTGAGCAGAGGTAGCTGTTCGGCCCGCTTATCTTGGGAGAGTGCTTCCCACAGAGCGGCACGTCGATCCTGGCTCAAGGAACTGAATACACCGGCTTGGGAAAGTCGCATGACCAGGGCGCGACCGAGCGAAGTGCGACGCGTAAAATCGGCGAGCGAGCGAAACGGTCCTCCGACGGTTCGAGCCTGCTGCATGGCCGTGGCGGCGGACTGCGGGACGCCGTTAAGCAGCCGAAAGCCGAGTCGCAGGGCCACGTGGCACGCAGGTTGTCCCGTGTGTGGCCGGTCGCCGGACAAGCGGTGTTCTGCGGCGGTGATCGGTTCCAGCGTGCAGTCCCAGTGACTGGCGTTCACATCGACCGGCAACACCGTCACGCCATGTTGCCGCGCGTCGCGCACCAGTTGCGACGGCGCGTAGAAGCCCATCGGTTGACTGTTGATCAAGGCGGCGGCAAAGGCGGCCGGATAATAATATTTGAGCCAGGCCGATACGTAGACCAGCAACGCGAAGCTGGCCGCATGTGACTCGGGAAAGCCATATTCTCCGAACCCGCGAATCTGGCGAAAAACCTGTTCCGCAAACTCTTCGCTGAGTCCCCGCTGCCGCATGCCTTCCAGCAGCCTGCAATGAAACTGGTCGATCACACCAGGACGCCGCCAGGCCCCCATGGCACGTCGCAACTGATCGGCCTCGCCCGGCGTAAAGCCGGCCGCCACGACGGCCAATCGCATCGCCTGTTCCTGGAAAATGGGAACGCCCAGTGTCTTCTGCAAAACCTCGCGGATGGCTGCGGTGGGATAGACCACCGGCTCGGTGCCGGCGCGGCGGCGGAGGTAAGGATGGACCATGTTTCCCTGGATGGGGCCAGGTCGTACGATGGCTACCTCAATCACCAGATCGTAGTAACAGCGGGGTTTGAGTCGCGGCAACATGCTCATCTGAGCACGACTTTCAATCTGAAATACTCCCATGGTGTCCGCTCGGCAAATCATATCGTACACGCGCGTATCGTCGGCAGGAATGTTGGCCAGCGTCAACGGAGTGCCGTGGTGGTGTTCAACCATGTCAAAACAACGATGGATCGCGGTGAGCATCCCCAGCGCCAGGCAATCGACTTTCAGAAGCCCGAGTGTGTCGAGATCGTCCTTGTCCCATTGAATGACCGTCCGGTCTGCCATGGCGGCGTTTTCAATCGGTACCAGTTCACACAAGGGCCCTTGCGTGATGACCATCCCTCCCACGTGCTGCGAGAGGTGACGCGGGAATCCCAACAGTTGGTCGATGAGATAGATCAGCCGCCGGCCGGTTTCCGAAGTGGGATCGATGCCCACCTGCTCACAGCGGTGAGCCAGTTGCGATTCCACGCCGTGACCGTCCACCTGTTTCGCCAGCGCGTCGACGCGGTCCAGCGACAATCCGAGCGCTTTGCCGACGTCACGAATGGCGGATCGTGAGCGGTAGGTGATGAAGACGCCCGTCATCCCCGCTCGCTCACGCCCATACTTCTCGTAGAGATATTGCAGCACCTCTTCACGCCGTTCATGTTCAAAATCGACGTCGATATCCGGCGCCTCGTTCCGTTCGCGGCTCACAAATCGCTCGAACAACACATCCATCCGCGCCGGATCGACCGAGGTCACACCGAGGCAATAGCAGACGGCCGAGTTGGCCGCCGACCCGCGTCCCTGGCACAAGATATCGCGCCGCCGGGCAAACCGAACCAGATCCCACACCGTCAGGAAATAAGCTTCGTACCGCAGTTCCTCGATCAACACCAGTTCGTGTTCCACCAACTGCCGAACCTTGTCCGGAATGCCCTGCGGATAACGCTTGTGAGCACCTTTCCAGGAGAGGTGTTGTAAGTACTCAAAAGGCGTCATGCCGCGCGGTGCCAGCTCCTCGGGGTATTCGTAGCGCAGTTCGTCCAGCGAGAACGTGCAGCGGTCTGCTACCTCCAGCGTGCGCCGTACCGCGCGGGTGCGGCGGCGAAAGTCATTTGCAGCTCGTCGCACGAGTGGAGATGCCGCTCGGCATTGGGCTGCAACAAGTCGCCGGCCGCGGCGACCGTCGTGCCGTGGCGGATGGCCGTCAGGACATCGTGCAGAAGCCTGCGAGCCGGCTGATGATAGAGCACGTTCCCGGTAGCCAATAACGGGATGTGACTGCTCCGCGACCGCTCGATCAATTGCTGCAAATCGCGTCGATCGTCCGGGCCGCGATGCAATGCCGCCAAGAGGTAACCACGATCGCCAAACAGGTCCCGGAACCGGCCCAGTGTGTCGCCAGAAAAGCAGGAGATCGGGCGGTCGATGTGAGCCACCGGAGAGGAGTCCGCAGGCTCAGCCGTCGCCTGGCGGATCGGAATGCACGTCGCCGTTGTGGGCACAGCGGCTGAGCTGTCCGGGCTCCGAGCAGGCTGCCGCGACGTGCGATCTGGCCAGGCGGGTGTCGCCGCGCCGGCGCGTGGATTGATGGACGCGAAGGGAATATTCTCCTGGCGGTCGGACTCCCCTCGGACAGAAGAGGCCAACTGCTGAATCGGTGCGGGAGCAGGATAGGTGACAAAGCCTGCCAGCAGCCCTTGTGCGTGTTGAGCAAGATCGTCGAAGGTGAGTTCGCACTGGCCTTTCAGGGCTCGCCGGCGACCCACGGTAATCAGGCGAGATAGACGTCCGTAGGAGGCACGATCTGTCGCCCAAAGAACCACCGGAGGATGGTCCACCGGTATGATTTCTGCCCCAATGATCAACTTGAAACCATGTTCCTTGGCCGCCGCATGAGCGCGTACGACGCCCGAGAGCGTATGGCGGTCTGTCACGGCCAGCGCCGCATAGCCCAGTTCCGCGGCACGCTCAATCAGCTCGTGCGCATGCGAGGCTCCCTCCAGGAACGAGAAGTTCGTTTTGCAGTGTAATTCAGCGTAGGACATGTGCTTGTTCTTGCCTCAGTCACGACGATCCGTCGCCAGCGAGTGGAGTGGGGTCAGCGAATGAAAAAACGCTCGTAGGTGCCGCCGCAGTTCGGCGAGTTGACGTGCCATCCGTAGGGCTAGCGGAGCCGGCCAATAGTGCAGTCGGTTGGCGATCGCTACCAGATGTTCCAGTCTCAGTAAATCACACCGGGCCCGTTTCAGTCCGCGCAGCAGCGTGGCTCCGTCGCACGAATAGTGCGCGGCAATGTGCACGGGGATCGCGACGGCTACATTCCGCAACCGTGCTGCCAGGTCGCCTCGGTCGGTCGGCGGAAAAGTGTGTGTGGCTCCATAGATTTGGTGAGCCAGGTAGACGGTCTGTTGCCACAATAACAGTTCACGGTAAGGGCACATGCCAAGTACTCCAGTTGTTCGCCTGCCGTGATGGGTGTTGAGTTGTTTCGTCAAGGGCAATGTCTTCACTTCGTAGCTGGACCCGCCAGGGTTCAGCCGCAGCGCGACACGCTCGGCCACCAGCGTAGCTGGACCCGCCAGGGTTCAGCTGCAGCGCGACACGCTCGGCCACCAGCGTAGCTGGACCCGCCAGGGTTCAGCTGCAGCGCGACACGCTCGGCCACCAGCGTAGCTGGACCCGCCAGGGTTCAGCCGCAGCGCGACACGCTCGGCCACCAGCGTAGCTGGACCCGCCAGGGTTCAGCCGCAGCGCGACACGCTCGGCCACCAGCGTAGCTGGACCCGCCAGGGTTCAGCTGCAGCGCGACACGCTCGGCCACCAGCGTAGCTGGACCCGCCAGGGTTCAGCTGCAGCGCGACACGCTCGGCCACCAGCGTAGCTGGACCCGCCAGGGTTCAGCCGCAGCGTGACACGCTCGGCCACCAGCGTAGCTGGACCCGCCAGGGTTCAGCCGCAGCGCGACACGCTCGGCCACCGCGCTGAAGCCTCGGCGGCTTCCGCTACGCCGAGTGGATGTCTGTCACTTCGTGACTCGTCACCCGAACATGCCGTGCAGAAACCACTGGCCATCGCTTAAGCGACGGAACAACCAGAGCCAATGTCCGGACTGCGTTTCTACGCGGTAGTAATCGCGCCGCACCGAGCGACCTCGCCACCAGCCGGTCTCAATCCGTTCGGGGCCCCAATAGCGAGCGATCTGGTAGGGACGGTTGTCCCAGAGCAGAGCGCATGGGCGGGCCATCGGGGACGACGGCCACCACGTCTACCGGCAGGGGAGGCGAACGCAGGTGCAGCGGACGGCTCCCCCGCAGACGGGCAGCGCTGCGTGGGGAAGTTGTCCGCGTTTGGGATCGGGTCGCCACGGTTTTCACACGCTGATTTCTCGGTAAGGGTCTTCCCGGCAAAGGTTTCCCCATCAAGGGGTTTCCCGTTAAGGGCAAATAGTGGTAAGCGAATTCGGGTTGCGCGTCGGCGTACAGCCGCGGACGGACGACTTGGTTCTGCCCCAAACGGCTGCTGAGCCGATCAACCAGCTGCGCCAACTGTTGGGACGTGTGCCGGATGGTGTCTGGAAACAGCTCCCGCTGCCGACGCTGCAAGGGGGCGGTGAGTGTGGCTTCCAGCACAATCTGCTGCACGGGTGCCGGCAGGAGCAACCGCTGCAGTTGCATCTGCCACAGCTGCTGCAGATGGCTGGCCGAAGCCGTGGGCTGAAACAGACCAATGCGGAGTGAAAGAGGAGCGGGAGCGGGATGGTGAGTGATGCGTGAGGGCTGAGGGCTGAGGGGTGAAGGAGTGGGAGGAGTGGGAGGAGTGGCCACGAGTAACCGGCAGATGCATTCAAGGACCCCTTCGCCGCGCCGTGCGAGCGTTTTCGTCAAACGTTCGGTCAGCTCCTGCAGAACAACATGGATCGTGGCCTGGTCCGTGGTGGGATATTCCAGCGACCGTTCGGTTTGAAACTGGGGAGCGGGACGATACAGCAACAACATTTCCTCAGCATCTCCGAACGCTTGGTCCCAGCGTTGCAGCAGCGTGCCCCCGAAGCGGGACAGCAAACTGGCGCGCGGCAAACGAGCCAATTGAGCGATGTGAAAAACCCCCAGTTGCTGCAAGAGAGAAACGGTATCGGGAGGCAGACGGAGTGCCTCGATCGGTAAGGATTGCAGGGCCTCACAGGTGGCTCCCGGTGGAACCACCAGGAAAGAAGAGCCGCGTGACGCAGTCGGCTCGACAGTACCGGTTGATGACGTGCTTGCGGAGGACGTGCCAATCACTTCCGCATCTTGAGCTGCAAAATGTGCCAGAGCCCAGGCAGCGCCGAGCGTATTGGCCAGCGCGACACGCACGTGATAACCGCGTTGTACGAACGATTGCGTGACGAGCCGTGCCAATTGTCGCTCATCCCCAAAATAAGTTGCCAGATTGGTGACATCCAGATACAAACAATCCGGACGGCGCACGGCGGACGGACCGTGAAACGGATGGAGATGCTCGAAACCAACCAAGGGACTGAATTGCTCGCACCACTGCGCCAATTGCTCCAGCATGTGCTCATCGGCCTGCGGGTCATGAGCGTCAACACACGGTTCGAGCGGAACGCCAGACTCGCTGGTCGCACGGGACGCGGCTGGCGATCGCACGGCCACTGGCAGCGTGGCTGTCACGGGGACCGCGGCCGCATATTGTTCCAGAGATGCTGCTTCGGCCAGCGGCATGCCTGGTCGTACGCCGCAACGATAAGCCGCTCGTGAACAAGCCACGACGCACTGGCCACGACGGGGGTCGCGCGCGTGCAAAATAATCGCGCGACCTCTAAGCTCGGGCTGAGCGACTACCAGACGCTGGATAGGCCAGCTTGGCAGCCGGATACACAGTACGCGTTTCATGCTCGGAACTCACTGGCTGCATCGCACCCGTTACTACGTCAATTTCGACATCCACCACGCCACCACTCTGGCCCTGCCGGCAACGCACCACTTCGATGCGTAAACGCCGCCCGGTCTGTAACTTCTGTGCATGGTTTGCCTGCGGAGCAGGTCCCGCGCGAGGATGAATCAATAACTGCATGTCCGACCAGGAAGGTTGCTTGAGCACTTTGTGGGAACGGATCAATAATCCCAATCCGCCCCCTGCTTCGGCTGCTAACTGCAACCGGCGAAAGTCATGTTCGTCCAGCTGCTGTAAAGGAGCCCACACCGCGGCGACCGCCGGACAGCGCAGCGCCTGATCCACCGCCCACAGCTGGTCGCGCTGTTGACCGGTACGGACCACGATGACCGCTTCCAGATCCACACCCAGCACGGCGGCGGCCGGCGGGTAAAACCACTGCTGATGGTCCAGCACCACAATGGCTCCACCTTCCAACGATGCCTGGCGAGCCCAGATCATGGCGCACGTGCCCGCCCCCCCAGCATTTGGTCCGTGGCCCAGACATTCGACCAGCGTGCCGCGAGGGAAACCGCCGGCTGGAAGGATGTGATCTAACTCCCGACAGCCACTCGAGATCGGACAAGCATCCTGAAGCGGACGGGAGGCCTCAAAACGCCGTAACTGCTCGCGCAACGCAGCCGCCAGCTGGGGGGCAGAATCTTGCAAAATCACCATCCGCTTGCTCATGCTATCACCTCGTCGATACTGTACAAATGTATCGTACTCGTGTCAAGCGAAGCATGAGCTTTTTCCGGTAGGTACCGGCACCGCATCTACTCCTGGCAGATGTCGATTACGGAAATCACTTTCAGCGAACAAAGCCCCTGAAAGGGGCGCGCTATGTCAGGTGCAGGGCGAAGTGCCGTCGCGGAGCGACAAACGCAGCCCTGGGTAGCGACGCGACCATGTGCGACGGCCGAGCGAGACAGTTGCCATCACAACGGCAGCCTGCCGAGGCCGAATCAAGCCGCCGCCGGTTGCGGCTATTGCGCCGATGCTCGAGGCACAACGCGGACGTGTTTCGGTCTCGATGACGTGCCGGTGTGATGGCCTGTCGGGGGCTCGACCGACCGTTGTTTTCGTTCGTCGCCCCAGGCCTGCGCACGGTCGCCGCTGGCGACCGTGCGCAGGCCTGGGCTGGCATAGTGCGCCCCGTTCGGGGCTGTAGAATGTCCACAATTTGCGATACGGCAGTAGCGTGTCAGCAGAGCCTTACGTAGCGGGCAAGTGAACCGCTTCGGCCGGGCTGGTCCCGATCGGGCGACCACCGGTTAGCCACCGTCCACCTCGTCATCCTCCGGCCGGCCGAGTGCGAACGCCACCACGCCGTCGTGGGGAAGGAAAATAGACCTCCTCCCGTTCGAATTTAGGCCTGGCGCGACTCACGGCATGGCCTGCGATCGGTTATGCTAAGGGATCCGTCAGCTTCCTTCTTCGTGCCATAGGAGCCTTGCCATGAGCGTAACGCGAATCGTCCGTAAATGTGGCGTAGCGCTGCTGGTATCCGGCCTGTCTTTGCTGTTGCTGGCCGATCCGGTTACCGCCCAGGACCCGGTTCCGCGCGATACCGATCCAGGCGCTCAACAGACGCGCCAGATCCGCCGCGCGGCCGGACAGCAAGCCAGAGAACGTGAACGTGATCAAGCCAATGCGGAGTCTCGTGGCCCGGCCCGCGACCCGGCGCAACGACTCGAACAGCTTGAATCCAAACTCGACACGCTGCTACGGGAAGTACGCCAACTACGGCAGGAGATCCGGCGTTTGTCGAGCGATGTGGGACCGCGCGATGACCAGGGGCGACTGAATCCGCCTCGCCGACGTGGTGGTCCCGCCGGCCAGCGACCCAACCGCAACCGATTTGCGCCTCAGCCACCTGTCGGACCACGCCCCGGTTTTGTGCCACCCGGCCCGGGATTCTCGAACCCGTCGTTTGGGCCTCAGCCGCGATTTGCACCGCCCTTTCAAGGTCCTCCCGGCGCGCCGTCCTTTCAACCTCCACAAGGTAATCCAGGTCCCACAATCGCCCGGTCCCAACCCAGGCTACCAGGGTCCGCCCGGCCCTTGGCAAAACGGACCTGGTGGTCCGCAGGGACCACAATTCCCGCCGGGGCCTGGCCACCCAGGCCGTCCGAACTTCGGGCCAGGCCCAGCTGGGCCGCAGCCGCCTGGTTTTCCGCAGGGTCCGGACATGCGCAACAACGGACCCGATCGCCGCGATGGTGGGCCCGACAATCAACGCGGACCTGACATGCGCAACAACGGACCCGATCGCCGCGATGGTGGGCCCGACAATCAACGCGGACCTGACATGCGCAACAACGGACCCGATCGCCGCGATGGTGGGCCCGACAATCAACGCGGACCTGACATGCGCAACAACGGACCCGATCGCCGCGATGGTGGGCCCGATCAGCCGACGGGTCCGGACCGCTAACGCCTTGTCATCCCAACGCGCCCCACAGCCACAGCCAAAGTGGTTGTGGGCTACCTCCGCTCACTGCTTTCGTTTTTCACGCGTAATGAAAATGAATGCGGAGTGCGGAATGCGGAATGCGGAATGCGGAATCAGCTTATCCGTGGTTTCCGAGTGCCACTGCCGGAGTGATCGGCCAACCAGCCGGCATGTTATCGACTTACGCTCTAGACGCCGTCCTGGACCACGCCATGAAGTCGACGTCGCTTGGTGGCGGTGACAGAGGGCAATAGGAACTGATGACTAAGAAATTCGGCGCGAGCGATGCTCCGTCCGTTATTGCCACTCTGCCGCCCGAAGAGTCCAGCGTGGGCTTCACCCCCGAGCGAACATGGTCCCGTGCCCCGAGTTTCCACGCACTTTCGATACCCAGGCGTATTGGGAACGAATCGGGAACGCAGAACGGCCAATGACCAATGACCAATGACCAGTGACCAATGACGCAGCATCCTATTGTGCCAGGTCATAGGAATCGGAGAGCGTCAGCAGCAGGTCATCCACTTCGGCTCCGGCGGTTTGCGCGAGCATCCAGTACTTGCGCGCTTCATCGCGGTAAATTGGTTTCGGGTCGGCAGCGGTGGCCAGGCAGGCGCCCAGGAGCACGAGATCCTCGGGATCACCGCCATCCAACTGCTGTTTGGCGATAGCCAGTGCGAGTCCGGGGGGCATATCCGCGAACGCATAGCGTGTATTTCTGCCCTGATTCCGGATCGTGATCGAGCTGGGGCCGGTTTCGACCACGATGACAATCAGACCCTCGGAACCGACTGTCAGCTCTTCGGTGCCACGGAAAGCGTCAACCACGTTTCCCACCACCTTCCAGAACCGCTCTCCGCACTCGGCGAGACGCCGTAGTCGCTGGACCATCGCCTTGTGCTCCGGCAGCACAGCCAACGATTCGGCTTGTGTCAAATCCTTTTTGGCAGTTTCGAAATGATGTTCCGCCAGCGCTTGCCGGGCCGCAGTCAAGGTCTGTCCGAGTCGCACCAGTTCCGTGTGGCTGGTGGTGGGCGGATTGGTCGCGGGAGCGGACTGAGGGGGCGAAGTTGTGCTGGTGGGATCGGCGGTCAGGAGGATGGGTGGAGTCGGGTCAGCGGTGGTAGCGGCGGGCGGTGGGGCAGCGATGTCGGGCGGGGAGGGGGCCGCCGCCGGCTGCGGGATATCGTTGGGCGCTGGAGGCGGATGCAAGGCGGTATCGGCGAGCGGTTTCTGGGCCGCGTCTGGCACACTCTGGTCGAGCGACGGCGGCGTGGGCGCTCCCGCGGGGATCGATGGACGCGGATTGTCGGATGAGCGTGCGAAGGGACTGGCATGGGACGAACCAGCGACGTGGCCCGACGGTGATGGTAGAGCGGGAGTCGGCGTCACGGCCGACGAGCTGTTGTCTTCTTCACGCATCGCCAGCAGCATAATGATCAGGGTGGCGACGATCAGCACGGCGGCGATGCCGATGACAAACGGCAGCAGCGACTGTTGCTGTCGGCGCGGCGGTGCGACGTGTGCGTTCATGGGGGCGGGTGGCACGGGCGCGGGCATGGTCCCCGCACCGGACGGACTCGCCGTCGCCGGATCGGTGTGCTGAGCCGCGGCAGGCGCCGTGGCGGGCGCTGCCGGAGGAAGTGGGGGAGGCGGGCGTTTCGGTTTGGGGACGGGTGCCGCGGTTGCGGCGACGGCGGGTTTCGGCTGGCCACTCGCATCCACCGGGGTTTTGTCCGCTCCGCCACCGCTTGGTGACGGTGTCTGCGGAGGGACGCGAGTCGGCTTTGCCTGGGCGGGCCTCGCGCGAGTCGAGGGTGCCATCCCTGGCGGGAACAGGTCCGGACTCTGATTGACCAAGGCGACTTCCGGCGAGCCGGGCTGTTCCTCGTCCTCGATCAAGGCACCGTCACGGGCTGGCCCCTTTTCGCGGGAAGCGTCCCTGGTGCCGGACGGCTGCCGCGCGCCGCCTCGCAGCGACGCATCATAGGCCGACTTCCGCGCCGGATCGGTGAGGCAGTTTTTGGCATCTGCCAGATCATCGAGCAGCTTGGCCCAAGCGGCGGCTTGGGCCCCCGGTCGATGGCTGCGCACGCCGACCAGCGCCCGCTCTGCGGCCGAGTGGATTTTGGCGGTGTTCTCTTCGAACTCGGGCAGGTCGAGCAATTGATAGTGGTTCAGAAAGCGGGCATCCGTGTCCAAGCCCAACCACTCCCGGTACGGATTAAATGCCTCAGTCACGACGAATGTCATCCAGTGAAAAAAATGCTCCACAGGCATCGACCAGCGCAACGCCACGAAGACAGGTCTTCTCATCTATCATAGGCAGGCGGTCCGGTTGGCTCAATCATTTACTGGGAGGCGATTGGATGCCGCGCGGTCGTGGATGTCTCCAGGTGTCATTTGAGGCGAGTACCGCTGGCGGGCGGAGACTCGGAGGGGAGCACTTCCCTAGAGCGAGCAAGCTGGCCGATTGTAGCGGTTAATCGGACGGCGCAGGTTGCGGCCGAGGGCGGCGCTAGCTAACCGCCGCGTCCCGCACCCGCACAACCTGCTCGTACATGTGCTGCTGGTGACGATGATGCGGCTCGTTCGGTTTGGGACGGACGCGGTCATAGCGTCCGTCGCTCTGCAGGCAACGACCTTTGACATTGTCTCGGGTGTAGGAGAGGAGCACCTCTTTCAGTCGCTGCTTGGCCACTGCATCCTCGACCGGTACCAGCAATTCGACGCGCCGCAACAGGTTGCGCGGCATCCAGTCGGCGCTGGAGATCAACACCAGTTCCTTCCCCCCGGCATGGAAGTAAACGATCCGACTGTGTTCCAGATACCGATCCAGGATACTCACCACGCGAATGTTCTCGCTGATGCCTGGCACGCCCGGTCGGAGGCAGCAGACGCCGCGGACGTTTAAATCGATCCGCACGCCAGCGCGTGAAGCACGGTAGAGGGCGTTGATGACTTTGGCGTCGACCAGCGAGTTGAGCTGTGCCATGATACGGGCTCGCTCCCCTTGGCGAGCTCGACTGGTCTCTCCTTCAATCAAATCGAGTAACCGTTCCCGCAGGCCGATCGGCGCCGATTCGATCTTCTGAAATGCCTGCGGCTGAGAATATCCGGTAATGGCGTTGAAGAAACTGGCGGCGTCGCGAGTCAGAATCTCGTCGCAGGTCATGAAGCTGACGTCACTGTAGAGCCGCGATGTGATCTCGTTGTAGTTGCCCGTTCCGTAGTGCACGTAACGGCGCATGCCCTCCGGTTCGCGGCGCAGCACGATACAGACCTTGGCATGGGTCTTGAGCCCTTTCACGCCATAGATGACTTGCACGCCCGCCGGCTCAAGACTGCGAGCCCAGTCGATATTGCGGGCTTCGTCGAAGCGGGCCTTCAATTCGACGATCGCCGTGACATGCTTGCCCTTCTCGGCGGCCCGCTTCAGGGCAGCGACAATGGGACTGTTACGACTGGTCCGGTAGAGAATCTGTTTGATGGCCAGCACATTCGGATCATCGGCCGCTTCGTCCACCAGCCGGACCACCGGATCATAGCTTTCGTAGGGCTGACAGAGCACCACGTCGTGGTCGGCAATCGTGTCAAAAATACTCTCGCCAGGGTCGACCAACGGCGAGGGTTGCGGCGGCCACGGTTCATACCGCAGGGAATCGTAACCGGCCAGGCCGCTGACTCGCATGAAAGCCGCGAGATCAAGTGGGCCGCGAACGATGTAGAGATCGTTATCGGCGACTTTCAACGCCTTCTGGAGAAATGTGCGAATGGTCGTGCCGGCCCCTTCGGCAAGCTCCAGACGCACGCAGGCACTTTGCTTGCGAGCGGTCAAAACCTGTTGCATGCCCGAGAGCAAATCAGCTGCCGAGTCCTCTTGCACACGCATGTCCGCATTACGCGTGACCCGGAAGAAGGTACAGTCCACAACTTGTAGTCCGGCAAAGAACCGGTCCACATGCATGCGGACCGCATCCTCCAACAGCATGTAATGGGATGCCCCCTCGGCAGGTAACGGGATGACGCGATCGATCGTCTGACCCAACGGTATCACGGCAAACATCGGGTCGTTTTTGTCGGCGCCGTTTCGGTCGGGGGAGATCTGGTCCGATGAATTGGCCAGTTGGATACAAGCCGTGAGACTCTGTTTCACCAGCAGCGGAAAGTCCTCGCCGGGATTCACGATCATGGGAGTCATCACGGCGAATATTTCATCCTCGAACAGCCGACGCACCTCGTCTGCTTGCTCGGCGTTCAGCTGACGGGGAACCAACCGCCGTATACCGCTGTCAGCCAAGGTCGGTTCCAAGTCGTCCAGAAAGCAACGGTATTGATCCGCCGCCATCTGATGCACTCGGTCGCTGATGCGGGCCAGTTGCTCCCCCGGGGTCATCCCCGCCGGATCACGTTTGCCCGGATCCTGTTCGGCGAGCATTTGCAGGCCACCTACCCGCACCATGAAGAATTCGTCCAGATTCGACGCCGTGATGGCCAGGAACTTGAGCCTCTCCAAAGGCGGGATCTCCTGATCCAGCGCCTCGTCGAGCACCCGCTGGTTGAACTCCAGCCAACTCAACTCTCGATTGATGTACATCTGAGGAGGTTTGGACATGGATTTGCCTGCTGTTGTCCGTCACAAAGGGATTCTGTCGTGTCTCGCGGGAGACGCGCCGACGGGCCCACGGCGGCAGACACGAGCGACCCGTGCGCGGGATATGCCCAAAGGATACATTATATCTGGAAGTTTCCTTGGCCCGTGTTGGCGGTCACCCCGTGTCGGCACGTTCCCTCACCTGCGGCGCGCCGTCGATTGGTTCGAGACTCGACGCCTATGATAGACGAATGGCACGCTTTGGACACTATCCCCCCCCGGGTTTGCGCCGCTCCCGCCCAGGGGAGGTCGCCCGCGACTGACGCTGCGTGCGCGGTTGATTCGTGCAGCCCTGGGCGGCAGGGAAGGTTCACGTCAGCTGTGCCGAGAAACCGTGCGGATCGTCAATGGTGAGGGCTTAATTGTTAGTGACTTACTATCATTTCTTGGCCGTGACACGGGACGAGTGGAACAGACCCGCGGCCGTAAGCTTCCCTAACTTGAAAGGGGCGCGATGCGCGAACATCCGTGAGTGGCAATGTGCTTGTGAGAAATTGCCGACAAGTACGGCAGAGGGTTGCATTCGGTGGGCGCGAATCGGTACGATGAAGTTACTGTTACGGGATTGAACTGAGGTGAACCGTACCAGAGTGTTGGCGTGCGCAATGCGCTGCACGTTGCGTGTATCGCGGGCGTCCATAGCAGCGCGGAGCCATTGGGTTGGGGCCATAGAGTGTGGGGTGGATGATTTCGCGCCGGTCCCGCGAGCGCCTGTTGACGATCCGACACGCTAGTCCTCCACGACGACATCGCACCCTTTGAGTGGCGGCCAAGAGGCCGCGTCAGCGTGACGTGTCTGTCGATCTTGGGAACTTTGACTGCGGAGTGCCCGCGTCATGAACCGCCGCAACGATCGAGATGAGGTGCACGATCGGTCCACCCGGCCGACGTCACCGTGGCGTTCGAAAGGGCGCCGCGCTGCACACGTATTGGGAGGGAGCCGATTATCGGGTATCTGGCACTGGTCGCGCGTACGGTTTTCTCTCGCCGCGGCAATGCTGCAGCGTTGGTTTCATTGCGGCGGACAGACATTGTGCTTTCGTGTGGGATCGCGTTGCGTCAAAGGTTCGATTCGGGAAATGAACGAGGATCGTTGCTACGCCGATCAGCGCCGTGGGCTGTTCGTGGTCGCCGATGGAATGGGTGGACATGCTGGTGGCGGGCAGGCGAGTCAAACCGTGATCGAAGTTATTGCTTCCCGGTTGGGCGAGTTGATGGGACGCGACGAGGTCTTCGTCCCGCTACTGGCCGAAGCCGTGCGCGGAGCGATTTTTGCGGCGAATCAGGAACTCATGGAACTGGCGCGCGTTGATGTTGGGTTAAGTGGAATGGGGTCGACGGCGGTCGTCGGAGTTGTGTGCAAGAACCAGTTGCGGGTCTGCTCAGTCGGCGATAGCCGAGCGTATCTCTGTCGGCGGAACGAGTTGCGGCAATTGACGGTCGATGACACCCTGGTGCAGGGGTTGGTCAGCGCCGGTGCTCTCACTACCGGGGAAGCGGCCAAACACCCGATGCGGCACGTCTTGATTCACAGCGTGGGAACTCGCCAGCTCGAGAAACCGTTGCGGATCGAGTCGCATAAGCTTCAGCCCGGCGATCGCCTCCTGTTCACGACGGACGGCCTAACCGATGTGGTGGGGCGCGACGAACTTCTGGCCGTGTTGCAGAAGCATCCGGATCCCCACGAGGCAGCCTTGGCGCTGGCCGACGTCGCACAGGAGGCTGGATCTCGTGACAACATCACCTGTATCGTGGTCGATCTGACGCTTTAGTCGTGTTTGCGCGGTATGCTCCACGCTCCGCTCGGTTGATACACGCGGCGCGGCAGCGCGCCGTGGTTCGAGTTGCGCGCGGTAGCCGTGCTTCACTCACTGCGTTGGGTGTGACGACGTTGTCCTGGACATGTTGCATCGTCCGCGACTGCCGCAAGTTCGCCAACAGCGCTCGGATTTCGCGATGCACGTGGCGGACTTGGCTGATCACCAGCGACCGGCTGGCCGGAAACGCTTCGATCGCTCCCGCGCCTCCCACCTCGTCCCACGTATCGGGCGCCACGGCGGACGTGATCGTCTCGATCAGCGTATCGAAGTCCAGGTACTCACGATGCTTGCCGAACGGGTCGCGCGGGAGCGTGGCAACCAGATCGGCCACCGGGTAGACAACCGTTTCCAAGTGATTTTCCGCTTCTTCCGGTGTGCTCAGAATCAGTACGTCGCTGCGGACAAAGAAGGAGAGATCGAGCTGGCCCAGCAGCAATTCTAACGCCTCTTCCAGCACCACCTCGCTGCATTCAATTCCTTCCAGACGTGTATCGCTGCCCAGTCCCACGTCATCCAGCCCGCGACGGTCGATCATCACGTTGATGTGAAACCGAGTGCGCAGTTGGGCGGCAAGTTCCTGGATCGTCAAGTCAGCCAGCGAGAGAGTTACGCGAGACGACAGAGCTCGCTCCATCGCAGCGTTGGCGGATACCGTCCCAGCCGGAGTCGCTGCGGTCTGGGCCAGCAATGAGGGCGTCATCAGAAAGGTAGCCGCCAGCAATGTCAGGGCGCAGCGCAAGACGGGAGCATCGGACATGACATGCCTCCTCCAGTTGCTTGACCCCTGACCGGTCTGATTCTACCGCGCAGGCTGCCGATTGAACAGCAAGAAAATAATTGGCGCAGTCGTGACCTGCAGGACTCCCCAAAATCAGAATGCGTGCACTTTGCCGGCGGTTGTGTTACGATAAGACGGTCAGGGGATAAGGCCGATTCGACGGTACCCGCCCAACGGTGCGGGTGCTGTGCCATCAGAACAGAGGAGAGTTCTCATGAGGTCTGTCCCTGCGCGCTATGTCCCTGTGCACGATGTCCCTGTGCACGATGTCCCTGTGCACCATGTGCGGCTCTTGTGGGCTTTGCTCAGCCTGCTGACTCTGGTTCACCCGCTCTCGGCAGACGACTTGCCGCTGCGCCGAGTCGTATTGTTCAGTGCCGGAGTGGGGTTCTTCGAGCACGAGGGTTCCGTCGACGGCGATTCTTCGATCGACATGACGTTTGACATCAGCGAGATGAATGACCTGCTCAAAAGCCTCGTCGTGCAGGACTTCGGCGATGGAGTCGTATCGAGCGTGACCTATGGGTCTCGCGATCCGGTGGCCAAGACGCTCCGCACCTTTGCGATCGACTTGACCGATCCACCCACCGTGGCTGATCTGCTGACTCAGGTGCGCGGGTACCGTGTGAGTGTGCAGGCAGACGAGGTGGTCGAAGGAACGGTGCTCGGAGTGGAAATCCGTACGCGGATTGTGGGGGACCAGGCGGTTCGCAGCGAGCAACTGAACCTGCTTACCGAACGGGGCATTCAGAGCCTGGAATTGAATTCGCTCCGCGCCGTGAAACTGCTCGACAAGCAATTGGACGACGAGATGCAGCAGGCGCTCGCCTTGATCGCCCAGTCGCGACAGCAAGATCAGAAGAAAGTCCGAATCGAACTAAGGGGTCAGGGAGAGCGACGCGTACGCATCGGCTACATCCGTGAATTTCCCCTGTGGAAGACCAGCTATCGACTCGTGCTCGACGACAGCAAACCTCCACTGCTGCAAGGCTGGGCGATCGTCGAGAATACGACCGACCAGGATTGGTCCGATGTGCGTTTGACGCTGGTCAGCGGCAGACCGGTGTCGTTCATCATGGAACTTTACGAACCGCTGTTCGTGCAACGGCCCAGAGTGATGCCCGATCTCGGTGGCCAGGTGGCTCCACGTCTGTACAGCCGCGGGTTCTCCCCGCCCTCCCCGATCTTTGGCGGCGAGGGAGGTGGCTTCTTCGGCGGCATGGGAGGCGGCATGGGGGGCGGCATGGGAGGCATGGGAGGTGGGTTCGGCGGAGGGATGGGGGACGTGGGGCTGGGTGGCATGGGGGGCTACGCGGAGAGCGACGGGATCGGTGCCGCGGTCCGTTCCGGCGATCGCCTGGATCTCGAAAGGAGCGTGGCTGCCGCGGTCTCGGCCGAGGCGGTGGGCGAGTTGTTTCAGTACGACATCGAACTGCCCGTGCGCCTGGATCGCAACCAGTCCGCCATGCTCCCCATTGTGAACCAGCGTGTGCAGGGCGAGAAACTTGCGATTTTCAACCAGAGTGTGCACGACAAGCATCCGC
This sequence comes from uncultured Planctomycetota bacterium, assembly GCA_963700515.1. GTDB lineage: Bacteria > Planctomycetota > Planctomycetia > Pirellulales > Pirellulaceae > JAJRVM01. Next base: position 75,005 of record CAVOXY010000006.1, on the reverse strand, counting down.
TCAGCGGGCTGCGGTTGACCAATATTACCGACCTGCATCTGACGCAGGGGCCGATCACCCTGTTTGATGGCGGAGTCTACGCCGGTGACGCACAAGTGCGCGATTTGGCACCGGGCGCCTCGAGTCTGATCAGTTATGCACTGGACTTGGATACGGAGATTGTGTTCACTCGGACGGATCTCCCCCAACAACTCTCCAGCATGCAGATCGAAAACGGCATGGTCGAGGTCACCTACCAGGTTGCGCGCACCTCTCAGTATCTGGTGGATAGCGAGGCCAAGAAACAGAAACATCTGATTATTGAGCAGCCGATCGACGGCGACCTTGAGCTGCAGACGCGCGAAGCGCTGGAGGAAACCACGCAGGATTTGTATCGCTTCGGTGTCGATGTCACACCAGGTACCACCATTCTGTTCGAAGTGAAAGAACTGAAAAAGTCGCAGGAGAAAACGCCGCTGGACGGTCTGGATGCAGTCACGATCATGACGTACCAGACCGAACCGGCAGTTTCCGATGCGGCGAAGAAAATTCTCGACCAGTTGGTCGCCATGCGAGGCGAGTTGACCCGTGTCTCTGCCGCCTTGCTGCAGAATAGTGATCAGGTCCGGGATGTGACGAGTTGGCAGTCGCGCGTACGCGAGAATATGAAGGCTTTGGACAAGTCCAATAAGTTGTACCAGCAGTATGTCGAGGACCTGACCGCCAAAGAGACGCAGTTGGAGCAGTTGTTCAAGGAGTCGAACGAACTGCAGCTGACCAACCGCCGGCTCGAGGCAGAACTCGAGAAGTTCGTGCGCGAGGCAAGTGCCAAGTGAGAAGGCGCCACCGGCTCTGACCGCAACCAATGTAGCTCGGGATTCGTACCTGGAGCTTATCTTGGCCTTCCCGCTCTCCTCAATCTGCTCGGATGAGTATCTCGAAGCGGCCCAGCAGGTAGTGGATCGGTTGCTCGCCCAAGGAGCGTGGCTGGACGGTGAGGAAATGTACCCTGATGTGTTGAGCGATCTCGTTGGCGTGTATGAAGATGAGCATCACTCCAGCGAGCCCGCGGAGGGCTACGTAGCTGAGCCCGCGGAGGGCTCAGCAGCAGCGTCTTACGTATGGCGCTTCGGCTGAAGCCTGGCGGCTTCAGCTACGCCAGCATCCGCTACGTAGCTGAGCCCGCGGAGGGCTCAGCGGCAGCGTCTTGCGTATGCGCTGCCGCTGAAGCCTGGCGGCTTCAGCTACGCCAGCATCCGCTGACGTAGCTGAGCCCGCGGAGGGCTCAGCGGCAGCGTCTTCACGTATGGCGCTGTCGGGCTGAAGCCTCGGCGGCTTCAGCTACGCCAGCATCGCGCTACGTAGCTGAGCCCGCGGAGGGCTCAGCGGCAGCGTCTTGCGTATGGCGCTTCGGCTGAAGCCTGCGCGGCTTCAGCTACGCCTGCATCCGCTACGTAGCTGAGCCCGCGGAGGGCTCAGCAGCAGCGTCTTACGTATGGCAGCTTCGGCTGAAGCCTGGCGGCTTCAGCTACGCCTGCATCCGCTACGCCAGCATCCGCTACGTAGCTGAGCCCGCGGAGGGCTCAGCGGCAGCGTCTTACGTATGGCGCTTCGGCTGAAGCCTGGCGGCTTCAGCTACGCCAGCATCCGCTACGTAGCTGAGCCCGCGGAGGGCTCAGCAGCAGCGTCTTGCGTATGCGCACTCGGCTGAAGCCTGGCGGCTTCAGCTACGCCTGCATCCGCTACGTAGCTGAGCCCGCGGAGGGCTCAGCGGCAGCGTCTTACGTATGGCACTTCGGCTGAAGCCTGGCGGCTTCAGCTACGCCCGCATCCGCTACGCCCGCTTCCGCTGCTTGAGCCGACCCGAGTGCTATTTGCCGATGCAATAGAGCTTGTCGTTGGTGCGCAAGAATAGATTGCCACCGGCGGCCGACATGGTCGAGCGGACAGGATCCTGTGAACGCTCGGCCATTGCGATTTGCCGCAGTAGCTCACCGCTGTTGGCGTCCACGATCACCACGAGGCCGGCGAAGTTGACCATGTAGATTTTGCCGTCGGCGGCGAGCGGCGAGGCTTCGAACTTGTCGCGGGACGTGAGCGGAGTGGTCCATTTCACTTGTCCGGTACTCGGCTCGACCCGTGACAGGCATTTGCGGACGTCGCTCAGGACGAAGAAGTCGCCGTCGTAGAAGGCGGGCGTGGGTACATCGCTGGAGACTTCGCGTGCCTGGCGGCTGACCCAGGCAATTGCGTTATCGTCCAGGGTGCCGTTGCCGCCCGCTTGGATCGCGTAGATCGGGTCGCGCTTCAGAGCGCAGGCCAGGATAATCCCTCCGCCGGCCACCGGGGAGGGGACGAGCCGCCAATGCCCGATCCGCTCAGGGTTCCAGGTCCCCCATCGCCACAGTTCTTTACCGGTCTGCGGGTCATGGCCGGTCAGGCAGTCACCACCGGCAACCAGGATTTCCTGGCGGTCGTTGTACGTCCAGGGGATGGGCGACGTGAACGCTTCGCGTGATTCCGCGTAGGCGTCGCTGGGCCGCAATACGCGCCACAACTCCTGTCCCGTTTTGGGGTCGAGAGCCAGCAGGTACGATTCGTTTTCGCGATCCGCCCGTCCGCGACCGCCGGCAGGCACATCGCGCTGCAGAACCTGCAAGTAGAGTTTGCCGTCCCAGAGCAAGGGACTGGAACTAAACGTCCAGCCAAAGGCAAACTCGCCGTAGTCTTTCTGGATATCACGTTTCCACAGTTCCCGTCCGGCAAAATCGAACGCCACCAGAGGACCGTTTCCGTAGAAGAAGATCACGATCTCCCCGTCCGTGACCGGAGAGGGTGCGGCAAACGTGCTTTGATGGTCGCGTTTGAATCCGTCCGCCACTTCCCGCTGCCACAGGAGCTGACCGCTGCTGCGCTGGAAACAGAGGGCCAACAACTTGCTGGAATTTGGCTCGGTACTGGAGATGAAGATGGCATCCTGGCAGACGATCGGCGTGGCAGCACTGCGACCAGGCAGGTTGGCGACCCACCGGATATTCTCTGTTTGGCTCCACTGGTCGGGCAGGTTTGTTTCGTCGCTCGAGCCATTATAAAAGGGGCCGCGCCAATGACGCCACTCACCGGCTTGCAGCAGCGACACACCGAGTACGATAAACAGCAGGGAGAGTGTTCGTTTCATGATTAGTCAACTGTCAGTGGTTAGTGATGTACCATCCGTTCTTACTCTTCCTCTCACTCTTACTCTTCCTCTTACTCTTACCTCTCTACTCTGTCCCCTTCGCTGATTTGGCGACGGCGAAGCGGAGTAAGAGTATGAGTGAGGGTAAACAGCGAGCGACTGACACGAGTGGCAAGCCAACCGTGAGGGATTCTCCCGATTCGTACGAATCATCACGCACCAGCGAGCATCCGGCACACGCATTCTTAATCGCAGCCCAGCCTCGATCGCAGCCCGGCGAAGTGGCATTAGTCTACACCAGAACGATCGAACAAGCGAGCTCATCGATCAAGGACTCGATGGCGTTGTCGCTGAGCAACGGGCACTCGCGGCTCAGCAATAGCAATTCGGGGCGTTGGGTCCGAGCGGACTGAATCAGCGTGGCGATGCTCGAGACCGGCTGCGGCAGCAGCGTGATTTGGACATCCGCTCCGTGGGATCGTTCGTAGGCATCGGCGGTCAGTTGCCGGAGCGTCGGACGATCGTTGGCGAAGACCAGGATCACGACCGGCCGCGCATGTTTGCCGGCCACCGCCAGCGCGGTTTCCAGAGCACGGGGGCTGTGAGGTGAGGGGTCGAGCAGGACCAGCACGCAGCGGGCGATCCCCTTGGGGCGCAGCCCGGCGGGAGGTCGCACGGTCGGGGCGTGACTGCGGCAACCGAAGAACACGACATCAGTCTCCGCCGTGGCCAACAGGACGCGTTGCAGGACGCGCCCCCGCGTGACGGAAAAGGTGCACCGAATCTGAGCCGACTCGGCGCGGTGCTCCATGGCGCGGCGGAGCTGGTCGGCCTTCTGCTGCATGGCGCGCTCCATCGACTGAGCGTCGATGGGGCGGACGGTCCCGGAAGCTGTGGTGATTTCGTGCACAAAGGGGAGGGCGGCGATGCGGAGCAGGTTGATGTCCTCGATGTACAATCCCTGCAATTCGGCCTGGAGGTCGACTGCCAGATTCACTGCGGCCTCCATGGTATCGTGACCCGCGGACGCATCATCGATCGCCATGAGCACACTTCTGATCGCGCGATGAACGACTGGCTGGGAGGTCATTCTCTGTCTTCTTTGCTGTGGAGAGACATTTGTCGCCGGATTTCAAATAGTTCGTCGAGACGTGCCGCAACCTGACAGTTGACGGTACTGGGAGGGTATTCGCCCTGTTCGTTCGGCTCGCCAGCCGGCACGCCGGTGAGCAGAGAAATGGCTTCGTCCACCGTCTCCACGGCATACACATGGAACTTGCCGGCCTCCACGGCTGCCACGACATCGGAGCGCAGCATCAAGTGTTTCACGTTGGTGCGTGGAATCACCACGCCCTGTTCGCCGGTCAAACCTCGTACCTGGCAGATGTCGTAGAAGCCCTCGATCTTGTCGTTGACGCCTCCGATCGGCTGCACCTGGCCACGCTGATTCACCGATCCGGTCACCGCTAGTGACTGCTTGATGGGAATGTTCGACAACGCCGAGAGCAATACCGACAGTTCGGCCACCGACGCACTGTCGCCATCCACACGTCCATATGATTGCTCGAACACCAGGCTGGCGGACAGCGAGAGTGGGCGCGTCTGGGCAAATCGTGTCGCCAGGAACGAGGAGAGAATCAAGACACCCTTGCTGTGAATCGCTCCACCCAAGTCCACTTCCCGCTCGATGTCGATCACCTCACCCTTGCCGATGCGGACGTTCGCCGTGATCCGCGACTGGTTGGCCGAACGAGAAGTTGCCCATGTCAATGACCGACAGGCCGTTAATCTGACCGACGGAGACGCCTTGCGTGTCGATCATTACGGTTCCGCGTTCGATCTGCTCGTACACCTGTGTGCGTACGCGATCGGCGCGGTAGACCTGCTTTTCCACCGCCAGGTCGACATGCGAACTGGTGACAATCGGGGCGTTTTCGGTCGACGCCCAATAGTCCGACTCGCGTAGCAGATTGGCAATCGATTGCATGCTGGTCGAGAGTTTTTCCGAGTCACCGGCAATGCGGGCGCTCTGTTCAATCACACGTGCCACGGCGGTCTTGTCAAACGCGTGATACCGTTCGTGCCGCGCCATCGTGGCGATATAGCGGGCGTAGAGCCGGCAGTTTTCCGGAGTCCGTTCCATCTGATCGTCGAAATCCGCCGCCACTTTGAACAGTTCGGCAAAATCGCGATCCTGCTGGTAGAGCATGTAGTAGAGCATGCGATCGCCCACCAGAATCACTTTCACATTCAATGGAATCGGCTGTGGCTCTAGCGACACCGTGCTGATCAGACTCAACGCCTCCCCCAGCGATTCGATCCGTAGTTCCTTGGTGTTCAACGCTCGCTTAAGCCCCTCCCAGGCATAGGGTTGCTGGAGCACCTTCAGCGCGTCGAGCACGAGGTAGCCGCCATTGGCTCGGTGGAGCGCCCCCGGCTTGATCAGCATGAACTGGGTCACCAGCGTGCCCATGCGAGACTCATGCTCCGCTCGTCCCATCAGATTGTGGTAGCTGGGATGATTTTCGAAGACGACCGGCGCACCTTGCGTGTTGCTGTTGTCCACCACCAGATTGACATGATAGCGTTGAAACGACGGCTGGCTGGGGATCGGCAGGCCGAGCATCGCGTTGGGGTTTTCCTCTTGCGGTTGGAACTCTTCCGAATTCTCGACCACGTCCTTCTCGAGGGCATCGAAATAGGACAATACCTCGGGCAAGTCGGTATACTCCTGCCGCAGGCGGGAGAGCAGATTGTCGATCGCCAGCTTGGTGGCCTGCTGGTTCAGTTGCTTAATCCGCTCGCGGGTCTCCATCCGCCACCGCGGTACTCGCTCGACCAACTCCTTGAGCTCTTCCTGCAGGTCTTTCACCGCCTCCTCGATCCGCGTACGCTCCTCCGCGGTCAGCTTCTCGAATTCGTCCGGGCCCAGCACCTCTCCCTCCTTGATCGGTGCCATGGCATAGCCGGCCGGGGTGCGCACCAACTGGATGCCACGCTCCAACGCTCGCTGGGCCAGTTCCTTGAAGGCGTGATTGTGCCGATCCTTGGCCTCCTGTTCGACCTCCTGGATGCGGTTCTGGTGCTCCTCCATTTCCAGTGTCATCGGGATCGTGGACTTCAACGCATCGACCAGATTCACCATGTCCCGCTGCAATTTGGTGCCGCGGGAAGTGGGCAGGCAGAGCGCCAGCGGCTTGTGCGACTGTTCAAAATTGTTGACATATACCCAGTCGTCTGGGAGGTGCTTCGGTACTGGCTTTGGTGGCCAGAAAATGGTTGAGTGTGCTCCGCTTGCCCAGGCCGGGCGGCCCGAGCACGAACATGTTGTAGCCATCGCGACGAATGCCGATCCCGAACTGGACAGCGTCCAGCGCCCGCGCCTGACCCAGTATCTGCTGGAGATCCTCCAGATCGTCGGTGCTTTCGAAGGCCAAGTGGTCTGTGTCGCAAGTCCAACGCAGGGCAGAGGGAGGGAGTCGGTTCGGGGCCGCCATGCTGTTCCTTTCGTCGTCACAATGCCTCGGACGCCAACGGATGGCGGAGGCCACACGAACGAGCCTCCACGTCGCCCCCAGAAGGCGTCTTTCGCACCTCCTCTTAGAATAAGCCATCGGCCAGGCTCATGCGAGTCCCGCCGTAGCTGAACCCGCCAGGATTCAGCCGCCGCTGAAACCGTCCGCCCACTTCCGCTGAAGCCTCGGCGGCTTCAGCTACGGTAGCTGAACCCGCCAGGGTTCCGCCGCCGCTGAAACCGTCCGCCGCTGCCGTCCCCACTTCCGCTGAAGCCTCGGCGGCTTCAGCTACGGTAGCTGAACCCGCCAGGGTTCCGCCACCGCTGAAACCGTCCGCCGCTGAAACCGTCCGCCCACTTCCGCTGAAGCCTCGGCGGCTTCAGCTACGGTAGCGCAGCCCGGCGTCGAGAATTACCCGTTTTTGGGTCCGGGAGTTCGCCAAACGGGTTGCTGGCAATTGCTCCGCGTTTGAGCAAGAATGGGGTTTGTGGTATTCTCTTCCACCTGTCATGTCATCCCGCCGTGTGGAGCAGGCCGATGCGGCCCCGTGGGTCGCATTGGGATGTGGACTTTGGCCTGCAGTTAATAGGTTGTGATTTGTCAAGTAAAGGACCGTCTGCATGACTCCTCGACGCATCGTGCTTCCGGAAAGCGAGATTCCCCGCCAATGGTACAATCTGCAGGCCGATCTGCCCAAGCCGCTGCCACCGGTGCTGCACCCAGGCACGAAGAAACCGATCGGACCGTCGGATCTGGAGCCACTCTTCTCTAAGGCCTTGATCGCCCAGGAAATGAGCCAGGAGCGGTGGATTGACATTCCGGACGAAGTGCGCGACGTACTCTCCATCTGGCGTCCCACGCCGCTGGTGCGTGCCAAACGACTCGAGAAGGCGCTCAAAACCCCCGCTCGCATCTACTTCAAGGACGAAAGTCACAGTCCCCCCGGCAGCCACAAGACCAACACGGCTGTGGCCCAGGCCTATTACAACTCGGTGGAGGGCATTCGCCGTCTGACGACCGAGACCGGAGCCGGGCAGTGGGGTAGCGCGATGTCCTTTGCCTGTAAGCAATTCGACATCGAGTGCAAGGTGTATATGGTCAAGGTCAGCTATGAGCAGAAACCGTATCGCCGGTCGATGATGCACATCTGGGGTGGCGTGGTGACGCCGAGCCCATCGGACGAGACCGAGTCGGGACGCCAGATCCTGGCCGCCGATCCCGATTCGCCCGGCAGCTTGGGAATTGCCATCAGTGAGGCGGTGGAAGCGGCCGTCCGCTGCGAGAACTCCCATTATACGCTCGGGTCGGTCCTGAACCACGTCATGCTCCATCAGTCCGTGATCGGTCTGGAGACCGAACGGCAACTGCGCGAGTTCGGGGACTTTCCCGACGTGATGATTGGCTGCTGCGGCGGAGGGAGTAATTTTGCCGGGCTCACCTTCCCCTTCATTCCTCACAAGTTGAAAGGGAAACAGATCCGCTTTGTCGCTGTCGAACCGTGCTGCTGCCCGACCATGAGCCGCGGCCAGTTCCGCTATGATTTTGGCGATACGACCAAACTCACGCCGCTGATCAAGATGTACACGCTGGGGCACAGCTTTGTGCCACCCGGTATCCACGCCGGTGGGCTACGCTACCACGGCATGTCGCCGCTGGTCAGCCATGCCATCGATCTGGGAATCGTGGAGCCCGTGGCATACCATCAGGTCGAGTGTTTCGAAGCGGCTCAACTGTTCGCGTCGACCGAGGGGACAATCCCGGCGCCGGAAACATCCCACGCCGTGCGCGGCGCTATCGTGGAGGCAATTCGCTGCCGTGAGCAAGGTCGCGAGGAATGTATCGTGTTTAACCTGAGTGGCCATGGACTGTGCGACCTGGGCGCCTACGATCGCTACTTCGCCGGCGATCTGCAAGACTACGAGTATCCTCAGGAGAAGATCGAGGCGGCCATCGCCGAGTTGCCCAGTATGGATGAACTCGAACCCGCGTGAGAATGTCTGTAGGACGGGATCCTCTCCCGTCCCTGTTCGCTGCTAGTTTTCCGAGTAACACTGGCTGCGGCCACCGGCCGCAGTCGAGTGCTGGTCTATAACATGCACGCATGTTATAGACCAGTTTTTTCTCTTGGCGTTGAGGAAGTGGGGAGCGATAGGAGCTGCACGAACGGAATAAATTTCGTTCTACTTTGGTGGCGGCCAAAGGCCGCGTTCGGCTATAAGGCTGGGAGAGACTCTGACGATGATTCACGTCGACTTGCTCACTCCGCAAGCCTCGAACCTAAGATCCACGAGGCGCGGCAACGGATGAACACAGCCAGGATTCTTCTCACGACTCCCCGCTTCCGCGTGGAAACGGCGGTCCGTACCAAGTCCGACGGCACACAACATGAGCGGGCCGTGGTCCGTCATCCGGGAGCCGTGGTGATTCTGCCCCTGATCGACCAACAGCACGTCTGTTTGATCCGGAACTACCGGGTGGCGGTGGCTCAAACGTTGATCGAATTGCCCGCCGGCACGCTGGAGCCGAGTGAAGATCCTGCCGTGACGGCTCATCGCGAGCTCATCGAAGAGACGGGGTACCGCGCGGACAAGATCGACCGTCTGCACGAATTCTTTTTGTCGCCCGGAATTCTCGACGAACGCATGCACCTGTTTCTGGCGACGCAATTGACCGCCGGCCCGGCTCAACGCGAACCGAACGAGGAGATTGAGAACCTGGTGGTCTCGTGGAGCGAGGCGATGCAATGGGTCATGGACGGGACGATTCAGGACGCCAAGACCATGGTCGCGCTTCTGTACTTCGACCGCCAGCGAGCATAGCCACCGACGCTACGCTGTTTAGCACGAGCACGCTCTCGGAAGTCACGATGATACCTTAGGTCGGCCGCCTGCGTGTCGGCTTGACGCTCGTCTTGCGCGTCGCTCGGCTCACCGGCGTTGGCTGCCCCGTCGTGCTATTGCGGATGCGAGGTGCGCCGCTTCATGCGGTGCAACTTCTCGTGAGCGGCATCCAGCACTTGCTTGGTGGCTCCCGGCATCGTCAATACACGATCCAGGTCATCGGCGGCCTTATCGTCGTCGTGACTGCGCGAATACGCCAGTGCCCGATTGAGGAGCGCCATGGCAATGACCTCCTCGGGAGCGCCTTTCATGTCGACGACGGTTGTGTAGTCGGCGATCGCGCCATCCAGATCTCGCTCCCCCGCCTTCTGCATGCCACGTTTATACATCGACATGGCCTTGCCTCGCGTGGAAAACGACCCCAGCATTTTCGATATCAGACCCATAATCGACCCCTGACACTCAACGGTGGCGAGCTAACGTTCCCGAGTCCGCCGTCTTCTCTATGCCGAGCGAACCAACGCAAACTCCGTTGGGTACCCGTCTCCGCGGAACCAGTCCGGTGACGTCGGCCGCATTATAACGCGCGCGCGCCCGCTTGTGCAGCGAGGACCGCCACTTTCCGGCGGACACGAGCCTGGTAGAACGGACTTTAGTCCGTTCCGGAGTTGGGCCCGTGATGAAGTTTCGGTACTCTAGAGAACCGTCAACCAGCAGGACAACCACATGCCGGCACGTCATCGCTCCAGCCAGGGCCTCCGCCTTTTCTGGTTCGTCCTGACAGGCCCTTCCCACAGCACGCCCGACGGGCTTGGTCACTTAGTCGTGGTGACTGACGACCGTCCACTGGCCATCTTCCGCACGCTGGAACTGGAACTCCCAGACCACACTGGGGCCTCCGAGGTCGCGGTGGGTCATGGACCCCGACATCGTCGCTCGATCGCCGTCCACGATCGGCCCCGTGCGAATTCCCTTGAGGCGCAGCGCCATGTCGTTTTGTGCCAGGTACTTCGTTACGGCTACCTCAAAAGGGGCGGTGTCGACCGCTGCCTCGGGACTGCCACACCCGGCCAGGGAAGCGACGATCAGCGCCAACAACGCCAGCACCGCCGCCGAGTCGACGCAGGGCCCGCGCCGGGATCCGTCAGGCATCGATCGTGTAAGGCTTGCGCTGTGTGCGCTGCTGCCAGCCGTTGGCTTCGTCATCGCCAATCATCTCCTCCGTTTCCGGGTTCCAGGTCAGTTTGCGTTTCAGCCGCACCGCCAGATTTGCCAGATGACAGGCCGTGATCGTGCGATGCTCAATCTCGACCGGCGAAACCGGTTGCTCGCGGGTCGTCACACAGTGGAAGAAGTTGGCCATGTGATTGTCGCTCGGCCGTACCCGCCACGCGTCGTCGGGGAGCGGATTTTCGGTCAACTCGTCCACCGGTTTGCCATACACACCGCCCCGGTTCACGAAGACGCGTCCCTTGTCGCCGATGAACATGATACCGTTGCGGCCGTCCTCAGCTCCCTCGTATTTCAAACGGAGGTCGCCAGGGTAGGTCATCTGGATTTCAAAGCGATCGGGCGTGCTGTAGCAATTCGGCTGCCCGCCATTGGGGAAATTGGCCGTTCCTTCAATCGTGAGCGGTCCGCTGTGTTCGAGATTCATCCCCCAGTGGGCAATATCCATGTGGTGATTGCCCCAATCAGTGATGATGCCGCCGGCGTATTCATACCACCATCGCCAGCCGCCACCGTCGACGAAATGGGTCCGTTGGAAGCAGTATTCATGCTCCGGTGCCTGCCCCTGATAGAAGTCCCAGTCCAATTCGGTAGGCGCCGGCGTACTGGCAAATGGTCCTCCCTTGGTCGACCAGAAAGGGAGTGTCACGACCACTTCGCTGAGCTTACCGACGCGGCCGTTTCGTACCAGTTCGACGGCCGTCTGAAACGGTTTCTCGCTGCGCTGCTGCGTACCCACCTGCACGATCCGCTGAGTCTCCTGGACGACTCGGCAGAGCGTCTTCCCTTCATCAATGGTCAGCGTGATCGGTTTCTCGGCATAGACATCTTTGCCGGCCTTGCAGGCCGCCACGTTGATCGCCGTGTGCCAATGATCGGGCGTGGCATTCAGGATAATGTCGATGTCTTTGCGCTCGAGCAGTCTGCGGTAGTCGCCGTAAATGTCCGGCTTACCGCCGTAGCGTGTTTGCGCAGCCTCAGCGTGTTTCCGATCCACGTCACAGACCGCGACGATGTCCCCGAACTGTGCCGCCTCATCGGCAATCCCCGTACCTCGTCCACCCAGGCCGATCGCCCCGATGTGTGGCCGATCGTTGGCCGATGGATTGTCATTAGCCGCGGCATGCGCCGCGGTCAACCAATAGGGGACGCTGGCAGCGGCGGAAAGAGCCACCGTCTGCTTGACGAACTCGCGGCGAGTGGTCCGGGACGACGACATGGAATGGTCTCCTGCGAGGCGGGTTGAGCATGAGTCCGATCGAGCGGGAAGGTCCACAGCCTTCTTTTCTAAGGGCAGCAGGCCCATCGTGTCAATTGTCTCTTAAGCATATTCACCATCTTAACGTGGCCGGGTGGAGACGATTGGCAGGCGAACTGGGAACGAATCGGGAATGCGGAGTGCGCAATGCGGAATGCGGAATGCGGAATGGCGTTGAAAGTGCAAAGGGGTGGCGGACACTTCGACAGTGTGCACAGTGAACATGCTACGGCTGATTCCGCATCCTGCTCCCTAATCATTCCGGTGAAACCAAGTCAGCAGAACCGGACGCTTTCACACCCTCTATGGTTGTGGCCGCAGGCCGCGTTAGGATACAGTCATCCTCCTTATCCCCTTCCTTCCAAGCGATTCGGGAACACATTGTTGGGGACAAAAAAAACGGCTGACAAAAAATAGACGGTGCGGCACAAGATCTTTTGTCATGCGGTCTTCTTGTCCCTTCTCCTTGGCCGCGCAGACCTTGTTCGAGAGAGATGTGTGGGTCAGTACCCGTCGGCTTCTTCACCGCAACGCGGTGGCACGGCACAACCCAAACATCTGGATTGTTGTGTCAAGCACGCGTGTCTTCACACCCTGGGGCGACCGCCACACACGATCCGACATCCCAAGGGGTTTGACATATGCTCTCTGGCAGCCCGCCCATGCAACCACCCGGAATTGCACGCGCGTGTCACGCCACGTGTAAGGGCGGGTTCACGTGGGTCCTGTAGCATGTCTGGGCTGGGTTGTGCCACCGCGTTGCGGTGAAGATACACGCGATTGACGAACCACGTCAGATATCGGGGCTCCGCTGTGGCACGCAGTTGGCGTGAAGACCCTTGCCTCTTTGGTTGTGGTCGCCGATCACGTTTGCGTGGACGAGCAAGAGTAAGAGTAAGACCCCTGGCTCTCACCACTCAGCAAATTGCATGTGCTACGGCTCGACACGCCGCAGATAATACCACGTGCCGCCCACGAAACTGGCTGTTCCTATGAAGATAGCCAGACCGGCAAAGACGACCATTCCCACCCACTCGGGAACATGGTCGTAGCCGATCAGCCAACCCGCAAAGAATAGTAAGGCGGCTGTGGCCCAGGGTACGGCGAGTCCGGCGGCGATGGCGAACGTGGGGCTGTTCTGCAGAGCGGACACCAGCCAGGCGACAGAGAAGGCAAAGAAGCCCGCACATGCCAACAAAGAAACCATTAACAACAGATTGGGTGTATGTGTACGAACGGGAGATTTTGCCAGGGTAGTCAGGAAGACCAGTATCGCCAGATTTACAGCCCAGATCACCAGCACGGTTGCCGCTGGCAGGAACAACTTGCTGATCACGATGGTCTTCCGGGAGACCGGTGCGTAGGCGAGAAACTCGGATGAGTGATCGGCCCGTTCGCAGGCGATGGCATGGCCGCCGAGAAGTGCCGTCGTGAAATACGAGAGAACGATGCTAATTGCGGTGGCGCCCCTACCGGCGTCCATCGAGTCGCCAACAGGACCGTAGAGTAGCATAACGTAAGGCACCACCAACAGCAGCGCTGCGAACGCCAGGATGGGCCAATGCAGTCGGAACTCTTTCCAGATGAGCCATCTCATGCTTTGACCCTTAAACCGCACGTACTTTCGTCCCCCGCGAAACGCCGCACTCAATTTACGGCTCCACGCGCCGCAGATAGTACCACGTACCGCCTACAAAACTGATTACCGACAATAAACCGACGGTTGCCAGATAGACGATCATGAGGCCGAGGTTTCCCATGGCAAAATCCATCGACCATGCGATCATCATGATCAGCCAGATGACCACCAGCGGTACAGCTATTCCGCTCATCACGGCAAAGGTGGGGCTGGACTGCAGTGCCGAAATGCCCCACGCGATTGAGAAACAGCACAAGGCAATTCCCAAATACGGAACGAGCGCGGGAAGATATCGATGAAACATCGTGCCGGCGTCTCGAGATGCCGCCATGGTCGATACTAGAATGGCAGAATTCAGGCCAAAGATGACCGCCAGCGCAACGCCCGGCCAGACCAGTTTACTGAGAACGAATTCGGCCACGCGATACCGGCTGATATGCCAGGAATTCGACCGACCGATCCGCTCGCTCAGAGGCGATCGATTGGCCACCTAATAGCGCCAGGATGACCGTGGAGGCGAGCAGGTTCGTCATCCAACCGCCGAGCAGTACCTCGGCGGCATCCGCGGCCGATCGATTCATCAAGAACATGCAGCTGGCCACCATGTACGGCACGATCAGAAACAACGCAGCGATGGCCAGAATCGGCCAATTCAGCCGGAACTCTTTCCAGACGAGCCAGATCATGTTCACGCTCCTCTGTCCCTTGACCAGGTCCTTGAACAGATCCTCCAACCCGAGGTCGATCACTTCGACATGGTCGACGCCAGGTTGACGACGGACCAGCTCGGCCTTTTCCGGCGTGAACTTGCTGACGGTGATCAGCCACTCGCGACCGTTCACGTGCTGCCACACCACGTCCGCGGGTAGCTGTTGCGGGGGAACCCCGTCGACGAGCGTCGCGCGGATGCGTTTGGTCGAGCCGAGCAGGTTGTCCAGTTTGTCGTGCACCAGCAAACGTCCTTCGTACAGAAACCCGATCGTGTCGGCCAGTCGCTGCACGTCGTCCAGCGTGTGCGTCGAAAACAGCACGGTCTGCTCGCGCCGGCAAATCGTTCGCAGCACGCCATCGAGGACCTCTTCCCGCGCGATCGGATCCAAGCCCGCCATCGGCTCGTCCAGAATCAGCAGTTCCGGATCGTGCGAGACGGCCAACAGCAGAGCCAATTTGCCGAGCATCCCTTTGGACAGATGTTTGACTTTCTTCCGCGGATCGAGCGCGAATAGCTGGAGCATCGTCGAGCACGTCTCGTCATTCCAGGTGTCGTACAATGCTCGGCAAAAGCCAATCACTTGCTCCACGCGCATCCAGCGGTAGATCTGCTGCGTTTCGGGCACGTAGCCGACCCGTTGTTTCAGCTCCACCGGCCTGGTCAGCGGATCGAGATCCAGCACGCGGGCGAAACCTGTGGTGGGGCGAAGCAATCCCATCAGCATCTTGATGGTCGTGCTCTTGCCGGCGCCATTGGGGCCAATCAGCCCGAATACCGTACCACGTGGAATCTCCAGGGTCAGGTCACAGACGGCTGCCTGGCGGCGAAACAGCTTGGAGAGCCCGTCCAACGCAATAGCGGGAGTCGACGCGGATGCTTCGTTCATGGCGTTTCCCTCTCGTGGATCGAGGCGTCCTG
The DNA here is from genome assembly GCA_963700515.1 of uncultured Planctomycetota bacterium. Lineage (GTDB taxonomy): Bacteria > Planctomycetota > Planctomycetia > Pirellulales > Pirellulaceae > JAJRVM01. The sequence continues at coordinate 59,736 of CAVOXY010000006.1, read as the reverse complement.
CAAAGCCGCTTGAAACAGACTGCGAATGTCGCGCGTGGACATGCCGGCGGCGCGGGCCGTACGCAGCGCTTCGTCCAGCGCCGCACGGACCGTTTGCGCCGCGTGCGACGTGGCGGAATCGGTCCCCTGCTCGGACACAAACAAGCCCCGCCCACGCTGCGAATAGGCGATCCCCTGCCGTAACAGCTCGTCGTAGGCCCGCTGTACGGTGTTGGGGTTGACCTGCACCTGCACGGCCAGGGCCCGTAGCGACGGGAGCGATTCACCCGGCCGGTAAACACCGGCCGCAATGGCGCTGCGCAGTTGCTGGGCGATCTGCAGGTAGATCGGCACATGACTACCCGGGTCAATCTTCACGCTCACCTCCTTAGTGCACTAGTTAACTAATGCACTGGTGCATTGTAGCGGTCGCGCCGCAGGTGTCAAGCGATTTTTTTCCCGGCCGTGCACAGCCCCCGGCGGCAAGCCCCTACGCTTGCCGCCTGATTCGGCTTCCGTCGGGTTCATCCCGGCGGAGCCACAACTGGTCCGCAACCGACCGATCAGCCACCTGTTTCGGCTTCCGTCGGGTTCATCCCGGCGGAGCCACAACTGGTCCGCTACCGACCGATCCTGACACACCGTCGGTCGAGTCCTCAACGTGCCATCACACCGGCACGCTTTCGAGACCGAATCGAGCCGCGGCCTGTTTCGGCCTCGGCGCCGATTTGCCTTTGGATACCCGCCTCAAAAGGCGCATTTCGCATCTCATCGACAGTAGCCGGTCAGTCCTCAGTCCGCCGGGATGAACCCGACGGGGCTGGAGCAGCAAGCGGAACAGAAATGGGACGATGCCTCGATGCCTGCCAGGGCGAGTTTTTTCGCGCCAGGTGCAGTTCATGCTGTGAATCTGTCCGATATGCTGGCGAATTCGGCTACGCAAGTGCTGCAGCGCATGGCCGCAACGCATGCGCCAAGTCCACCGACGCCCCTTGACGCCGGCTTTGTTAGTGTTATATTTACACTAAGAAGGGAGGTGGTTCATGAGCAGCCATGCGTGGGGGAGTGACGACCGCTGGGCAATGCTGACCGACCTGTACGAGCTGACGATGGCGTACGGCTATTGGCGGTTGGGGATGGCACAGCGGCAGGCGGTGTTTCATCTGACGTTTCGCGAAAACCCGTTCGGCGGCTCGTATGCCATCGCCTGTGGCCTGCAGCATCTCTGCGACATGCTGGCCGACTATCGCTTTGTGCCCACCGATATCGACTACCTGGCGTCGCTCCAAGGTGCCGACACGCGACCGTTGCTGGGGGACGATTTTCTGGAGCAGCTGGGCGGTCTGCGGCTGACCTGTGACATGGACGCGGTGGAGGAGGGGACGATGGTGTTCCCCCACGAACCATTGATCCGTGTTCGAGGCCCGCTGTGGCAGGCACAGATTCTTGAATCGCTGCTGCTGAACGTGATCAATTTTCAAACGCTGGTGGCGACCAAGGCAGCGCGGATTTGTCGCGCGGCCGCCGGCGGCACGGTATTGGAGTTCGGTCTGCGGCGTGCCCAGGGGGAGAGTGGCGCGATGGTGGCCAGTCGCGCCGCCTACCTGGGTGGCTGCGTGGCGACTTCGAACGTACTGGCCGGAAAGCGTTACGGGATACCGGTGCGTGGCACGCACGCGCACAGTTGGGTCATGTCGTTTGGCAGCGAACTTGAAGCGTTCACGAAGTACGCGGAGGCATTACCGAACAACTGTATCTTCCTGGTGGATACGTACGATTCGCTGCAGGGTGTGCAACATGCCATCCAGGTGGCTCGGCAGTTGCGCGCCACAGGCCAGCGACTGGTCGGCATTCGACTTGATTCAGGGGACCTGGCGACACTCAGCAGGCAAGCTCGCACGATGCTCGACGAAGCCGAGTTGCAGGATGCGCTGATTGTGGCCAGCAATGACCTGGACGAATACGAAATCGAGCAGTTACTGGCGCGAGGCGCCAGAATCGACGTGTGGGGAGTAGGCACACGACTGGTTACGGGCTACGACCAGCCGGCATTGGGCGGCGTATACAAATTGTCGGCCTTGCAGGATGGAGAGGGACGCTGGGAAAGGAAGCTGAAGTTGTCGGAGCAGCCGCTCAAAGTATCGACACCGGGGATCCTGCAAGTGCGACGCTATCGCGAGGCCGGCCGCTATGTGGGCGACATTATATACGACGAGTTGACCGGCATGACGGAGTCGGCCGCAGTGAGCCTGGACGGCACCGACCGCTTCCGGATATCGGGCGGCGCTGCGGCGGAGGATTTGCTAGTCCCTGTGCTCCGCCAGGGAGAGGTGGTATACCCCTTCCCGTCGCTGCACGACGCGCGAGAGCGCGTGGGTCGGCAATGGGAGGGATTCCCCGATCTGGCTGCCTCCGCCCAACACCCGACTCGCTATCGAGTAGGTCTGGAGGGTAAGCTACACGATCTGAAGCGATGTCTGATCGACGGAGCGGGAGCAGTGAAGTCATGAAGCTGATCAAAGTGGCTGCTGGTGTCTTGAATCAAACCCCTCTGGACTGGCAGACGAACAAAGCCAATATTGTGGCCGCGATTCAGGCGGGGCGTGAGCGTGGGGTGAGCATTCTCTGCCTGCCCGAACTCTGCATCACCGGTTATGGCTGCGAAGATGCCTTTCACGCGCCCGGCGTGCAGCGCACGGCGCGGGAGGTATTGCAGGAAATCCTCCCGGCCACTCGAGGCATGATTGTTTCGCTGGGCATCCCACTGCTTTACGGCGGCGGCTTGTTCAATTGTGCTTGCCTGGCGGTTGACCAACAGATTGTCGGCTTCGTCGCCAAACAAAACCTGGCTGGCGAAGGAATTCACTACGAGCCCCGCTGGTTCAAGCCGTGGCCGGCCGAAACGGTCGTGCCGATCAACCTTGACGGCGCCAGTTATCCGCTGGGTGACCTCATCTTCGAGTGCGGCGACGTGTTGATCGGTTTCGAGATCTGTGAAGACGCCTGGGTCGCGGACCGGCCCGGGTCGGATCTGGCGACGCGCGGTGTCGATATCATCCTGAACCCGAGCGCCAGCCATTTCGCGTTCGGCAAACACGCGGTCCGCCAACGGTTCGTGCTAGAAGGCTCGCGAGCCTTTCACGTCAGCTACATCTATGCCAATCTGCTCGGAAACGAAGCGGGGCGGGCGATCTACGACGGCGACGCCATGATCGCCAGTTGCGGCGAGCTGTTGGCCACCGGTCCCCGTTTCTCGTTCGCTGACCAGCAAACGACCACGGCAGTGATCGACGTCGACCAGTCCCGGATGCTGCGCGCCGCACGGGAAGCTTTCACCCCAATGTGCGAGAGCGATCGCATCATTGTGTGCCGGTCAACTTCACGTACCCGAAGATCCCGCAGGAAGAAAATGCGATTACGACGGCTGCGTGGGAAAAAAACGAACAATTAAAGGAAGAAGAATTTGCACGGGCGGTATCCCTGGGGCTGTTTGACTACCTGCGCAAGAGTCGCTCGCAAGGGTTCGTGGTATCGTTGAGTGGCGGTGCCGACTCATCGGCCGTGGCCTGCTTGGCAGCGTCGCTGGTTCACTTCGGCGTGAGCGACATTGGGCTCGACCGGTTCCTCGATAAGCTCCCTCACATCCCCACGATTTCACAAGCCACCGACGCACCGTCGATTGTGCAAGAACTGTTGACATGCGTCTATCAATCGACCCGAAACAGCTCGGACGTAACACGCCATGCGGCGCGCAGCGTCGCGGAAGCGATTGGGGCCCGATTCTTCGAATTTGACGTCGATGCCGTGGTGCAAGATTACATACGCATCGTGTCGACGGCCATTGGACGCGAACTCTCCTGGCAGCAGGACGACGTGGCCTTGCAGAACATTCAGGCCCGGGTCCGGTCACCGAGTATCTGGCTGTTGGCCAACCTGTACGGAGCTCTTTTGCTCTCGACCAGCAATCGCTCGGAAGCCGCCGTGGGATACGCCACGATGGATGGCGACACGTCGGGAGGCCTGTCGCCGATTGCGGGTATCGACAAGGCTTTCTTGCGCCGCTGGCTGCGGTGGCTCGAACAGAAAGGTCCCACCGGTTTGGCACCCATCGCCGCATTACGCTCGGTCAACGAACAACAACCGACTGCCGAGCTGCGTCCCCTGTCGGCTGGGCAAACGGACGAAGATGACCTCATGCCCTACGAAGTGCTCGACACGATTGAGCGAGCGGCCATTCGCGACAAACTAATGCCGGTAGAAGTATATGAGCGACTGCAGGTACTCTATCGCAACACGTTCAGCGGCCCGCAGCTCGGCGTGTGGGTAGAGCGTTTCTTCCGCCTGTGGTCCCGCAATCAGTGGAAACGCGAACGTTATGCCCCATCGTTCCATGTGGACGACGAGAACCTGGACCCCAAGACGTGGTGTCGTTTCCCGATTCTGTCGGGGGGATTTGAACGAGAACTCCAGCAACTGCGAGAATTGCTCGAAGATGAGTGATGCGTGTACGGCGTGTCGCCGTCAAGGATCAGACCTGGCTACTCAACCTTTGCGATGAGTCACCATGGCCAAGAAGTTCACATATCGGTATCCACGCCCGGCATTAACGGTCGACTGTGTGGTGTTTGGGCTGGATGAGCAGGACTTGAAGGTGCTGCTCATTCAGCGTGGTGTGGACCCGTATGCCGGCCAGTGGGCTCTCCCCGGCGGGTTCGTGCAGGTGGACGAGACGCTCGACGACGCGGCGCTACGCGAATTGGAAGAAGAGACGGGGCTGCGGATTCGCTTTCTGGAACAGCTCTACACGTTTGGAGCTGTCGCGCGTGATCCGCGCGAACGAGTCGTGACGGTCGCGTATTACGCCCTGGTGAGGCTGGACGAATACCCCATCCGCGCCGCTTCCGACGCGCGCGACACGGCCTGGTTCCCTGTCTCTCGACCACCGCAGTTGGTGTTCGATCACCGGCAGATTCTGCAGGCGGCACACGAGCGGCTACGCGGCAAAGTCCGTTATCAGCCCATCGGTTTCGAACTCTTGCCGCAACAATTCACGCTCCGTCAGCTGCAGCACTTGTACGAGACGATTCTGGGACGGGAACTGGACAAACGCAATTTTCGTAAGAAGCTGCTCGGCATGGATCTGCTGATCGAACTCGATCAATGGGAAGCGGGTGTGCCCCACCGCGCTGCGCGACTCTATCGATTTGACCGGCGCAAGTACCAAAGACTTTGCAGACAGGGCTTCAATTTTGAGATCTGATATGACACTTGAGCCAAACTCGAAAACGCGTGATGCGCTGATTCTCGTCGACCTGCAGCACGATTTTCTCTCAGGAGGTGCATTGGCCGTGCCGACGGGTGAGGCGATTATCCCCATCGCCAACAAGCTGCAGTCACTCTTCACGTGCATTGTTGCCACGCGTGACTGGCATCCGGCGAATCACGGAAGCTTCGCGACCTCCCACCCTGGGGCCATACCGGGGGATATTGTTGATCTGGCTGGCCTCCAGCAGATCCTCTGGCCCGTCCACTGCGTGCAAGAGAGCCATGGCGCCGCGTTGACTGACCAACTCGATGCCGTTTCCTCACGCGACGAGGTGTTCAAGGGGGTACATGCCGATGTCGACAGTTATAGCGGCTTCTTCGACAATGATCATCGTCACGCTACGGGCCTCGACGACGTGCTGCGCAAGAGAGGTGTCCAACGGATATTCATCATGGGGTTGGCGACCGAATACTGCGTCAAGTTTACGGCGCTCGACGCGATGCGTCTTGGGTACGAAACCTACCTGGTCCAGGATGGATGCCGGGGTGTGAACCTACAGGCGGGCGACGTGGCAAAAGCGCTGAACGTGATGCGGGACGCGGGGGTCATCATGATCAACAGCGAAGAAGTCGCCCACATACGAGCTCGCCAACGGGCAGCCGAAAAAGGAGAGGCGGCGTCGGACCCGGATCGTGATGTGTTGCTGGCCGAAACAGAACACTTGCAGTTGGTGCGCCGCGGTGGCTGGGATTTCGTCTGCCGCACGACCGCCAGCAGTGTCGTGGCGATCCTCGCCGTCACACCTGACCAGGAACTACTGCTGGTCGAACAATATCGCACACCAGTGGGACAACGAGTCATCGAACTGCCCGCCGGGCTTGTCGCCGACAACATCGATACGCAGGCTGAATCGCTGGAAGATGCCGCCCAACGCGAGCTACTCGAAGAGACAGGCTATCGTGCCGAGTCGGTGCGCTGCGTGTTTACCGGCGCTTCCTCGGCCGGATTGACCAATGAAGAGACAAGTTTCGTCATTGCGTCGAACCTGACACAAGTGACGCCAGGGGGCGGCGACCGGCACGAAGATATCACGGTGCTGCGCGTGCCGCTGGATCAAGTGGATGCGTGGCTCCGCCAGCAAATCAAAGCCGGACGTTTGATCGATGCCCGCGTCCCCAGCGGAATCTACCTGCTGCACCACAAGTGGTGAGCCAGGACAACACCAGCGTGGCACAACGCAGCCCCGACATCGCCGCGCCAGCGGCGCACTCTGGGTACACTTTCACCAGGAGAGGGTTCTCCACTCGGTTGCGGCTATTTGATCGCCGAGGAATCGCTGAGCGTAGGTGCTTGCCAGTGCTTAAGAGGCGGACGTTTCTTGGCTGCCTCCGATGTAACATGCCAGCCATCGTGGCGATGAAAGCACCGCAACAGATAGCCGCAAGCGATCCCATATGCGTACAGCACTCCGGTAGCTTCCGCCAACGCACTGCGCGTCAATATCAGGAAGAGATTGACGGCGACAAGTGCCATGAGCACAATCCACACGCCCGCATCAATCTGCAGCCGAGGTCGGCACTCCAACGTCTTTGCGTTGCGCACCTCTCGGACCGCCCAGGCGCCTGTTGGCAAGGCCACTATGGCGAAGAGCGCCAGCAGCGCCGCAATCGGAGTGGCCGCCCGGCCGGGTCCCCATTGAAGACCAAAAATGATGAAGAAACAGAGCACGGAAATGGTCGGGACGGACAGCCCAAAGTAAAAGCCCAGCGGAAGCCGCCGCCGGAAACAACCGTGTGCGATGAGCAATCCGATAAAGCTCAGGATCGGTCCCGTGGCAAGAATCGATTCGATCTCCACAACCGCCGCCAAAACCGCACCGACAATTACCAGCATTTGCAGGCAGATAATGATCTGCAGATATGTACGCATGGCTCACCCGCGTTCGCATTGAGTTGTTCGTCCATTCGCGACGGCGCAACGCCCCCCTCGATTCCAATCGACGGTTGATTCTACACATTGTCCGCAAACTGGACAAATCACCAAAAAAAACCGAGGCTCCTGGCGCTGTTAAAAAGTCGCTTAGACGCTGTTTGCCGCGCAGTCGCGATGGTTTTTGTTCCCACCGTCGCCGAGTGCCGAGTGCGGATCGACTGGTCAGATAGGATGATGCGATCTGCCTTGGAGGCTTCCGCCGGGTTGACCCCGGCGGGGCCACAACTGGCAGCTACCTTGACACCATGACACACTGTCGGTCGCGTCCTCAACGTACCATCACTCGGCTCGTCCTCGCGACCGAGTCAAGCCGCGGCCTGTTTCGGCCTCGGCGAGCCGTCGTTTTGCCTCCCGCGTTAGGCTCGGCCGGACACGTCTTGTCTCACCTGCAGTAGCTGGGTAGTCCTGCAGCGGCCGGGATGAACCCGGCGGGGCTGCAGAACCGAGCGGAACAGAAGTGGGATAATTCCTCCAGCCACACAAGGCAAATTTTTGCGCGCCACGAGGCTCCCCGTTTTTGCGGCAAGCTGGGGGTTTCAGGCAATCCTCGTGTCCGAATCGGTTGCTTGGTACAATTTGTCCCCGGAAGGGCGAACCGTGTGTCAGGGCGAATGGGAGCCTCGATCATCCAGTCCCGCAGTAACTCGGTGGAGGTTACAGATGAACAACAGATCGCGCTGCTCGCGTCGTACCTTTCTCGACCGATCGGGTGTCGGCATAGGACTCACTTCCGTCATCGGTTGGAATCAGCTGTCCAGCCGTCTGCGGGCGGACGAATCGCTTCCGGAGGCAGCGCAGTGGGTACGCGGGATCGTCGATGCGGAGATTCGAACCGGAGTGGAAACCGCGATCGTGAAGAACCTGTTGCCGGCGATCAGCGAACGATTGTATCCGGGGCAGTTCACGATCACCGCTGACGGCATGGCGTTCGGTGGAGATACAACTTGGCCGGGACTCGATTCCTGGCAAATGGCCGGTGCCTACCTGCTTCTAAAGTATGAGCGTTTGGTACTCGACTATTTCGAGTTCATCCGTGCGTCACAGCGCAAGGACGGGAATATTCCCTTTGCCATTTTTCCTGGTGACACACGCTCAGACGGAAAATGGTTGCGCGGGCTGAAGAGCCCGGAGGACGTCTTCTCATACACACCTCCAACACGCGATGGACTACCCCCATCCAGTCAGCAGACCCGCAAGTGGATTGGCCTGTTCGAGCATTGGCAGCCGAAGGCCAACCCCTTGAGTACGTTGGGTCCAGTTTGTTACTTGCTGACGGCTGCGGAAATCTTCGACGCCACCGGTTCGCTCGCTTGGCTACGGGAAAGAATCCCTTCCTTGGAGACGACCGCCAAGTACCTGGCCAGTCGCAAAAGTGACAACGGTTTGATCGATGGTTCTGGGTTCTACATGGAAATGCCACCGCGATACGGTTGGGACGGTGTGACCCAGTGTTATGTCATCCACGCCTTTCGCGAACTGGCACGGTTGTTTCGCGCCGCCGGAGACGAGGCTGGTGCCACCACATGGGGCGGTCACGCCGACGCGTTGGCCAAGGACTTCCATGGCTGCCTTCTGGCTCCAGGACCATTTCGCAGAGTACGTTCATGCCGACCGCGGGCTGATCGATGCGCACGGTCTCTCCGATGTGAACTGGGCAGCTGTGGCGTTTGGAATTGCCAGCGACGCCCAGCTTGTGCTGCTGTGGCCACGACTGATGGAGGATTCTGGTTTCTGGCTCGGAGGCATGCCGACGCAGATCGTTACAAAGCCCTTTGCCTACGAGCCCTGGGAACATCACGAACCGCTACCGTTTGCCGCTTCGTCACCCGTGAATGACATCGCTGCCATGGGACGCGTCTGGTTTCTGGAAGCAACGGCCTGCCGGCGCAGGAAATCGCACGAACGGCTGGTAGAGTCGCTGCGCAAAGTGTGCCGCGCAGCGCAGCACGATGGTTATTGGCGCGAACGCTATCATCCCCAGCGGGACGGTACTGTGAAGCCTGCCGGTGCGGCGAAATACTGCGAATATGCCGCCGTCCTGGTGCGCGTGGCCTTCGCCAACCGCGATATCCTTTGCACGTGAGCTTCTTCGACCTGCTGCTCCGACTGACACCCTTTGCCAGCGGAACGCGACATAACAGCCCAGCACACGGTTCTCCAACAAGTAGCCCTTCGCATCCACAACAACCGCGTCGCGAACGCCGCGTGGATTCAGCGACCGAGAAAACCACCCAGCCCCCGCTTCTTGCCGCAAAAACGGGGAGCCTCCCGGCCTCGATCGTTGGCCGGTCCACTCGCCCTCCATGAGGGTAGTGTACAGCGTTTTTTTGGCGGCGGATGCGGGGGGATTGGCACTTTGGCGGAGGTGGGTGCGCAGCGGGAGCGCGTGCCTCGTCGAAGGATTTTCGTGGGGCTCAGCGACGACCCGGTCGCGGTGGCAGTGGGAGTCGGTTGAGCAACCAGTCGAAGAGGTCGCGGCCGCCAGCTCCGAAAAAGCGTTGGGCGGCCGTCGTGCCGTCCGCACGCTCGAGGAAGTAGTTGTGCACGGTGGTCAGTGCCTGGAGTTTCCTGGTGCTCAGATGGTGGAGCCCGTGATGGTGCAAGGCCAAGTGACCGTTTCTTCCTTCCACGCAAGAGCTAGACCGCTGGAACAACCCGGCGCAGTCAGCCAACACCCGCTCCACCTCCTCGTGCTGCGAAGTCGGGAGATCACGTAGCGGCCCGTCTCTGGCTTGGACACGTAACAACTGACTTAACGCCTGCAATCGCTGGCGTTCCTCGGCTTTTGAAGCCCGTTTACTCGCGTACTCGAAGTAGATGGCCGGGAGCAGGGTACTGGCGAGCGATTGACGAATGGCCTCCGGCAAGTTCAACGCTGTCATCTTGAGCAACACCATCTGCCAGAAGAAGGCGATCGTCGCCACCATATTCCCCACATTCTTGCGTGCTTTGGCAATCGACTGCTGCCCACTCTTGGGCACATCCCATTGATTGGCTAATTGTTCCCCCTTGTCGAAGCGTGTGTTCAACGTCCGCTCCACCTCGTCTGCCTGCCGGGGGGCACCCGTGTGAACATCAAACGGGTGGTAGTCGTGACCGATGCCACGAATCTCGTCGCGTACCTCTTGGCGTCTTGTTTTCGCCCCCTCCACGCATCTTTCGGTTTCTTTTTCTTCCTCTTGTGACAGCTGGATTTGCCTCTGGAAGAAGGTCTCGTGTGTGGCCCCGAGAGCGTCCCTTCCTCCTGCAATCGTGTGGTCTCTTGTCGCACTTGTCGGAGCTCGGTTTCCGTCCGTTTTACCGCTCCATTGGTGGTGCCACCAAAGGCTTGACTCACGTCCCTTTGGATGTGGAAAAGATCGGGAGAATGGTGAGCTCCCAAGCTTGTGCGACAATGCTTGATCAGGGAACGGCCCTCATCGCTGGTCGATTGAACAATCGTGACGGCCAGGTCCTGCGTCGCGTCGCGCATGTACTCGTCCCAGGTTTCCGAAGTTCGATTGGCGGCGTATTGTTCCAGCAAGATGAAATTGGACAGCGGTTCGATGGCTACCAGACACGGCCGGGGATGAAAGGTCTCATCCTGGCAGGCCGTGATCTCGCGGGGACTCATGTGCGGAGCCAAACGAGTCCGTTCTTCTTCGCCGAATTCGACCAATGCCTGCTCCAGCTGGACGCGGAAATCGTACTGACAACCGTAGCTGGTGCCGATGAAGCGATCCAAACCAGTCAACTGGAGGAATTTCGCCACCTGCCTGGTTCCGCAAGGCCCCACCTCGCCGAACACCAAGTGAGCTGCAACCAAGATCCGCTGAAGAAAGTCGACGCCATGAGGACTTTCGAAGAACGCGACGTTGCTCAGCAGGCAGATCGATCTCCGCTTTGCGACGTGACCAGTTTCGCAAGGTGGTGCGAGGAACACCTGCCCCTTGGGCGGCCGTACGCTCTGACGTGCCGCATCGCAGACGCTCCGCCGTTTCCTGGCAAGTCGCAGCCGCGCGTCGATTCCAGCGCGTTCGCTCTGTTCTTCCCCGTTCGTTTACGCTACTCTGACAGCCTTCCATGGCTCGGCTCCCGTTGGTTTTCGGTAAAACAACGGTACGCCGAGCCTCTTTTATTTGCCCAGGCCAATCCAGAACAATTTTTCCGCGCCGTCAGTAAACTGCGCAGCTGAGGAGTCGCGGGTAAGCATCCGGCCACACGCCAGATAGTGAACAAACACCCTCCCTTTGGCATCGCGCGGACCAATTAGTGACTCAGGCCGAGCCTCCCCGTTATTTCATCACGACAAGATGCCGTATCCGGAAAATGATTTCGGAGAAATGATTCGGCAGACACGCTGATGCGCTGATGCCATCAGGCCGAGGTTGACGTTGCTCGGAGCGGCAGATTCTGCTAGGGGGTTCGCAGAGAGTGCGAAATTGGGGTGGTGCCGATGCGTTGTGTTTTGCTGATCGCGATCCTCCACAGCTGCGGATGTTCTCTGCTGAAATCGCGTTATGCCATGGACGACCCCGTGTATGCGTCCAAGTATGCCAAGGGCGCCGAACGCGGTGACTTGCTCGGGAAGGCCAAGCAGGCGCTCGATGCCCGCCACACCGCCGGGCTCGGAGGAATCTCTGCCAGCGGCGGGGCACAGTTGAGGCATCGAAGTGGAAGTTCGATGTTTGGCGGTGAATTGGGAGCCGAGGGGTATGCTACGAGCTGGCTGACCGGTGCGCGGGCGATTTCCGGTTATTATGGTGACGACGAAGGATTTCTCGGCTTGGAAGTCGGCGCCCGATTGCAGACCCCCACTCGGCTTGCCCCCTTTGTTGGAGTCGGAGCATTCCAGGGCTTCTCGCGCGGTGTTGAACTAGTCGACAATGATGGATTGGACAACGACGACGACTGGTTCATTGATGAGAGGGGTGAGGAGACCAGTACCATTGATCACTTCTCGACCGCCGTCTACCCGGAAGTCGGCGCCCATCTGTGGATCGACGGCAATTGGCGGCTCACGACTTACGGCCGCTATCTGGTCACCAGCCAAGGACGCGACTCCGACGATTGGCTCATCGGCCTGCAGGTCACACGATTCGGCCGCTGAAGAGCGGTTGTGCCAAGCAAGCATAGAGGAACGTCGTCTAACTGACGAATCTCCGGCTCGCGAAACACCGGCCGAGCCTCCTGGGCTGTTAGAAAGTCGGCCCTGGGACGCCGTATTGCCGTGGGCAATGGAGACCAATTCTTTTCCCTTCGTCGACCTTGCGACGCGTTGGTTTAGTTAATCAGCAGCACGTAGGCCAGGTGTTATAATCGGGTGCCGGATCCTATCCCCGACGTGGTCGCGGCGTGGGTATCTTTATTGCTTGGAGTCGCGACGCCATGTTTGGGCTCCCCAATTGCGAAGAAGCAATTTCAGTGGAGATGACCTTATGAGATCTTTCGCGGTTGTGTTGCTGTTGATGAGCGTCGGGACGGGTGGTGTATCTGCCGACGAACCGATCTCGCTGCGCACATTGCTCCAGGAGATGAGCGACCCGGACGCTTTGGCTCGGTGGCCACAACCCAGTTACCGGCAACTTCAGGCCAGCAGCTACAATCGGGCCTCGAAAGACCGCGGTGGCGGCGACTGGTTCGCCGATTCCGACGGCGTCGGTTTCATCCGTACCGAAGAGCACCACGGTCGCACCGAGTGGGTATTGATGGAGCACAACGGGCCTGGCTGCATCACACGAATCTGGACGCCCTTCTTCTACTACGACTTTCAAGAACGGGTTGGCCCGCACGTGCGCATCTATCTGGACGGTGCCGACGAACCGGTCATCGATTGCCCGCTGATCGAACTAGTCAGAGCCCAGCAGTTCGTGGGTGAGCCTTTTTCGGCGCGCACAGCTCGGGCCGGTGACCTGTACCTACCCATCCCATTTGCCTCTGGCTGCAAGGTCACGATGTTGCGTAAGCCGTTCTACAACATCATCAACTATCGTGTCTATCCCGAGGCTACACGGGTCGAGACATTTGCCATGGAGTCGTTCGAAGCGGCCGGAGCACAACTCGAAGCTGTCGGCCAGACGCTGCTCCATCCTGCAGCGCCAAGTGACGACGGCCTCAAGACAGTGATGCAGAACGTTGCCCCAGGCGGAGAGGTGACCATCCCACTGCCGACGGCAACGCGGCGATCCGGTACCTGGAGATTCGGCTCACGCCCGCACAAAGAGATCGCACTGCTCACCTGCGTTCGACCGTGCTTACCGCCCGCTTTGACGACGAGTTGACCGTCTGGTGTCCGGTGGGAGACTTCTTCGGCTGTGCCGACGCCGTCCATACGTTCAGAACGTGGGCACGAGAGGTGACTGCCGACGGGATCATGATCTGTCGTTGGGTCATGCCGTATCAGAAGTCCGCTGAATTGAAACTGGTGAACCTCGGATCAGAGCCGGTCACGGCGCAGTGTGCGAGTGGCCGTAGGACCGTGGCAATGGGACGACCGTTCGATGCACCTCCATGCCAACTGGCGAGCGGACGACGTCGTGTCCGGCGATCCGTTTGTCGACTGGAACTTCATCGAGATCACCGGGCGGGGCGTGCTGGTGGGCGACCAGTGGACCGTGCTCAACCCCAACGGCGGCTGGTGGGGTGAGGGCGACGAGAAGATCTACGTCGACGACGATTTTCAGCGTGATTTTCCCTCCCACTTCGGCACCGGAACCGAAGACTACTACGGCTGGGCCGGCGGCCACGTGCCCACGCGCGAGGACGAGTTCTCGCATCCGCTGCTGTCCAATATTCGCGTGGGGGGGCTGGACGGCGGGACGCGTGGCTTCAACATCTGCACCCGTCAGCGCGGGTTCGACGCCGTCACCTTTACCAACCGACTGCGGTTCGACATCGAGTCGTCACTCGGTGTCGACATCCGCACTACGCGGAACCTGCTGGCCTACTCGGCGGTCACCTGGTGGTATGCTCGTCGGGGCGCCGTACACAACCGCCCACCGCTACCTGAGGCGGCAGCCGAACCGATCACGTCGCTTGAGCAGCTGGATCGACGATCGTCGAAAGTGGGCGACGAAGTCAAGCATCGCATCGAGGGTGCGATCGAAATGGAAGACCTCAGGCCGACGGCCGAGTCCAATGGCTGGAAGGCGGATACCAAGTCCCGCACGCCCACTTCCATCCGGAACGATTCAGCGGCGGAGCCCACTACTTCGTGCCCAGCCGCCAACTGGGCGACTTCGTCGAGTTCACGATCCCGGAACAGTACATGCCCACTCGCGCGATCCTGCACCTGGTCCGTAGCCACGACTTCGGTATCGTGCAAGTGTCGGTCAATGGTCGGAAAGTAGGTCCGCCGATCGACCTATTCGAATCCGACCCAGCTACCATCACCAAGGTGGACCTCGGCGAAGTGACGCCAGATCGGGCAACACCATCACGCTGCGTGTGGAGTTGGTCGGTAAGAACGCCAATTCTCGCGGCTCGGGGACTTTCTTCGGACTGGATTGCGTCGAGTGCGTGCCCGGTAAACGCAAGTGAGATCACGAGCGCGAAGTGCCCTGGCCGACGGCAGGGCAGGCCGAATTCCGTCCTTGCTTCCCTCGCCACCCGATTCCGCGATTGTGTGGCCGTATTACAGGCGATATGATCCACTGTGGGACGCGGACATTTGCCTTTGTCCGTCCCAATCCACCAACCTTTTTTTCCTGGGAGGTCGGTTTTATGAAACGCTGGGCAATGTCGTTTGCGTTTCTCATCGGTGCCATGACTTTGGCCGGTTGCTGACAGAATCCGAGATCTGGATCCGTGGCGGATCCCCAGGCCACTGTCCGTTCGCAGGTTCTCCTGCGGCGAAACGCAGCAAATGATCGGCAGCCCGCGTCTCTTGGCGTCTCCGCCGAATTAGCGGAAGCTGAGTCCGCGCGTCGCTGATCGCATTTGTGTAAGGAGAGCAGCGCTGGTAATATGCGCGTTCATTCCTATTCGATCCCCGTGCTCGTACGGGTGCTGCCGAAAGGATGAAATGAGGGTCAAAAAGTCGCCAGCGGGGCGGCAGGAGGGTTGCATTCGAAGCGGCGGCGATCAAAACTCATATTAGCCTTCAACATGCCGCTACGGGGCAAGGAAGTGCCGTCCACCGCCTCCCAGAATCCAACCGTGGTCTCTGCACCACACTTGCTGACATCCGACCGCTGTGACAGCAAAGGAACTCGCTATGTCGCGCGTGCTTCTTTCCGCCTTGATGACGGCGTCACTGCTTCTCGCCGCCAGTGCGGTGGCCGCCCCCAACTGCCGGCAACCGATCCGGCCTGGTATCTCCGCCAGGATACCTGGCAAGAGACCGTGCGGCAGTCGCGCGAGGCGCTGGCCCGTTATCTGAAAGCGAACCCGGACTCGACGCTGCCGGGCGCTCCGCAGGGCGTCACGTTCAGCCCTTGGCACGTGATCGGACCCTTCGCTCCGCCAGCGCGAGCAAGGACGGGTTCGAATTCGCCTACCCGCCCGAACAGGAAATCGATTTCTCCAAGCAGTACGACGGCCACGGCTGGAAACGCGAGCACCGGCCTGACGGTTACCGGCACGACGATATCGACCTGCCCAACTATTCGTCGCTGTACCTCTACCGCACGGTCACTGCCCAGGTCGCCAGCCAAGGTCACCGTCTACGTCGGTTGCGACGACCGGGCCAAAGTCTGGCTCAACGGCGAGCAATTGCTGACCGTCATGCACCCGTCCAGCGGCACCGGAGTCGAACTGCCGCTGGCCCAGGGCGAGAACCGGTTGCTGGTGAAGATCTACAACGTCACGGGCGGCAAGGCGTATTCGTTTTCCCTGACACCGAACACGAAAGGCGGCCGCTCGCGAGGACACCAGTCCCGAGGCGATCCTGTGGGGGCTGGTCGCCGGGACTTCCGCGATCCGGCGGACCAGCGGCAAATCCGCTGGGAACGCGAAGACGGCATCTGGGATCGCAGGAGTGGCCGGCGGGCGATTTCCGCAGCTTGGCCGGGCGGTACGCGGCGGCGACGCGCGAGCAGGAGTCGCTGGATGCGGAGGCCGGCGAAGCTGGCCGGCAAGGTCGCGGACGCGCAGCGGCTTGGACGGTGCTCCGCGAACTGTACTACCGCTCGCGGAAGATCGAAGAGACGACGACCCGCATCGGCGGGCTGGACTTTGCCCCGCTGCGTCGCGCGATCACCGACCTGACGGAGTCGTTCGGCCAGCGATATCCGCAAGGGCAACAATACCTGGCGCGGCTGGACAGCCTGGAAGAAGCTCCGCGAGGCCGGTTTGCAGGAGGGCGCCGCCGGAGTCGACAAGCTGATCCGCGTGGGCGACGAATTCGAGGCGCTCCGGACCGAGGCCCTGCTGGCCAACCCGCTGCTGGACTTCGACCGGCTGCTGCTGATCAAGCGCCGCGGCAACCTGGGCCTGCCGCAGAACTGGCAGGGCAACTGCGTGATGCGCGGCGGGTTCGACAACGAGATCGCCGTGCTCTCGCCGGTGCGGCCCGACGGCGAGCTGACCACGCTCTACCGGCCGGAGACGAACCGTTTCGTCGGCGACGTCGACCTGCACTGGGACGCCGAACGGATGCTGTTCTCCATGCCCGGCGAGAACAAGCGCTACCAGATCTTCGAGATCGGCGTCGACGGCACCGGGCTGCGGCAGGTGACGCCGGCCGAGCCGGACGTCGACAACTACGACGCCTGCTACCTGCCCGACGACCGGATCATCTTCGACTCGACCGCCTGTTTCCAGGGCGTGCCGTGCGTGGGCGGCGGCAACCAGGTCGCCAACCTGCACATCATGAACCCCGACGGCACCGGCATCCGCCGGCTCTGCTTCGACCAGGACCACGACTGGTGCCCGACCGTCATGAACGACGGCCGCGTGATGTTCACCCGCTGGGAGTACAGCGACACGCCGCACTACTTCACCCGCGTCGTGATGCGGATGAACCCGGACGGCACCGAACCAGATGGCGCTCTACGGCAGCAACTCGTACTGGCCGAACTCGACCTTCTACGCCCGGCCGATTCCCGGACCATCCGACGAAGTTCGTGGGCGTCATCTCCGGCCACCACGGCGTGCCGCGGATGGGCGAACTGATCGTCTTCGATCCGGCCCTGGGCCAGCACGAGGCCGACGGCGTCGTGCAGCGGATTCCCGGCTACGGCCAGAAGGTCGAGCCGATCATCGCGCGACCAGCTGGTCAACGACTCCTGGCCGCAGTTCCTGCACCCCTATCCCGCTGAGCGAGAAGTACTTCCTCGCCGCCTGCCAGCTCGAACGCGGAATCGCCGTGGGGCATCTACCTGGTCGACGTGTTCGACAACATCGTGCCGATCTGCGTCGAACCGGGCGTCGCCATGCTCGAGCCGGTGCCGCTGCGCAAGACGCAGCGGCCGCCGGTCATCCCCGACAAGGTCGACACGCGTCGCAAGGACGCGGTCGTCTACCTGGCCGACGTCTACGCGGGCGGCGGCCTGGCGGGCGTGCCCCGCGGCACGGTCAAGCAGCTGCGGCTGTTCGCCTTCGACTACGGCTACCAGGGCCTGGCCAACCACACCTACATCGGCATCGAAGGGCCCGTGGGACGTGCACCGGATCCTGGGCACGGTCCCGGTCGAGCCGGACGGCTCGGCCGCGTTCCGGGTGCCGGCCAACACGCCGATCGCCGTGCAGCCGCTGGACGAGGACGGCAAGGCCCTGCAGCTCATGCGGAGCTGGTTCGTGGCCATGCCGGGCGAGAACCTCTCGTGCGTCGGCTGCCACGAGCGCACGACCGACGCGCCGCCGACCCAGCAGACCGTGGCCGCCAGGAAAGCGCCGCAGGCGATCCAGCCGTGGTTCGGCCCGGCCCGCGGCTTCAGCTTCGACCGCGAGGTCCAGCCGGTGCTCGACCGGTACTGCGTCGGCTGCCACAACGGCGAGCCGTACGACGGGCAGCAGCTGTCCGATCTGCGGCAGGACAACGCGCCGACGTTCAGCCGCGCCTATCAGGAGCTGCAGAAGTACGTCCGCCGGCCCGGTCCGGAGAGCGACTACCACATGTTCCCGCCCGCCGAGTACCACGCCGACACCAGCCCGCTGATCCAGATGCTGGCACAAAGGCCACCACGGCGTCGAGCTCGACCGCGAGGCCTACGAGCGGCTCTACACGTGGATCGACCTGAACGTGCCCTACTACGGCACCTGGGGCGAGTTCCGCGAGATCCCCAGCGGCCAGCGCGAGCGGCGAGCCGAAGCTGCGCAAGCTGTACGCCGGCATCGACGACGACTACGAGGACATCCCCGAACTGCCCGCCGACCCGATCGAGCCGATCATGCCCGAGCCGCCGCAACCGGCCGAAGGCGGTCGCGGTCGAGTGCCCCGACTGGCCGTTCGACGACGGCGAAGCGCGGCGCCGGCAGGGCGAGGACCGCGAGCGGACGATCACGCTTGGACGTCGGCGGCGAGCGGCCGCTGGAGCTGACGCTGGTCCGCATCCCGGCGGGCGAGTTCGTGATGGGCGACGCGACGGGCGCGGCGGACGAAGGACCGCCCTGCCGCGTGCGGATCGAGCGCCCGTTCTGGATCGCCAAGACGGTGATCACCAACGAGCAGTTCAACCTGTTCGACCCGGCGCACGACAGCCGCTACCTCGACCGCGGCGGCAAGGACCACTCGAATCGCGGCACGCCGCTGAACCAGCCGGACCAGCCGGTCGTCCGCGTCTCGTGGGAGCGGGCGATGGCGTTCTGCGAGTGGCTCTCCGAGCAGACCGGCCGGCGGTTCACGCTGCCGACCGAGGCCCAATGGGAATACGCCTGCCGCGCCGGCGCACCGCCGGAACAAGGCGGCAGCGGTCGCGTCTGGGGCGTCGACGCCATGCCCGGCAACGTGGTCGAGTGGACCCGCAGCGACTATCGCCCCTATCCCTACGTGGCCGACGACGGTCGCGACGACGGGGCTCGCGAAGGCCGCAAGGTCGTCCGCGGCGCCAGCGCGATCAATCTGCCTGCGACGCGCCGCGACACCTACCGCCTGAGCTACCCCTGGTGGCAAGGCGTCTGGGACGTCGGCTTCCGCGTCGTCTGCGAAGACGATAATCCGACACCGGTCGTCAAAACGCTGGCTGCCCAATAAGTGCCTGCTCACTAGTTCTTGGACGCCGCGCAAGTGCATATTCCAAGCACGAAATAAGAGATTGATTCAAATGCCCGAATTGTGAATAACAAAAAGCGGTGTTCTAGCCATCATGACGGTCGCCACCGAAATCCTCTCTCAGATCGAGCAAGGCGACCCGAGTGCTGCGGACCAATTGCTGCCGCTGGTGTAGGAAGAGTTACGCGCGGTGGCTGCCGCCAAGCTGACACACGAGAAGCCGGGGCAAACCATTCGCTTATCCATCTGTCAAGATATTTCCGCAACAGGCACCAACGAGGCAGGACCTCGAACCCATCGCGAACTGTCGCTCGACTCAGTCGAACCGCTCCCGTTAGTCGCGGGCACTGGACTCAAGAGAAACTCACGAGTTTTCCATAAGTGGTCTGACCAAGCAAATGGAGAAGCGAATTGCGCAACCCCCTTTTGATTGTCTGTCTGTTCTTCTGTTTGAAATCGCATGCGGAGGCGCGGGAATGGTGGGACAGGGCTTGGGCGTACCGAGTAGTGCTGAGTATTGACACTACGTACCTCGATGCCGATTTAGTCGATTTCCCGCTATCTGTTCGCCTGACGGACAAGGAGTTCCCGCGGACCCTTGCCAGGAGCAATGGTCACGATCTACGGGTGGTGGACGCCGAAGATCGACTGCTTCCGAGCGATGTTGTCTCTTGGAATCCGGATGCAATTGAATTCAATGTCCGCGTCCCTCGGATTGAGGCGGGCAAAAGGCCGTGCTTTCTCAGCCTTTACTTTGGAAATCAAAATGCCCCCCCGGCTCCTTCTCGGGACATCTGGGATGAACACTATCGGATGGTGCTGCATCTTCAGAAGACATTAGAAGACGCTACGGGTCGTTCGAGAGCGCCAACGCGCGAGGGCTATGTAGTGCAAAACGGATACACCGCCGGATTGATCACGGGGGAGAGGCATCCTTGGGTGTCCTTCAACAGTTCGTACGAAGGTTGTCTCGTTATCGATCATAAGGGACTCGGTGATATCGGACAGGGATTCACCATTGCCATTCGGTTCCGCCTCAATGCCGACGGCAAAGAATTGCCAGGAACGCTCCTGAGCGGTATAGGCCATAACGGTGAAGACTGCCTATCTGTGAACGTGGATGAGCGTTCAAGACTCCAGGTGGAATTCATGCGCCATGGGGAGAAGGGTAAGAGCCTCTTCATGGAAGGCGTCTGCCAGGGCAAGTGGCACGCGGCCGTTTTCGCTGTCGACACGCAGACGGGCAGGTGCCGGGTGAGCCTGGACGGCGTGACGAGCGGGCAGGGCGCGATTCCCCAAGGACCGCTGAGTCTGGACGGACTACGCGTTGGCCGCGGGTACCTTGCCGGCGAGAAAAGACAATTTGGCGGTGATGTGGCGTCGCTCAGCTTCTCGAATGTGGCACGATCGGAAGCACGCATTAGGGCGGAGGCTTTCAATCTGAGCGAGGGGAACCCGTTGCTCTCTCTCGGCGAGCTGGAACATGAATCGGGTATGCTGCCTGCGCCAGCACCCCCGGGGTTGCTCTGGCCCCTCAACGGCGCCCAGTCTCATAAAAGTGCAGGAGCGGTCCTCGCCTGGCGCCCCTCGTACGGTGCGGAAGACTACTTGGTTCACATCTACCTGGATCCGAAAGGCAAGAAGAAGTGGAAAACGCTCGAGGCCGGTACCTCGACGTCACTCAATTTGTCGCCAACCCATGTCCCCGATGGTACGACGGTCTATTGGACCGTCTCTGCCCGATCACCTCACGGGGAGAGCCAGATCCTCGATTTGCGCCGCCTGACCTTCTATCCATGGGGCAGGACGACGGAGGCCAGGAGAGCGCCCCGTACGCTCCATGCGCCTGTGCTGGATACCGCCAAGGGCCTGGACATCAAATTGGGAGGCTATTTATCTGCACGAATCGAGAAGGCGCGTCAATGGCTTATCCGACTACCACAGACGAACCCAGGCATCTTGCGGATGTTGCGTGACAGGCCAAATGACGTGGTGTCCTGGGCAGGCGTATTTCCGGGTCAATACCTAAGTTCCGCACAGCGTGTCTGGCGACTAACACATGACGACGACCTGGAAGAAGCGATCGGGGCATACGTACGGGAGTTGATCAGCTGTCAGGCCGACAACGGTTACCTCGGCCCGTTCGAGAAGAGTATGAACTCCTACCTCGACCTCTGGGGGCATTATGCGATGCTTCGCGGCTTGCTGGTGTACTACAAGGACACCGGGGATGCAAACGCTCTGAAAGCGTGCATGAAGATCGGTGATTTGGTGGTCGATTCGTTTGGACCTGAAGGGAAGCCCATGCCCGAGGCTTCAGGCGCCAATCAATCCATCGTGCATGCGATGACAATCCTCTACAGGGAGACGGGTGAGCAGCGATATTTGGACTTCGTGAACTTCATCATTTACGAGACATGGAACAACCGTTCAGGGGCCCAGTTTCTGCGGTTGGGGAGCGAACGCCTTGACCTGAATGACTTCCCGTTGCGGCGCTGGGAAAGCGTCCATGGTCTTGGGGCTCTCAGCGAGATGTATTGGCTGACCGGAGAGGAGGAGTATCGCCATGCGTTTGAGCAGATCTGGCGAACCCTGGTCCGTACCGAGCGCCATATTAATGGAGGATTCAGCACGAACGAGGGACTGCTGGGCACTCCGTATAATCACGGCACGATTGAGACCTGTTGCACGGTCGCATGGCTGGAACTGTCAGTCGACATGCTCAAACTTTCGGGCGAATCACGGGTCGCCGATGAAATAGAATGGAGCACGCTCAACGCCGCCCTTGGTTCCATTCCGTACGACGGAAGCACATCAACTTATGCGAACCAACCTGACGGACTCCGGCAGTTTGGAGTGTTGAAACAGGGGCCTCCAGATGGTCCGGACCTTAATTGCTGCTCTACGAACGCCAACCGGGCCTTGGGCATGATAGGCGACTGGGCGCTGATGCGGGATGAGAGTGGTTTTGTTGTCAATTTCTACGGTCCCTCGACCATGCGCGGATTTGCCCAGCAGGAATCAAGTCACCGTCGTGCAGAATACAGCCTACCCCGCTGACGCGCGTGTGAAGCTGACCATATCGCCCCGCGAGTCCGAGTCGTTTTGTGTCAAGCTGCGGATTCCCGGCTGGTCCACGAGGACCACGGTCCGTGTCAATGGGAAGCCTGCGACCGAGCCCGTTCCCGGCACTTACCTCCCCATCCTGCGTGAATGGCACGCCAATGACCAGATAGATATCGCGTTTGATTTTTCGCCGCGATTCGAAACTGGCGAGGAGGAGTACGCCGACAAGATCGCGGTCTTTGCTGGCCCGCTACTCTATTCGTACGACGCTCGGTTCAATGAGGTGGGCCCAGAGATCGTTCCGGCACTCCATCCACAAGGGCTTGAGGTGACCTCGAAAACGATGACGGCAGAACCGCCCGTGTGGGCTTTGGCAGACTTTACGGTTAATGGCCAGTCGCTCATCACGGTCTGCGACTACGCGAGCGCGGGATTGACTGGCACACACTACCGATCCTGGTTCTCCAAGTAGAAGTTGCCGCCGTCCCCCCCTCCACCTCATGTTGCGTACCCGCCCCGATATCGCCAAGCGCTGGTCGCCCCGCGTCCGATCTGGGCTTGCTTCCCATCTCGCTGGAGAACTACCTGAAGCTACTCGAGTGGACGGCGCGGCAACTGCGCAGCGGCCAGCGGAGCACGGTCCCCCAGGATCTGGAAGCGTTGCTGGATCATCTGGAGATCAAGGAAGAGGCCTGGCTCGAAACGGTACAGAATTATGAAACTTCGTTCTGTCACGCCGTCGGTTCTCCATCAGCGCTGGCGGAAGTAGCCCAACGCATGGGGGCCCGTTGCCTGAAAGGCGCGACGGCTAGTCGACGTCTCTTCGCCTAGCCTGGCTTTTGCTCGCTTGGCGGCTTGCCCATCCGCTGGAAAATCCGTCTGCCTGCGAAATTCGCGCTTACTGTGCGCGCCGATGGCGCCCATTCACATCGCGCGAAGCGGTATCTGGTCCGGGCCCACGTATCCGCACACCGTTCGGCGCTCGATCGCACGCGTTCATCTGCTGCCTCCGCTAGTCTGGCTCCCCGCACCGTTGCCGTGGACCGATCAGGAACAGTGTGTTTGCCTCCCGGTGCTGTCTCCCGGTGTTGACTGCCTTGGAAAATGTACGCGTCCTCTTTCTCCCTCCGGTCATTCTCAATCCATCCGGTTGCCAGTATACGTCTTGCCACCCTGTTCACAGATGATCTGTGAGACCTTGCCAGCCGGGTTGCGAGTAAAGCGAATCGTAATCTCGCCGTTTGGACTGACGTGAAAGAAACTGGTCGTCGATTCAGGCACTAGCTCAAAGCGGTAGTCTTCGGTCGTTTTGCCAAACAACTTGTCGCCGTCCCGTTCGAATTCCAGAACCCGTTTGCCCGTCGAATCAACAGCGATCTTGTAGCGTCCCACGTACTCGTCCAGGGTGTCGATTGCCACACCCTGGGCGAGCTTTCGACGGGCCTGCTGACGCTCGACTTCTTGCAGCTGCATCCGTCGAAATTGCTCCGCCGCGAATGTTGTGGGGAACAGCGAAGCGAGGTCAACTTTGTGGGCTCCCTTCTTCAGCTCTTCCTGGAGGTCAATCACCACGACGTTTTCGAAGTTATGGAAGTGATAGAGATAGACGACCCTCTCGGTCAGGTCGCAGACGTTGGAATAGAGGGTAACCGCTTTTCCTTCAGCGTGAGTGGCAGCGAGGACACGCCGACAGAGGTCAATGGAGGGTTCCTCGGCTGCGGACAACATTCGGTGAGCGATGTTGTACCGCTCACACGGCATCGGCCCCGATATGACCTGTGACTGATAGAAATTTGTGACCACCTGAAAGGGACCTTTTTTTCTGAGAAACTCGTCACCTTCGATGATCACAGAATCTCCCGTTCGATCGACGAAAAACAGCATTGCCTTTTCCAGGGAGGCGAGATTGTACTTCTGAAATAGCTCGACCACCTCCTGGACGGTAGCGCATTTCGATATCGCTTCATCCAGCAGTAAACCATTGAATGTGGGTTTATCGAGCGACTTGATCACCCTTTTCGCTGCAGTCGCAAAGCCGTCAAAGAACAGTCCTTGATCATTCATTCCTCCCTGAGGAAAGCCATCGTCGAAGCCGAAATAGACTCGGCCGTAACTGTCTTCCCCGGCTGGCACAAACCACATCCGTGTATTGGTGTTCCAGTAGTCTTCGTTATTGCCAGCGAGGACTCGATTACCCTTGGCGAAGACAAAGCCGGTACAGGCATCAACGGCCCGCGGCGTGAGGGAAGCAACCACGATACCTGCAACCGCCGACCGTTGAAGCCAATGCCAAAATCGCATCGTTTTGCCCTTGTTCTGAACGGGTCAGTATTCCCAGCCACCCAGAGGGTAACTGCAGAAAAGGAAAAAAAGGAAAAGAGGAGGAAAAGGAAGAGGAGGAAAAGCACTGTCAGGACTCATTGGTGCGAAGCACCCTTCGGGCCGTTCCGGCAAATGAGTCCTGACCCCTTTGTCAGCGCTTTTCCAGCGACCGCCGCTCACCTCAATACTTCGCGCCTTCTGTATATTCATAGGGTCCCAATCCGACGTCTTTGGGACCGAAGTTTAGCGGCCAGCCGGATTCCGGTTTTTCGCAGAGGTTGTCGCGAACGGCTTCGTACAGGCCGAATCCGAATTCGCGGCAGGGCTCGGCGTAAGAACCTTCGCCCCATTCATTGACCGGCGCGAGCACTGCCCGTTTGATTCCGGACTCTTTCGAGAACTGTTTGAACTGGCGGCAGATCTCGCCGAACTTGGCCGGGGTTCGTTCGGCGATCCAACAGTGGTCGTTCCAGGGACGGTCGTCCCAGCCGGTTGACAGGTTCGGCAGGAACGGGAGAATCCCCGTTTCGTTCCGTTTTTCCCAGTACGGTTTGGACGCATCAACAACCAGATCGAAGCTGAACTTGCGACGGGTAACCGCCTTTCCTCCGTCGTCCATGAAATGGTAGATGGAGGTCATTTCAAATCCCGCGTCGGCCAGCCACTGAATATCGGCGGCGTCAGTCGACGCTTCGGGCCACTTCATGGCCACGAAATAGATGCCTTTGAGTCCGGCCTCTTTCGCCATTGTCTGTGACAGGTCGAGCAGTTTCTTGACCCCTTCGCCCTTCACAAGTTCGTTGCCCTTCTTCTTTTCCAACTCAATGACATCGCTGTCCATACCCGCGGGCGACCAGATCATGACGACCGGTCGGCCGTCGATGCAGTAGTATTCAGGCGTCTTGAAGTAGGTGTCGATCCAGTACTTCGTCACCCTTGCCTGATCTTCGAGACTGTGGCTTCCCGGGCCGTTGTGATTTGCCCACATCATGGCCCACTTGAGATACGACCTGTACTTCGCCTGTTGAAATCCCTTGATCCAATGTTCCAGATGTTGCTGGCCTTTGTTCCAATACCAATCCACCAGATAGTATTGGATTCCGTTTTCGACCGACCATTTGATCTGCCAGTCGATAACTTCCGGGCTGGACTCGTTGTACCATCCCAGCAAAGGACGCCGGACGGGGCAACGATTCCAGACTCGGGACCAGGAGTGTCCGTGATACCAGCCGGGAAAATACAAGGCCCCGATTTCGTATTCGGATTTCACCGGTTTAGGTTCCGGCACGTAGTCCGCCTTGGGCAGGTTCAGGGACGGCAAGGCGAAAATCGGAATATTCACCGGAACGACCTGGAATGTCCCTGCCCCCGAAGCTGTCAGATTCAAGGAGAGCGTTCCCTCGACCTGTTTGGCAACCTTGATGGGAAACAGCATCCGACGTCGTTCGCCGATCTTGATCGGTTCAATCGTCTGCTGGTTTTCCGCTGCAATCAGCGAAACGCCCTCAGGCAGTTTCATGCCGCCGAACGTCAATGCTGGAGTGTCCTCGCCTCCGTTGTTGACCAGATCAAGAAAGAACGAGGTTTCGTATCCGGCGCGGACGATGGCGTCTTCAATTCCGCAGAACATGACGTCGATATTCGCCGGACCCCGCGGACGGAGATTAACTTCAACCGATCGGAACGTGGGAACGGCCTTCGATTCCAAGTCGGGCAGTACTCGCAGTCTAAACTGATGAACACGTCCTTTCCAGTATTTGCTGTTCGCCAGGTCTATGTTCACCAGCTCTTGGTCAAGTTCAACGGTGGTCGAGTAGAAGACTCCCCGCTCGTTCATCCAGGAGAATTCCACGGATCGCGGAGCGTCAAGAGAGGCGTTGATTGTCAGCCAATTCCCGATTTGTTCCGCATCCAGGGAGAACACGGGCGAGTCCCAGGAATCCGTCTTGCCGTTCTCGATAATCCAGGACGGTTTGATTTCTGGCTGACTTTCCAGTTTCAAATCAACGATTCTTATCCAGTCAATTTCGACGACCGCTTTGTTGAGCTGGTTTTCCGCGGGCACAGGGAAATCAAGCCGCAATTTAGTGATTTGGCCCTCTCTGCTCCAAAACGGATAGATGTTAATAATTTCCCATTTATTGGCATCCGGAGCGGTCCATTTGCTCGTTTTGGACTGGGAGAATCCTCCGAACGGTCCTTCATTGGAATTGGCGTAGAACAGTTCCCCTTCTCGCTGAAGCAATGGTTGGTCTTGAACGATGCGCAGCCGCGCCTGAAACACGTTCCACGGACGCGCCGGAAGATCGAGGCCGGAGACGACAATAAACGGATCGCGTCCGGTTACGATTCCACGAAGAGCGCCGTCCTGGACGACCACGTCTTTCAGGCAATTCGCGCCGGTCCAATGCTCTTCGTCCCCATCGGTGTTGAACGTCCACTGCTTGACCGTTGCCGCTTGTTGGGCAATTGCCGTGCGGTCCGACCCAAGGTTAATGAGAAAGTTCATTACCAATGAGCATGCGAGTAAAGAAAATCGCATAACAACTCCTCCTCATTCTGCTACGTGTACCAGACGATCGACAGGTCGAGCTTCTTGCCGTGGCATTTCAGAGCGGTCGTATTGAGCTCCTTCTGCACGTCGATGATTTGCCAGGGAGACAGCGTGGGAGGCGGTTGCCGCTGCAGTCACGAGAAATGTTTTTCGAAACATGCCGGGCTCCTCTTCGTCAACCTACTCGCCTGCACGGAACAACCGCCCGTCGCCTGGACCAAGTTTGATCTTCACTTCACGGTTGCCTTGCAGGATCTGGCCGTCGAACCACTTCCCGGTCGTTCGATCCAGTTCCTGGAGCTTGTTGCCGGGGATCTCAACCTTGCACTGCCGCTTCGGCATCCTGCTGGTAGCTGCGGTTGACGACCATGAAGGCCGTTGTCTTGCCGTTTTTGCCGAACAGCCCGAGCACGAACTCACCGCCGCCGGTGAACTGCACCGGGGCGTCAGCCGGAACCACCTGGGTTCCGTAGGGGAGAGGAGCGGTGTGGTAGACCGCGGTGGAATCCAGTTCCATGAGGGCTGGACCGAACCGGGCTATTTCGGCGTTTAGGACGGCAACTTCCTTGACCATGGGCGACGGTTGGCCATCGCGATAAAGTCCGCCGTAGCTCTCGGGTCCCCAGTAGAGGAAGTAGCTGATGCCGCGCGCACCGTAGGCCATCGTCGTGAAGACCAGGAATCGCGTCTCCGCGGGGTTGGGTAGCCGCCATACCTTCTCGATCGTGCTCGCCTGAATGATGTTCAAAAAGGGCTTGCCGGCCTCGATGGCCGCGTCCCGAATCAGGGCCAAGTTCAGAAAATACTGGCCGCCGTCGCTCTCCTTCATGAACTGGTAGTGATCGTAGCTGATCAGGTCCGGCTGGACGATCTCAACAAACTTCTGGAGGTGCTCGCGGTAGGCCAGCACGGTCTTGTTGCTGGTCCCGACGCCGGCGAAGTTCTGTGGATAGCCGACCTTGGCCCGCTCGGCGGCGTCGGCACTAACGCCGAGTTGCGCTTCGCTCGCGTAGGTGGGGAAGAGGTTGATGTACGCGAGATGGGCCGGGTCGCGCTCGCGGAGGTAGGCAACCAGTTTACCGAGGCCGGGAAACGCGCCCTGCCCGGCTCGTCGGTAATGTAATAGGCCTCCAAGGCCGGATGTTTCTTGACCGCCTCGATGAGGGCATCGAGCTGGGCCCGTTTGGCGGCATCGTCGAGCGTCGCCGGATTCAGAAGGTCGCTGGTCAGCATGGCACGCAGCTTGTGCTTGGCCGCCACGTCCAACCCCTCGGCTGGCACCCAGGTCAGGTTGTAGTGTTCCGCGGCCACTGCTGCCAGCGCTTGATCCGTGGCCGGCGGTGGGCACCAGAAGGTGATGATGAACTCCTTCTGCGTCCATCCCGCGTTCTGGGCCGATTCGACATGGGCCGGTTCGACAGCATCAGCCACAAGTGAGATTGTTGCCAGCACAGCCGGTACGAGCATCCACTTCACGTTCATGAACGATTCCTTCCGCCGCGACAGGTAGTCGGACGTTGTTGACGAAATGACCGATAGGAATGTTGACCGTATGCAACATTGATCTTAGCGTGGACGCCAATCGCTGCGAAGCACCCGCACAAGTCTTCCCCGAAACCGGCCGGCAGGTTGACGGAAGAGCGGAAACCAACGAGCATTCTAACATCAGCACTGCCGCTAAGAAACGCTCGTATTCGCCGCACAACGCCACTTCATTTTCGAGCTGTCGGTAGCGACATCGTTGAACCCGCAGCCGCAGGCGAGGACGCACCTTGTACCGATCCCAGCTGCGGGTTAAACGAGGAGGGAGCCAAGGGTTACAGTGATTGGCTCAGAACAAAGCGGCGCCGTTCAATTAGGCAATCTCATTCACCGAGGGACGCAACGGACTGAAGTCCGTTCTACGTAAGGGGACGCGTGGCGGGGAAGCGAGGGCCGGGGTCAACGTAGCTGCACAAACGGACTGAAGTCCGTTCTACGTAGTGTGGCATTCCCTGGAGGTTCAATTCTCGCCCGGCTTTTTCTCCTCTTGCTCGGTACCCTGATCTGGTGCGGGCGATGGACCGAAGAAGGGCAACTGGAAGAGCGGTTCACGCTGCTTCCGCTGCATATCGATGGAGCCACGAATCACCAATCGATCGGGATATTTCACCAACCGAGCTTCGAGGCCGCGAAACCAATCCAGCGGTGGTGTCATGTAGTCCGCGGGCAAGTCAAAGTTCGTGCTCTCCGGCCAGGCCGTAGATCGCCAAATACGGGCCTCTCCCTGTTGCACCAATTCGTACTCGCCACCTAGCGCACAGACCAGCTTCGCGTCGAGCAACTCCTCAGCTACCTGCCGGGCATCTGCGGGAGGGATCTGCAATTGCTGAGTCAGGATGCTGATAAACCGCGCGTTGGCTACCGAGATCTGCCGGGCACGTTCATGTCCCATGGCGTTGAGCCAGCCGACGAACTTTGCCTTGCTCACATCACGTACCTGCACCCGAATCTGAGCCGGTTCGTCCTCTTCGACAAACCCCAATTGCCGGCTGGCATCTGTCAGGATTTTCTCGTCACGCGACAGCACCGAGAAACCCCGACCTTGCCACCGCGTCAACCCGAGGGGGAGCTGCGAAAAACCTTCGTCATCGGTTGTGCCCGACAAACCGAAGGGGAGCAGGTCCAGGAAGCCGGGCTTCGGCCACGCCCCCAGGTACCCGGGGGCGGTCCGCAGACTTGGCAGCAGCTTCAACACGTCGGTAGATCTCGGCCGGGCAAGTGGGAGGTGGTCCTGCAGTCCGATGAAGAGTCGATGTGGAGGAATGTTCGGAAACCACCTGCCACCACGCACCGCGGCATCAATGGAGATAACGCTATCCTCCGGCGGTACCAGTCGATGTCTCGAAGGTTCTCCCAGCGCCGACATCAGAACCTGATATTTGAAATCGTCCATCGGAGTAATGAAGGCATCGACGGCAATTCTCTCGCCGCCTTTGTTGTCGAGTGCATAACGCTTGATGGCGACCAGGACGGGATCCACGTGTTGCCACTTCTCGGCATAATAGGCGGCTTGAGCCACGTAACGATCGCGTTCGGCTGCGGTCACCCTGTTGCATGCCACATCCGGAACGGGGGTGAAATGCCCACGCGCTCCTCGCAGTGAATCGACAATCCGCGAATCGGAGACGACAGCATGACTGCCATCGGGCCGCCTGCCAAATCCGTCGGGAAGCAGTTGAGCGCGCACGAGATCGTCGATCGACTGGCCGGCCACACCTTCTGCCCGAGCGGCCGGGCGGGCGAGCGAAATCAACTCGATGTCCGTCGCCGCCTGCATGCGGCGCTGCAGCTCAACCTGATAGTGTGGACTCAGCAGACTGCGAAAGAAGTGTGAAGAGAAATAGATAAAAATTGTGTCATCGCGGCTGGTGGGCACGACGCTGCGGGCATAGCGGAACTCGTCGTTGCTTCCCAGCGGTCGTTCCCCCTGGCCAGTAGCCAGGAAGCGCTCAACAATCCTATTGGAATTCGTCACCAGGTGGTACTTGCCGTCGACGACGTAATACGAGCGAAGGCGATTGTCGGGCGTGGAGAGAAATGAAACATCGCGGCCGGCAATCCGTACCGTTTCCATACTCGCGCCATGGTCTTTCTCGCGAAACAAAGCGTCGTGACGCTGCCTCACGAGATCGACCCCCAGCAGGGTGCCGGTCGCTTCGAAGATGGCCCCAATCGCCGCCCCTTCGCGCGTAAACGTATCCATGCCGATCATGGCGACGTCGGCGATTGCTTGCGGGCCGAGTAGCTCGGCCAAGACACCTTGCTCCATCGCCAATTGATCTTGCACGCGCTGGTTGATCTCCGTCCGATATCCGCGGGCAGCGAGCATGTTACCGATTTCGCCACCGTAGTCCTCGATCAAGGCGTTCAGCCAGAGGAAATTGGAGTATTGCCCAAACCGCACATAGAAACACTCTGCGGGAACACGCAGCGCCATCGGTTCAATGACGACATCGTCGGCGATGGCCGGCAGTGTGGAAGTGCGCCAAGCCACCTCCTGGGGGAGCGGCAGGTCGGCTTCCTGCGGCGGTGGCAAGACCCCCAAACTGGTCGCCTGGAGAACCTCGAGCCGAACGGCCTCGGCGCCGGTCAGCAGTTCCCACGTCTGACGCCCCTCGCTTTTCCGCGTGTCGGTCGCCAGGCGTTCAATCAGCGGTGCAGCCAGATCAAGCCGCCGAGCCAACATGGATGTCAGGTAGGTTTCGACAATCGGCGGGTGAGCACTTTCGCGTGCGAGATCTTGAAACAGCCCGTTGTAGTAGCGCCACCAGCGTTTGAGGATTCGCGCATGTGCCACTGCCGCCCTCTTCTGTGGCGTCACGAGGACTTTCTGCGGTGTGGGGGTCCCAACGGTGACTTCAAAGGGCTGGCTGCCACGAAACAGGAACATGACCGTCAAGTTCGTCGGGGGCGGAGCACCACCTCCGAGGATCCGTTTCAACACGCCGCTGCTGATGGCGGGATAGAAGACGCGTCCTTCGGGACCGCTGAGCACGAAGTTCGCGCGCGACGCCGGCAACCCCACATCCTCGGAGGGGAACGGAACCCTTACTTGCGCGACCCCAAACGGCTCGCCCACCACGGCCTCGACTTGAGCGGCGGCCGGCAGCGCAAACAACTCGACCGCGACACACGTAAACAGAACGTATGACAGTCGCCGGTGACGGTCATGCATGGAAACGACTCCCGAAGCGAATCACAGAGGGCAGACAGGTGGCTCGCGTGCCAGCACTCGTGCCAGCCGTGCGCCGATCATCCGCGGTCATGATTCTCGCTGCGGCCATATCGGTCAAGTGGGTGAAGACCTGTCAGGACCGCGGGAACTCGTCAGCAGGTTACCGGTTTTCAGAAAACCAAGTGTCACCCTACAATGGGCTAGCTGAAGGAAACGTTCTGGCCGCGCGAAATCGTACCCAGCCGCGCGTCTCCAACTCCCCGCCGAAACGGGACTATCATGAAATCTACCGCCCCCCCTTTGTCGCTCCGGCTGCGTCGCTTAGCAGGGCTCCTCAGACACTCGGCTAGCTGCCTTTCATTCTGCCTGATCGTGCTGGTCCTCGGCTGTTCTTGGCAAACGGACGGCGAGCCGTCGCATACCACGGTGGCCACCACGAAGTCTTCCGCTCCCCAGGCGGTGCCAGCCGCACAACAGCCCCTCACGACGGCTGAGGTCCCCGAACAGGCCAACGCAGAACAGGCCAACGCAGAACAGGCCAACGCAGACGCCAACGTCAAGGCAGCGAATTCCCCCGCGGATTCTCCTCCTTACACGGAGGTATTGGCTGAGTTCAATCGGGGCGCGGTGCTCATGGAGAAGTACGAATACGCTCTGGCAGGGCTGGCCTTTCTAAAGGTACTGAAACAAGAGCCGGATTGGTCTGCAGCCCGCTTCAATCTGGCTTTGGCTTATACCAACATGGTGGGGGAGAACAATCCACAGAAGCGAATCGGGACCTACGAAGAAATGTCGGCCGGTGCCGTATCGTCTTTGGAGTCGCTGCTGAAGGACGACCCTGACAACCCCCGGTATTTATACTGCCTGGGGATGATCAAGAGCTATCTGGGCGACACCGAAGAGGCGTTGGGTTATTTCGAGCGCGTGTACGCGCAGGATAAGGATGACAGTTTCGCAGCGCTCAGCTACGCCAAAGCACTTAGCTCCTTGGATCGCTTTGAGGAAGCGATTCCGATCCTCGAGCCGGTTGTCGAGCGTGACCCGGGATTCATCTCGGCCCATTACGTCTTGGCGACATTGTATCGCCGCACGAAGAACATCGCGCGGGCAAAAGAACTGCTTGAGCGCCACGGACAGTTGATCAAGGAAGAGTTGAGCGTCGGTTCGTATGTCGTAGCAGACAAATATGGCATGGCAGGGAAATACTATCTCGTCCTCGGCGCCGATGGTCATCCAGTGCCTCCACCGCAACCTGTCCCCGCTCGGCGGATTCTCTTCGCGCCGGAGCCCCGCAGCCTGGCGGGCCAAGCGGCGATTTGGAATTATGAGGGAGGGGCGATTGGGCTGCCGGGAGTGGCCGTCGCGGACGTGGATAATGACCAGGACCTGGACCTGTTGATTACCGGTGTTGAAGCGGAGGGGCAGGCGGCCTTGTACACCAACGATGGAACCGGTCATTTCTCGCCTGGTGCCGTGCTGGCCGACAGGGTTGTCTCGCCTTGTTTTGGAGACATTGACAACGACGGAGATGTCGACCTGTGGTGCGGCCGGTCGGGGGGCGATCAAGTGATGCTCAATAACGGGCAGGGCGGTTTTCAGGCCGATTCCCACTCATCGGCCGCCGGGTCGGAGGACTTGACACCGGTGGCCAGACTGGCCGACATCGACAGTGACGGTGACTTGGACCTGCTGGCGATGCGTTGGCTGCGGGGGAGTATTCCGACTGGCGAGGGGGCGGCCGCGGCGCCGTCGAGTGTTTGGCTGAACAAGACCGACGGCACTTTTGTCGATCATGCCGCTGAGTTGGGATTGCAGCTGGCAGATGCGCCGATCGCAGCCATCGTGCTGGATGACTTTGACAACGACTTCGATTTGGATCTGGTAGCCTTTTCCGTGCAGGGCACCCCGCTGAG
This sequence comes from uncultured Planctomycetota bacterium, assembly GCA_963700515.1. Classification (GTDB taxonomy): domain Bacteria; phylum Planctomycetota; class Planctomycetia; order Pirellulales; family Pirellulaceae; genus JAJRVM01. The sequence goes on along the minus strand of CAVOXY010000006.1, from coordinate 25,797 downwards.
CTGGACCAATTTCCGCGCCGGTCAATACCGTCTGGTGAATTCCGCCGAGACGGGTCTGAACGTGGACGGAGCCTCTAGCGCTACGTCGGGAGATCTCGACAAAGATGGCGATCGAGACCTGCTGGTCTTCACTCCGTCAGGCATACGGTTGTTCGCCAATAACGGGCATTTTCAATTCACCGAAGACAGAGCGTTTACGGCAACATGCGGTCGATTCGGAGGTACCGGCGGGCAATTTGTCGACATGGACAATGACGGAGACCTGGACATTCTGGTGGCTGATGCCAAACGGTCCGACGGCAGCTGCGGTCCAGTGCTGCTGATCAACAATTGGCCGGCGATAGGTTTTACGGATGCTTCCCAAATCGATGCGGGCAATCTGCTAAGCGTTCTCAACACTCCTGCTGGAGCGTCGTGTGTGGCAGCCGATTTCACTGGGAATGGACGATGCGATGTGCTGCTAGTGGCCCCGGGGCAGCAACCGGTGCTGGTCGAAAACATTACCCCGGGTGGGAATTGGATCGAATTTGACCTGATCGGCAAGCGACCGCAAGACCCTAAAGCGCGCTCCAGCAACTCGGCTATCGCAGCACGAGTGGAAGTGAGGACGGGCGCCCACTTTCAGCAGTACGTGGTGGGAGGTTCCGCCGGCCCTGTCTCCTCCGTACCGCTGCGGATTCACGCTGGACTAGGGGATCATGCCAAGGTCGATTGGCTGCGCCTCTTATGGCCGGATGCGATTCTGCAGGGTGAGGTCGAGTTGGCGGCGAATCGTCTGCTGACGGTCGAGGAGATCTCGCGCAAGCCGTCTTCGTGCCCCTACCTGTTTGCCTGGGATGGTTCCCAATTCGCGTTCGTCGGGGACTTCGGTGGAGTCGGGGGGCTCGGCTATTACGTGGGAGGAGGGCGTTACGCGCAGCCCGATTCGACGGAGTACCTGCCCCTTCCACCGCTCGCCCCATTGGATGGCCATTACGTCCTGCAATCCCTCACGCCGCTGGAAGAAATCACGTATTTCGACGAAGTCAAACTCCTGGCCGTCGATCATCCCCTCGGCACGGAAGTCTATCCCAACGAGATGATGGCGATCGGCGTCTCGCCACCTGAGTTCGAGCTGTTCTGCTTTCGAGAGCGCCTACGGCCGCAGCGGGCGGTCGATCAGAGGGGGCAGGACATCACCGACCAACTGCAACGTGCCGATCGCCGCTATGCCGGCGCAACGACTCCCGACCCACGATTCACCGGTCTCGCCGACCCGCATTCCGTGGAGCTCGATTTCGGCGACGAATTAGCGAAACTCCCACCTGAGTCGCGACTGGTTCTTTTCTTATACGGCTGGGTGGAATACGGATATTCCTCGACCAACTACGCCGCCAACCAGGCCGGCCTTCGCGGCGAGGCGCCGACCCTGGAAGTCTGGCGGGACGGCAAGTGGGTCGAGTTGTTTCGGGAGGTTGGCTATCCGGCCGGAGTGAATCACATGATGACTGTCGAGGTCACCGGAAAGGTACTTCCCGGCGATCAGCGTCTGCGAATTTCCAGTAATCTGGAACTTTACTGGGACGAGATCTTCCTGGCCAAGCTTGACTCGCAGGCGACTGTCACCCTGCACGAAGTAATGCCTCGCGAAGCCGATCTGCATTTTCGAGGCTATCCGCGCGAGTACTCGCCGGACGGCCAGAAACCCAATCTCTGCGATTATCACAACCTCGATCGCAACGTGGCCTGGAAACTCATGTCGGGCGATTACACGCGCTTTGGCGATGTGCGAACGCTGCTGGACCTGACGGACGATTGCTACGTCATTATGGGGCACGGCGAGGAGATCACGTTGCGTTTTGCCGTGGACCAGTTCGGCCCGACTCCGTCCGGTTGCACGCGGTCCTTCATTCTGAAAACGGATAGCTACTGCAAGGATATGGACCTCCACACGGCGTTCCCCGACACGGTCGAACCGCTGCCGTTCCACGGTATGAGTGGTTATCCCTATGGACCTGGTGAGGAGTATCCGGACAACGACAAGACCCGCCAGTACCGCGACACGTGGAATACGCGCCGAATTGATGGCCGCTGAATATGTAACAGGCTAGTGCGACAAGCCCGTTCGATTCGTATGAGGCTTCCAGCCTGTCCTACGACTGAGTCAACAAGCCGCTCGTCTCGGTGGGGCCACAACGGGTCAGCTACGACACCGAGCGTGACGAACGATGACGCCCGGCGATTTCACAATCGCTTTCCGCGCAGCTTCGGAGACCTCTGCAAGACGATGAATCCTCAAAACGCTCGCTACTACGCGGCTGCCTGCCAACTAGACCTGCCCAATCCGAAACATCGCGATGAAATATCGCAACGCGTGCAAGTCATGTTGAATATGATCACGTACGCGGTGACCGGATATGACCCGTTTCACGATGTGCGATTGGTCGTATTTCCCGAGTTCGCTCATGCTGCGCCCATCTATCCGACCGTCGAGGAACTGCTTGATCGATTAGCGGTTTCTATACCCAATGAACATACCGATCGGTACGCGCAAAAGGCGAAGGAACTGGGGATCTACATCCAGACCGGTACATTTCTCGAAGCGGATTCCAAATGGCCCGGTCACGTATTCAACACGACGTGCTTGATTGGCCCTGACGGCATCTTGACGAGGTATCGGAAAGTCCATACCTGGATTCCCTGGGAAATTCATACCAGTCCCCACGATTTAACGGGGTATGATGAGCCTTTGTTTCCCGTGGCCGATACGCCGTTGGGGCGGATCGGCGCGGCGATCTGCTACGACTGGTTGTTTCCCGAAGCCATTCGTCAACTGGCGCTGGCGGGCGCCGAAGTACTGGTGCGTGTTTCGGCCTACATGGATCCTTGGGGGACCGCGCAGCCGCTGGACTGGTGGACGCTTGTCAATAGAACGCGGGCCATCGAGAACATGTGTTACGTGGTCGCCGCCAATCAGGCTGCATCGCTCGACAACTATCCACCCTTCAGTTGGCCGGGCGGGAGCATGATCGTCGACTACGATGGACGCGTGCTCACGCAAACCGATCCGGGAGCCGGGAGCAAGATCGTGGTGGGTCCGGTTGACATCGGTGCACTGCGACACGAGCGAGAGCGTCGTCGCGGCCATCACTTGTTGGCTCATCTCCGCAACGAGGTCTACTCCGCTTATGGACAACCGCTCTATCCGGCTGGCCAAGCTGACGGGAGTCCGCTCACGGCGACCCTCAACGATGCGGCCACGCAGGTCGCCAAGAGCCGCCTGCGGGAGATGAAATCGCCACGTAGCTGAAGCCGCGGAGGCTTCAGCGGCGGCTCATTACGCTACACCACATCACTGAGCCCTGGGCGGGCTCAGCTACGATCGAGCCACGTAGCTGAAGCCGCGGAGGCTTCAGCGGCGGCTCATTACGCTACACCACATCACTGAGCCCTGGGCGGGCTCAGCTACGATCGAGCCACGTAGCTGAAGCCGCGGAGGCTTCAGCGGCGGCTCATTACGCTACACCACATCACTGAGCCCTGGGCGGGCTCAGCTACGATCGAGCCACGTAGCTGAAGCCGCGGAGGCTTCAGCGGCGGCTCATTACGCTACACCACATCGCTGAGCCCTGGGCGGGCTCAGCTACGATCGAGCCACGTAGCTGAAGCCGCGGAGGCTTCAGCGGCGGCTCATTCCGCTACACCACATCGCTGAGCCCTAGGCGGGCTCAGCTACGATCGAGCCACGTAGCTGAAGCCGCGGAGGCTTCAGCGGCGGCTCATTACGCTACACCACATCACTGAGCCCTGGGCGGGCTCAGCTACGATCGAGCCACGTAGCTGAAGCCGCGGAGGCTTCAGCGGCGGCTCATTCCGCTACACCACATCACTGAGCCCTAGGCGGGCTCAGCTACGATCGAGCCACGTAGCTGAAGCCGCGGAGGCTTCAGCGGCGGCTCATTCCGCTACACCACATCACTGAGCCCTAGGCGGGCTCAGCTACGATCGAGCCACGTAGCTGAAGCCGCGGAGGCTTCAGCGGCGGCTCATTACGCTACACCACATCGCTGAGCCCTAGGCGGGCTCAGCTACGATCGAGCCACGTAGCTGAAGCCGCGGAGGCTTCAGCGGCGGCTCATTACGCTATACCACATCGCTGAGCCCTAGGCGGGCTCAGCTACGATCGAGCCACGTAGCTGAAGCCGCGGAGGCTTCAGCGGCGGCTCATTCCGCTACACCACATCACTGAGCCCTAGGCGGGCTCAGCTACGATCGAGCCACGTAGCTGAAGCCGCGGAGGCTTCAGCGGCGGCTCATTCCGCTACACCACATCACTGAGCCCTAGGCGGGCTCAGCTACGTTGCTACTTTTCTGGCGGAGAAATCGTCGCCACGGATGGCAGCCGGATATTGCTTCCCAGACCATCCCATTGAATGCGGCCCGAGATCCCGTAGCAGGGGGAGAGGTCACGCAGAGCCTGGCCGATGTCAGTACGGCTCAGTCCTCCCTGGCGAATCGCCTCGACCGTCATGCGCACGGCATCGTAGGTTTGCAGGGCCGTGTAATCGAAATCGCTGGGTAAGGGTTGGCTGGGGAGGGGAAGGGTCGATAGCAGGGACAGGCGTCTGGTTGACTCGCCGCCGTCGCGCCGTGGATCCTTGGCAGCGCCCGTCAACACGGGACACAGGAGTTGGCCCGCTGTGTCTGTTACATGACTGCGAAAACTTGCCTGCGCGAAACCTGGTCCACCGAAGATGGGTCCGCTGAAACCTTGCTCTCGCAGACAGCGGACGACCTGCAGTGAGATCTCCGCGTCGGCCACGGCCACGACGACCTTGGGCTTGGATGCCAGGCACGCACGAACGAGATCTTCGAAGCGATCCGTATCGGGACGGAATTCAAATTGGTATGTGGGAGCGAGTTTCAGCTTGGTTAGTTCCTTGCGCAGCTCGCGTGTCAACAAACACGAATCGTGATCGTTCGCTGAGACAATGACGAGGCCGTCGCTGCCCGCCCGTTGGGCGATCGAGGGGGCCAGCGCTGCGGCGATCAGGTCATCTGCCGGCGCCAGCGAAAACATCCAGGGGACGTTCGCCAGGTTGACGGTCTTGTCGGTGCTTACGGGGCTCACCAGCGGGAGCCTCGCTTTGGCCACCACCTGCTCGGCCAGATGCGTGGTGGCGCCGTCCACGCCTCCCACAATTGCCCAGACGTGATCTTCGTAGACGAGACGTGTCAGCTGTTTGACACCCGTGCCCCAGGGATCTTGTGACCAGACGGGCAACAGCCGGAACGGTTTCCCCTGATAGCCCCCTTCCCGATTGGCCTCGTCCAGGGCCAATTGTGCTCCCCGCCACATTTGCCCCGCCGACGCGTGGTGTGGATCGGAGGGTCCGAAGTAGCCAATACGTATGTCCGACAGCTGCTCGGCAGTCGCCTGCTGGTCCGCTGGCCCCACGTATTGCGTCTGTTGGCTACGAAGTTGGAAGTAGGGCTGCACCGCATCCGTGCTCGGCTGTTGGCTCCTGCCGACTGTCGCTGAGCAGCAGCGAAACAACACACGTCAGATTCGCCAGAAGATTTCTCAGCGTGGGATTTCCAACTCTTCTCGAGAGTAATACTTCCACTGGCCGTTTTCGCGACGAGCGAGGAACACATCGCCGGCATCATCCAATGCGGCGCTCAACGGGATGTCACCGGTGACGCCTGGCCAGGGCTCCTTGCGGTAAGCCAGGACGTCACGGATTTTGGCGCGATTAAGTCCGGCTGTCTGCACCGCCCAGATGAACATATTCATGCCGTCGTAGGCGTGCGCCGCGTAGGTGTCTGGTGCCTCGCCAAAACGTTGCTCGAAGGCGGTGCGAAACGCGTCCAGTTTCTCGTCCTTCCGCTGCGGGTTCCAAGGAAATCCACAGATCACACCCTCGGCATTGTCGCCGGCAATCTTGACGAACTCGTCGGCGACACAGCGGTCGCACGCGAAGTAGGGTTGGTTCATACCGGCCGCTCGCATCTGATTCAAGATCATCGCGCCGTCTTCCGCGTCCCCCCAGTGTACAATCGCTTCGACGTTCGCCTCGCGCAGACGCTCCAACTGCAGGCCAAAATCCTCGGTGCCGAGTGTGTAAGCCATTTCGGTGGCGATGGGATGCCCCATGCGACGACTTCCATCGCGGATCTCTCGTACACCGAATCGACCGTACCGATTACTGGCGCGAATCACTCCGATCCGCTCAAATTTGCACTTCTTGTACAGGTAATCGACGAGGATGTAACTCAACTGCCGATCATCCCCGACGCAGCGGAAGATCCACGGAATGTTTGTCTCCATCAAGGTCGGGTCCAGGTCGCCCGAATTCATCATGGGGATTTCCACTTTCAGTGCCACGCGAATCGCAATATGCGTATTGGCCCCGTCAATGGTTCCCAGGATGGCCCACACTTTGTCCTTATAGGCCTGTTTGATGATCTCGTTGCCCGAGGCTCCCCACAGCCCGTTATCATTGCTCACCACCAATTCAAACGGGATCTGACGTTTTGTATAACCCCCTTTTTCATTTGCTTCATCGATCGCCAGTTGCGCCCCGCGCAGCATGGCCACCCCGAGATTCTCTTCATGGCTCTTGCCACCGGTGGCGACTGACACGGTTGCCATGATGGGACCAATGAACCCCAGCTTTACGCTCTTCAGATCTTCCGGTTCGGGGGCACCCCGTCCGGGACCCGCATAGATCATCTGTTCGAGAAAGTGTTCTTTATAGGGAGTAACGTGGCGGAACGGGGCCAATTCTCGGTTGGTACGCGCGTATTCCTCATCGATCTTCAAATCGAGATTGGGGATTCCGTAAGTGCCGGCAGCATCGATTTTTTCCAAGTTCTTGGCCGTCTCCGGATCGATTCCGGGTGGCGTCGGTGCGCCGGGAGCGGCTTTCTCCGCTCCACTCAACAGACAAGGAGCAAGTACCATGACTCCCCACAGGAGCCCCCATCGGCAGCATTGATACAATATGTGCATGACTTCCACTTCCCGAAAAAAAGTGTCCTTGCAGAACCCATGTGACGCTGTGTCAGCGAGTCCTGGCACGCGTCGCGACCTGGAACAAGCAAATGTTATGCAGTCCGGCGGCTCCGGCCTTCAACAGCCCTGTCTTGTTGCCCTGAGGCACGATGGTAACGATCGGATATCTTCCAGCGCGGCGATACAGGCGGGCCATCGCCGAGCAGCCAAACACGTTACGGTGACGACGCGGCACGCAGGCCCCGGTAGTATCCGGTCCCCTTGGCCAACGCCAGTCCCTTGGAGGTTCCCACCCAGACATCGTTTCCGTCCATCTCGGCCCACAGCGTATAGTTATGGGGGATACACTTCTCGAGGTCAATTGTCTTGAGGATGTCGGCACCGCGTCGCACCACCGCCTGTCCGCGATGCGTCTCTGGATCCATGGTGTAAGTGACCCACGTATCGGTCTTGAAATCGGTAATCACGCCCACGCCTCGGTCGGTGCAATACCAGGCTTCGTCGGAACTCCGCCCCTTCACGGCGTTGCCAAAGTCGCTGGGCAAACCGGTTTCTTTCTTGTAATAGCCACGCCAATTGCGTCCATCATAGCGGCACATGCCAAAGTACGACGAAATCCAGAGCGTCTTGTCGACATAGCTGACACCGGTCGTAATCACGTGCACAATGCCATCGTCCCGATACAGGTCGATTTCCATTTCCCCGTCCGGATCGAGGTATTCTTCCCAGCGCTCCGTGGCCACGTCGAATTCCAACACGCCACTCCCCCAGATACCGAGGTAGACCTTGCCGTCGTTGGCCGACACACCGTAGTTCCAAATCTCCTCCATCGGCGCGTTCTTCTCGGTATAGATATTCCATTTCTTGGTGACCAAATTGAAGCGACTCGCGCCAGCAGTCGTGGCGGCCCACACGTGGTTGTTCTCGACCGCCACGCCGTAGACGACATCGTTGACGAGTCCGCTATTGAGTTGGTGATAGTGATCGAATCGGCCGCCACTGAAGCGGGCCAAGCCGCCACCAAACATGCCGATCCAGAGATCACCCGTCTTGGGATCGACATCCAGGGCCGACACCACCTGGAACGGCAAACCGTCTTTCTCCTGCCAACTCTGGATTTGGCCCGTCGGTTTGTCGAGGCACGCCAAGCCGTTTTCCGTACCGATCCAGACTTTGGAGCCGAATACCTTCACGGCGAAGATGTGGTCGTTGGGGAGTCCCTCTTTGGTCGTGTAGTGCGTCCAGTCTGTGTAGACGTAGGGAAGCTGCACCGCCGAGGCCGCATCACTTGCAGGCGTCGACTCCGGTCCGCTCGCCGCCGGCTTAACGTCTTGGTCGGTCGTCTGCGGTTCATCCGCCCCCACGGCAGCACCCAGCGCAAGACAAGCTAATCCGACCGCCATTGTCAGTCGCCTCACCGATCTCAAGCAATTGTTCATACTCGTGTCCTTGTGCCTGTTCGCCGCCTGGTCGTCTCTCTCACCGACACGCGTTTCACTGTGGAAGTCAACGGGGGCAGGGGGCGTCAACTGCTACCGTGGCGTTTCACGCCGCGTCCGTGTTCTCTTTTCCTATTCAGTGCGCCGGCGTCTTGATTTCAAAGCCTGATTTCACGTGGCGCCGCCTTCCCCGGCCGAACCAGACGCTCCCGCTGCGCAGCGGGCCTCTTAGAGCGTCTTCACATACTCGATTAAATCGTTCAACTGATCCTTTGTCATATCGTTGGTGACGCCATGTTGGTCGTACGGATTGTAACGCGTCCAGATCTCTTCCAGCGTTTCGGCGATTCCGTTGTGCAGGTAGGGAGCGGAATCGTAGATGTTGTTCAAATGCGGCACGTCGAATTTGCCTTCCCGATCAAACTGCATCTTGGTACCGACGTCATGGACGTTTCGGTCGGTGTAGAGCGGCGGAAAGTGACACGTGACACAGCGTTGCTTCCGCGGAATGGATCGGCCATCGTTGGTGCGCGTGCGGTAGAACATTTCCTTGCCGCGACGTTGGGCATCCGTCAACTCGGCTCCCAGCGGCCGATAACGATTCGGGGGACGAGGGATGGTGCAAATGTAGCGATCCAGCGCGTAGAGCTGTTCCGGATTAAAGGGTTGAATGCGGGTAAAGAAGACCGCCAAGCGAGGCCCGCACTGCCGACTCAGGCTGGGATTGGTACCTTCCCACTTGAACGGAGCCGTATCGAGGATCCCGCGAAGTGTCCGGTTGTCCACGGGACTGCCGACCCCATCCGGCTCAATATCGTAAGTCAGTCCGTCCACATGCCCGTCCGGGTGACACGTATGGCAGCTGAACTGGCGGTGGAATGTGATATTTGCACTATTGAACAGGCGTTCGCCGTATCGCGTGGTGATGATTTCTGTTGGCCCGCCCAGGTCGATGCGTTTCACCACCTGGAGCGTGTCGACGTCAATCACCGTGACGGAATCGTCCAACGCATTGGCCACGAAAGCGGATTTGCCATCGGGCGTGATCACCAATCCCCGCGGACTATGTTCGGTCGGGATATGCTTGATTACGAATTCAGTCGGCTTGCCCAGGTGATTCGGGAACACGTGTTCCCGCTCATAATCCGTTGCCCCTTGGAGCATGGACGTCAACTTCGGTAGATCGACGACCGCCACGCGATTCGTGCTCGAACTGGTCACCAGCGCGAGGCGGCCATCCGGCGTGATGGCGATATCGGTCGGATCGGGAAAACAGAGGTTGGGCTCATCCAGCAATACCTGATCGACGCGCCCGTCGCGCCAGATGATCGCCAGACCGTTGGTGATGGTCCAGCCTTGCAGCAGGCGCGTCATCGGAACCAGGTTCTTGGTCCGGTTCAGGGTGGCGAGAGCGAATTCGCCGCTCGGGTGCCAACAGGTCCCCAACAGCAAGTTGGCGCCCGGCACGACAACGCGGCGGTCGACCACCCCCTGTTGGGCATCGATGAACGTCACTTCCGCGGCCGAGGGCGTACGAAACGGGACGAAGCGAGGCAATGTGTGCGTGACGCAGAACTCGGTTCCATCGGGCGAGAGGGCCAGCGACCAGGGACGACGACTCGCTTCGAGTCGCTTGATCTCGGTCCGCGATTCGGTATCGACCACGGAGATATCGTCCGTCGACGTGTTGATGACGTAGAGCAGTTTTCCGGAGCGATCGGTCCGCACCCCGTGTGGCTCGTCTCCCACGGGGATCTCAGCGACCACTTGTCGCTGGGCCACATCGATGACCGACACGGTATCGTCCAGGCGATTACTGACATAAGCCCACTGGCCGGACGGATGAAACGTAACGCCGGTGGGATGGTGTCCGGCAGGGATCTCGGCGATTTTTTCTCGCGACCGCGTATCGACGACGATGACCGAGTGCGAGGCCTCACCCGTGACGTAAAGCTGTTCCCCGTTGGGCGACAGGGCCAGTCGCAGCGGAGTCTTGTATTGAATGGCCGACACGTGCTCTTGAGACTTGAAGGGATGCGCGATCTTCTTGACCGATTCGTCGTAATCAAACGGCTTCCCATGTGCATTCTCGTGGCAGCGGACGCACGTTTCACGATCGACCTTTTTGAGTCCGGCCTGCAGCGCGGCTGGTTTGTCGCGCATGATCGCTTCCACAGCGAAATCGCTTCCCGCTCCGTGACAGGCCTCGCACCCCACTCCCTCATAAATCGCGTACGATTCGCTCGCGCCCCCAGCGGGATCAGCGTAGGCCGTCGCGTGGCACTTGAGGCAAGCTGGCGCGACCGTGGGATCGCCCTCGACACCAGCCTGGCGAGCCATGTCGCGAGCCTGCTCGGTACCGAGCACGGCATAGGCACGAGCATGACTGCTCAGTCGCCACTTGCTGAACTGGTAACCCATCTCCGGGTTCTTGTGACATTGAGCCGCACGTGAGGGATCCGACATACTTGTGCGCACCGTCCGCGACCGGTTGAGGAAGCGGAGGCGGGTCCGCGTTCTTCCACTCTTCCGGCGTGGGATGCCGCATCTGTTGCCACGCTTCGTCGATATCGAATTTGCGCGACTGCAGCACGGCGACGTGGGAACCCTTCACCTTGTGGCAGTTCATGCAATCCTCTTTTTTGGGCATCATCAGCCCGGCGACCATGGCGGCCTGGGGGTCCTTCATCACGGCCTCGTCCATGTACTCACTGCCCGGTCCGTGGCATTTCTCGCACTGCACGCCATCCTCCAGGTGAAATGTCTCGTCCTTCTCCCACTGCTCGGCCTCCGCCCCGGTGGCGTGACAGCCAAGACAATTGGCGGCCTTCTGCGGTTCCTCCGGGATGCCACTCAAGCGGGCGATTTCCTGAGACTCGGGTTTTGCCAACGCCGCATACGCCTGGGAATGAGCCGTCAGCAGCATCAGGCACTGCTGGTAGCCAAAGCCGGGTCCGTCATGACACTTGGCACACTGCTTGGCGCCGACAAAAACCGGCTGCTTCGTCTCTTCGCCTCGCAGAGCCGATCCGACCGAGAGACCAAGCGCCGCCGCCATGAGGACGCGGCCGAATCGCAGCCAGTGAAAACATCGGAGCTCTGTGGACTTCATGTTATTTCGCATCCTGAACCACCTTAAGGATCGTGTTCACGGCCACGTCTTTCAATTCGGTGCGCTCGCCATTGGGCCAACGAATCTCCACCGCATCAACCTTCTCGACGGTACCGAGACCGAAATTGCACCGCGGATCGACCTGCGACAAATACCCGGTGCAGGGAATCAGGTCGTGAATCTGCGTCAGCTTGCCGGACTTCACCGTCAGACGAGCTCCCACGGCAGTCGATTTGCCCCCGGGTAGCCGGGCATCGATTTTCAACCATCGCCGCGCGTTGCCGCCGTCATTGCGCAGGAGCGTCGGCGTGTCGTTGAGATTCGAGACCAACAGGTCGAGGTCACCATCGTTGTCGAAGTCACCGCAAGTCGCTCCACGACCAACACGTTCCGTGCGGAAATATGGCCCCGCGTCGTGCGCCACATCCACAAAATTCCCCGTGCCGTCGTTGCGGACCAGCACATCCTCCTGAGGAAACTCAAAATGAGCGTTACCATTGGCCACGAAAATGTCCAAATACCCGTCGTTGTCGGCATCGAACAACACCGCGCCCCAACCCGTGTACTGGCCGCAGGCAACCGCTAATTTGGCGCGCGCCGTTCGATCGTCGAAGAACCCCTCGCGATTCATCAACAGGCAACCGTACCCCATATCGGGCACATAGACATCGATCCAACCGTCGCGGTCGATATCCCCCACCGTCGGTCCCATGGAGGAAACCCCTTGCCCTCCTTCCCCAAACGCCAGGCCACGAATCAGCCCCTCGTTATCGAATTGCCCGTTCCCCAGATTCCGAAAGAAGTAGTTCTCCATGGCATCGTTCGCCACATAAATATCGAGCTTGCCATCATTGTCCAGGTCGGCGACCGCGGCACTCATACCGCGTCCGCCCGGACTGTAAACGCCCGCTTCCTTGGTCACGTCGGTGAACGTGCCATCCCCGTTATTGCGATACAGCGCATCGGGCTGTCCACTGTAACTGAGGGGTCCCGGATATCCTGCCGCCGGATAGAAAGCGCGAAACTTGCCGCCGTCATACTTCAAGTAGTTGACGACATACACATCCAGGTCGCCGTCGTTGTCGTAGTCGAACCACGGGGCGCACAGGCTCCAGAGCTCATTGTCCAGACCCGATGACTCGGAGATATCGGTGAACGTCCCGTCGCCGTTGTTGCGATAGAAGACGTTCTTGCCGTAGTTGAGCACGTACAAATCGAGATCGCCGTCTTTGTCGAAGTCGGCGGCGGAACCTCCCGTGCTGAACCCCTTGTCGCCCACTCCGGCCGTCTCCGTCACCTCCTCGAACGTGCCGTTCTGCCGATTGTGATACAGCCGATTGGTCAGTTTGTCGCGGTAATTGCGACTGCGATTGTCGCTCACTTCCTTGTGCCAGCAACCGCACAGAAAGTAAATATCGAGCCAACCGTCACCGTCGTAGTCAAAGAACACCGCGCCGGCGCCGGTTCCTTCCACAATGTTGCTGAGGTTGTCGTCACCAAAGCGGTGATGGAACGTGATCCCCGCTTCTTGAGTCACATCGGTGAAAACGGGAAACTCCTGGGCGCCAGCGAGAGCCCCCCCGAAGACCGAGAGCAGTCCTCCCACTAGCAGCGTGCGCCAACTCATCGGCTATTCCTTAAAAATGTCTGTGCGTGCTAACGGCCGCCGGGTAAGTCGTCGGGCCCGGGGATCCCATCCCACGAAGCCCCCAGGTCCACCCACTCTACAAAAGCGCGGCGTTCCAAGTCAGTCAGGGGCTCCGCCCGGCCCGCCGGAATCGGCTTGGCCTCGTCGGCCAGCGCGTCACCATCCCATGGTCGCGACAGGTTGCGGCCCAGTAGGTGCCAGATCAATGGGCTGGTGCGTGCCTTCCCCGGCTCGACGTACAGTCCGTTGAATTCGTCCTCGCCATCGGTCGGTCGAGTCGCCAACAAGCTCAAGTAAGCGCGATTGAAATGAGCTGCTCCGTCAGGCTCCGTGACCAGTTCCAGAGCGCCATCCAATCGCGGCGCATCTCCCTGAGCATCATGGCACACCACGCATTTCTTCTCGATGATCGGCATGATGTCACGGCGAAAATCGACGGTCCGACGCCGCTCCGGCGGCAGCGTCAAAGCAATCGATGGCTGTCGCAGGGACAGCGTGAAGGTGTTTTCCGGAGTCAGCTCCCCGTCCTCATGGCAGCCAATACAACCTCGTGGTTCCTGATTCTTCGACCAGATCCAGCCACAGGTGCGCAGTGCGACACCGTTTTCGTCCAACGTCTGCAATTGCACCGGGGTGTTCGCCGGTATGTCGACTTGAAACGAGCCGTCCGGGCTGATGTCAATCTCGCCAATCATCCGCCGCTGGACCAATGGCGGTAGACCGTTGCAGGTGGACCCGGGACGGCGAGAAGATTGCGGCAGCGGCGGGAGGTAGGCGCTCGCGTCGCCCGCATCCAGCGGAACTCCCTCCAGAAAACGCACGCGCCGTGCCGTGCCGGGTGGATTCCGATCCCCGCTGGGGGAATCGTCCAGATTGACATTTAGGCAGTACAATTTGCCGTTCGGATCTTCTTCGTTCACCACACTCGAACGGCCATCCGGTTCGCGGCCGGATCGGAGGGCAATCGCCTGCACGTTATCATATTGCGGATCGTCAAACTCCTTCTCCGCCGCCCCCGTCTTCGGGTCAAACAACCAGATCCCACGCGTCTGCCGACCCGCGGTGGGACGCCGCGCAACGAGCACCCGGCCGCCCGGCCACGGCGACGGGTGCGAATAGACGAACCCGTCCGCCTCCGCCGTGAGCGTCCGATAGCTTTTCAACGGGCGGCGAAAGGTCACGGCCGCCAGCTGTCCCGAACCGTCTGCTTCCAGCCGATCCGCCTCGACGAACACCACCAAGCCACGGTCCGTGACACATGGCATCCGCTTCACTCGGCGCCCACTCACGTCGCCCAACAATGCGTAATCGGTCCCATCAATGTTGACGCCAAATAACGCCGCGCGGCCCCAAGTTCCCCGCTCCAGTGTGCTGCGCTGACAACTGCTAAACGCCAGCCGACCATCCAACATTTGGAAGGGATCCAGGTCGTCCGCCAGGTTGTACGTGAGACGTCGTACTTCAGAACCGTCCAACTTGCACGAGTACAGACTGCGCGCTAATCCTGTCCCCCGCTCGTTCATTTTGCCGGCCATGTCGCTGACAAACGTCAACTGGTACCACGGCTCCGTCGAGACAATCGTGTAGAGCGTCGATTGGTAGCCGGGCTGACGACAGTTCCCACAATCCCGGGTAACCTGGCGGACAGTCGAGTCATCCAAGGAGAGCTCGAATATGTTCCATGGATCGGATGCGTTTCGCTGGCCAGCAAACAGAATCCGCTTGCCATCGAAAGAGGCAGCCGGATCCGACGCGCTGTAGAAATCCTTGGTCAAGACGCGGAGCGTCCCGTCCGGCAAAACGAGTACAATGCGCCCCCCCACCGCAGGCAACGTTTCCAGGGCGCCCAGTCCTGGATCGTGAAGAGCGTTGGGACGCTCTGCCTCGCCCCATTCGCTGGGCGGCAACTGCGTGACCAGCATCGGCACGTCGTGCCCCCACGCCGGTATCAAGGTCGAGAGAAACAGGAACGCCGCGGCCAGCAGCGCCAGCCAGCGCGCCACGAAAAGCCCATCGCTCCGCAACCCATTCCGCTCGCCGGTCGCCGCGACCGCGGCGAGTGCGAAGATGCGACGTGAACCGCCCCTAACAGGGGGCCATTCAGACGGCGGATAAGGTGCGAACCATGGGTGTGCGTGTAAACTCCGATGCTCGATCACGAGGATAATGCCATGTGCCCAAGGAGGATATAGAGAGAAGGACGCAGAATTAGCTCGGTCTAAACGGACCCGAGATCGCCGTCACCAACAACCCACCGGGACTTGAATCCGGCCCGTTCTAAGAACCTGAACCAACATTATCGAGTCTAGAAACACGGGCGTCTTTCGGGTCAGTTGTAGTATTTTACGCCACAAGGGACGGCGAGGTTCATTGCTGTCGGGATCCCACTGCAAATTCCCAAACTCTCCACCAAAAATCGACTTTAGTATACTTATGGGGCAAACCGTGAACATCTTGAGTCAAGTTCTAGCGACCGACGGGAGCGGGTGGACCGAGCCGAGCGACAGCTCGTAATTGGCTCGAGGCCCTGCCTCGTTAGAGTTCGAAAGCGCAGGATGCGGGTGGCAGTCGAGACCGCTTTAGGTCAGGGAGGCGGAATCTTGCGCCGAGCCGCGTGGATCGCCGGCAAAGAGCGTGCAGAGGACGTGCTGCACGACGGGGATTCCACCACGCCCGGACACTTCAGGCTGGGGCATCCGCACGGTTGGTCACCGCCGGGCCGTCCGGAGTAACCACCATCTGGTGGGGAACTCCCACCTCCTGGCACATCGAGATGATGCGGCCGATGTAACGGTACGTGCAGTTATCGTCGGGCCGAATGGTCACATACGTCTGCAATCGGTCATGGATCTGATCACCCAGCAGGCTGCGAAACCCGTCGATGCCCATCTGTTCCCCCAAGACCCACAATGTGCCGTCGGGCTTCACTTCGACCACGATATTATCATAGCGTGCGTACCGAGGATCCGGCGTCACGTCGGCCAGATCGGGCGGGAAATCCGGTGGAGGGAGTCGTTTGACATGCATTTGAATATCGCCCCGAGTGGGCGGCCGGGTTGTCGGCCCCGAGTCGGTCACGAATCGCGTGGCGTAGCGGTCCGGATGCCAGCCCAACCACGCTGGTCCAACCGCTCCGACAATGACTCCGCCAATCAGCAACGCCGCAGAAGCTGCGACCAGAGTCCAATACTTCGAGAGATATTTGCTTGTCGCCATGATCCAGATCCTCCCTCAAAGCCCCCTCGGTCCCGCGGAATCGGGCTGTCAGGTCGCTGGCCGGCGCATCCTGGGCCGCGCCACATCCAATCACGCAGGCTATTCGCCAGTCGGAGCAGGATATTCGGCACGCCGCGGCACCAATTGAGGATTTAGCGCTGCATTTGTGTTCCCGCGAGCCGACACCGCGGCCGACCAAGTCACTCTGGCTCAGGATCGCCTTCGACTTCGCACGTTCCTTCAATCCTCGGAGGAAGTTGTGCGCTACCCGTGATTTCTTGCCCATCCGCGTCGCAGGAGTCGTCCGCGAGCACCGTCCGCCCATGTCGGTGCGAGATCTTCCTCGCACTTCATGTCCAAGGGAGCAGGCGATGGGGGTGGTTCGGGGCGGCGGCATACACGCATCGCGGCCAGCAACCGAGGGTCTCGCCCACGACCGCGGCACGCCGGGAACTAACCATATCCGAGGTCACGCAAGTCCTTCTCGGTCATGCCGAAATGATGGCCTAATTCGTGCAGCACCGTGATGCGGATCTGTCGGCGGAGTTCGTCTTCATCGACCGTGCCCTGCCCGTCGCGGGACAAGGCCAGGACCCCCTCGCGATAAATGTGGACCGCATCGGACAAGACGCCTGAGTGCTCGACGCTACGGCTTCCCAACGGTATCCCGCTGTAGAGACCACATAGTTGTCGGCGGTTCCTGATCCCCATCCGTTGCATCACGTCGCGCGAGGGATGGTCTTCCACATACATGGTGACTTCATCTAACAGTCGATGGATCTGTTGGGGCAACTGCGCTAAGACCTCGTCCAACTGCGTGTCGAAATAGTCACGTGAGCGCGAATCCATGGCGATCGAGTTCCCTGTTGGCCGCTTCAGAACAACTCTTGAATCGGTTGGATTTCTGGTTCGATCAATGCGCGGGCGATCCCGGCAGCATCTGTCAGTTGCGTGGTCAGATCGATACCCAGGCTGTGGTAGATGGTGGCCACGATTTCCGCCGGTTGGACCGGACGCTCGAGCGGCTCACTGGCAATCGTGTCGCTGCGGCCCACCACCTGGCCTCCTTCCACTCCGCCGCCGGCGAAATAGACAGTAAAACACTCTGGCCAATGATCTCGTCCGCTGTCGCGATTGATCCGCGGCGTGCGTCCGAACTCCGCCAGACAGCACACTAACGTATCTGCCAACAGTCCGCGAGTCGCGAGGTCTTCGATCAACGCAGCTACCGCAGAATCATATGCCGGAGCCACAGACTGCCGCAACTGCCGCAAAGGTCGGTAGGGCACGGTACCATGCACATCCCAGGATTCTTCCCGGCAGAGATCCCCACCCGTGTTGATGGTGACAAACCGCACCCCCGCTTCCACCAATCGCCTGGCCGCCAGGCAAAGTCGTCCGAGTCGTGTATCTCCATATTGCCGGCGCGGCGATGCCGACTCTGCGGACAGATCCGCACGGTGCAGGAGCATGCGATGTGCCGTCAGGGCGTGTGATCCGCCGCGCGCCGTGCCGGGCCAGCAAAGCGACTGGTCGACAGAGCCCATCGCATACGGATTGTGGGCGGCTCCCAGGCACCCCGCCGATTGCCCCGCCGAGAACCCCGGTTTCCCACCTCGCAATACGGCCGGCAGTACGACGTGCCCGGGCAGCCCACGGCGACCACCCAGCAGGTACTGCGTCACGCAGCCAACATGCGGTGATTCCACTCCTCCCATAAATTCTCGCCCGGTCTGCATCAACTGCCATCCCGCCGCATGCACTGCGGGCGCCGTGTGGTGACACGATCGGACGAGCGCCAGGTGATGTGCGATCTGAGCATGGCGAGGAAACAATTCGGAGACGTACAGGCCGGGGACCGTTGTCCGGATGGCTCGGAATGGCCCTCGAACTTCCAGTGGAGCGTCTGGCTTCGGATCCCACGTATCCAACTGGCTTGGCCCGCCATAGTTGCAGATCATGATCACCGAGCGGTTTTCGCAGCCTGCTCTGGCGAGCGGTCGATCGCGGGCCTGCAACCGTCCCGCTAACGACCATGCCGTTGCCGCGATGCTCCCCTGTACAAACCTGCGGCGGGAAAGAACGACGTCCGACGCAGTGACACGCGGTGACTCGGCGCTGGCCATGGCTGTATGCTCCGGGGTAGAGCGACCGTACCCACCGCCCACGACGGCGGGTGACTACCGGAGGCTGAGCAAAGCCAAGCACTCGACTCAACGCCCCGCAGGGGGCAGAAGCGATCGCGCGTCGGCAGCAGAGCCGCAATCGTATCGCTCATCGTTTCCGGGCAGCGGTGCCTTTCGTCCGGCCCAGTTTATTGTCGTTTCGCTGGGTCGTTTCGCTGGGCTGTCTGGGAGACGCCTTCGGTCCCCAGCAAAACCAGCTCTTCGTTTCGCAGGAAATAAGGTGTCCGTGCCAACACCATGACGCGGTCCGGTAGGGTCCCAATCTGTTCGAGTTGACCGACGGTGGTGATCACGTACCGATCAGGGCTCTGGCTCAAATACTGCCAGACGTTCCAATACGGCTTGATCTGCCAGTCGTTCGTCCGTGGTCGACCGACCATCGACGTGTCCGCCGGCACATCGGGCATTAACTCCGGTGCGAAAAGATGCTCTAACGGACGCCCGATGTAGAACACCCAGCTCGGTTCGAGGACTCCCAGCGTACCGATCTCCGGCTCTCGAGACCGCTGATCGATCGTGGCCAGGAAGGTGTGGAAAGTCTGATGACGATCGACCCGCGCCGCTCCGATCGCAAACAGGGAGGTTGTCAATAGAACGGCTCCGACACCGAATGTCAGCGCCGCACGACCGGCTGCCTGCCGCCGCACGAAAACGTACGCTGCAACGGCTGTCAGCAGCGGGATGCCGCCCAGCAGCGCCAACCACTGTTCACCTGGCAGAAAACGCGCTGCGACAAACGGGACTGCCACGAGGATCCCGATACCGACGGTCGCCAGGCAGGCCAGCGCTGCCCGAGGCCAATACGGAGCGGAGAGCGCGCGGCCGCGAATCCACGCATCGACAAAACTCCCCACCAGCAGCGCGACAGCGGGATAGCAGGGAGTGACGTAACTCGGCAACTTCGTCTTCGCGAGCGAAAATAACCCGATGTACACGCCGATCCAACAGGCAACCAGGACATATGCGGCCGACGGAGCATCCTTGCGCCGGATGCGACGCACCGTTTCCAACAAGGTTGGAACGGCGAAGACTGACCAGGGAAAGAACCCGACCAGCAGCGCAAGCGGGTAGAAGAGCAGCGATCCGCTGTGCCCTTCCAGGGACTGCGCCGCACGCCCCAGATTGTGATCCATCAGAAAACCGCGCACCCACTGGCCGTCGGTCCGCCAACTGACGGCGAGATACCATGGTAGGGCCACGGCGAGCGAGACCAGAAGTGCCGTAATCGGCCGCATTCGCCAACAAGTATGGACGAAATGGCGGGGCGCGAACGGTCGCAGCATCGCTCCGACCCAGCGGATGCCCTGGTTGATCCAGCCGTGGGAAACCGCGGCTGTTCGAGTTGGTAGGGTGTGCACCAACAAGTACATGCCGGCTACCGCGGTGGGCAGCAAGAGTCCCACCGGACCTTTGGCCAATATCGCCATTCCCATACAGCCGTACATCAGCGCAGCGATCGGCCAACCAGGGAACAGACGGTCTGGCCCGGCAGCTTGCTCCCCCTGCTTCACGGCCGGAAATGTCCCCCACACGAAGACAGCCAATGCCGCGGTGGACCAGAAAATCAACACGCCGTCCGGAGTCGCCGCACGCGACGCCACGTCGAACATCAGCGTGGTCACCACAATGATCGCCGCCCAAAACCCAACCTGAGGAGAGAATAGCCGGCGGCCCATGGCGTACGTCAAACATGCCGTCCCAACGCCTAACGCGGCAGACCAGAAGCGAGCTGAGAATTCGCTCACGCCAAACACCGCATACGAAGCCATCATGAGCCAATACAACAGAATCGGCTTATGCGTACGCAGCTCGCCGTCAAACACCGGGGTGATGAGATCGCCCCGCGCCAACATCTCCGCCGTGCAACCCGCATTGCGGGGCTCATCCCGATCCCACAGCCGTGGTCCACCCAGGTTGGTGAAAAGTACCACCACGGCAACCAGTGCCACGATGATCAACTGTCGCAACGTCGACGCCATCTCGATCCCTCGCCGATTTCCCATCCCAATCCGTTCCTGGCTCGCACGCCCCACACACCGCATGCCGTGGACAGGCGAACGCAGTGTACGGAATTGCCGATCTTCGCCACAAGCTCAGAAACGAGTCTCCCATGTGCCATCACACCGGGACGCCGTCGAGACCGAAGCGAGCCGCGGCAGGGTTCGGCCTCAACTGAGCGCGATTTTGCCCGAAGACTAGAGAGGTCACGATAAATGGGTAAGGCATATCTTGGCGATCGCCTAACAACGAGCTGTAACATGTTCACAGAACCCACCTCGCATCGACCGATACCATTCGTGGAGTCGCGAAGAAACCCGTATTCCCCGCTCCAGGGAGTCCTGCTACTCTTCGTCCGCTCGTGATGGCAGACTGCGGATCTCCGCGGCCACTGTGTGTCAGAAGTTACGAGGCGTATTCGTACTGCTGTTTTTCCCTTGGCGTGTGTTTGATGCTCGTTACTCCGCGTAATCGAATCTACCTTCTGGCGCTGCTGTTTGCCGCGGCGTCGGCGGTTGCGCTGGCCGTGGACATCCCGGTGTCGCGCAACGCTGGTGGGAACTGGTCGCTTGGGGACCTGCGCAAGCTGCTGGATGTTTCGGAGGTTTTCGCGCACGGATTGGGCGTCCTATTGATCCTGCTCACGGTCGCGGTATTGGATCCGTTGAATCGCCGGCGGCTGCCACGAGTGGGCGTCTGCGTATTCGGGGCCGGGGCGTTTGCCCAGCTTGCCAAACACCTGCTGCCGCGCATTCGTCCCAACGAGTGCCGGTTGGCGTCCAACGTCTGGGGCACGTTTTTCGCCGGAGGCGCGGCAGACTACGCGCGGGCCAATGAACTCGCCGGACGATCCATTCAGTCCTTTCCATCGGGCCACGCGGCGACGGCGGTGGGGCTGGCGTTCGGGCTCGCCTGGCTTTATCCACGCGGACGCTGGCTGTTCGCTCTGTTCGCGTTCTTGGGGGCCGCCCAGCGTATTCAGTCGATGGCGCATTACGTCAGCGACACGTTTGCCGGCGCGGCGATCGCCTGCATGATCGTCGGCATTTGCTGGGACGACCGCTTCCTCGATCGGTTCTTCACGCGTTTTGAATCCCGCGGCCCTCGTGCGGAGCAACCGCTGGGCGACTCGGTTGCCGGCGCCGTGGTTTCGACATCGGAGCGTGGCGAGGAGTCCGAGAATCGGCGCCACGCCGCCTGATCGATCTGCCGTTGTCCGCCTTCGGCGGCCACAGTGCAGCGGATTCATTTCATTCATTTCGCTGCACAGCAGCTGGGCATCCCTCGTTCGTGTTGAACGCGCGCGGTCGCTGGCGGAAACCCGACTTGCCATCGTGCGCGGTCCTACAGGTTTCGTTGCGTGTTTGCCACGGAACCGTTAGATTCGGGAGATGAGTGCCGTCACGGCACGGGCAGGGCACAGACACGAGGAGCGTCAGGGATGTCCACGTTTATTTTGCTATTGGTGCTGACTGCGCCACCTGAGTCCACGCAAGCGGCCCCGGAATCGCCCAGGGCGCCCTCTCCGCAATCGCAGGCCGAGTCACGCCGCCCCTATTATGAGATTCATCAGGATTTACGCAGCTTACTGCGGCAAGAAGCCCGGCATACGGATCCCGACCAATGGAGGTTGGTGGTGGTGCAGCTCACCCAACTCTACGGGGAGATCACTCACGACAAGCGGTTCCCGACCAGCGACACACTCAACGCTTACCGGATCAAGCTTCGCAGCCGGTTGTTGACAATCCAGAAACGGCTTGAACGCGACCTGGCGGCCAGCGACGCTTCTGCTGACGACCATCCTACCGCCGACACATCTCAGACTGCTGTCGAGCCGCTTCCCGCGCCGTCTACTTCCCCCGCCAAGAGTCTGAGCCGGTCTGCCACCGCGTCGGATTCTGCCGCTACTTCGCTGCAGGGTGCAGCGGGGGAGCGCCGCGCGCGGATGACGGTGACGTGTTGGTCGAGCTGATCCGCCGCACCATCGCACCCGATTTCTGGGACGTCAATGGCGGCCCCGGTACCATCGTCTATTATCGACAATGGCAAGCTCTGGTCGTACGTGCCACCGCGGAAGTCCATGAGCGTATCGGCGGTGCTGTCGAAGGTCTGGGGAAATAGCCGGCAGGTGACAGAGCGTGCTGGGTGAGGCGATGCCGCGTGGAACCGGCAACGGGCCGTCAGACCTCACACCCGTTTCTTACCAGCCGTGCTGCGTGGCTGGCGGGTGCCGCCGTAGATAAGCAGTGCTGCGACGCAAATAGCCACAGCGGCCGACACCAGCCAGCCCCAGGGAATGTGCGCTTTCCTGCAGTCCCCAGCCATGCGATTTGAGGTAATCGGTGTTCTGGACCATCAGCAACAGCAGTCCGTTGTGGCTGGCGTGCAGCAGCATGCCCGGCAGCACGCTGCCGGTCCGGTAGCAGACCCATCCCAAGACCAACCCCAGAAAGGTGCTGGGCAAAAACCTTTCCGGAGTCAGCGTGCTGGGGGAGAGAACGTGGAACAGTCCGAATAACAGGGCTGAAACGACAATGATGCTCTCCCCCGAAAATCGCTGCGCAGCCCGTTAAACAGATACCCGCGAAAGAAGAACTCCTCCATGACGGCCGGGACGATCGCCAAGGATACCAGCAACAGTATGGGCGACAGACTCTGCATCGCCTCCAGCTGACTCTGGGCTAATGCGAGCTGGTTCTTATCGATTCCCACCAAGCCGGCCTGCTGTCCGAGCAGGAACAATTCGTGGGCGATGGGCCACAAGGTGAGGCCCAGCAACAGGGCGCCGGTAAAGGCCAGCCACGATGCTCGACCAATCTGGAAACCGGGGAGTAAACGCACGCGCTGGGCCACGGCGAAGAGGATCGGCCAGAGACCGAACACGGCGATCGTGACCAAGGCATTGAGGGCCAGCAGACTCGGCAAATCTCGTCCCGGTGATTGAGCGAGGTTGGCAAGCACGAAATAGCAGGGAAACAAGGTCGCCAGGCAGGCCAGCGTGGCTGCCGGCGTGGGTGCCGTGAGGAATGTGGAAGGTCGCTGAAAGAGATCGGACCAGCTACCTCGGCTGGCGTACAGCAGCGCGTCGTTGCCAAAAATCTTGGAAGCGATGACGATGGCCGCCATCGCATAGACGGCGGTCGAAACGATGGCCAACACGGCGGTGGCCGGTACCACGTTGCCTTCCAAAATATCGCGGGAAAGCAAGACGATATTGACCAATGGCGCCACGGCCAGCGGCAAAGAGAGTTCCAGGCCGGGCATCAGGCTGAGCAAGCCAGGCGAGATCGCCAGCAGCATGACGGGAATCAGGTAAGCTTGTGCTTCTTTGAAACTGCGAGCGAAGCTGGTCAGGGCCAACACGATGGCCGAGAAGAATGCGGCGAAGAGGATCATCAGTCCGAGGATCTGGATCATCAACAGGAGGGATAGCCCGCCCGGAAACAACTGGGATCCCAAGCTGGACGTGAACAGCGTAACGGTCATGGCGAGCAGGTTCACCATGGCGGTCAATACCGCCACACACAAAACGGCGGCGTATTTGGCGATCAGCAATGCCATGCGGGAGATCGGAGCGGCAATGAGCGTTTCGAGAGTGCCTCGTTCCCGTTCGCCGGCCGTCAGGTCAATTGCCGGGTAGACCGCGCCGGTAATGGTCATCAGAATCAGCACCAGAGGAACCAACGTTGCCAAGGAGAAGGGAGCGGTGCGGCCGACCGAGATCGGCTTGAGGGAGATGTCGGCGGGGAGTCCGGCGGGAACTCCCAGGTCGGTCAGTTTTGTTCGCAGGGACGCCACATTGACCGCCTGCAGACGCTCCTCCACGTACCGCAAAGCCCGTTGGCTGGCCGGCGAATTCTCGCGATAGATCAATTCAAACGCGACCGGAGAGAAAGGCAGCGCAGAGCGCCTCAGCAGAATAGTGGACGCGCACGGCCAACTGCACTTCCATATCGGCGACTTCGTTTTCCAGCATGGGCCCGGCAAACCACTGCAGTTCCGCTCCTTCCTCCCGCGACTCCAGCCCCGTCACACCCTCCCAGCCCGCCGTTTCCGCCCCTGCGGCGGACTCGGTTTGGGTCGCCCGCAATCGGCTTCCCTGGAGCAGCAACTGCTGCAATGTCGTCATCTCTCGCTCCGACTCTACGCCGATGGCGACGACGGTCTTGCTCGACTGTTCGGCGGTCAGGAGGAGTGATTTGTTGAAAGAAATGCTCAGTAGCGGGTAGACCAGCAAAGGCATCAACACCAACGTGATGACCGTGCGCCGATCGCGGAGCGTTTCACGCAGTTCCTTGCGAGTGAGCCGCACCATGCGTCCCCAGGCGGGCGTGCCGGGATGCCGTTCGGTTCCTCCTTCATGCGGAGATCACTCCATCGTGGCGGTCGTTGCCAATGAACTGCAGAAACATCTCGGTGAGCGATTCACAACCGGTGAGAAGGCTCTCCCTTCATGTCCGGCAGGTCGTCCTTCCTGAATTGATGGGGATTTATGATCCTTTCATGTCCGGTATCGGAGAGGTATATGCCAAACACAAACTCGCAGCGGAACAATCCGTGAAACGTCAGGGCATCCTCTCCAAAGGCATCATCTTTTTCTCACTGATTGCCGTCATAATACTCGCTGTGTACCTTACGGGAGATATTGCAAAACCGCTGCGAAAAGTAACGGATATAGCCCGCAAGATTGCCGAAGGAGATATCCCCAGGTGATGCAGAACGCTGCGCAGAAAAGCGAGAACGAAATCACGGAACTCGAGAATGCGTTTTCAGATATGGCGGCATCTCTGAACGAAATATCAAACACTGCCGACAAGATTGCATCGGGCGATCTTGAAGCTTCGGTAAAACCCAGATCAAACAAGGATGTGCTGGGCAAAGCCCTTGAAAAGATGGTGGAGAACCTGAAACAGAGTATGGAAGAACTCCATACAAATTCAATGAACCTCGCGCTCGGCATGAGCGATTATTTCGCGGTCATTTCAGAACTGGCCCAGGGGAATCTTGATGTGCATGCGAATGAGGAAACAGGAGACGATCTCCTGAACCAGTTGGGAATCCACCAATGAAATGATCGAGGAATCCAGGAAACTTGCGGAATGCGTTGAGGAAGTGAAACAGGGCAATCTGGACGTCAAGGTCCATGTGCGGTCTGCAAACAGAAACGGGCATTGGGTTTGACCACATGCTTAACATCTCCG